>CP014326.1:1531948-2167922 GCA_001560895.1 Streptococcus mitis
GACTGTCAAATTTTTAGACTTGATTGCACTATAATGAGGTGCCAAAGTCTTATCCATAGCTGCCAGCATCTCATCAATCAAGCTTTCAATAGTTGTGCTTTCCTTGATAGAGTATGTAGCTGGGAAGAGGAAACCTTCTAAACGGTAACGAACGCCACTTTCCTTTGTAGGCAAGCTTTCAAGTAGACTAGGATATTTGGCAACTTCTTGGCTGATAAAGTTCTCATCTTGAACTTTAGCTAGAAAGGCATCAGCTGTCAAAGGCTCTTTGAAGTCACCTTGCAATTGACCTACCGCTTGTGCAATTTGATCAATCGTATAACCTTCTGGAATTGTTAAATTCGCAAGAGCAGGTTCTTGAGCTTCAGCTGTTCCACCTTTTTGTAGTTCGTGGATGATGTCTTCTGTACTCATGCTCTTTTGCAAATTGTAATAGCCAGACTTCAAATCTGAATAATTTTTATATTTCGCATAAAAAGCAAAAATCACTCCATGTTTAATCAAGCCAGACTTTTCAAGAGTTGAACCAATTGTTTGAACATTGGCTCCTTCTGGGATTTGCACTGTCACATATTGTTTAGATGAAGCATCCACAGGCTGTAAAGACGACTGAACATACTGATAACCGAAGTAACCACCTGCTGAAATCAAGCCTAGGAAAATTAGTAAAGAAATAAAGAAGGCCTTGAATCCTGATTTTTTCTTCTTAGTAGGCTGAACTGTCTCACGACGGCTACGACGTGGAGTTACAGGCGTTTCTTCTACAGCTTTCTTTTCCACTACTTTCTTTTCCACTACTGGTTGTGAAGTAGGAACTTCTTTTTTTACTACTTCTTTCTGCCCTTCTGTCTTATAAGAAACAGCTACCCTTGTTGGAATTTCATTAAATTCCTTTTCTACTTTTCTAGGACTAACAGGTCCTGAAACTGGTCTTGATACTCCCTCAGCTGACGGAGCAGAAGGTCCTTCTTGACTCGGATGACTAGGAGCAAGTGGAGCTTGTCTTACAGCCTCTTCTGCGGGAGAAGAAGGAACATCTTGACTTGGATGGCTTGGAGCAGTAAGAGTTTCTCTTTTTATCTCATTTGATGGAGATGCTGATAAATCTTGGCTGGGGTGAGTCGGCACGGTAGGAGCGTTTCTCATAATATCCTCTACAGCTGATAGAGAATCTTCCATCAAATCTTCTATTGACTGATCATTTTTAGAAGAAAGTTGGGGTTTTATTGAAGCTAAATTAACTTCTTCCTGATCTTCTTCATATTTTTTGACGCGTTCTAAATCACGTAAAATCTGCTCTTTAAAGCTTAATTTTTCGTCTTCTCTTGGCTTTTCACTCAAAAGTTTATCCTCCTCGTTGACAATCCATAATATTATATCTTAAAAACGAAAGAAAAGCAACCTAGCATGCTTTTCTAGCTTATTTTTTATACTCAATGAAAATCAAAGAACAAACTAGGAAGCTAGCCGCCAGCTGTACTTGAGTACGGTAAGGCGACGCTGACGTGGTTTGAATTTGATTTTCGAAGAGTATTAGCTTCCCAGACCATATCATACCAAGTTTCCCCTGCAAAGGTTGACTGGGACAGGCCTTCATTGACAAATCCATGTTTTTCATAGTAAGCGATGAGATAGTCATGACAGGTTAGATTAATGCCTTCTCTTTCGTGTTCAAGAGCCAACTCTTTCAAAGCTGTTAGTAATTTCTGACCAAGTCCAAGTCCCTGTGCTTCCTTTGCAATAGACAGACAGGTCACAGAGATATAGCCACCAGGATTATGACTATAATCTTCTATCTCTTCTGTAAAGGACTGGTCTTGCAGATGGCGATGGGGGCCAACTGGCCCTTCTATATAACCTATGATTCTACCCTCTTTTTCTGCAACCAGAAAAGAGGTCTGAATTTCTCGCAAATGCGCTTCAAAAACAGAGTGAGGAATGGCTTCTTCAACCGAGAAATTTTCTAGTTCAATCTCGACAATCCGATCCAAATCTTCTAATCTTGCTTGTCTAATTTTCATTGTGCCTCCAGATAAAAAGGATTAAACCAAATCATACTATAACCCTGACTAGTTGCATAAAGGGAAGTTTCTTCATCAATGAAACCGTTCATTTCAAAATAAGAAAGCAACTCATCAGGACTCTCCAAACGGAGCCCTTTGTAATCCAGCTCAACTGCCACCTCTTTCAAGGCTGCAAGAAGAAGTGTTCCCAAGCCCTGTCTCTGATGGTCAGACTCGATGACTAAAGAATGTATTTTTAGACATTGCGGATTGTCTGACTGAGGCCTTGATAGAATATAGCCTAAAAGTTGATTTTCATCCCTAGCTAGAAGAAAGGTATCCGCACACTTACGGATACTTTCTTCTAAAATATGGGAAGGTTGCTGCTTTTCAGCTGGAAAAGACGAAGTTTGAATTGCCTCTATCTCAGCCAAATCAGACTTACTTGCCTGAATGATCTTAATTGGAATTTCCATGGGAACTTCCTATTGAACATTACTTGTCAGGTTAGACAAGAGACGCTCAAATGAGTATTCATAGGTTTGGATATCTCCTGCTCCCATAAAGACATAAACAGCATTGTCATGGTCTAGGAGTGGAGATACATTTTCAACAGTGATCACTTGATGTTTCTTGTCAATCTTATTGGCTAGGTCTTCTACCTTGACATCACCATGGTCCACTTCACGAGCTGACCCATAAATCTGTGCTAGGTAAACAGCATCTGCTTGGTTTAAAGCATGAGCAAAGTCGTCCAACAAGGCAATGGTTCTTGTAAAGGTATGCGGTTGGAAGATTGCTACGATTTCCTTGCTTGGGTATTTTTGACGAGCCGCATCCAAGGTCGCAATGATTTCTGTTGGATGGTGGGCAAAATCATCGATAATCACTGTGTCATTGACAATTTTCTCAGTGAAACGACGCTTAACACCGGCAAATGTTTTCAAGTGCTCACGCACCAAGTTCAAATCAAATCCTGCTGTGTAAAGAAGACCAATAACTGCTGTCGCATTCATGATATTGTGACGACCAAAGGTTGGAATGTGGAATTGACCCAATTCTTGTCCACGGAAGTGAACTGTGAAGGTTGAACCAGTTGTTGAACGAAGGAGATCGCTAGCTACAAAGTCATTGCCTTCAGCTTCAAAACCATAATAATAAATCGGAGCATCAGACGTAATTTTACGCAATTCCGCATCTTCACCATAGACAAAAAGACCCTTAGTAATTTGTTTGGCATAGTCATTAAAGGCATTGAAAACATCCTCTAGACTTGTGAAATAGTCTGGATGGTCAAAGTCAATGTTAGTGATAATAGAGTATTCTGGATGGTAAGGCATAAAGTGACGCTCATATTCGTCAGATTCAAAGACAAAATATTTGGCATTGGCCGAACCACGACCTGTTCCATCTCCAATCAAGAAGCTGGTGTCTGTGATGTGAGACAAGACGTGAGACAACATGCCTGTCGTTGAAGTTTTTCCATGTGCTCCTGCTACCCCCATGCTAACAAAGTCACGCATAAAGCTACCTAGGAACTCATGGTAACGTTTGTAACTGATGCCATTTTGGTCCGCATAGGCAATTTCGACGTTATTATCTGGACGGAAGGCATTTCCAGCGATAATTTCCATATCACCGTCTAGATTCTTTTCATCAAAAGGAAGAATGGTAATTCCTGCCTGCTCAAGACCACGTTGAGTAAAGTAGTACTTTTCAACATCTGATCCCTGTACCTTATGACCCATTTGGTGCAACATCAAGGCCAAGGCACTCATCCCTGATCCCTTAATTCCGATAAAATGATATGTCTTTGACATGTTTCCTCCCCTATTCTGTAATTCTGGTCAGATTCAACTCTTGGGCAACCCGACGTTCTTGTTCTGTTTGTTTACTTTTTTTATTGTAGATTTGGCTCTTCTTTAGAAAATCATAATTATTTTTCTTTGGGCCTGAAGTTTCTTTTGGCTCAGCTTGAGTCGAAATATTGCTCACTTCTTCCGCCAAGATGTAATGAGACTGGGTCAATTTTTGACTATATTTGACAAATTCACCAGGATTTTCCTTTTGGAAAGGCGCGGTAGGTTGATTGCCCTTTCTAACTAGACTTGGCTGAGAATGGCGTCTTGTAGGAGTGATGTCCTTAGTAAGATAACTTGCTGAGCGTTTCTTCTTCAAATCCGCACGCGCTTCTTCACGCGCCACCTCCGCATAGCTCTTTCCTTCTTTTCTTACCCCTAAAGGAGCCTTTTTAGTTTTCTCTACTTGCTTTTCAATCGGTTTGACTGGTGTTTCTTCAGCAATAGGAGCCCATTCTAAATAATTTTTATCTCGATACTCACCCTTGATATTACTGATCAGATCAGACTCATCATAGAGATTCATGACTGGCATTTCAGTCAACATGACCTCGTCATCTGACACCAATGGAAATCGTTCTTGTTTCATTTTCTATTTCCTTTCAACACTTCATTATAGCGTATTGTCTTGATTTTTCAAGTGCTGACTTCAGAAATTCCCAAAATTTCTCTAATTTCTGCTAGGGTCATGCTGCCACGTGACTCTGTTCCGTCCAATACTTGTGACACCAGATGTTTCTTTTGTTCTTGTAGTTCCTGAATTTTTTCTTCGATAGTTCCTTTAGTTACCAAGCGATAGACCTCAACCATTTCCTCTTGTCCCATCCGATGGGCACGGCCAATGGCTTGCGCTTCCACCGCAGGATTCCACCAAAGGTCAACCAAAATAACCGTATCAGCACCTGTCAGGTTCAGACCGACCCCACCTGCCTTGAGGGAAATCAGAAAGGCATCTCGTTCCCCTTGGTTAAAGGCCTTGGTCATATCTTGTCTTTCCTTGGCTGGGGTCGAACCTGTAATTTTAAAGGAAGTCAAGCCCAAGCCTGGCAATTCTTGTTCAATTTTCTCCAGCATTCCCTTAAACTGGGAGAAAATCAAAACACGGTGTCCGCCGTCTGCCACCTGGACCAGCAGGTCTCGGAGACTATCTAGTTTGCCGCTAGCTCCCTGATAATCTTCCATAAATAGGGCAGGAGTGTCACAGATTTGACGCAAGCGCATCAGACCAGACAAGATTTCCACTCGACTACGCTGAAATTCCTGATCTGACACCTGAGCTAAACGGTCTCGCATCTGTTGCAACTGGGCTAGGTAGATAGCCTTTTGCTGGTCTTCCAGTTCATTCTTATAAACCACTTCAATCAAGTCTGGCAATTCAGTCAGAACTTCATCTTTCTTGCGTCGCATCACGAAAGGCTTGATAAACTGAGCCACTCGCTCTGCTGGCAATTTCATAAATTCTTTCTTGCTTGGCAAAAGTCCTGGCATGACGATTTGGAAAATAGACCACAGCTCACCTAGATGGTTTTCAATAGGAGTCCCTGACAGGGCAAAAACTGACGGCACCACAAACTGTCTCAAGGTCTGAGCAATCTTGGTCTGGGCGTTCTTCATTACCTGAGCCTCATCTAAGAAAAGGAAGTCAAAGGCCATCCCCTGATAAAGATCACTGTCCTGACGGAAGGTAGCATAACTAGTCACATAGATTTGATGGCTCTCGACAAGAATCTCTTCTCGACCAGATTTCAAACCATGAACAACAGCCACATCCAACTGTGGAGCAAATTTCTGAAATTCATCTGCCCAGTTGTAGATTAAACCTGACGGTGCTAAAATCAAAACTCGACTTTCTTTTGTCACTTGACTGGTCAAAAAAGCAATAGTCTGCAGGGTTTTACCAAGTCCCATATCATCAGCCAAAATTCCACCAAAACCATAATGATGGAGCATTTGCAGCCAGCCGATTCCCTTTTCCTGATAATCTCGTAAATCAGCCTGAACCTGAGTTGCCTGTCGAGGAAAATCCTCTGGATGCGTCAAATCCTGGGCCAGATTCTGGAATTCTTGTGAAAAAGAAACACGGTCACGCCCTTCAAAGAGATGAGCTAAACTGTAGGCCAAGGATTTTCGAGCCTGCAAAGCCCCATCTTTTAATTCAAGCTGCCCCAGTTCCTGTAGATTTTGGCGAATTTTCTTAGTTTCTTCATCAAAAAAGTAAACTTGATTGGACGAGTCAATGTAAAAATCCTTGTTGGCAACCAAGGCCTGCATGGCTTGGTCAATTTCCTCTTGGGCAATATCTTGAAAATCAAACTGGATTTCCAAGAGGCCTCCCTTGGAAGCAATCTGCACTTGAGGGCTTGCTAGGCTATAGAGTTCTTCTAACTTGTCTGATAGGTCAACATTCCCGAGTTTTTCAAATACTGGAATGATTTCGTGGAAGAAATGATAAACAGACTCCGCTTTTAGGGCCTGACGCCAAGATTGAAAGTCTGCTTCAAAACCTGCAACCAAACAGACTTGGAAAACTCTTTCTTCTAAATCAGCATCACTCGAAAATGGTAATTCTTCTAGCTCTTGTCTGCTAGATACCTGTCTATTTCCATAATCAAATTGAATTTCTAAACGAATCCGATTATCCTCTTCCCTATCAAAGTAAAAAGAGGGCGCAAAAGTTTTGATTTGTAAGCGTTCTGGAGCTGAAACGGTCCCCATTTGGCTAAAAAGAGTTAAACAAGAAGCTAACTTATCTCGATCACTACTATCAAATTGTAGATACTTCTTTCCATGCTGATCCAAAGGCAGTGCTTTGATTTCCTGGAGAAGACGCGTCTGCTGATCTGTTAGAAAATAAACCTGTCCTTTATGAAACAGCACAGCTCCCTGATAAAAGGCATTGACCCGTGGACTCTCGCTGATTTCCATTTCAAAATAATCCGAGTATTCTGTTACTGTAAAGGCAAATAAATTAGCATCAGCATGCATATCCTGAAAAAAGAAAACCTGATAGCTATCCACTTGGTGGTCAAATTGAAAATGGGACAAGGTCATCAGTAAATTCACACCCTGCTCAAAAAAGGTCAGAGGGAAAAAGAGGTGCCGACCTTGATTTTGGAAAAAGAGGTCTGGAGCCTGTCCTTCCTCCATCAGTCCTCGCAAGAAAGTCAGAAGCTCTTGGCTGGCCTCATCAAAGGATTCCCAAGACAAGGACTCCTCATAGACCTTGCCAATCATATACGACTTTCTCTGCTCGACAACTTTTAAAAAGAGTGGGATATCCCGAATGACATAGTATTTTTGACTATTGATTTGCCCGATTCTCAAGGTCCACAAGATATGATTGGTTCCTGCTTCCACCTGCCCCACAGCCGATAATTCATATGCTCGGTCTGGGCTTGGAGACAAGATTCGATCTAAAAATTTGCCACCCAAGGTCACCTTGGTTTCAACGGCTTCTTTTTCCTCATGACCTTCTTCCAGACTCTGCAAGATTTCCTGACCACGCTCATCATTTTTAAGAAAATGCTCCAACGCTGCCAAATGCACACAGTAGCCCCTCTTTTGGAAAAAATCGCAAGCACAAAAAACCAAATCATCCTCTAAACTATAGCGCAGTTCTTCTTCTGCAACGCGAGCGTAGAGCCGATTATTCTTTTCCTTGATGATGTCAACTTTACCAGTTTCATAAAGGGCAACGCCTTCGATACGGATTTTCCCCGGAATCAATTTAGCCATATTTTTACCTGTACCTTATCTTTTCATTATACCATATTCCCTACGAAAATAGCCTCCTAGGAAGACTTTTCTCCTAGAAGGCTGGATTTTTAAAGTTTAGCAAAAGTTGTCACAATCCGCTGACAAACTTCTTGCAGCAGAGATTTAGGCATAGCTACATTGAGGCGGGCATGGAGACTTCCTTCCTCCCCAAAATCCAAACCACGGTTGAGGATAACCTTAGCTTCATTTCTCAACAGCTCTTGCAATCTTTCATCAGTCAGATCATAGGCTGAAAAATCAAGCCAAATCAAGTAGGTTCCTTGCGGTTTCATGACCTTGATTTTAGTCTCTTTTCCAAATAAATCTACCACATAATTGATATGGTCTTCAAAGACTTGCTTGAGTTCCTCTAACCAATCTTTACCGTATCGATAGGCAGCTTCTGTCGCCAAATAACCCAAGCCTGAAATTTCATGCTGGTTATTGGCCAACTGGCGTTTCTGGTAAGCCAGTCTCAACTTAGGATTTTCAATGACTGCATAGGAATTTTTTGTCCCAGCAATATTAAATGTTTTAGTGGCACTACTCAAGACGATAGCCAATTCTTTAAAGTCAGGATTGATGGTATTGAAGGAATGGTGCTTATGACCAAAGAGGGCCAAATCTTGGTGAATTTCATCTGAAACTAGCAAAACACCGTGTTTTTGGCAGAGTTGACCAATCTTCTCCAAGACTTCTTTTTCCCACACACGTCCACCAGGATTGTGAGGATTGCATAGGATATAAAGTTTAACATTCTCTTCCACCAAATCCTTCTCCAGTTGATCAAAGTCAATCTCAAACAGACCATCCTTTTCCACCAAAGAATTAGTAATCAATCTACGATTATTCAACTTGACACTGCGAGCAAAAGGTGGATAGACAGGTGTGTTAATCAGAACCGCTTCGCCTTCTTTTGTAAAGGCTTGAATAGCTGTTGAGATGGCTGGTACCACACCCTCGATGAAGACAAGGGCCTCTTTATCAAAGTGGTAACCGTGTTGTGTAGCTTCCCACTTTTGAACTTCCTTGATTAACTCTTCACTGGCATAAGTATAACCATAAACCAGTTGATCAGCGTAAGTTTGCACGGCTTGGCGGATTTCAGGCAAGACTACAAAGTCCATATCCGCTATCCAAGCTGGCAAGACTTCACTATCCGTTTCTGCCTCTTTCCATTTATAGGTATGGTGCCCTAAACGATTGGGCAGGCTTGTAAAATCATATTTTCCCATCTTTGTCTTATCCTTCCAAGGCTTGGCGCAAATCTGCAATCAAATCTCTAGCATCCTCAATACCAATAGACAAGCGCAAGAGGTCATCTGTCAAACCATAAGAATGGCGCACTTCTGCTGGAATATCAGCATGAGTTTGCGTCGTTGGATAAGTAATGAGACTTTCTACCCCACCCAAACTTTCCGCAAAAGAGAAGACCTTGAGGCTGTTCAAAATGTGAGGAATGCGTGTTTCATCCGCTACTTTAAAGGAAATCATCCCCCCTCGACCAGTGTAGAGAACTTCCTTGACTGCTGGAGAATCCTTCAAAAAGGCGACCACTTCTTGAGCATTGGCTGTTGAGCGCTCCATACGAAGAGACAAGGTCTTGAGACCACGAATCAATTGATAACTGTCAAATGGAGACAAGACTGCCCCTGTCGTATTGAGATTGTAGAAAAGCTTCTCGTATAGTTCCAAACTATTGGTCACAACCACACCAGCCAAGACATCATTGTGACCTGCTAGATATTTGGTTGCTGAATGAAGAACGATATCCGCTCCATCTTCAATCGGGCGTTGGTAGATAGGGCTGTAGAAGGTATTGTCCACCACCACTTTGGCACCCTTAGCATGAGCCAATTTTGCTAGTTTTTCTATGTCAAATTCCAACATCAAGGGGTTGGTTGGGGTTTCGATATAGAGAACATCCACATCATTTTCCAGCTCAGCAATCAACTCTTCTTCTGTATTGGCATAGGTAAAATGGAAACGGCCTTCCTGCTCCACTTGATTGAACCAGCGGAAAGAACCTCCATAAAGGTCACGGACCGCCAAGACCTTACTTCCTACCGGAAAGACGCTAAAGGCCAGTACAATAGCTGACATACCTGAGCTAGTCGCTAGAGCATAGTCTGCTGACTCAATAGCCGCCAAGACTTCTTCCGCCTTACTGCGAGTTGGGTTTTTAGTGCGCGTATAGTCAAACCCAGTAGATTGACCAAACTCTGGATGCTGATAGGTCGTTGAAAAATGAAGCGGTGTCACCAAAGCTCCTGTCGCTTCATCTGACTTGATACCCGCCTGGGCCAAAATTGTGTTAATGTGTAATTCCTTGCTCATACAATTCCTCCAAATCTATAGTAACTATTGTACCACTTATTTTCATCAACTCATTTTCTTCTTTTCAAGAGCTAGTTATAGTTTCAAACTATATAAAAAACGACAGCTTCTTTCGAAACCATCGTTTTTCTGGAAAAATCCTTATTTGACGTGTTTTGCTAATTCTTCTTGAGCTTTTTTATTAGATTCTTCTTTTTCTTTTAGCCATTTTTCTTTGGCTTTTTCATATTCGTCTTTTGTGACTGTCTTATCTTGTACTTTGAGGTATTTATATGATTCAATACCTTTATTACCAGCTAATGAATATGGTTCTGAGAAAGGAACAGTTTTTCTCAATACTGGTGTTCCACCCTTAGAAACATTTGGAATTGCTAAAGCGCTATCTACCAACCATGCTTGGATCTCAGCATACTTTTCATAGCGTTTTACAAGATCTTGTTCCTTATTAGCTTCCTCCAACATTTGAGTGTAGACATCCAATCCAACAGCCTTGGCCTTGTCATTGGCTTCACCTGGCTCTAAACCTAGATTTTGCAACAAACCACCAGAATTAATGTTTAAGACATCAAGGTAGGTTGAAGGATCTTGATAATCAGGACCCCAACCACCGTTGTAAAGATCATAATCCTTCTGAGCTGCGGTCTGAGCCAAATAGCTTGTATTGTCATAATCTTCAGTAGTGAGTTGTTGAATATCAATTACAACGTTCTCTGCACCTAAGGCTGCTTCAATAGATTGCTTCATAGAATTTGCCTCTTGAACACCCTTTTTAGCAGCTTGGTCAACTGTCATATCCAAGTGGATAGGGAATTGGACTCCTTTTGTTTGGAGTTCTTTCTTAGCTTCTGCAAATTTAGCCTTGGCTTTTTCTGGATTGTAGTATGGATCCTGGGCATCTGCAAAGTTGATTCCTTGCCATTCCTTGCCATAATTCACCATCTTAGAAGCCACTACTTCACCAAAGTCTTTTCCATTGATACTTACGAAGTTTGGAGGAACGACTAGGTTACGTAAAATCTTAGTTGCACCATCCTCTCCTTGAGATTGAGCCCCGTAAGCTGTACGATCATAGGCAAAGTTAATAGCTTGACGGAAGTTTTTATTAAGAACCGCTTCCTGAGTCGATTTCTTTTCAGCATCACTTGTTTTTGAAGTGAATTTATAAGATTTTCTATCCAGGTTAAAGTTTAAGAAGTAAGAAGTAGCATCTTGCAAGCTATAGATGATATTATCCTTATTCTTCTCTTTAATCCCTTCAAAACTTGAACTATTTGGATAGAGACGAGCGTAACTATAGGCTCCCTCTACATAGTTACGAGCCAGTGCATCTTGGTCACTACCATCATAATAGGCCAATTTCACATCATCTACAAAGACATTTTTAGCATCCCAGTAGTTAGGATTTTTCTTGAATTCGATGACAGATTTTGAAACAAAGGATTTCATCAAGAAAGGTCCATTGTACAAAATGCTAGATGGGTCTACCTTACCAAAATCATCCCCTTTTGATTTCAAGAAATCTGCATTGACTGGGAAGAGAATAGTTGATGTTGTTTTTGAGTTCCAGTAAGATTCTGGTCGTGTCAAGGTATATTGAACTGTCTGGTCATCGAGAGCCTTAACTCCGACAGTTGAAAAGTCTGTTGTTTTACCAGTGATATAGTCATCTAAACCAGCAACGGATTCTTGCACTAAGTACAAGGCTTCTGATTTTTTATCAGCCGCATATTTCAAACCAGTGACAAAATCTTGGGCAGTTACAGGTGCGTATTCTTCCCCATCTGCAGTGTACCATTTAGCATCTTTACGTAGTTTGTAGGTATAGGTCAAACCATCTTGAGAAACACTCCAATCCTCTGCCAAGGATGGGATATAGTTCCCATACTGGTCATTTTCCATTAGACCATCTACTAAATTAACCACGATATCATTGGTTGTTGCACGGTTTTCTGCTAGATAGTTCAAACTTGATGGATCACTTACGTAAACATAGTTATATGTTTTTGACCCTGTGCTAGAATTTCCACACGCGCTCAATAAAATACCTGCACTTAACACGACACCTGCAAGTGCTGCATACTTGGCTTTAGACTTTTTCATCTCCAGAACCTCCTGATTTAAATATTTGTCTTATTATACAACTTGAGTTTTATTTAGTCAATAGTTTTTTAAGTAAAAATTAAGAAAAATTAAATTACTATCTACAAACTTTAGTTATTATTCTACAAATTAATAAAAAAGAGAATAATTCAAGCATTTCATGGTAGAAATGTTCAAATTATCCCTTTTATTTATAAATGTTTTTTAAGTTAACTTTAATTTGATTCGTAAGCGATCTGCTTGGGCTTTTCCAATCACCTTATCCAACAAATGGGTACGGAGACTCAAGAATCCATAAACACCGCCACCCATGGCACCAACAAGGGCTACGTATAGGAAACTCCACAAACGTCCACTTGGTTGGAAGACAAATCCTAAAATCCACTGCAATGTCCCAACTACTAGAAACATGAAAAGAGTTAACAAACTGATTAAAATGATTCGCTTCACAATCACCTTGCGCTTAACACCTGTTACCTTACAAATATCCCGATACATCAAGACATTAGGAATGATGAGACCGATAGTTGTGGAAATCAAAGGACCATAACTGTGGAAAAGAGCAATAGTTGGAATTTGCAATACCAACTTGGCAATCGAACCATAGATAAAGTAGAGAACGGCCTTTCGGTTGCGGAACATGGCCTGAAGCATTGGTGACAAAACCATGTACAGGCCTAAAATAGTAGACTGCAAAACTGCAAAGACAAACAAGCCCATGGCCAAACTATCTGGTTTGCCATAGAAGACTGTATAAAGAGGTTCTCCTACCATGACTACTCCAACCGTTGCTGGTAGCAAGAATAGGAAAAACATAGTGATGCTGTCCTGAACTAGACGAGAAGCCGCCTTCAAGTCCCCCTTAACATAGTTTTCAGTCAAAAGCGGCAAGCCGACGCTCCCAATTGAAACTCCAACAGAAATCAAAATCATAGTGATTTTATTAGGATTGGCTGAGAAATAAGAAAACATGACAATTAAGTCTTCATTACTATAGTTGGTAAACCACTTCATGCTATTGATAAAGGTATTTTGGTCCAAGATTTGGAAAAGCTGAATAGCCGAACCAGTCAAGATAAAAGGAATGGCTTCCTTAATGGTGTCGACCAAAAGACGCTTGCTGTTAATCTTATCCCCTGTTTCAAGGACTCTTTTAAGTAAACCTTCTTTGGCAAGGAAATAGATCAAAACTGCAAAACTGGCTACCATGCCGACAAAGGCAGCAAAGGTAGACTGGGTAACTGCTGATAGATAATCTTTTGAACCCAGCTTCATGATGATAAAGGTAGCCAAGAGCATCCAGATAACACGAATGACCTGTTCAGCAATTTGACTCATGGCATAAGGTTTCAGGTTATTCATTCCTTGGAAGAAACCTCGGATAACACTCATAGATGGGAAAATCAAGACCGCCCAAGCCAAGCTTTGCATGATTGGGATCAGGTCTTTGCCCACGCCAGATAAGTCTGCTAGCCAAGGAGCAAAGACATACAAGATTAGGGCAAAAACGAGGCCTAGTCCTGTCATAAAGCCTAAAAAGCTCCGAATCAGGGCAAAGCTATGCTCCTCTTCTCGCATGGTATTGTACTTGGCCACTTGCTTGGCCACCGCAACTGGAATTCCCGCTGTTGAAACCAGCAAGAACCAGGCATAGATATTGTAGCCCATGGTAAAGAGACCATTGGCTGTAGCTGCATAAGATCCCATCCAGATATACCAGGGGATGATGTAAATAGCCCCGAGTAGGCGACTGATAAAGTTACTAGCCGTTAGCCAAGCAGTCCCCCGTAACATCTGGGCCTGCTGGTGATTGTTTTCGTGCGACATAGATTCCTCATTCAATTTTGATAACTAGGAAAAACTCCTCATCTTCCATTATAAACTTTTCCTTGTCACTTGTAAATTTACGACTTTCGGTTTAAAATAGAAAGTATGATAAAGATTGAAACCGTATTAGATATTTTAAAGAAAGATAATCTCTTCCGTGAGATTATCGACCAAGGACATTATCACTACAACTACAGCAAAGTTGTTTTTGATAGCATTAGTTACGACAGCCGAAAAGTAAAAGAAGACACTCTTTTTTTTGCAAAAGGTGCTGCCTTTAAGAAGGAATTTTTGATTTCTGCCGTCTCTCAAGGCCTCGGTTGGTATGTGGCTGAAAAGGACTACGAAGTCGGCATCCCTGTCATCATTGTGAACGATATAAAGAAAGCCATGAGTTTGATTGCCATGGAGTTCTATGGCAATCCACAGGAAAAACTCAAACTCCTTGCCTTTACTGGTACTAAGGGTAAGACAACAGCAGCCTACTTCGCCTATAACATTTTATCTCAAAGTCACCGACCTGCAATGTTGTCAACTATGAACACAACTCTAGATGGCAAGACTTTCTTTAAGTCTGCATTGACAACTCCTGAGAGCATTGACCTCTTTGACATGATGAATCAAGCTGTGCAAAATAACCGCACCCACCTCATCATGGAGGTATCTAGTCAAGCCTATCTTGTCAAACGTGTTTATGGTCTAACCTTTGATGTAGGAGTTTTCCTCAATATCAGCCCAGACCATATTGGCCCGATTGAACACCCTAGCTTTGAAGACTACTTCTACCACAAGCGTCTTTTGATGGAAAATAGCCGAGCAGTCATCATTAACAGTGACATGGACCACTTCTCAGTCTTGAAAGAACAGGTGGAAGATCAAGACCATGATTTCTATGGTAGTCAGTCAAGTAACCAAATCGAGAATTCCAAAGCCTTTAGCTTTTCAGCTACAGGTAAACTCGCTGGTAATTATGATATCCAACTGATTGGTCACTTCAACCAAGAAAATGCCGTTGCTGCTGGACTTGCTTGTCTCCGTCTCGGAGCAAGTCTTGAGGACATCAAAAAAGGAATCGCTGCAACCCGTGTTCCAGGTCGTATGGAAGTCCTCACTCAGAAAAACGGGGCCAAGGTCTTCATCGACTATGCCCACAATGGTGATAGTCTGAAAAAACTCATCAATGTTGTAGAAACTCATCAAACTGGAAAGATTGCACTGGTTCTGGGTTCGACAGGAAACAAGGGAGAAAGCCGTCGTAAGGACTTTGGCCTCCTCCTCAATCAACACCCTGAGATTCAAGTCTTTCTGACTGCTGATGACCCCAACTATGAAGACCCAATGGCCATTGCGGATGAAATTAGTAGCTATATTAGCCATCCTGTTGAAAAGATTGCGGATCGCCAAGAAGCCATCAAAGCAGCTATGGCTATCACAAATCACGAATTAGATGCAGTTATTATTGCTGGTAAGGGAGCCGATTGCTACCAAATCGTCCAAGGAAAAAAAGAAGCCTATCCTGGAGATGCCGCCGTAGCAGAAAATTATTTATAAGATAGTAAAAAATCAAGGGAAATGAATCCCTTGATTTTTTTATCTTTATTTAAAAGCGTTTTTCAAACCTTCAACGGCACCTTCTACAGCACCTTTAGCATCTTCAACTACTTCTTTTGCCTTAGCAACTGTCTTTTCTACAGCGCCTTCTGCTTCAGTCTTGCTATCCCCAGTAACTTTACCAAATCCTTCTTTGATAGCGCCTGTTGCTTGTTCCAATTTGTTTTCAAGTGACATATGATTGTCTCCTTTAGTTTTATTCCGATATGTGTTACCGGTTACATATAGTTTATACCGAATACTAAGGAAAGTCAAACAATGTGCTCAGAAACAAGAAATCATGCCAAGTAGAAAGTTAATCTGTCCTTATCCAAATCGACGGCCAACTCATACTTTCCATCTTCATTTTGGACAATATAACCTAAGACAACTAAACTGTCCACAAAGATATCACGTCGTTTCTGCATCAGTTGATCTTTTTTGAGAAATTTTAGCAAAAAAGTCGTCATATATTTGAGAGCATACTCAGGATTGACATCTCCCAAAATGTCATAGAGTTCCTGCTGTTTTTCTGTCAAAGGATACTGATGTTTGACCTTGTAGAAATAATTGGAAAGGGTCATTTTAGTCCGCGCAAAGTCCGTCTTTTCAACTAAAATAGCTGCATTGGTTTGATTTCGTAATTCCGTCTCAAAAGTCTGCTCCAATAAGGCTTGATAGATCAGACTATCTTCGCTAACAAAAATCTCTTGATCCAGTTCGAGACTATCGAGCGACTCAAGCAAAGGAAGATTGAGATAATAGCGCTTATTTTCCCGTAGAATCAAGCCAGCCTTTATATACTCTTCCATGAGTTTGTCAACTGCTACATCTGGAAATTGAGCCTTGATTTCCCTTAAAATCACATCATCATGCTGGTCCAGATAGCGGATCAATTCTCCAAAAAATGGCTGTCTCGTCAAACGAGATGGATTAAAAATCTGAATCATGAAGATTCCTTTCTTTACATTCTAACAGAGGCGATGCTGCCAACTGACTAGGATTGGTCCCAGCTTGGTTTAGAGGAACAGGCAAACCTAGTTCGCTATAATACTCTCTCCAAAAATCACTAATGTCCTGCTTCCCATCACCAAATTTCATGGGAATGGTTTCAAAAATCGGTAGGGTTTCTGCCATATACTGGGAACAGTAAAAACCAGCTCCATCTGGATAGAAAGAAGCATTGTAGGGTGCCCCAAGATATTTGCAAGCTCTTTCCTTCACAGACTGGATATCCATTTCTGGGTAAACATAGAGGTCGTACAAGTGATTGGACTCAAAGAAGTCTGCAGGTTCTTGACAGACCACACCAGCCTGTCCACTAGCATGGTAAATCATCCCATCCAAATAAATGGCAACATGGTTATAGTTGCCTGTGGAAGTCTGGATAGCCTGTCCCATGTCCGACTCATCTCTCACAAAAATCAAATCGCCATTTTCTAACATACTTCACTCCTAGAAAAAAAGGAGCCGAAACTCCTTTCGATATAAGTCAAACTAGACTTTCCTATTTTGAACTGAAACCCAAAATCTTAAGCATTAAAGCTTTCAGTCAATTGAGGTACCACTTGTTTCTTACGTGAAACAGCACCAGCAAGGAAAGCATGATTGTTGTCAAGTTTGAAGTTGAAGGCTGCTTCAACCTTGTCCATGTTAGCACCAAGTGCTAGGATTTCTGAGTTTGAGTTGACGATATCTGTAATCATCAAGACAAAGTCAGAATAACCATTTGCTGCGTTAGCAGCTTGCATTGCAGCTTCGATTTCTGCTTGACGCTCCAAAACTTCAGCGATATCAACTGTGTTTACTTGAGCAACACGGACATTATTTCCGTTCAATTCAAAAGTTTTAGCATCGATGTCAATCAATTCTTCAGCAGATTTGCTAGCCAAGTTTGTACCAGCTTTCAACATAGCCAAACCATATTCTTCCAAGTTGACACCAGCCAATTCAGCTAATTCTGGAGCAATGACTTTATCTGTTGGGTGTGTTGTTGGTGATTTCAAAAGAAGGGTATCTGAAATCAAACCTGAAAGCATCAAACCAGCAATCTCTTTAGGCACAGTCACACCATGTTCTTTGAACATACGGTAAACGATTGAAGACGCTGAACCAACTGGCTCCAAACGCATGTAGAGTGGGCTTGCAGTTTCAAAGTTAGCCACACGGTGGTGATCTACAACACCATAAACTTCTACTTCAGCGATATCTGATACAGATTGTTGGAATTCATTGTGGTCAGTTAGGATAACTTGCTCTGCGCCTTCAGCTTTAGCAGAAGTGATAACACGCGGTGCTTCCACACCAAAATAGTTCAAGACAAAGGCTGTTTCTTCATTTGGAGTTCCAAGGGCAACAGCTTCCGTATCCAAACCGTAAGCTTCTTTTGCAAGGTAGGCAAAGGCTACAGATGACCCGATGGCATCTGAGTCTGGATTTTGGTGACCAAATACTAGAATCTTAGACATGATAATACCTCATTTTGTTTATTCTCTTTATTGTAGCATTTTTTTCACTTTTTGACAAAAGTAAGAGGAGTCACTTTGGATTAACGTATTTCTATACAATTGTCAAAGAAAACTTAACTCGTTTTGAGTTCTCTTTGACAGGGGAAACCAGTGTTCCATAAGGTGGAATAACAGTGCATGATGAGATTCGCGAGGCACTTTCTAAATCGAATTTGAAATCTAATAAGTAAGGAGTAAATCTATTTTTTCTCATTGGTCAATTTAAATGTTAATAATAAAACTACAAAAGCGCAGATTGAGTATAAAAGCCAAGCTGATTGAATAGCAAATAAACTAAAAATAGTAAAAATAATATTTCCAATTGGCATAGCCAACATGAAAAGCAAAGATAACAATGCACCACTCCTTGCTAAAAGATCGCTAGGAAGTGAAGACATCAAGAGACTATTTATTTTGGGATTAATTTTGCCGCTCAAGTAAAATAAAAACGCTAGTCCAATCATAGATAAAACTTGGGGCCCACCAAGACTATTATTCAGAGATATAGCAAAAATGATAATTGAATCTAAAAATATTATTGAAATGAGACGTAATTTTGAAAAATAATCATGAGGACTTATGGTGCCTATAATACTAAAAAGTATCATTATAATCTGTAATATAAATACTGACTGACTAAATGTTAATCCCAAAAGAGGTACTTTTAAAAAAGATATATTATATATAGCTGAAAAACCACTACCTAAAGCATTAATAAGTAAAATAGATAGTAACATTAATGTGAAATTTGTCTTTTCAGACTTTTGAAAAACTTCTTTTAAACCTAAATAAGTTTCTTTAATTTTTAAAACAAATGATTTTTGATATATCTCCACATTAGTGTGCAATAAAAACTTTTTGTATTTAATTAGTATAAATGATGATGCAAAGAACGATAAAGCATTAAAAACTGCGACAAGGCCAAAATTATCATTTGAAATTGTCAACACATATACGCCTAAGGCTTGACCAGAAAAATTACAAACATATGAGATAAACTGATTTACAGAATGCGCTTCTATTAGATTTTCTTGTTTAACTGTATGTTGAAAAATAGGGAGCTCTAGCCCACCTCTATAGTCACTAATAATATCTGAGACTATATTAATTAAACATATTATAGAAAATGCCAACCAAGTTGTAGTCTGAGTCAATAATCCAACTAATATGAACAAAATAGATTGAACAAATCCCAGTAAAATCAACCACCTCCTTTTTAATTTTGTCTCATCAGCCTTAATTCCTATAAATAATGTAAAAAATACAGGAATTAAGACAATAATATTAGCAATACCTACAGCTAATTTGTTATTAGGCATAGTAGCAGCAAAAGATACAAAAACTAGATTATACATAGATGAACCCAATTTATTAAAAAATGCAGATATAGCTAAAGCTCTAAAAGATTTATTTTCCCTTAAAATATTCATCTTTCATTTCCTCCAAAAAAGAATTATTTAAAAAATTATTTATTTCAGATACATAGGATTCTATTAAACTCTCAATTTCTATATTAAACTCATCCTTTATTGAGTCAATAGTGAATGTTGAAATGGACGCTATAATAGAAATTATTTCTCCAAATGAATAATTAAGTTTTTTGGAATATTTATAAATACCTAAAGCAATAATATCCGAAAACACTGCATCATAAGCATAAAAATGCTTTGAATACAGCATGCTATAGTCAATGAAGTTGTACTGTGTGTATTCTAGTAATTCTGGAAGTAAACCAATTGAGTTAAAAAACTCTGACTTAATCTTCAAAATATCCTCTATAGAAGAATTTTTACTTAAACTCAAAACGTTATAATCAATTTGACAAAATACATATTGGTAAAAAGATTTTCTAAAAAATACTGATAATTTTCCCTGACTATCGGCAACAAATAACTCACCTAATTTTGCAAAAATTTCCCAAAAGCTTTTAGGAATTTTATATAATTCATCTAAATGTAATCGTTCTTTAAACAAATCATAAGAATACGCATGCATCAGCTCATGGGATAATCTCATTACCCCCATAAAATTTTCTTGATATGTCATTATTATTTTCGATGTCTTTGTATATGGGTTATAGAGAGTAAAATTCTTATGAGTTTTATCTGATCTTTTTTCACAATCGATAAATCCATTGTTACGATAATTTTCAACAAAATTGAAAAATTCTTTATCGTCTATAGCTCTTAAAATCATCTCAAAAGCATCAGTAGCTACTATCTTTTCCGATTCTAAAAATTCAAATTCCAAAAAATCATATTTATCAAGATTCTTAGTATTAATAGAAACTCTAAGATTTTTAGAAATCAACTCAATAAAGTCGAAACCGTATCGTGTTTTTAATTGCCGTGATATATTTTCTATAAATATTTTTCTCTTATCTAAGAGACTGTTATATACATCTTTGAATTTAGGAGAGAAGACAAAATTTTTATAATCCAATAAAATATCATCGAATATAGGGATATTACGTCTAAACTTAGAGTAATTTACAATTGGAATCCCATTTTTCTTATAGTAATCAGCTTTTAATGTTTCTAGTTGCAGAATTTCCGACCTAAAGTGGTCTTCAATAGAATCTCCATAAATTCTATTAAAAAGAAAATCTAGATGATTATTGAGATATTTATAATTTTGATTAGTAATATCTGTACAGAAAGTCAGATATGTATAGTAATTAAACTCGAAGACTCTTTTTATTATTTCTTCTTTATCGAAATCTGTTGTATGCTGTAAAATATACTCTATCTTCAATATTTCTTGTTCTATATTCCTAAATATATATCTTTTTTCAAATTCATTAAGATTTAAATATCTCAAATTTTGAGTATAGATAGTGTTTAATCTAAAATTAAAAAATAATATGTCATCAACTTTAAGATAAAAACTTTTAATGAGGGTATTAAAGGCTAAAGATGCACTCATGAGCCCTTTTGCTATCGTTCCTGTATTATGGGATATAAACTGTGTTTCCAAGAGATAAGGTTGTTCATTAAAATAACTCAAAAATACTTGTTGATTCTCTTTAGTTATATGATATACAATTAATTCTTCTTGAGAATATCCTGTCAAAAACAGAGTATAATTATATTTAGATATTTTAGAGATTAATAATTTTATTAAATTACCAGTTGAATCATCAGCACAACTAAATATAATATCTGGTTTTATATCATACAGAATTGTTTCAATATTATCAACCGAAAGATAATCATCAATCGTTTCTTTTATACTACTAATTTTTTCTCGAATTGCCTTAGTTTTTAATTGTCCTACATCAGATGTAGAATACCCTAGTTGTGCAGTAATATTCTTTAATTCAACACTATCACCATCAATAACTACAATATTTTTAAAACCAAATTTATCTAATTCATAAACAAGAGGTGCCCCGACAGTTCCAAGACCAATTATTAATATTTTCTTATCAATTATAGATTTATACTGTAAATTAGGTTCAATATCGTTATGTAATGATAAAAATTGTACATTCCTAGATAATCGTTGATAATCATCCCATTCATCTTCATTAATTTCAAAAACAAGAGAGTTTTCTTTCAGAAGGTTATACATATCAATGTTATTATATGAAAAATTTTTATCTAAATATTTCATTTCCTCCCACAATTCTTTTATACAAGGAGAATGAATCACTTTCTCTCCTCCTTTACATGCAGGATACATAATTATATCTTTTTCTCGCTTGACGAAACCTCTTCCAGATTTTAGTATATATTTCATTTTAAATCAACTGAACACATATGCGAAAATTAAGAAAAAAGTGGTAATAGTTCTATACCACTTTTTTCTTGTTCTTAGATTAACAAGCAATAAAGCAACCGCCATTACATACTTGTTCTTCTACTTCGATATCTTCGATAAACATATGCCTGTTCTCCTTCCGTTATGATATATCAATTATAACTTACTTTTGTCACAAAATTAAAAAATTGAAGATAGGAAATTTTTTTATAAATTAATTTCCTATCTTCAATTTTGTTGAATTGATAAAATTTTATGTTAGTATAACAGTCAAACTATAAATTAGGAGGATACAGCATGAAAAAAGTAATAGCCCTTTTTCTCTCTATACAAGCTGTGGCGGTAATAGATATTATTATCTTCCCCCCTTTTGGTTAGTGCTTAAATATTGTAATAGTCTCCGTTCTAATATCTTAGAGAGACCTGATTGTTCTATTTTAGAAACTTTTAAAATATATTGCTCAACTTCTTCAAGATTAACACTATTTTCTATTAAGTAGGAGTATACTAAGACTAAAAAATTTAACAAAATTATTTCAAACGTATCAAATACATCAAGAATCATTCTTAACTGATTGACAAAAAAGTTGAAATGAGTTGTTAATCTCCGTTCTACTAACTCAGAAATTAAGTTTAAATATGTATACTTTAAAGCCTTTCTAAAATCTAACAAGGGACTATAAATTTCTGAGCGTGATACCAGTTCTTTTCCTAAAAATAACAAATCTGTGTCAGATAGGAAAGGCATAGTATTCCCAAAAAGATGGATTTCATAAGCAGTCCAATCTTCAATATCAAATAAATAATTCGATAAAAATTTGCTATCATCTATAGATAAAGTGAAATCTTTATCAATTAGATGAATGGCATTTTTTATCACTAAAGTATTTAATTTATCATATAACAATTGACTTTCTTTGTATTTGTCAAGTAGCTTAAGCAAGGATTGTTTATCGTTTTCTGCTGATAGCTTCGAAATTTTATTCATAAGTAACTGATGTTGAGTAGGTTTGTAATCTCTAAGAGCAAATCCAAATTCTGAAAATGTTAAATTAATACCTTCAATTACTTCTAACATCTTATCAGCAGAAAGCATAGTTTGGCCAGATTCAAATTTTGATAATTGAGAAACTGATAATTTATTTTTTGCAACATCCTTTTGTTTAACTTTTCTAGCAATTCTCAACTCCTTATAGAATTCACCTAATTTTAATAATTCATTAGAATCCATGTCATTATTCCTCCTTAGCAAATTTCGTATTACAAAATATTATTATTCCTAAAAAGTATATTATTTGTGATTATATCTCAAATTTTAAGATGGATATTTATTAACGACTTTTAGTTTCGTATTATAGGAACCCGATAATTCTTAGAAGTGTTTATATTTTTATAATATTGATCTTTTTTATCCTCTTCAATCTCAAACTACCTTAGTAAATTTTTCTCTCGATTATCATTTAGATAGTCGACCTTTTTCATACGTGTCTTGCGCTTGAAAAGGGCTTCAGCCGACATGGCTTCTTCCTTACTGGCAAAGCCTTGAGCATAGATAAGTTTGACTGGCAAGCGTGCTCGCGTATATTTGGCTCCCTTCCCACTATTGTGGACAGCGAGGCGTTTTCTCACGTCAGTCGTATAACCCGTATAGTAGGAACCATCACGACACTCCAGCACATACATATAAGCCTTATAATCCATAATAAATCTCTTCGAGTTCAGGCGTATAAGAGCCATCATCATTGTGGACAATGAGAGGTGGCAAGACCTTAAAGCCACTTGTCGAGCCATCCTTGATAGCCTCAATCAAAAGCATATTGGCTTCTTTTTCCCGCTTTGGATAAACAAACTGCAGGCGCTTAGGAGCTAGATTATGCCGTTGTAAGCTGTCCAAGATATCTAAAAGTCGATCAGGACGATGAACCATAGCCAAACGCCCATTAGATTTGAGAATACTCTGGGCACTGCGACAGATTTCCTGCAAGTTGGTCGTAATTTCATGGCGCGCCAAGAGATAATGTTCGCTCTCGTTCAGGTTTGAATGAGGATCCACCTTGAAATAGGGCGGATTACACAAAATCATATCCACCTTACTTCCCTGGATGTAAGCAGGCATATTTTTCAAATCGTCGCAGATGACCTCCATCTGCTCTTCCAAACCATTCAAACGGACAGAGCGTTCAGCCATATCTGCCAAACGCTCCTGAATCTCAACAGCCAAAATCTGTGCCTGAGTCCGAGTACTAGCAAATAGCCCAACTGCTCCATTTCCAGCGCAAAAATCCACTATCAAGCCCTTTTTAGGAAAACGCGGAAAACGTGACAAGAGAACACTATCCACCGAATAGCTAAAAACCTCTCTATTTTGAATGATTTTAATATCTGTCGAAAAGAGCTGGTTAATGCGCTCTCCTGATTTTAATAATTGTTCTTCTTCCATGGTCCTATTATAGCAAATTTATATTAACATTACAAAGAATATAGATTTCTAACTAATTCTTCTGCTTCTTCAAATGTTGAAGGGCTTCCTTGGTCCAAATTGGCATCATTCGTTTAAGAGGCGCAAAGCCGTAGTTAAAACGGTCGCTTGAAAAGCGTCTCCGTCTCGGAAACTGGTGTTTTTCTTCCTCCAAAGTGCGAATAGATAGACTAGCTTTCCCTGTAAATTCATCTAAATCCACTACCTGAACCTGAACCTCTTCATCGACTTTCAAGGCGTCATGAATATTTTCAATAAATCCTGTCCGAATCTCTGAAATGTGAATCAGCCCCGTATCACCCGTCTCTAGCTCAACAAAGGCACCATAGGGCTGAATACCTGTAATACGCCCCTTTAGCTTATCACCGATTTTCATCTTAGTCCTCAATTTCAATAGTTTCAATCACAACATCTTCAACTGGCTTGTCCATAGCCCCTGTCTCAACAGCAGCAATGGCATCCAAGACAACGTAAGAAGCTTCATCAGCTAGCTGACCAAAAACAGTATGACGGCGGTCTAGGTGAGGGGTCCCACCTTGGTTGGCATAGATTTCCGCAATCGGTTCTGGCCAACCACCACGAGCAATTTCTTTCTTAGAATAAGGCAGGTGTTGATTTTGAACGATAAAGAACTGGCTGCCGTTGGTATTTGGACCAGCATTAGCCATAGAAAGGGCACCACGGATATTGTAAAGTTCTTCTGAAAACTCATCCTCAAATGATTCGCCGTAGATTGACTCGCCACCCATACCAGTTCCAGTTGGGTCTCCACCTTGAATCATAAAGTCCTTGATAATACGATGGAAAATGACACCATCATAGTAACCATCTTTTGAAAGAGCTACAAAGTTAGCCACTGTTTTAGGAGCATGTTCAGGGAAGAGCTTGATACGCAAGTCTCCGTGATTGGTCTTAATAGTCGCGATAGGACCTTCTACTGTTTCAATGTCTACTTGTGGGAAATGCAATTCTTTTTCTACCATACCAAATCCTTCTAAGGCATCAAAAATGCCATCTTCTTCTAATGTTTTTGTAATGTAATCTGCTTTTTCTTTGATGTTATCATGAGAAATTCCCATTGCAACGCTGATTCCAGCATAATCAAAGAGTTCCAAGTCATTCAGCCCATCTCCAAAAACCATGACGTTCTCTGGTTTCAAGCCAAGGTATTCCACAACCTTTTCCACACCCGTCGCTTTGGAGCCTGAAATCGGCACAATATCAGACGAATGTTGATGCCAACGAACCATGCGAAGTTTGTCTGAGAGACTGTCAGGCAAGTGCAAGTCATCTCCTTTATCTTCAAAAGTCCACATCTGATAGATATTTTCTTTTTCATGGAAATCTGGATCCATATCCAAATCGGGGTAGATTGGATTGATAGCTTCACTAATCATATCGGTGCGAGTCGACAACTTGGCATCATGACTCCCAACCAAGCCATACTCAATTCCTTCTTTCTTGGCCCAAGAGATATATTCCTCAACATCTGACTTCTCGATCTGATGTTGATAAATGATTTGACCTTTTTTATCTTCGATATAAGCTCCATTTAAGGTCACAAAAAAGTCAGGCTTGAGATCACGAATCTCTGGCACGACACCAAAAATCCCTCGTCCAGAAGCAATACCTGTCAAAATTCCTTTCTCACGTAATTGCTTAAAAACAGTTGGGATTGAAGCTGGAATAAAACCTGTCTTTGAATTCCTCAATGTATCATCAATATCAAAAAAGACAATCTTGATTTTCTTTGCCTTGTATCTTAATTTGGCATCCATCTCACTACCTCTTTCAATCTAACTCTTTCCATTATACCATAAAGTATCTAAATCCCACATCCCCAATAAAATCCTTGTCTCTTATCCGAATTCCTTTACTAGATACAAAACCAAATCATCATTATTTTGGCTAGTTGCATTCATTTCCAAGGGTTGATTTCGATACCAGACACCTGTACCATCTGGAATGTAGCCCCGTCTGATATACAATCTCTGGGCAGGGCCATAGCCTAAGTGCAAACCTACACCAAGAGTGATCTTACTCGAAACAAATTTGACTCGTTTTTCTGCTTCTTCTAGCAGTTGATTCCCAATCCCTTGATTTCGAAAAGGCTCAAACACATTAAAATCTGATAATTCTGGATAGACTTCTGCAAAAGGACCATGTTTAGCAGAGGGCAAAATGGTAACGTAGCCCGCTACAGCACCATCAATCTCTGCAACTAAGACTTCTCTCTCCCCACTTTCCTGTTCCAGAAAATATCTAGCCAAAATTTCCTCTCTACCAGGCCAACCTTGATTCATAAATCCATGAGATAAGGATTCAATATCAGACTTAATCATATTTCTAATCGTACAATTCATCTTTGACTTACCCACCTTTACTCTTTCTATTACCATTATAGCACTCCAAGGTCAGAAAAAAACTATCTCGTGAAAAAAGACCCAACCGGGTCTTAATTCGCTTTCTTGTTTTAAAGCTCATGAAAAAGAGGTTCACTGAACCTGAAAAAAAGACCCAACCGGGTCTTTTCTTTAATCTTCGTTTACGAAAGGCATCAAAGCCATTACGCGAGCGCGTTTGATAGCTGTTGTTACTTTACGTTGATTTTTAGCTGAAGTTCCTGTTACACGACGAGGAAGGATTTTCCCACGTTCTGAAACGAAACGGCTAAGAAGCTCAGTATCTTTGTAATCAACATATTCAATTTTGTTTGCTGCGATGTAATCAACTTTTTTACGGCGTTTGAATCCGCCACGACGTTGTTGAGCCATGTTTTTTCTCCTTTATAATCTTAGTTGTCCATTAGAATGGTAAATCATCATCTGAAATATCCAATGGATTTGTTGCTCCAAATGGATTTTCATCACGTGAAAAGTCTGGTACTGAATTTGTAGGTGCTGAATAATTTGCAGTTGGTGCAGAGTAAGCTCCACCTGTATGACCTTCACGCACGCTACGGCTTTCCAACATTTGGAAATTCTCAGCCACGACCTCTGTCACGTAGACACGTTGTCCTTGCTGGTTATCGTAACTACGAGTCTGGATACGACCTGTCACACCTATAAGTGAGCCTTTTTTAGCCCAGTTAGCAAGGTTTTCAGCCTGTTGGCGCCACATAACGACATTGATAAAATCAGCCTCACGTTCGCCATTTTGACTCTTAAATGTACGGTTTACTGCAAGAGTAAAAGTCGCAACTGCTACATTTGATGGGGTATAACGCAACTCCGCGTCACGTGTCATACGCCCTACAAGTACAACATTGTTAATCATAGTTTACCTTCTTACGCGTCAGTTTTGACGATCATGTGACGAAGAATGTCAGCGTTGATTTTTGAAAGACGGTCAAACTCTTTAAGAGCAGCGTCGTCGTTTGCTTCAACGTTAACGATGTGGTAAAGTCCTTCACGGAAATCTTTGATTTCGTATGCAAGACGACGTTTTTCCCAAGTTTTTGATTCAACAACAGTTGCACCGTTGTCAGTCAAAATAGAGTCAAAACGTGCTACCAAAGCGTTTTTAGCTTCTTCTTCAATGTTTGGACGAATGATATAAAGAATTTCGTATTTAGCCATTGATATGTTCCTCCTTTTGGTCTAATGACCCCAAGACTTTGCAAGGGGTAAGTGAGGTTCGCTCACAATAAACTATTATACTAGAAAATAATTTTTTACGCAAGTAAAAACTCTGGAATTCGAAAAACGCCACATGGGCGTTTTCCTATTCTTACGGTTTAATACGGTGCAACATACGTGGGAATGGAATGGCTTCACGGATGTGTTTTGTTCCAGCTGCGAAGGTTACCATACGTTCGATACCGATACCAAATCCTCCGTGTGGAACTGTACCGTATTTACGAAGGTCAAGGTAGAATTCATATTCTGTACGATCCATACCAAGTTCATCCATCTTAGCTACAAGAGCATCGTAGTCTTCCTCACGCATAGAACCACCGATGATTTCTCCATAGCCTTCTGGAGCAAGCAAGTCTGCACAAAGCACGCGCTCTGGATTTCCAGGAACTGGCTTCATGTAGAAGGCCTTGATGGCTGCTGGATAGTTCATGACAAATGTTGGCACACCAAAGTGGTTCGAAATCCAAGTTTCATGTGGTGAACCAAAGTCATCACCATGCTCAAGATGTTCGTAGTCAGCGTCTTCATCATTTTCATGCTCTTGCAAGAGGTCAATAGCTTGATCGTAAGTGATTCGTTTGAATGGCTCTGCAATGTAGCGTTTCAAGAGTTCTGTATCACGTTCCAAGGTTTCCAAGGCTTGAGGCGCACGGTCAAGAACACCTTGTAGAAGAGCTTTTACATAAGCCTCTTGCAAGTCAAGTGACTCATCGTGTGTCAAGTATGAGTACTCTGCATCCATCATCCAGAACTCAGTCAAGTGACGGCGCGTTTTTGATTTTTCAGCACGGAATACGGGACCAAAGTCAAAGACACGACCAAGAGCCATAGCACCTGCTTCAAGGTAAAGCTGACCTGATTGGCTCAAGTAGGCTGGAGTTCCGAAGTAGTCCGTTTCAAAGAGCTCTGTTGAATCTTCAGCCGCATTCCCTGACAAAATTGGGCTATCAAATTTCATGAAGCCGTTCTTGTCAAAGAACTCATAAGTTGCATAGATGATTGCGTTACGGATTTGCATCACAGCTACTTGCTTACGAGAACGAAGCCACAAGTGACGGTTGTCCATCAAGAAGTCTGTCCCGTGTTCTTTTGGTGTGATTGGGTAGTCTTGAGATTCACCGATCACTTCGATGTCTGTAATGTCCAATTCATAGCCAAACTTAGAACGTTCATCTTCTTTGACAATACCTGTCACATAGACAGACGTTTCTTGGCTCAAGCGTTTGATGACATCAAACTTCTCAAGTCCCACTTCTTCACCAAATTTTTCTACAAAGTTTGGTTTAAAGGCCACACCTTGGAAGAAGGCTGTTCCATCACGCAATTGCAAGAAGGCGATTTTCCCTTTTCCTGATTTGTTGGCAACCCAAGCGCCAATCGTCACTTCCTGACCAACATAGTCTTTTACATCAATAATCGTTACACGTTTTGTCATTATTTTTCCTTTTCTTTTATTTTTCCATAAATACTTTCAAGCGTTTAACTGCTTCTTTAAGCGTGTCTAGGTCTGTCGCATAGCTGAGGCGCACATTTTCTGGCGCTCCGAATCCTGCTCCTGTTACCAAGGCCACTTCAGCTTCTTCAAGGATAGCAGTTGTAAAGTCTGTCACATCCATATAGCCTTTCATCTCCATGGCCTTTTTGACATTTGGGAAGAGGTAGAAGGCTCCTTGCGGTTTGACCACTTCAAATCCTGGCACCTCAGCAAGTAGGGGATAGATAGTATTGAGTCGTTCCTCAAAAGCCTGACGCATGCTTTCTACAGTATCTTGCTCACCTGATAGAGCCTCAACTGCTGCATACTGGGCTACTGCTGAAGGGTTGGAGGTTGTTTGACCTGCAATCTTGGACATGGCAGCGATAATGTCTGTTTCTCCGACGGCATAGCCAATCCGCCAACCTGTCATAGCATAGGTTTTAGACACACCATTGATGACCACTGTTTGCTTGCGAATCGCTTCCGATAGGCTAGAAATGGGTGTAAACTCATGACCATTATAGACCAAGCGCCCATATATATCATCTGCTAGGATGAAAATATCCTTTTCTACAGCCCAGTTTCCGATTGCCAAAAGTTCCTCACGGGTATAAATCATACCTGTCGGATTGGATGGTGAATTCAGCACCAAAACCTTGGTCTTGTCTGTTCGAGCTGCTTCTAACTGCTCTACAGTTACCTTAAAGTCATTGTCCTCTTTAGCAGGAACAAAAACTGGAATACCCTCTGCCATCTTGACCTGGTCTCCATAGCTGACCCAGTAGGGTGTTGGGATGATAACTTCATCACCTGGATTGACCACAGCCATAAAGAAGGTATAGAGAGAATATTTAGCTCCAGCAGCGACTGTCACTTGATTCGGCGCTACAGAATAGCCGTAAAAGCGCTCAAAATAGGCATTGACCGCCGCTTTGAGCTCTGGCAGACCTGAGGTTACTGTATAAAAAGAAGCACGCCCATCTTGAATCGATGCAATGGCGGCATCTTGAATATTTTTTGGAGTAGTGAAATCTGGCTCACCCAAAGTTAGAGATAGGATATCCCTTCCCTCAGCCTTCAGTGCTTTGGCACGGGCTCCAGCAGCCAAGGTCACACTTTCTTCCATTTCTAAAACACGGTTGGATAGTTTCATAGGCCCTCCTTATTGACCAATGCTCCTGTTTCAAAATCTACTAGATAAAAATCAGAACCTGACTTAACTTCCCAGATTGGCTTGTCTTGATAGCGACCAAAGGTAATCTTGTCAATCTCGCCAGCTCCTTTTTCCTTAGAAAGAGCTTCAGCTTTTTCTTGTGAAATACCCTGATTTAGCTGATAAACGTAAATCTTATGGTCATCTTTTCCGATCAGGACAGCAAGTGCTTCTTGCTGTTTATTACGACCAAGAACGCTGTAATAGGATTCCAAGCCATTGTATAAATCAACCTGATCAGCCTGCTCTAATCCTGCGTACTGCTGAGCTAATTTTTCTCCTTCACTTTTAGCTATTTGATAGGGTTTCATACTCAGAAACACTAGATACAGAAAGGAAGCACTGATAACCACAAACAAAATCGTCATCCCTAGACCATACTGCCACAGTAGATTATTTTTTGCTTTGTTTTGTCTTTTTTTCACTCGTCTATTTTACCATCTATTGGGCTTTATTACAAGTGAATGCAAAAACAAACCTATATTATTTCTTCCTTCAAACAAAACCGATTTTTCTTGTTTAAAACCGAGCAATAAAAGTAAAGACACAAGCGAAATCACCGTATTAAAAAAACCTGAGTCTGACACTCAAGTTTTTAGAAGTTCTTTTAATCTATGGTATTATTTTATTATCCATTCTTTTAGCCATTTTTCCTAAAAAGACAGGCAGTAGAAGGCTAATCAAGACTAAAAATAATCCTAGATAAAGAAATGTTAGCACAAAGCCTAAATTGTCAATCAACCACCCTGTCAGTGGGAAGAACACAATCATACTTAGGCTAAACATCATAGAGTAAACACTTAGCATGGTTGCCCTTACTTCACTTGGAAGGCGCCCTTGCAAATCATTGTCAAAAATCGGCTGAAAAAGAGCATATAGAGCATTACTAATCAAATAAATCAAAATATAGATTAGAGGTGTTCCAAAGTAGGACAGCAGGTAGGTAATTCCAGTCAGCATGACGAGAATAGGGAAAATCTTCAAGGTGGCATATTTCTTTCCAATCTTACTCGCTAGATAGACTGCGACGATATTCAAGAGACTACCAAGTAGCATAACTGCTGAAATTTGCCAACTACTTAAATCTGGTAACTGATTTTGATAGTAAAAATAAAACATGCACATGATTGTTCCGACAATCTGAGATAAAATCATCCAGTTGAAGAGCATGGGATTTCGCTCCAACTCTTCCTTAACGGTCCAAATAATCTGTTTCATGGTCACACTATCAGTTTTTTCTAGCTTGACAGTGGGTTCTTTCAGCATCCAAATCAGGAAAAGAACTATAATAGAAGCGGCAATCATGATATAGTAGGTCAGATGCAATTGACCATGGACAAAAAATCCCGCCAACACTGTCCCCAAAGACCGAGTTCCTTCTGCTACTCCTGACATAAAACTTGAAATAGATAAGTAACGCTCCTTTAGTCCAGCCTCTACAGCCGAGTCATAGACCATTGCTGCGCTTGTGCCTGAATCAAAATTATAAGACAAGGCACTTACCGCCATCGCTAAGGCATAAATCCAAAAATTTCCCTGCCCAGCCAACATAAAAATAGAAGACACAATCCCTGCTATACGACTTAAATAAAGGTTGGTCTTATAGGAATAGCGGTCAGCTAACATTCCAGATGGAATTTCACAGATAAGACTGGTCGTATGAAAGATACTTTCCAGAAGTCCAATCTGCCAAAGAGACATGCCGTTTTGACTGAGAAAGAGAATCCAAAAACTGGTAATCCCTAAAAATGCAAAAAACTCAACTCCGGCCATCAGACCAATATTTTTCCGATAATTTCTTATTAACATCTTTTCTCCTTAACAAGTGTATTATTATTTCTTTTGTCCGTCACTTGTTAATCTATGCCTTACATGATCTCCACTCCTTTTAGAAGCATTCTTCAATGCCATTATTTTCGTTTAATTGTTTATGAAATGATACCGAAAAAACTGTTCTGTAGTTTCTATTGCAAATTTTCTCGTTTATTTTAACACTTATGTCATCATATTACAAGAGAATATAGGAATGCTCTGCGAAAACCAAGTGCATTCCAGTCACAAGTGGCTTGAGTTTCTGCAATTTTATAGTTTTCAAATAATCTTTGAGCAAATTTCTTGCAAGTTGTTTTGTTTTGTTGTAATATATTTTATAACAACGAGAGAATTCTCGAAAATTTAAGAAAAAGGAGACACATCATGTCTAAAAAAGTTTTATTTATCGTCGGATCCCTACGCCAAGGTTCTTTCAACCACCAAATGGCCCTCGCAGCTGAGAAAGCACTTGCTGGTAAAGCAGAAGTTAGCTACCTCGATTATTCAGCTATTCCTCTCTTCAGCCAAGATTTGGAAGTTCCAACTCACCCAGCTGTAGCTGCTGCTCGTGAAGCGGTTCTAGCTGCTGATGCTATCTGGATTTTCTCTCCAGTCTACAACTTCTCTATCCCTGGTACAGTGAAAAACTTGCTTGACTGGCTATCTCGCGCTCTTGACTTATCTGATACACGTGGCGCTTCTGCCCTTCAAGACAAATTTATCACAGTATCATCTGTAGCCAATGCAGGTCACGATCAACTCTTCGCTATTTACAAAGACCTCTTGCCATTTATCCGTACACAAGTCGTTGGTGATTTCACTGCTGCACGTGTTAATGACTCTGCTTGGGCAGACGGAAAATTGGTTCTTGAAGAAACAGTCCTAAATTCACTTGAAAAACAAGCGGAAGACTTGGTTAATGCTATCAAATAAAGATATTTTATGACTCATTGCCACCCATTTGGGTGGTTTTTTTTCATACCTAATACTCTTCGAAAATCTCTTCAAACCACGTCAGCATCGCCTTACCGTACTCAAGTAAAGCTTGCGTCTAGCTTCCTAGTTTGCTTTGTGATTTTCATTGAGTATAACTTAACAGTCCTGTCTAAAGCATGGAATTCTGGAAGGTCCTTTATAAGATATTTAATCTAGAATAGTACAATGTTGCCTCTAAAACATTTTTATAAATTATAATAGATTAAAACTAGAATAGTGCACTACAACTCCTAAAATATTTATAGAAATTAATTTAATCATGTACCTAATATTAGAATTATTTATCCCAAATTTATTTGAAAGCTTCTCTAAGCTATATCCTTGTTTTCTAAGTTCATAGATCTGAACTTTACCATCATAAGTTAATTTCATAATAAAAACACCCCAAAAGTTAGATTTTTTCTGTCTAACTTTTGGGGTGCAGTTCAATCAAAACTCTAATACGATGCGTTTTATCATGCAGGGATCTACTGTATTTCTCCTCAAATTGAGGTTCTATATCATAGCAGCTCTACTTACTTATAGATTCAAGTTTTAATCCTCGATTAATTTATAAAAATCAGAATGCTTTAGAGATAAAGTCTAATCTTCTTTACGTTTTGCAGTCAATAGTGCTGCTGACAAGGCCAAGCTAACACCTGCTAAGAAGATAGCTGTATCAGATTCTCTCTCACCAGTTTCTGGTAAGCTATTTTGATCTTCTTTGACTGCTGAAGCCTTTCTTTCTGTAGTCTGGTTATTAGCTAAGTTCTGTACTGGATGCTCTGCTTTCTCACGAACTGGTGCTTCATGATTTCCTACTGTTTCTGGAATAGCTTTATCCCCTGGAAGTTTGCTATCTTGAGGAGTTCCTGTGTTTACCTCGTCTTTAAAGTCAGGTTTCTCATCGACTGGTGCTACCTGATTACCAACAGTCGATTGTTTCCCTTTGTATTCTGAAATGTCGTTAACTGCTCCTTCAACAAAGTTAGCACCTCCCTTGAATTCAGGGACTTCGTTGACTGCTGCTTCTACAAAGTTAGCACTGCCTTTAAATTCTGGAACTTCGTTGACTGCTGCTTCTACAAAGTTAGCACCGCCTTTGAATTCTGGAACTTCGTTGACTGGCGCATGTTCCTCACCTTTACTATTTGAAATAGATGGTTTTACTCCTACCTCAATAATGCGATCTTGAGCCTTTCTTTGTTCAGTATGAACCAGAGTTCTAGTAGCTCCTGATACTTGAATATAGTCAACTTTTTCTCCATTTTGTCCTTCAGAAACTACACGACGTTGACCTTGAGCAAGTTCAGGATTTTCACGAATAACTTCTTTAAATGGTAGCGGAGTCTTTTCAATTTCTAAGCTTGGAGTTTCTGCTACTAAGTTCTTAACTCCTTCTGTCGGAGTTGTTTGGAAGGTTGTCTTAAAGCGTAAACGATACTCTTTCACAAGATTTCCATCTTTAGAAACAAGACGTACGAGTGTTGGAAGATTGGTATTTCCAGGATTCACAACTGTAACTACTCCATGTCCACTAGTTGTCGCAGTGACTTTTGGTTGGGAACTCATTGCTGTTAGTGTATAATCTGTCACATTTGGATCAAAGTTTTCCAGTGCTTTTCCATCGATCGAAATAGTCGCTGATGGTGTCTCCACTTCTGCTCCCTTGCCTGCAGAGTAGGCTGTAAATTCTACAACTGCCAAACCATTAGTAGTAGCCTTACGAGTCATACGGGCACGAATAGCTGTCGTTTGAATCGGATCAAAGTTAAACTCTATTGGTTTACCAGCTACGATTTCTCCAGATGCCTTGTAAGGAATTTCTTGCCAGTTTTCTGCCTTGTTAAATGGATGGTCGGCATTTTCCTCGTAACGAGAAATCGTACTTGGTTCTGTAAAGGCAGGACCAATATATCTTTCTAGAACCATTTTCTCTGGAGCATCTGTTCCACTATCTTTAAAGAACTGAATAGCTACTTTTCCAATGGATTGAGAGGCAATTTTTCCATCCTTCTTAAAGAGTAGGCCAACAGAAGTTTCTTGATTTTTCGGAGTACGAGACCAGTTTGTCCAACGTCCATCTTCATTGTATTTTCCATCATTGATATAGAAAATTCTATCATGTGAAGCTGCTTGTGTATCGTTCGTTGTCGAAGCAAAGGCTTTAGAATCCGTTTCATTGTTGCTTGGATTTTCTGACAGAGCTTGGTTACCTTTAGAAACAACTGTTACCTGCATTTTGGTACTTAGATTTGTACCAATGACATGACCAGTTACCTCAAAACTTCCCTCATGTTCCGTTGCATGTTCAGGGACCGCATCCCATTGGACAGCAAGGTTAGATTTAACCCAACCAGCTTGTGAAGGATAGTAAACTGTCACTTCAGCAGGCAATTGAAGTTGATCACCTACATTCAAAGTCTTAGCACTATTTTCTGCAGCTACTGGTTGTGTTGACTCTTTTTCATCATCACGGAAGATGCGATATTCTTTCAGAACAGTTCCATCCTCAGCTTTTAAGATAAGACTTGTCGCACCTTTTTCACTTGTTGCAGGCACAACTGTTACCAGACCATTATTGCTAGCTGTTGCAGTGATTTCCTTGCTAGATTGAGGAATATAATAGTCTGTCTTAGATGGATTGAAATGTTCAAGCTTCTTGCCATCTACTTGGATAGAAATTTCTGAGCTTGTAGAGCTCATTACCTTATTTCCAAGGACAGTTAGCTCTGTCAAACCAACACCAGCAGTTCCATCTGCTTTCTTCATGCGCATACGAACAGCATAGGTTTCTACCTTATCAAATGTAAAGTGGTTGGTTTTACCTGCAGATAATTGTCCTGGAGCTTTGAGGTGTTCCACCTCTTTCCAGTTAGCTGCATTATTGAATGGATGATTGCTATCACGTTGGGCATTATTGACATCATTTGGAAGATCTGGGACTTCTTGACCGACATAGTATTCAATAACATATTCTTTTGGAAGACCAATCGCTCCATCAGTATAGAAATCAACTGAAAGATTATCAACAAAGCGTTTTGTCAAGTCTCCTGAATTACCAAACAAGATAGAAGCCCAGTCATTATCAGTATCTGTTCTCCAAGTAGTCCATCTATTTTTAGTATCTGTCGACGTTCTTGACACAGTCAGGTCGTTCAAGGAATTAGCTGAGTCATCTCCTCCTGTATTGGATACAATGGCAGCTGGCAATTGGGAACCTGTCCATTGTTTAGAGATATTATTTCCAGCAACCACTTGACTAGAAACACGGACATGAGCCTTGGTGGTCAGATTGCTACCAGCTAAATGACCATTGATTTCATACACCCCTTCAGTTTGACTAAAGTTAGCTGGAACCTTATCCCAAACCACATCTTTGTAGATAGTGGTTCCATTAGAATGGTAAGCACGTACACTAGCTGGCAATTGAACTGTCTCACCCTTAGGAAGAGTAAGGCTGATTTCCTCTGCAACTTGTAAGCCTTCTACCGTCACCGTTGCTTGAGCCTCAATATCTGTACCTTCTACATGTCCTTTAAGGGTAAAGCTATGATAGTAGCTCAAATCTTTTGCATCTACCTTGTCCCAAGTTACAGCTACCTTACGAGGCAAGCCTTTATCAAATTCTGCTCCAACTTGACTAGGCAAATTCGGTTGCTGATTGATATCTGTAGAGATAGAAACAGGATGAAGTTTGACAATTTTCTTCTCTACTTTATTTTCTTTAATCACCAATTCAGTTGCGACAGATTGCGTTTTTTCTGTTTGATTGTCAATATGAGGAGTTAAAGTAACACGACCCTTAGTATAGAGCAACAAGTTCTGTCCATTTACTTCAAGATGACCACCATCAGCTGACTTGGCTTCCAAGTGGACATCTGACGCTGCAAATTCTGTCTGTGAACCATCCTCATAATGCCCAATCACATGATAAGGGAGAACTTGATCTTCTGTTGCTTTCTCTTTTCCTTCAACGCTTACTTCCAAACGAGTCAAAGCAGGTGCTTCCTTCACGAATTGAATCAAATAAGTTTGAACCAAGTCACCCTTTTGGTCACTCAAAAAGACAGAAGCCTGATAACCATTATCAGCAGAAGCTTGCTGAACAGTCACTTGATAACCAGTAGTTCGAGCTCCAACACTTGGGATTTTAGCGGTGTAAGGAAGGGATACTCGGTAATAAGTCTTTCCAGGCTCAAAGTTTTCAAGAGTCTTATCTCCAACCGTGAGACCTGTAACAGTACTTTCTGTTTCCTTGTCGCTTGCGATAAAGGTTGCAGTTACTTCACGATCGTCATCTGCCAATTTACCAGTTGCTTCAGTTCGTCCACCTTCTTTAGTCAAGGCGGTAGGATCTTTCAAAGTCCAAGAAACGACATCGGTATCAATTAAGCTACCATCTGACAAAACAGCCGTAACCGTTTTATCCAAATCAGCTGCCGTTGTACCAACTGGAACTGTTGCTACCTTAGGCAACCACTTATCAAGTGCAACTACCTTGATAAGGGCTTCAGCCTTAGCTTCGAGACCTTCGACATTACCAAATACTTTTTTCTCACCTGCACTTGTAAGCAAGTCAGATGGCACTTTCCAAGTCACAGCTTTTTCCTCAACACTGCCGTCGCTATAAATCGCTGTTACTGTTTGTGGTAATTCCGGAGTGGTACTCACATCAGTTGTGGCCTTCACAGGAGCATAGGCTATAAAGTGACGGTTTTCTTTCTTACCAGACACGGTTGCAACTGTTGCACTATCAGATGTTAAACCAGCAGAATCTGCATAAAGAGTAAATTTACCTTCTTTTTCTGTTGATTTTACAATGACAACCCCTTTACCATTGAAGGCTTTTCTTTGCCATGTTCCATCTGCTTGAGCTTTGTAACGCTCACGGCTAGCTTGTTCTCCATTATCCACACCAACAATCTGTCCCTGACCATGAAGATTGAAATGAACAAGATTATTCGCTGTCGGAACAACATTCCCTTCGCCATCAACAATTTCGTAATGGATGTAAGATAAATCTTTACCATCTGCTGTGATAACATGCTCTTCTTTAGTCAGACGAACTCTTGCTGGCTCCCCAGCAGTTGTCACACTATCACGCGCAATTTCGTTGCCATTTTCATCTCGAGCAATCGCAGTCAGTGTACCTGGTTGGTATTTTACAAGCCACTCAAGATACAATTCACTTGGTTTAGCTCCCTCATGATATGGACGCCCATCCTCTGTTCTCTTCTTAGTAAATTCCTTTTTACCAAGCGACTGACCGTTTAAGAATAATTCGACATTTGCTGCATTTGAGAAGGTACGAACTGGAACCTTTCCATCAACCAGCATCTTACGCTCCTTAAGGGTCTCATCAGTCCAGTTCCAATGTGGTAAAATGCGAACAGTTGGCTTTTCTTTAGCACTATACCACTCACTACGGTAAAGGTAAAAATCATTCTTCGGTAAACCAGCCGTATCGATGATACCAAAGTAAGAACTTTTTACAGGTGTATTATCTTGGTTATGCCATGGAGTTGGTTCACCGATATAGTCAATTCCTGTCCAGATAAATTGACCAGCATAGCCAGCATGATCACGGTCAAAAGTCCATGACTCAGTAGCTGTTCTTCCCCATCCAACACGGTCATTACCATAGTCAGATTGTTCATAATGACGATTTGGACGGTTATCGTGTCCAAGGATTTGAGCAGGATTGTAATAAGAATCACGCGTTCTAGTAGCTGAAGAAGTTTCAGAACCATAGATGAGCCAGTCTGGATGAGCTCTACGAACAGCTTCATAATTACGCTCTCCATAGTTCATACCCACAGCATCCATGATTTCTGCAACTTTTAAGAAATCACCTGTCGCTGCACGACTAAATTTATTCTCACCCATAGTAACATAACGCTCGGTATCAATCGCTTTAATGACAGCCTTCAAACGTTTAGCAGTTTCGATAGAACGAGGACTACCATTTGCTTCCTCTACCTCATTTCCAAGAGACCACATCACAATAGACGGATTGTTCTTATCACGCTCTACCATTGTTCTAAGATCAAAATCAGACCATTTCTCTCCCTTCTTAGCCTCTGGATGAGTTGCATCTTGATCAAAGAAGCGTCCATAGTCGTAAGTCTTCTTGCCACCATACCAGGTATCAAAAGCCTCCTCCTGAACCAAAAGTCCTAGACTCGCCGCAGCATCTAGCAATTGAGGGCTCGCTGGGTTGTGGGTTGTACGAATGGAGTTCACTCCCATATCTTTCAGAAGTTTTAATTTACGATAAGTAGCCTTATAATTTTCTTCTGCACCCAAAGCTCCGTTATCATGGTGAATACTTACTCCGTGGAATTTCATGCGTTCACCATTCAGAGAGAAACCATCCTTAGCTGTCCAGTTGAAATAACGGTAACCGAATGTATCTTCTGTTACATCAACTAACTGGCCTTCTTTATAGACTTTTGTTTTAAGAACATAAAGTTGAGGATGGTAACTTTTCATTGTCCAAAGAGTTGGCTGATTGACCAAGATATTCTGATTAAAATGTGCTGTTTCATTTTCTGCCAAACTCTTAGTTGCAGAACGAACTAATTCTGAAACAGGCTTACCTTCCTTGGTGAAAATTTGTTGCTCCACAAAGACATTCGCAGCCTTTTTATCTGTATTTTTAATCTTACTTTGAACTTGTGTTTCAACATTGCTATTTTTTTGTTCAGCTAATTTTGGTGTTGTAATGTGGTTCCCATTTTCCGCAACATGGACTTTATCACGATAACTAAGGGTTACATCACGATAAATCCCACTTCCAGAATACCAACGACTACTTGGTTGCTTATTAGTCACTTGAACGGTAATGGAATTTTCACTGCCATCCTTGTTCAAAAATTCTGTAATATCATAAGAAAAATGATTATAACCACTTGGATAATGGCCTACAAATTTACCATTTACATAAACCTTAGAATCCATGTAAACACCATCAAAATTGATACGAACATCCTTGTTCTTGTCTGCTTCATTCAATGTAAAAGTCTTACGATACCAAGCTGTTCCACCATTTAACTGTCCACCTTCATTACGAGCAGGAGACTTGTGATCGAAGTCAAAATAAATACTCCAATCGTGTGGAAGATTCAATTTAGACCAATCATGAACATCCACATCTTTTTTTGAAAAATCTCCTTGGGCATTTAGTTTAAAATACCAATCTTTATTAAAATCTTGTTTTCGCTCCGATAATAGCTGCTTCTCTTTTTCAACATCCGCTTCACTTAAGTCTTTAGAAAGCGCTTGCGTTTTTTCAGACGAAGGTTTGAGATCTGCAGTCGGTTTTACCTGATCCTTTTCTGAAGTTTTTTTAGCATCCTCTTTTACATCTGTTTCAACTGCTGCTGTAGACTTCGGAGCATCTTCCACAGTCTTTGGATTTATCTCTTCAACTTTTTGCTTCTCTTCAACTTCGTTTTCTTCTCCTACCTTATTTGGAGTTTCAACTTTAGGACTAACCAATTCATGGTTACCTTCATTAACAGGTTTAGCAGACTCTGTATCCTTACTTTCATTGTTTTCTGTTGTCTCAACTTTTGGTTTTACGAACTCACGTCCACCATTCTCATCAGCCTTTGCGATAGCAGCTGCCACATCATCAGGAAGCTTATCTAAAGGTTGGGCTTGATGAATCGTTGTTCCTTCTGTTTGAGTATTGGATGAAGCCACCTCCTCAGCTTGTACAGCTGAAATACCAAATATACTAGCCCCAATCATTACAGATGCCGCACCTATAGCAAATTTACGAATGCTATAATGACAACGTTTGTCGAAAAGTCTTTTGTTCATTAAAATCCTCATTTCTTTTTCTTGATACTAAGTAAGCGTTTACTTTTTAGAAAAAATAACCTCCTTCAGAATACACAACTAAGCATCAAGTTTGTTTTTATATATATTGAATATATCAAAATGAGCAAAAAATTGCAATCTTTTTTATGATTTTAATATAACAAAAAAATATTGAGGCCGCATCCTATAACGAGAAGCTTAACAATGGATAAAGAATCTGGTCCGAAACTATCAACTATTCAAAAACCACACAGTATTGCTTTCAGCTTGATGATTCTCAATACTGAAATCACTGTGTGGTTTTATTGTGACATTAATGTTTATCTAGGATTATTGAATAACTCTTTTTCGAATTCTTAATCCTTTTTCCCTTTTTTGACAAACACGGCAGAGAGAACTAGCCCAAGACCACCTAACAAGGCTAAAGTAGCTGATTCTTCTCCACCTGTTGCTGGAAGTTGATCTTTAACTTTAGCAACCGATGTTTGTGGTTGTTCTTGTTTTTGTGCTTGATCTGTTTTCACTGATGCACTTGCAAATTCATCGAACTTTTCAACAGTAGTTTCAACATCACTATTGCCACTGCTCATCTTATCTCCATCGACTTTATCAACCGAATCTTTCAAGTTTTCCTCTGTTGGAGTGGCTTGAGGGCTTGCTGTTTCTTTATATTCTGGGACTTCATGGACAGCTGCTTCAGTGCCATTTACGCCACCCTTGAAGTCTGGGACTTCTACTACTGGTGATGGTAGCTTGCTTGAGTCTCCCATAGATTCAGTATACTCTGGAACTTCATGGGTAGCTGCCTCAACTGCGTTTACTCCGCCTTTGAATTCTAGCCCTTCTACTACTGGAACCACATCATCACCTGCTGTTCCAATGACTTGAGTATATTCTGGAACTTCATGAACAGCTGCTTCGACACCATTTACGCCACCAGTAAATTCTGGGACTTCTACTACTGGTGATGGTTCGTCACCCTTACTTGTAGTTGGAGCCGGTTTGGCTGGTTCCTCTGGAAGTTCTTGGTGGAATGTCGTCATTTCGTAGAACTCTGGTTTACCTCCTTCCCAAACAAGTTTCACATCCAATAATGGAGATTTATCTCGGACAGCAAATGTTTGGAAGCTTGAGGTAATCTCACCTATTTCTGACCAAGAATCTCTTTTATCTGATTTAAGAGTTCGAGCCAATACTCGAGCCTTCACTCCTTGCGGAAGACTTGAAACAAGTCGGATATGGTTCACATCTGTCGGTTCTGACAAGTGGTAAACAAGCTCACCTTGGTCTTTCTCAGCCTTGTAGCTGGTCAAGACTTTACCATCTACGAGGTTGCTGTAGAGGTTACCTTGGCTTTCACCACTGTTTCCTTGAACAGTTGGATCATTAATCGGTTTCACGAATTCGCCATCATTGATAACCAACTCAGTGAAGCCTACAAAACGAGCATCATAGTTAGCTGTAAATAGAACACGGAGATAATTGGCTTTAACTGGACTTGCAAGTTCACCCTCGATGTAGCGGTTTCCTGGCATCTTAGAATCATGTGTCCAACCATCTGTCAAGGAATCATCACGTGTCTCATTGGCAACACCATCACCAACTGTCACAAGATCTGTCCAAGTCTTGCCATCTTGACTGACTTGAATCTTACCATCACGGAGATAGTTTTGAGTGCCGTCTTGAATGTAAGCTCTAATTTTCTTAATTGCACGTTCACTACCGAGCTTCAAGGTGATATGACCATCTTTACGCGCATAGTCTGAAAACTCTACAAAGTTATTGTAAACTCCGTCGAACAATTGATCCAAGTTCTTAATCTTACGTACATCATTTCTACCGTATGTTGGATGGATGCCCATTGATGTCGAATCAAGTGTGGTTGGTTGAACTTCTTTTGTCTGAACAAGTAGAGAGGTTGCTGTCACTGCTTGTTCTTGGTCAGTCTTGTTGACCAAACGAACATAACGTACCAAAGACTTATCTGTCACTTGATCAGCTGGATACCATTCTTGGGCATTTGGAGAGTATTCCAAATTGAGGGATGGATTTTCTGCACCAACTGCTTGAATGAGTTCAGCTTGGTGAAGACGATCAAGTTTCATACCCAAATAACTCTTAGCTGGAAGTTTTGTTCCGCTCGGAATTTGCATATTATAACGGCCTAGGCTATCATCAACTGGAGTTGACTTCAAGCTTTCAACGTTTGTATCAGTCAATTGGCTATTGCCTGTACGTGTTTCAACTGAGAAGTCAGCGATACGCCACCATAGGTTGATGTTCTTAGTATTGCGAATACGAACATAGCGAGCTGAAATTGGAGTTTCGATTTCTTTGGTTTGTTCACCAGTCAAGCGATCCAATTCTTGCCATGAGTTACCATCTGCAGAATATTCAAGAACACCTTCTGCTAATTTATCTCCTGAACCTTGGTGGAGACGAACCTTAGTCACAGGTTTGACTTCGCCTAAGTCTAGTTGTACCCAACTATTTACTGGAGTTGTATCAGTTCGATCAGCATTCGCAAGCATGGCTTCAGTATTGTCACGACCGTCTGTAATCTGACCAACTGTCGTATTGTACTTGTACATAAGATTTGGACTAATCGTCACAGTAGCTGCCTGTTTAGCACGAGTAACTTCTACAGGGCGGTTAACAGCAATTTCTCTTACAGCAAACCAAGTATTATCACGATCTGAAGTCGCAATCATTCGAACAGCCTTGGCACGAATATTGAGTTTTTCATATTTAATAAGAGATTCATTTCCAGTGTAGCTTGGTTCTGAAAGTGTTACCCACTCATCATTTTCATTAAGATACTCAACCTTAGCATTGTTAAAGGTATCACGAGGATTTGCTTGAGTTCCCATTGCAAAGGTCAAGTTTTGGAGTGGAACAGCTTTGTTAAATTTCAAACCAATGTAATCACCAGTCTTGATACTGTTTGGCGATTTGATTAATGCATGAGTTCCCAAATCTCCATCAGTTACCTCAGCAAGTCCGCCTTCTACACCTGTACGGTTTGTGATAAAGGTACTAATCACTTGATCAGGATGCAAGGCTTTTTGAACTTCTGTTGCCAAGATTTCACGCAGTCCAAGCAAGAATGGACGGATGTGTTGAACACCTAACTCAGCTTTTTCATCATGATCTACATAATGGAAAGTATAAGTTTGTGATTGTTCGTAGAGTTTCAAGCCCTTGTAGTAACTATCCCAAAGTTTTGCAGAATCGTTCTTTTCGATAGCTTCTGTACCATCAAGGAGAGCGCTCAAGGCATCCATTTGGTCAATGGTATTATCCAACCAGTAGTGGATTTGAGCACGCATCTTTTCATCACCAGAGGCTTTATAAAGTTGAGCTGCAGCTTTTAGTTTCGCAAATTCTGCACGCAATCCTTCACGCTCTGCACCAACATCTTGACCAGCTTTCAACTTAGACATGAAGGCCGCCAATTTCGGTGCAAGTTCAACAGACTCTTCCAACTTCACAACACGACCATCCATGTTTTGGTTGATCATATGTTTACCAAGCTCACGGAAGGCAAGAGATGCTTCGCTATCTGTAAACTTACCATTTTCAACAAAGTTGAAGGCAATATCGTTTACTTTCTTAGCTTCTTCTTCTGATTTCCATTGTTTCCATGCATATTGAGCTGCAGAGAAGAGGGCAATCTTAGAAGGCTCAGATTGTTGCATTGGATTCAACATGATACCTGAAAGAAGACTAGGATCAACATTTGGATGAAGGAATTTCTCACCACCACCTAAGATTAAGTGTTGTTTAGAATTATCTGTAACAGGCCAATTGACCCATAGAGAAACTGGACGATAGGTCTTACCACCTGCAGTCAGATTGTTCTTAAGGTTAGAGAGGAAGCTTTCGGATACTTCACCCCATATCTTACCACCAGTAAGGGTCATAGAGGTTGAAGTTGGAAGATTTTCATTGAGTGCTTTCAACTCATCTTCACGGCCATTACCCCAATATTGACCTGGGACAAAGATCATTTCCTTACGAAGGCCACCATAAGTTGCTTGTTTTTCAGTCAACCAGTCTGTCATGTCCTTCATCAAGCGGTTGTAGCTATTGTAGCCACCAACTGGACTTGGTGCATCATCGGCCAAAATACCGAACTCACGAACACCGACATCCATCAATTGAGTGAATTTAGCTTTAATAGTTTCAAGGTCTTTTTGGTAGTCAGCATCGTTGCCAAAACGGATACGGTTATTCATGAATGGGTGGATGGTCCATACATAACGAGTCTTATTTTGATTTCCGACACGCGCCAATTCACGGATTTCAGCTAGTTTTTCTTCTGGATAAAGTTCACGCCATTTCTTGTTGTGATATGGATCATCTTTTGGTGCAAAGAAGTATTGGGTCAACTTCAAGTCACCACCATAACGCATCAACTCAGCACGATCAGCATTGCTCCAAGGGTTACCATAGTATCCTTCGATAAAGCCACGGTTCTTAATTTCAGCATAGTCTTCAACTGTTACGTTACGCAAGACTGGAGCTTCACTTTCATTCAGCATGTGTTTAAGAGTTGTCAAACCGTAGAAGACAGCATCTGTATCTTTACCGACGATAGAGATTGTATTGTTCTTGATTGACAAGGCATAGGCATCAATCTTATCAAAGAGTCCTTGAGAAATTCCAGACACTTCTTTTTCAGCCTGGGAATTTTGACCATGAACACCAAGGTAGATATTGGTAGCACCTGCTACTGCTGATTGACTGCTTGTGTATGAGATTTGATGATCTTGTAAAACACTCTTCAAGCGGTTACGAGTATAGATATCCAAATTATCCCCCATAACAAGATTAACTTGTTTATGGAGTTTTGTAACACCTTCATCGTAAGTTACTTTTTGTGGCGTTGGGAAGACCTTGTACTCTTTCTTAAGGTAATCTTGACTTTTCGATGCTGCAGCAACCGCCTCGTCACTTGTAGGTTTCGTAGCTACAAAGTTATCCGCAAGTTCAGTTGTACCATCGCTTACTTCTTCAACTTTAGGTTTTTCTGGAGTCACAGGTTTCTCTGGACTAACTGGCTTTTCTGCATTGGTAGTAGAAACTGGTTTCAGAAGTTGAATTTCTGCAGCACTACCAAATCCTGCAACACCTGCTAGAACTTTTAACTCTACCTTATCCGTTTCAACTGCATCAAAGTTCACTGTTTTCTCTTTGGCATTGTTTTCCCAAGTTCCTGAAGCAACTTTAACCATTTGACCATCTTTTTGAGCATAGATTTCATAAGATGTCACGACACCATTACCACCACCTGGACGTGGAAGATAAGTCAAACCATTGACTTTTTCACTTGCTTTCAAGTTCATAGCAACTGTGAATGGTGCTTGATGTCCAGACCATTTTGAATGCCAGAAGGTGTTTGGATCATTGTCGAAGGCTTTTTCTACTGGACCTTCTGCATTGGTACCTGGTAATTCTTGACTAGTTGCAGAAACTGTAAAATGATCATTTGGAATCAAACGTGGATTTACAAATGGTTCATTTGACAACTCAGCACTATGCAAGATTCCTTTGAAACCACCGATCGTTTCAAGTGGTAGAACCAAGCTATTATGAGCAAAACGAGGATTAGCTGGATTTGCAATACGTTCAACCTTTTCACCATCTACATAAACTTCTGTAGATTGTGGTTTCGTTACAACAGAGATTTGATAACGTTTGTTCTTTTCAAGTTTCTTGTTGAATTGAATATGGAATTGTTCAAAAGTATAGGCAAGATAGCCATCCTTATCTGCAAGATAAAGTTGATTATTGCCACTTGTTGAGAAGGTTTGTTCACCGTCACCAGTTACAGTAACATCCATTTTCAAGACATGACTTGGTCCTGCGTCACCAACTAGACCTTCGATTGTACTGTCTTTATCGAAATTCAATCCTTTTTCACTTGTCTTCACTTTCTTAGCAAGGTAATCTTTAACAGTATCAGGATTGATCTTAAACAAATCTTCTTCAGCTACGGTCTTATCTGGATTAGATTGTGGTGCATAGACACTTGCTGGTTGAATACGGTCTGCATAGGTCTTAGCTGCACGGTCTGAACCCCAAGTGCGTTCTGCAGTAGACTGCATACTCTTGAAGAAACGTTTAAAGATATCATAAGAAGTAAGTCCAGTTTCATGGAGGTCAATATTATCATTCCAAACCGCATGACCACCACCAATGATATTAGGATTAGAAGCTTCTAGACGTGGGCCACCACCTGTTGAGAAGTCATTTGGTGCCCAACGGTTGTACTGAGTTTCATAGTTAGCATAATCTCCATAAGCAGCTTGACTATTGCTACCACTTGGGACACTATAGGTTGGAACATCTGTGATATTGATAATCTTGGCGCCTTGAGCAATTGCAGCTGCTGGACGTTGCCATCCAAGGCTCCAGATATCCACTTCTACATCTTTCCAATCAACTAGCGTTTTTCCTTGTTTGGCGCTGAGTGATCCCCAAATACGTGGTGTATAACCTTTTCCTTTGATATACTTGATGAGGTCATTGACATAGCGACGATAGCTTTCTGGACTTCCATAATACTCATCTGTACCGATATGAACGGTAGAAACGCCATGAAGGGGTGCATCTGGACCATCAAGAAGTTTATCATAGACTGATTTAACAAAAGCAAGTGTTTCTTCGTACTTGTTATCCAAGTCCAACATAGCTACACGTTCTACATTGTGTTTTCTCGCACTAAGTTGACCCTTGTACATCAAGTCTGGACGAACTTTAACGAATGAAAGGGCGTGACCTGGTGTGTCAATTTCAGGAACAAGGTTAATATGCAAAGCTTTTGCTAACTTGATGATTTCTTGCATTTCTTCCTTGGTATAGTGCTCATCTGATGTTAATTTTTGACCATCCTTACCAACAATATCTGTCTCCACACGGAAGCCTGTCTTGGCATGCTCTAGAACATACTTCAGTTCTTCTTCTGGACTTAAGTTCTTACCTGCCAAGTGCTCTTTTAGGAAGATATAGTTATCATTTAGGTGCAACTGAAGATCGTTCATCTTGTAGTAGGCCATGTTTAGCATGATGTCTACAAGCGTATCATAAGGGATAAACTTACGACCTGTGTCTAGCATAAAGCCACGGTGGCTGAAGCTTGGGAAGTCACGGATCTCACCGTTCTGTAGATCTTTTTCTCCCATTTGAAGAAGTGTACGTGTAGCATAAAAGGCACCTGCATTTGTTGCAGCTTCTACAGTGATAACACCATCTTTTACAGTGATACCATAGCCTTCCTTGCCATATCCCTTGTCTTCAACCTTCTTAAATTCAATTCGTTTTTGAGCTGTCTGATTGCCTGTTGCAATTTCTAAGCCACGACTTTCAAGGTCAGTCTGATAGAATTTGGCTTCTTGACCAAATCCAGAATCTCCGACTGAAATAACAGTAGATGATGTAATAGAAGTTTTTCCTTCAGTTCCATACCATTGTTGAACTGCTGGAGCAACTGCTGGCTTAGTTCCAACACCTTCGTCTGCATGCAAGCCTTTAATAAGAACTTCAAATTCTTTTGTGAAGGTATGAGTATCTTTGACTTGTTGGACCATGACCTTAACAGTTTGATCTGTTAAAGGTTTGTAGATTTTGTTATTGAGATCAACAACACCCTGTTTGTTGCTACCAATTAAGCTTACTTGACCTGGTAATTTAGGTAATACTAGAGATTTTCCATCTTTAGCAACTTCTAGTTCTGTCACCTGACGAATATCTGTTGGTTTGCTTGCATCCGGAATGTTTGAATAGGCACGAATTTCTTGAATACCAACATTTTTCCAGTTCATAGTACCAGCTTGGTAATCTGTGATTTCAAGTTTAAGGTACTTGGCTTGAATAGCCTCTTTCAAATCAACTTTTTCACCAAGAAGTGGAGTGCCTGTTCTTTGATAAGCTAACTTCCATTCTTTAACTCCCGAACCATTCACATCATCCTGGCCAGCGTAATAAAGATTCCATGACTTGATATTTGGATCATTTTTTTCACCACGAACACGGCGATCCCAATCAATCTCCACATGCTTAATCACTGTTGTCTTTTCAAGTGTAAATTCGATGGTTGGTTTTTCAACATTTTGATCAGTAGCCCAGCGAGTATCAGGTTTTCCGTCAATTGCCTTTTCTGCTGTGTACTGTGTGTTTGCTTCATGGTTTGATGCTGTAGCAGAAGCTTTTTCTAAATGATTGACATCTGGAGTTTCGACCAAATCTTTGGCCACTGGCTTTTCAGCAGGTTTAGCTGCTGGAGCTACTTCTTCTTTGGGAGTTTCTGCTGGTTTTGGAGTTGTTTCTTCCTTAGGAGCAGGAGTTTCAGTTGGTTTTGTAACTGTTTCTCCAGTATTTTCAGGCTGACTTTCTGTCTCACTTGGTTGAATTTCAGTATCCTCCGTCGTAGTAGCAGTTTCTACTTTTTCAATTGCTGCTGCTATATCTGCTGGCAGTTTATCCAGAGGATGAGCCTGTGTTATTGTTCCTTCTGTCTCAGCAGGTCCTTCTGTTTCAGCTGCTTGAACCATGCCAGCACCAAAGATACTGGCACCAATCATAACAGAAGCTGCACCAATCGTAAATTTACGAATACTATAATGACACCGTTTCTCAAAAAAATGTTTTCCCATTTTTTCCTATTTCCTTTCATACGCTCACAATCGTAAACGTTCTCATTTCCCTTTAGAAAAAGAGAGGACCTAGAGGTCCTCTCTGGGTATTCTTTTTTCTCCACTAGAACAAGCAGAGAGTTTGAGCTCCCTTTTAATGAAAACTCTTGTATATTCTAATCTTCTTTTCTCTTTGCAAGAAGTAGAGCAGACATTGCTAGACTTAGGCTGGCAAGGAAGAAGAGCTTATCTGACTGACTAGTACCAGTTTCTGGAAGTTTAGCCTTCATTTCTTCTTTTGCTTCTTCTATCTTCATTCCTGGTTTAGAGCCATCAACCGATTGATATTCAAATGCCTGTACTGCTGGATCCTGCTGCTTCTGATTGAATTGATCTGTCGATGGAGTTTGTGCCTTACCTCCAACTTCCTCAGTTGATGAAGTCTGTACCTCACCTCTTGCTTCCCCAGTAGATGAAGTCTGCGCCTTAGCTCCAGGTTCTTCAGTTGATGGTGACTCTTGTTTAGAAACTGGTTTATAAACTACTGCATAATGTCCTAGTTGACTAGTTGTGAATTCAATTGTTCCTTGACCATTTGTAAAGTTTACTGACTCACCTGATGCAGTATAGTATACCCCGGCCACTTCACCAGAAACCGGTAATCTAACAAGGACTGCACCTTTCGGCTGAACTTTATGATTATCCTTATCTACCAAATGAAGAGCATAAGCATCAAATTCCATACCTTGTAGACTTTGGTCTCTTACTTTTTGAACTTGAAGGTGCATATCCTTTGTCAAATCTCTTGATAACCCTGCAACTACAACTCCTGTAGCCTTATCTGATAGGATACGAACATCCTCAGTTGGCTTGTCTACCGTAGGTGCTACTTGGTCACCTGCTGTTCCTATTACACCTGTATACTCTGGAACTTCATGTACAGCTGATTCTACCGCATTTACACTTCCAGTGAACTCTGGAACCTCTTTTACAGCCACTTCATCTCCTGCTGTACCGATTGGTTCTGTATACTCTGGAACTTCATGGATAGCTGATTCGCCACCGTTTACACCACCTGTGAATTCCGGAGTTTCAACGACTGGTGCTACTTGGTCACCCTTGCTTGATGTTGGAGTTTCAGGTTTCGGTTCTGGAGCTGGAGTAGGTGTTTGGTCTTTCAATTGATCAAGATAATCTGCAAAGTATTTAATCATTCTATTTGTTAAGAGATGGTTATCTGTTGCAAATTTCATGCTGGCAACAACACTTGCTACTTCTTCTTGATTGCTCTTATCAGTCAATTTCTGAGCTTTAGCTAAGGCAGCTTCATAGACTGTAGTATCAAGACCTGCTTCAGTCACTTGTGGACGAGTAAAGACCAATTCTGCAGCTGATTGATATTGATTACCACCATCTCCGTAAGTTCGTGTTCCTGTTAGAACAATCTTCTTAGCTTTGATCGTCTTGCCAAAGTTGATATCTTTAGGTTTGTTATTGTCAGCCCAATTTGTTGCATTGAAGGTATGTTCCTTACCTGTTTCATCAGTTACGACAAGAGTCACATCTCTCAAATTACCGTTTGAACCAGAACCACGTGGAACATAATGGAGACCAGTAATTTCAGTCGGTTCTTTCAAGACCATTGTAGCTGGTTTACCAACATCTCCTCCGCCCCATGATGTATGCCATAGACTTGACACGTTGCCATCAAAGGCATTTGCAAGACCTTCACCAGCCTGAGCAGGAGCACTTAGGCTTGCAAAGTCATCCGCCACTAGAGCTGTTTTCTTCATCACTAAAGCATCTTTAAGAGCATTGACCTTAGCGATCTCTGCTTTAGCTTCTTCCACACTAATATCATCGTCTGCTTGACTAAGGTTAAAGACAGCCTCTTTCAAAGCATCCATTGTTTCTTTGGTGTAGTTGGTCATAGCAACAGTTGGAAGATAGTTCTTGACAGCATTTTCTGCCATCATCTTACCTGTCAAGACAATTTCTTCGATTTGAAGTCTGTCCATGATGAAGTCATTGTAGCCACGGAAGTTCGCATTACCACCAGAGTCTCCGCGAGTGTTACTTGCATTGCCTGTAGAGTAGATACCTACCCATGTATCGCCAGTTTCAGCCCCTGTCACAAGGAAGGTTGCTCGTTTCGCTTTCTTAGAATCTGTCCAAGTATTTGGCAATTCATGCACTTCCATATTGCTCGTTTGACCAGATTGGAATTCTCCCTTACCGACTACAAAGGCATAAGTGTTGTCAGAACCAGCTTCATAGTCAAATGTAATACGGTAGGTCTTGCCTGCTTCAAAGCGGAAGTTTTGTGGAATTGTTTGGTAAACCAAGTTTCGACGACTTACGAGACCATTTGTCTTGAGTGACCAATTTCCTTCGATAACGTCATCAACTTTCTTGCCATTCCAATCACGTTGTGTGTATGGACCATGTTTTTCAGACAAGTGAGTACGGTTGTCTTCAACACCTTCGATACCACCGATGACAAATGGGAAGATACCTTGGCCGACATTTTCAAAGTCTTGTTTAAAGACACCTGTTGCAGTGTCGTGACCATCACCATACATGTTTGATTCATTTTCAAAGGTACGAATTTCATCGAAGTAAGTTGCTTCATTGCCTGCTTCACGACTCAAGGTCAAGGTTACATTTGATACATCTGAACCTGTTGTGAAGAATGCATACATGTTTTGGAAGTAACTTGTGTTATCAACTGTTGCATTGCTTCGACGAGTATTGTGAGCATAGGCTTTTACATAGTTAAGTGCTAGTGACTTGTTAGTGTAGTTGGTTACTTCTTTTTCACCAGTATTAACAGTAATACTTGCTTTAGCATTACTACGGTTGTCTACACCGACATAGACTGCGTATTTAGTATTTGGCTTCAAGCCAGTCAATTTTTGAGTGAGACTAACTTTTTCTTTATTACCTTGGATGCGGAGCATTTGGTTTGCACCTTGAGACTTCACGATTTCAGCCTTGGAAGCATCTCCTGAAATCTTCCAATGATCCAAAGATTCACTGTTAAATCCTTGGTCATAGATATGCATTCCTTCACTCCATGACATTTCTGGATTTGTTTGTTTAGAACGATAGAGAACATATGGCTGATTTGCAGTAAGATCAAGGGTAATCTTACCGTCTTTCACGGCAACTTCTTTTTCCTCAGTCTTACCTTGGTCAGTTAGTTTATAAAGGTAAACCTTACCATTTGCCCAGTCGCTAGGAAGTGTCCAAGTTGTTGCACCTGCTTCAGTATTGAAGTAGTACATTTTTTCCTTGTCACTTTCAAGCTTATTACCATTTGCATCCCAGTTCCAAGGAGTCAAGTAAGCTGAACCGTCTTGGATGACACGTCCGTTGAGCGTTACTGTACGTTCACGATATTGTGGACTGTTGACATCATTGGATTTACGAGTTACCACGACCTTGTTATTTGCAGCATCGACCAATTCGACTTTCATTTCTGGAGTCCATTTATAGGTACTACCATTGTCAGTCATGGTTACTGGTTTGCCATCTTCCCATTTGCTGACTGTAAAGTGTTGGAAGTACTTAGTCATAACGTCATGAGCAAACAAGTTTGTTACATAACCGTTATAATCACTACGTCCTTGCCATCCTTCGAAGTCCTTCATGCTATAACCGCCTAGAAGTGGATAGTCAGCTGCACCACCGTAACTTCTGTAGTCACCAACCCAAGAATCTTTTTGGTGGTTACGGATAAAGCGAGTGATGGCACTGTTAATACCTTTATTTGTATAGCCACCGTAGGTCAAGTCAGCTGCCCAGTGTTGGAAGGTAGAATCATATTCACCACCATGGCCCCACTCAATAGCAAATCGCCAACCTTGTTTGTTAATTTCTTTCGCAATAACGTGAGTTGCCCAGGCACCATTGTCACCTGATTGACCGTTACCCCAAACGTCGACGTAGATGAAGTCTAGACCTTCACCCAACTCTTTCTTCAACTCTTCCCAACGAGCTAGACGCCCATGAGCCAAGTCATAACCAGCATCAATATTGATACCTTGATCAAGCCAGTTCCAACCGTAGCTGTAGCTACCATCTGCATTTTTACGAAGAATACTTTCATTAAAATATTTAGACTCAGGATAGGTTTCTGAAGCGTTAACGTGGATACCGAGGTGAGCACCATATTTCTTAGCTTTCGCAATAAGAGTCTTAAAGTCTTCAACACCACCGATACGTTTACCGATGTCTGCATAGTTCAAGTGTCCAGAGTCATGTCCTTCACTTCCGTATCCCTTGAGAAGTACACCTTGACCAAGACCATCTGTATGGAGGTTAATCTTCTTGATACCATCTAAGGTCATAAGGAATGGGTTTTGTGCTTGAGAACCAAAGTTCATCGCAATACGATATGCTGTGATATCCTTAACCTTTTCCCAACCTTGAGGGTTGTTCATGATGCTACGGTATGCGATCGCACCATCTTGCCAGTCTACTTTATTATCAGCATTGGCATCTTCAGTGATGACAACTTTTGCACTTGGAAGTTCCTTTGTATATTCTGGGAAGACAACTCCATTGTGGGCTTTTTCCCATTGCCATTCAGAGCTATGAATTTCCACATAGTTGGCATTGCCAATCGTATTCTTGTAAGCTGTCAAACGTGTCCAGTCGTAAGAACCACCACCGTAGCTGTTTTGTGAGTTGCTCCATACACCTGCTGCAAGCTTATCTGTTGAAACAAATCCGTACATATAACCTTTGGCTAATTCTTTCATTGGATTTGTTACTTCGATATGGTCATCACCACTGACGTGAGTATTGTTTGACATGGTTGCCCCATCAAACTTAGCTCCTGCTTGGTCACTGGAAACAGATACCAAGGCATTTCCTAGGAAGCTGATTGAAGAAAGTAATTTACGTTCATCATCAATCTTCTGTCCTGGTGTTACCTGGTTATGGTTGACAATCTTAGTCACATCAAAGTGAAGTTGGTTATCCACTACTTGCAAACGAACAGTCATATCCGCATTGATGAGATTTTTCTCATCACGGAGTTTCATCTCATATTCAGCAGTCGTTGCATTAACCTTTTTATAGGTAACTTCAGGAGTCACAGCGTGCTTGTTAATCACCACTTGATTAATTGGTTGCACTTGTCCTGAGAGCTTGTTCCCATTTAGAACATATTCTTTCACACGTGGGAAGGCTTGGTCGATAACTGCTTTCAATACTGTGGATTGAATAGTGTCATATTTTACATTGCTATCATCTACTGTATCGCCCTTTTCTTTTTTAGTGGATTCTTGATCGCTTTTAACTCCTTCTTGGTTGTCAGTTTTGACATTGACAATTGTTCTTTCACTACTATTGTAGGTTCCAGCTTTAAGAACAATTTTCTTTTCATCTTTTAATTTGTCATTTACTGCAGATGGCAAGGTCACTGTGTCAAAAAGTTTCACATCATTATTAGTTGCATTCAGTTGTCCATCTGATTTGAGACTAATCGTCAAGTGGTTGGTTGAGCCATTAACAGGAGCTGCAACACGATTACCTTGGTACCAAAGTCCACTTCCACTTGTCTTGTATTCCCAGAACCATCCACCTTGGTCATATCCTACAAAAACGTTGTTATCTGTGTCTTTAAATTTCATGAAGACACCGAAGCGAGACTTACCTGTTTCAGATTCTTCTTTAAAGGTCAAATCAACTGTAGCATTTCCATTAGCATCAACTGTCAAACCATCTTTTTCGAACAAGGCTGGTTTTTTACCATTGTCATTTTGGGCAGTTGAAGCTAGTTGGTTGTAACGAACTCCTTTTTCTTCACGGACAGTTACTGTTCCCTGTTGTTCTTTCTTTTCAACTGTTTTCCATTCTGGAGTGACTTCTTTTGATTCACTCGGTTTAGTTTCTGCTGGCTTGTTTTCTGCTGGTTTGTTTTCTGCCGGCTTATTGTCAGCTGGTTTTTCTTCTTGAGGTTTGTCCTCTTTTGGTTTTTCTTCCTTGCTTTCCACTTGTTTATCGAGAGCATCTAGACCAGCTGGTTTCCTTGTTTCAATACCCTTGATATAGTTTTGAATCCATTCTAGCTGAGCAGGTGAGAAGAGTATACCACCACTACGTTTACCAGAGACACCATTTTGGTGGATACCAATCAATTTCCCATTTTCATCGAAAATACCGCCACCACTGGCACCTGGTTCACTTCCTTGATAGCTAATTCCACGGACACCTTCTCCGTGATTATTAATATCCTCAACGGTAGTATTCAAAATTGGATCAAGCTCTCCTTTTGGATATCCAAATACATGAACCTTATCTCCTACCTTAGTTGTTGCAGGCTTCTCAGTCACTTCAACAGGTGCATTTGCAAGAGGTGTACGAAGCTTAACAATTGCCAGATCATTTTTATATCCTTTGAGGAACCCTTCACGATCCCAGTGTTTCACATCATTCTTACTGAATTTGACGTCCGGTGCCCCTTTGTAAGAAACTGTATAGACATCTCCATCACTCTCAACATTATCAGCTACCTTACGATTATTACCATCTGGAACATCTTTGATAAAGTTATGAGAAACAGATAAAACGAGATTTTCCCCAATAACGATACCACTACCAAGCCCTGCAGCACTTTTAATTTCGACAGTCGCACCGTAGTTTAATACCCCATTTTTTGTTTTAGCAACATCTTCTGGGACTAGGCTTTTATCTTCTTTTTCTAGTTCTTCTTTTGAGGCAGTGTGCCCATTTTCTTCAGCCTTATCAAGTTTTCCACGTAGTTCTTCAGGAAGAGTATCTGAAACTGCTGAGCTTGTTGCAGTTTCTTTTTCTTTTGCCAGCAATTCTTCTTCAGTCTTTGGGCCTTCAGTTACTTCAGGAGAACCTTGGTCTTCACCAGGTTTTGGTGCTTCAAAGTCGCGCCCACCGTCCTCTTTAGCATTAGCAAGAGCGGCTGCCAAATCTTTTGGCATATTTGCTGTAGAACCAGCCTGAGCAGAATCTGCGAGAACAGTACTAGTTCCAAAGAAAGCTGCACCAATCATGACAGAAGCAACCCCTAATGAAAATTTTCGAATACTATATTTACAACGTTTTTCAAACAATCCTTTATCCATTAAGTCCTAAATCCTTTCACTATATACGTAAGCGTTTACATCTGATGTTCAAAAAAATACTCCTTTCTGTCTAAAAAGTGTAACACTTACGTCATTAAATAAAAAATAATTACACTTTTAATATAACAAATGATAACCGATAAAGCAATAGAAAAGATAGGAAATGACTAATTTTTTCTTTCAATCCTAGTAAAATTAAAGTATAAAATCTCCAAAATACTCTAGAAAAATAAAATGCATATCATCAAATTTTTTCAATATCTGATAATATGCATTTTTCTGATTTTAAAGACTCTTTATCCAACCTCATGCGTTTTAGAAACAAAGAAGTTGAGCCTCAATTTGAATTTTTCTCTTTTCATACTTCCTTAACAAAAACCAATTCCTGTTGCTGGGATAGGTCTTCTCGGTAGACAAATTCTGCAAAGTTTAAGTGGCGAGCTTCCTCCACCGTCTGTACTTGATTTTCTATCAGAGCTGTTAGAAAGGCACCACGCGCTTTCTTGGAAATGGTTGAATGAATCTTCAACTGACCGCCTCTATCCTCCATGAATTTAAAGGTCACCATCTTTTCTCTGATTTCCTTAGAAAATACGGTCTCAAACTCTGACGACAGGAGAGAGAAAATCACTTCTTCCTGCGTCACAGCCTCATCATAAGCTGACTTCCAATGGCTCTTCAAAGTCTTACCAGCAACTTTTAACTTCATCAAAAAATCCAAACGGTGAGGAGCCATAGGCGACAAGGCTGGCACAACACCGTACAAAGCCGAGGTAATGAAGACATGATTTTCAAGATAGACTTGTTCTGCCTCGGTCAATTTATCTCGCTTGATATGGCGATACATAAGCCCATCAAAAAGTTTCAGAGCTGGATAGTGTTGAGCAGTTTGGCTTGTTAAAGCTTGGATATTTTGAAATTCTTCCGTAGCCTTCTCGGCTGATACCTTATAAAAACTCTCCAATTGACTAGCAGAATAGAGGGCCAAGGCATCCAGCACAGCCTGACTTTCTGGTTTTAAAGGGGCTACTTCAATACTTGGCAAATCTGTGTTCATTTCTTTTGCTGTTGGGATTAAAATTTTCATATTGATAGTGTAGCATATTTTTTAGTCACAACCAAGAAATTCATCTGAAAAACCTCGGCTTGACCGAGGCTTCTCTATTTATTTTGGCCATCCTAACCAGATAGCCACGAGAACAAGGGCTGTGCCAGCCAAGCTTGTTAAGATAGATAAGAATTTATCTTTTTTCTCCTTGAACTGAGAAAAACCTATCTTCAAATCAAACAATCCAAGTAGCATTGAAGTAAGCATCACATAAAAACCTATTTCTTTGTCCTCCATTAGTCTTAATTTACCTTATTATAACATACACTTCTTAAATAAAACTGTTTTTACTGTAGCTTAAAGGTCTTGAGATAATTGTCTTTTCCTACTTGACCCTCGAAGGTTTTCCCATTTTCGAGGTAAGGCAGGTCATCTGATACAGAGGCCTTAACCTTGTAAATCTTACCATCAACTTTAAAGAAGTAGACGGTGTCTCCCTTGATTACAGCTGATTTGAGGTCTGCTACCACACCCTTGATGCTTTCTGTTGTTGCATTGTCAATTTCAAGGTCATTTTTATTGGCATATTTGCTGAGCAGCTCTTCCACTGTAGTAGCTACAATAACGTTTTGGTACTCAACTGCGTCTACCAGAGCATACTCTTTGACCAGGCCAGCATTGTCCTTCAAGCCCATGATGTAGAGAGGCTTGTCATTGAGGTTGATGAGGATTGGGAAGGTTGCCTTGTAGGATTTCTCCTGAACAGCACCTTCTGCTGACTCACGGGCTGATTCTTCGGTTGCTGAAGCCAAGCTGTACTTAGTGATTTCTCCTGTTCGCATGTTTTCAAGGATGAAACCAAGATTACTCTCATCTGCATTGGCCGACGTCACACCTGTGTAGAGATAAATGTCATTTCCGATAGACAAGTAATTATAGCCCTTGGTAGTCTGGGTCACGTTTTTCTTAGAAATCATGGCATTCCAGAAACCGTCCTTGTACTTGCCATTATAATTGATTTGCTCGATGGTTTCCTCAGCTGGATAAACTCTGTCCACCCATTCTGGAACATCTGCCAAGCTGTATTCTTTGGTTTCTCCATTTGTGGCATCCAAGATAATGACTGAAACAGGACGAGGAACCGCTAAACCAAATTGCTTTTGGTAAACTGTTGCCACATAGAAAGGATTGCCCTCATCGTCCACCTCGAAGGATGGAGTCTTGAATATTTTGGTTGGGTACTTCAAGCGCAGGTGGCGTTTGACATCACGGTTAAAATACTCCGAATCCGAATACTTGATTGGTGTCTTCAAATCCACCAAATCCGCATTTCCAGTTACCATGTCCACCTTGATATACTCGCCGATTCCCTTGGCTTGATTGTTAAACCATTTGATAGGATCTGCATATTCTAGCGGCGTCACTCGATAAGGTTTCCCATCAATCGTCAATTGAGTATAGGTATCTGCCGCCACGTACTGTGACACCTTATCTGTTAGTGAACCCAAGTAGCGGTCCCCAATTTTCTCAGCAGTACTTCTATCTAAGATGGGAACCTTACTGGTGTCACTCTTAGGAAATTCAGTAAAGTCTTTTTCCGTAACCGTAACTACATTGGCATAATTTTTAGCCTGAAAAATGCTGGAAGTCACTAAGGAAACCAAAGCTGCCAGGAGCAGAATTCCTCCAATAAAAGCTACAAGGATTTTCCCTAACCGATTGATTTTGAAACCCTCTAGATTTAAGGCAGCTTCCGCCTTACCGTGACGCACATGAACTGTTTTGACCAGATTGATTCCCTTGCCAAAGCCAAATAAGACTGCCACAACCAGCAAATGTCCACAGAGGAAAAAGAGAAATTCCCAGCTGGTCAGATTAAGAGGCGGTAAAAAGATATACCAGGTCGTTGCGATAAAAATAAGTTCAAAGATTATCCGTTTCATTTACTTTCCTCCTAAATGATTCGTCCTTCCAAATGATCCAGTTCATGCTGGCAAATCTGAGCTGGGAAGCCTGTCAAGGTAATGGTCTGTTCCTGCCATTTGCTGTCACGATAGGAAACAGTTATAGTTTCATAACGCTTAGTTGGTCTCACACCTACCAAGGACAAACAGCCTTCTTCTGTCTCATAATGTCCTGAAAAAGACTTGAGAACAGGATTAAACATAACCACAGGAACCAAGCCCAGATTAAAGATAATCACGCGCTTCTGCACCCCAATCATATTGGCAGCCAGACCAACACAGGTCTCACGATTTGCTAAGAGCGTATCCTGTAAATCTCTAGCAAGATACAGATCTTCCTGACTTGCCGGCTGAGACACCTGAGATAAAAACAAAACATCCTTCACAATTTGCTTTTCCACTTCCTCGCACTCCCCTTACTTTTTACTATATTATAGCAATTATAGCACAAAAGCCGATAACTGCAAGCCCTTTCCCTCAACTGTAGCAAAAAGCCATCCGAAGATGACTTTTTACTACTTAATTTCTTTATAAGTTACTTCCATACCGCGCTTAACAGCTGGACGGTTGGCAATTTTTTCTGCCCAGTTTACTAGATTTTGATAACTTGAGGCATCTAAGAATTTTGCAGAACCTTGATAAAGTTTTCCTTGAACTAACTGTCCATACCAAGACCAGATAGCAATATCTGCAATCGTATAGTCATTGCCTGCAATATAAGGCTTCTTAGCCAATTCCTTATCTAATAAATCCAACTGGCGTTTCACTTCCATCGTAAAACGATTAATTGGATATTCCAATTTTTCAGGGGCATAATTAAAGAAATGTCCAAATCCTCCACCTAGAAAAGGTGCTGCACCTGCTTGCCAGAATAGCCAATTCAAAACTTCTACCTTTTCCACAGGATTGCTTGGTAAAAAGGCTCCAAATTTCTCAGAAAGGTACAGAAGAATATGAGCAGACTCAAAGACTCTTACTTCTTCAGTACCTGACTGGTCCAACAAGGCTGGAATCTTTGAATTTGGATTGAGCTTTACAAAGTCGGAACCGAATTGATCCCCATCCATGATAGCAATCTTATACAAGTCGTAAACCGCTTGCTCAAAACCAGCTTCTAGTAATTCTTCCAATAAGATAGTGACCTTCACACCATTTGGTGTTCCCAGTGAATAAAGCTGAAAAGGTTGTTCTCCTTTTGGTAAGTCTTGTTCGAAACGGGCACCTGCTGTTGGTCTATTTAATCCTGTAAAAGCTCCTTGATTACTAGCTTCATCCTGCCATACGGTCGGTAATTGATAAGCTGACATCAGAAACCTCCCTTAAATCGCATTCTTATCAAAACCGAGTTTGCGTTGAACAAACTTAACAATTTCGACGATAATAATCATTGAGAAACTTCCTGCCATAACAATTGCCCATTGTGATAAGTCTAGTTTGGTTACGTGGAAGATTCCTTCAAGCGGTTCTACAACGATTGTTGCCATGAGAAGGATAAAGGATACCAAGATGGACCAGTTGAAGGTCTTAGACTTGAATGGGCCAACTGTCAAGATGGATTGGTAAACAGATTTGACATTGTAGGCATGGAAGAGCTGAATCAAACCAAGGGTTGCAAAGGCCATAGTAAGGGCATCTGCATGAATGGCATGATTGTCACCCACATGAACTGGGTAAGCAATCGCAAGACCATAAACACTCATAACAATAGCTGCTTGGAGTACTCCTTGATAGATGATAGAACTGAAAACACCACCTGAGAAGAAGCTAGCCTTGCGTCCACGCGGTTTGTGGGTCATAACACCTGGCTCAGCAGGTTCAACACCTAGAGCGATAGCTGGGAAAGTATCCGTTACCAAGTTGATCCACAAAAGATGAACTGGCTGCAAAACGTCCCAACCAAACAAGGTTGATAGGAAGATAGTTAATACTTCAGCAGTATTGGCAGAAAGTAGGTACTGAATAGTCTTTTGAATATTTGAGAAGACCTTACGTCCTTCTTCCACTGCAACGATAATAGTCGCAAAGTTATCATCTGCAAGAATCATGTCAGAAGCCCCCTTAGAAACCTCTGTACCAGTGATCCCCATACCGATACCGATATCTGCTGTTTTCAGAGCTGGGGCGTCATTGACCCCGTCACCTGTCATGGCAACGACCTTACCTTGTTTTTGCCATGCCTTGACAATACGAACCTTGTGTTCTGGAGACACACGGGCATAAACAGAGTATTGACCAACTACTTTTTCAAAGTCTTCATCTGACAGTTCATTGAGTTCAGCACCAGTTAAAACGTGACCTTCTGTATCGTTTGCATCAATAATGCCCAAACGTTTGGCAATAGCTTCTGCTGTGTCTTGGTGGTCACCTGTAATCATGATCGGACGAATTCCCGCTTCCTTGGCCACTCGAACAGCTTCAGCAGCTTCAGGACGTTCAGGGTCAATCATTCCAATCAAACCAGTGAAGATTAAATCATTTTCAAGCTCCTCAGAAGTAAGATTTTCTGGAATGCTATCGATAATCTTATAAGCACCTGCAAGGACACGCAAGGCTTGGTGGGCCATTTCAGAATTGTTGGTATGAATGAGGTTTGTAACCTTCTCATCAATCGGAGCGATATCCCCAGCCTTATCACGAAGAACACAACGTTTCAAAAGTTGGTCTGGAGCACCCTTGACCGCTACAAGGAATTTACCATCTGGCAATGGGTGAACCGTTGACATGAGCTTACGATCAGAGTCAAATGGCAACTCAGCCACACGTGGATATTTCTCTAAGAAACCTTTGACATCGTAACCCTTGTCCAAGGCATACTGGATAAAGGCTGTTTCAGTTGGGTCCCCAATCAGGTTACCTTCCACATCAATTTTCGTATCATTGGCCAAGACAACTGAACGAAGAAGAGGCATTTCAAGACCTAGTTCAATGTCATCAGCTGAGTCATGTAGAACCGCATCGTAGAAGACTTTTTCGACTGTCATCTTGTTCATGGTCAGTGTACCAGTCTTATCAGAAGCGATGATTTCTGTTGAACCGAGGGTTTCAACTGCTGGCAACTTACGAACGATAGAGTTTCGTTTAGCCAAAACTTGAGTACCAAGGGCAAGAACGATGGTTACGATAGCTGGAAGTCCTTCTGGAATGGCTGCAACGGCAAGCGCAACAGAGGTCATCAACTCACCAAGTGGATCTTTACCTTGGATAAAGACACCCACTACAAAAGTAACAAGAGCAATAACCAAGATAGCATAAGTCAAGACCTTAGAAAGGTTGTTCAAGTTTTGTTTGAGGGGTGTATCTGTCTCATCAGCGTCTTGAAGCATACCAGCAATGTGACCGACTTCAGTATACATACCTGTATTGACAACAACACCCATTCCACGACCATAGGTCACGTTTGAGTTTTGGAAGGCCATGTTGACACGGTCACCAATACCAGCATATGCAGCAAGCTCGACTGTCAAGTCTTTTTCGACTGGCACAGACTCGCCTGTCAAGGCAGCTTCTTCAATTTTAAGAGAGTTGGCTTCTAGCAAACGTAGGTCCGCTGGTACCACATCACCTGCTTCAAGAGCAACAATATCTCCAGGCACCAATTCTTTTGAATCAATCTCTGCCATGTGGCCATCACGAAGAACGCGAGCAGCTGGACTTGACATAGATTTAAGGGCTTCGATGGCTTCTTCTGCTTTTCCTTCTTGGTAAACACCAAAGGCAGCGTTGATAATAACCACTGCTAGGATAATAATGGCATCTGCAATATCTTCCCCACCAGAGGTCACGACTGACAAGATAGCTGCCGCAACTAGGATGATAATCATCAAATCCTTAAACTGTTCGATGAATTTGACCAGGATTGATCGTTTCTCGCCTTCTTCGAGTTCATTGTGGCCAAATTCAGCAAGGCGTTTTTCTGCCTCGCTTGATGACAAACCTTGCTCGGTCGCATCCACAGCCTTCAAGACCTCTTCAGGACTTTGAGTGTAAAACGCTTGGCGTTTTTGTTCTTTTGACATGTGTCTCCTCCTTGACATTGTGTGCAAAACAGACTCTCTTTTCCTCATCGTATCTTTTCACGACAAACAAAAAGAGACCTGTTAATCATAACAAGTCTCGCTGTTTAAGATAGGGCCGGAAAGCATACTTTTCAGTATAAAATTCGGAATGACGACACTATCACAGGTTTCTGCCAGCTACTCCCTTGAGTAGTACTATTATACCAAATTTTGAAAAGTTTTCAAAGAGTAAAGATTCTATAAAGTGCTATCCTTATCAAAAGTACGTTCACTAATAATATATCTAGGACGATGTTTCGTTTCTAGGTAAATCTTTCCAATATACTCACCAATTACTCCCAAACTAATCAATTGTACTCCGCCAAGTAAACTAACTATTGCATAGGTGCTTGCCCAACCAGCCACAACCGTACCAGCAAACTTACTCCATATAACCCAAATAATTAACAGAAAACTAAAGAGTGACGTCAAAACACCAAGACTTGTAATCAAACGAATCGGTTTGATTGATAAACTGGTAATACCATCCATAGCTAAACCAAGCATTTTAGATAGTGGATAATGACTCTCACCAGCAATTCGTTCATGGCGCTTATATAAAACGTAAGAATATTTAAAACCAACTAAAGGCATTAAACCACGAAGAAATAGATTCACTTCAGTGAATTTTTCTAATTCCTTCAAAAATCTTTTAGAAACCAAGCGATAATCAGCATGATTAAAAACAACTTCTGCTCCAAATAGGTGTAACACTTTATAAAAACCTTCGGCTGTAATTCGTTTAAAAGCAGAGTCCGTATCACGGTTATCACGTACACCGTATACAATTTCAGAACCACTTTTATATTCTTCAATCATCTTATCCATGCAGTTAATATCATCCTGTCCATCGACATCAATGGTAATGACAATATCAGCAAACTGAATAGCTTCATACATCCCTGCAAGGACACTACTTTGATGACCCCTATTACGACTTTGTGATACACCAACCACAGAAGAGATGGATTTAGCATAACTTTCTATCAGTTCCCAAGTCCGATCCTTACTTCCATCATTTACATACATGATTTTACTATGGGGATGTATTTCTTCTTTCTTTACTAATTGTTCAATTTTTTCAACGAACATTGGATTAGTATGTGGTAGGACCTGCTCTTCGTTGTAACACGGAATAACTATATATAAAATTGGATTATTTCTACTCATCATTCTTCTCCTAATCTTTTTACCCCAAAAGGAAAGTTGGTTCCCCTAAATATCCTGACTATCAATTCACAACCCAAAATTGTTAATATAACTACAAAAACTGTCGTTATATATTGGTTGACAAAAATTCCAGTATATCTAAAAGACAATTCTTTGAGTAATTTTTCTACTAATACCAGAACTATCGGAGAATGCACTCCATAATAAATTAATGTTTTTTGTCCGATTGATTTCATAATGGAACTCTCTGGAAGTGTTTTAAAAAATATGAGAACGCTCCAAATTCCTGAAATAGCTGCCAAGTAAAATAAGAAATGATTCCCAATTTGCTGATAATACAAATCAACAATTTGATAGCCACTCACTCGATAGTTTAGTTTACTACTATAATTGGTAAGAATAAGTCCAACCGGTAAAAAGTAAATTGAAAAATACTTTTCTAATTGGTGTAAATGATTCTTAGTGCATACTCCCAGCAAGATGAAAATCAGAGCAACAGGAACTAAATCAATATTCCAAATTACATAGTACTCCCTCTCATATACCTTCTGTCCGAGATAGACTAAAACCAAGAGAGATAGGATTATTATCATCCACTGGCTCAAATTCCATCTTCTCTTTAAAATAAAGTAACTGAAAACATGAGCCAAAAACATCACATTCAAAAACCATAATTGAAAATAAATATGCAAACGATCTGAAATCAGTAACTGTTTTATAAAATGAAGAATATCAAAACTCAGAACCTGATCAGGGTACATGACAAAAAGTTGAAATAGAAAAACAAAACCATTTAGCAAGAAAAAAGGAATAACTAAACTCTTTACCTTATTTAAACAATAGCCTGAGAAGGTTTCGTATTTTCTAACATTCAAAGTAAAACCAGATAAGAAAAAGAACAACGGTATGTGGAATGAATAGAGAAGCAACTTTGCATTATTTGGAACGAAGCTACTATGTCCAATGATAACTAATATAATTGCTAAACCTTTAGACATATCTATGTAACCAATTCGGTTCTTCATACTATCCTCCTGTTCCTAATTTTAAACGATAAATGCTCATATCTGAAGTGACAGATTCAACTTCCTCAAAGTAAACATCCTTCTGATAATGTTCTTTCATAATTTTTTTAACACTATACATATTCCCTGAGGAAGTGGACCAAAAGAAGAGAATATTCTGATTATTGATTGCGGAAGACAACAGATTTTCAGATTCTTCAACTCCGTATCGCTTCATTTGTTGATAATAATGAGGAGAAAAAGTTTGCCAATTTCCTAATGTAGTTGTATTTGTCACTAACTGATTGGGTCTTAATTTAAAAGTTGACAATGTAGGCTGTGAAGAAACCAAAGTGCCATATCCACCGAAAACAATAAGTTTATCCGAATTACTCTGTACAAGATTTTGGTACTCTGAGACTACTGACGATTGAATATAGGGAAACCAATACAGTTCTTGTCCAAGCTGATTTATCCATACTGCTCCTCCTATCATTCCCATTATTTGTAAGCTAAGGAACACCTTCCTCTTATCAAATAAACGTCTTTTTTCATAAAATGATCGAGCATAAAAAATAAATACTAATAAGAAACATACTATTAGAGGGATATATACGCGCTCTACTACCCTCTGTCTAACAAAGAGAGCTCCAATTAAAAGTAATGGGGAAATCGGTACAAACCATCCGTATAGCTTCTTCGGCTTAAAAATCAAAAACCAACTAATCAGTATTAAAGAGAAGGTTGTCAGAATACTATTCTTAAAAAAATCTGATATCATCTGAGGCAGATTAAACGAGTATTTCTCTGAAAGTGAACGAACAGATTGGATGTTTGTTAAAAGAGTATTGCTTAAGGCTTTTTTTTCAGCAAATAACCAATAGGTGGAGACATTCAAATCATTCTCACTTACTCCCAAAGCTTCAAATTCATTCGCATGTCTTTGATAATCAATAGCAGGATAATCTCTCAAATTCGTACTTAGAGCATTCCATGTCAAATACTCCTGTACATCAGCTTTCCCTAGTATATATAGTTTATTGGAAGCAAAAATCAGTAAAATGACGCTAAATAATAAAACAATTTCTTTTCTTTTTTTAGAAGATATCCACTCGAAGAGCAGAAACGGTAATAAAAGTAAGATAAAACTAGATATTATTTGTGGTCTAATTGATAAACCAATGAACAATAATAATAGTCCTGAAATGTACTTTTTATCAAATAGTAAAAAAGTAGCCGCTGTAGCTGACAAATATGCAATAACAGAAAAAGAAAAATATTTAATAAGTATCAATTGAGCTATAAACACTATTGGAATCAAAAAATACATTTTTTTCTTATAAAAAAAGATTGCATAGACACCAAAACTAATACAGTAAATACTAACTAAAAAACAAAAATAAATATTCCAATTTGTAAAAATTTGTTGCAATAAAACTAAACTGGAAGATAACAGAATTCCCATATAAGGTAATAACATATTTTCCCCAGATAATATGGTTTGATTTACCATGATATCATCTACAACAGGATATTCAAAACCTCTCATTGATATATATAAATAAAAAAATAAAAATGGCAAAAATAAAAAACTTAAGTTAAGTAGCCTACTGACCATATTATTATTTATCATTACAAGCTCTCTTTCGAATAAACATTACCCTTCAATTCTACCACATTTCCTTATAAAAAACTAGCTCACCTCCAACCTTGTAAGCCTATATCGTTTGAATTTTCCCTTGAAAACCAGTATAATGGTAGAATGCTATGTGACTAGAAAGGAAGTTGAATGAAGCAATCTATCTCAAATCTCAAGTTAGCTGAACGTGGGGCCATTATCAGTATTTCGACCTACCTAATTTTGTCTGCAGCAAAATTGGCAACTGGCCACCTCCTTCATTCATCCAGTTTGGTGGCCGATGGTTTTAACAACGTGTCGGACATCATTGGAAATGTTGCCCTCTTGATTGGGATTCGAATGGCGCGCCAGCCTGCCGACCGTGACCACCGTTTTGGCCACTGGAAGATTGAGGATTTGGCTAGCTTAATCACTTCCATCATCATGTTTTATGTTGGCTTTGATGTGCTGAGGGATACCATTCAAAAAATTCTCAGTCGTGAAGAAACGATCATTGATCCTCTGGGTGCAACTATAGGAATCATTTCTGCAGTGATTATGTTTGTGGTCTATCTCTACAATACTCGCCTCAGTAAGAAATCCAACTCCAAGGCACTCAAGGCTGCTGCTAAGGACAATCTTTCTGATGCTGTTACTTCACTTGGTACTACAATTGCCATCCTGGCTAGCAGTTTCAATTATCCTATTGTAGATAAACTGGTCGCCATTATCATTACTTTCTTTATCTTGAAAACTGCTTATGATATCTTCATTGAGTCTTCCTTTAGCCTTTCTGATGGCTTTGACGATCGTCTGCTTGAGGACTACCAAAAGGCTATCATGGAAATTCCCAAAATCAGCAAGGTCAAATCGCAAAGAGGTCGCACCTACGGTAGCAACATCTACCTGGATATCACGCTGGAAATGAATCCTGACTTGTCTGTTTTTGAGAGTCACGAGATTGCGGATCAAGTCGAGTCTATGCTGGAGGAACGTTTTGGCGTCTTTGATACCGATGTCCATATCGAGCCCGCACCTATCCCTGAAGATGAAATTTTAGACAATGTCTATAAAAAATTGCTCATGCGTGAACAATTGATTGACCAAGGAAATCAACTGGAAGAACTCTTGGCTGATGATTTTGTCTATATTCGACAAGATGGAGAGCAGATGGATAAAGAGGCCTATAAGGACGAAAAAGAGTTGAATTCAGCTATCAAGGACATTCAGATTACTTCTATCAGTCAGAAAACCAAACTCATCTGCTATGAATTGGATGGAATTGTCCATACCAGTATCTGGCGTCGCCATGAAACTTGGCAAAATATCTTTCATCAAGAAACCAAAAAAGAATAGAGAAATCCTGTCATGAGACGGGATTTTTCTATTCTTCTAGCTATCAAAGTCACTTAGATACTCATAGCGTTCGTATTTTTCAAGGAGTGCTTCGTTCTTCTCATCCAGTTCTTTTTGGAGAGTAGCCAGCTTACCAAAGTCAGAGCCGTTGGTCTGCATTTCCTCTTCAATAGCAGCGATACGATTTTCCAAGGCTTCAATATCGTCTTCAATGCTTGCCCACTCCTGCTTTTCTTGGTAGGTCATGCGTTTCTTGTCTTCTCGAACTTTGACTACTTTTTCCTTTTCAGCCTTTTGCACTTGATTGGCCATCTCTGTTTCAAAGGCTTTTTCATCAAGATAGTCCGTGTAATGACCAAAGAAAGGACGAATCTTGCCATCCTCAAAAGCGAGAATTTTGGTCGCTACCTTATCCAAGAAATAGCGGTCGTGGCTAACTGTCAAGACAGGTCCTGCAAAGCCTTGCAAGAAATTCTCCAATACTGTCAAGGTCGCAATATCTAAGTCATTTGTCGGTTCGTCCAAGAGAAGAACATTTGGTTTTTCCAAGAGCAGTTTGAGGAGATAAAGACGTTTTTTCTCTCCCCCAGACAATTTCTCAATCAAGGTTCCATGCGTCGAACGTGGGAAAAGGAACTGCTCCAGCAGCTCTGCAATCGAAGTCGTAGAACCAACGCTGGTCTTGACTTCTTCTGCCACTTCCTGCAGATAATTGATAACTCGCTTGCTCTCATCCAATCCCTCAATTTGCTGAGAGAAATAGGCGATGCGAACTGTTTCCCCAATCACAACTTGTCCTGCTGTCGGCTCAAGACTTCCTGCAATCAGATTAAGCAGGGTTGATTTTCCAACACCGTTGTCCCCAACGATTCCGATACGGTCTTTGGCCTGCACCAAGAGATTAAAATTTTGTAAAATTAGCTTGTTTTCATAGGCAAAGGAAACATCCTGAAACTCGATGACCTTCTTGCCAATCCGACTGGTTTCAAAGTTCATGGTCAAGTCCGTCTCAGCAACTCCGCCTGAAACTTCTTTCTTCAAGTCATGGAAACGATTGATACGAGCTTGTTGCTTAGTCGCACGCGCCTGCGGTTGTCTGCGCATCCAGGCCAATTCTTGCTTATAAAGTTGTTCTTTTTTATGAAGTAGAGCTGCATCGCGCTCATCCTGTTCAGCCTTAAGGCGAACATAGTCCTGATAATTCCCTTGATACTCTGTCAAGCCTGCGCGATCTAACTCGAAAATACGTGTTGATAAAGCGTCTAGGAAATAGCGATCGTGGGTGATAAAAAGGACGGTCTTCTTGGAATTTTTTAAAAAGAGGGTCAGCCACTCAATAGTCGCAATATCTAGATGGTTGGTCGGCTCGTCCAGCAGCAAGAGGTCGTGGTTGCCAAGAAGAACTTGCGCCAACTGGACCCGTCTTCTTAGACCGCCTGACAATTCTCCAACTGGAGTAGATAAGTCCTGAATCCCCAGCTTGCTAAGAACCGTCTTGACCTGACTCTCAATTTCCCAAGCTTGGAGAGAGTCCATTTCTGCCATGACCCGTTCCAAACGTGCCTGCTTATCCTCACTATAGTTGAGCATGAGGAGTTCATACTCACGAATGAGCTGGATTTCCTTGAGGTCGCTAGATAAAACCGTATCTAAGACCGTCTTGCTATCATCAAAATCAGGATTTTGGGTCAAGTAACCAATCTGGTAATCATTTTTCGCTGAAAAGGGACTGACATCCCCATCAAAGCCAGAAACGCCAGAAAGGACATCCAAAAGGGTGGTTTTACCCGTTCCATTGACACCGATTAGACCGATTCTGTCTAGATCATGGATAATAAAGGAAATATCCTTAAAAACGGTCTTGTCACCGACGGACTTACTTAGTTTTTCAACGATAAAATCACTCATTTTTTCTCCCTCAGATAAGCATGGATGGCTTGACGGTCATTTTCCAATTCTCCATCGACAATAGCATATTCAATCTCTGTTAAAATCTCTCCCAAGTCTGGTCCCGGCTGATAGCCATATTCCTTAATCAAAATACCACCGTTGATTTGGATTTCTTTCTTGTCATGAATGGTCAGACTTTGGTAGGTTTCTGTGATAGCTTGTGGGTTGACTGATTTCCTTTGAGCTTGACGAAGATTTTCAGCCTGTAAAAGTAAATCCAAGTCAAAGCGGTAACAATCGCGCTTGCTCAACTCTCCCTTTTCACGCAAGGCTAAAATAGTCAGTACATCCTGAACTTGCTTAGCAAACTGGCGTGAGGTCTTCCAAGCCTTCAAAAAGGGCTGCGCATTCTCAATTTCCAAAGCCCACAATAGAGCCGCCCAGGCTTGTTCAGAGGATTCAAAGGTGAAATCAGTCTCCAAATCAAACAGTCTATTAAGCTTGTCTTGGCTAGATTCCATATCAGGGAGATAGTCATAAGCTTGACTCTCAATCATGGAAGCCAAGCCCCTTCTCCAAAAGGGAGCCAGCAAGAGTTTATCAAACTCGACGAAGGTACGCTCTACAGAAATTTTCTCCAAAAGTGGCGTCAAGGTCTTCATAGCTTTAAATGTTTCTGGCTCAAGTTCAAAGCCAAGGCTGGCCTGAAAACGGAAACCACGCATAATCCGCAAAGCGTCTTCATTGAAACGCTCACTTGCCACTCCAACCGCTCGTAAGACTTGCTTTTCCAAATCTTCTAAACCATGGAACAAGTCAATGATTTCCCCTGCCTCGTCCAAAGCAAAGGCATTGACTGTGAAATCACGGCGTTTGAGGTCTTCTTCTAGCGAGCGCACAAAGGAGACCGCACTGGGTCTGCGATAGTCTACATAGACATCCTCTGTCCGAAAGGTGGTTACCTCATACTCCTCATCCCCATCTAAGACCAAGACAGTTCCATGCTCAATTCCGATATCGGCTGTTCGCGGAAAAATCTGCTTGGTCTCTTCTGGATAAGAAGACGTCGCAATATCCACATCATGGATAGGGCGATTGAGAAGGGCATCTCGAACAGAACCTCCAACAAAATAGGCCTCAAAACCTGCTTCTTTAATTTTTTCTAATACTGGTAAAGCCTTCTGAAATTCAGAAGGCATTTGCGTTAATCTCATAATAAGTGTTCTAATCCATAGACAAGCTCATGACGCTTGACAACTTCTTTAATTCCCAAATTGACCCCTGTCATGAAGGAGCTGCGATCATAGGAGTCATGACGGAGTGTCAATCCTTCTCCCTGATTGCCAAAAATGACTTCCTGATGTGCTACCAAGCCTGGCAAACGAACTGAGTGGATGCGCATGCCATCAAAGTCAGCACCACGGGCACCTGCAATCAATTCTTCCTCATCAGGCGCACCTTGCTGAATGGACTCTCGAACTTCCGCCATCAACTCAGCTGTTTTAATAGCTGTTCCACTCGGAGCATCCTTTTTCTTGTCATGATGGAGCTCGATAATCTCCACATTTGGGAAATATTTGGCAGCCTGCGTCGCAAATTGCATGAGCAAGACAGCACCCAAGGCAAAGTTAGGGGCGATCAAGCCACCCAGATCTTGAGCACGAGAAAATTCTTTTAGCTCTGCAATTTCTTCACTAGTAAAGCCTGTTGTTCCAACTACTGGAGCAAAGCCATTTTCAAGAGCAAAGCGTGTATTTTCATAGGCAACAGTTGGAGTAGTAAAATCTACCCAGACATCCGCTTCAAAGCCTGCTAAATCAGCCTTATTCTTGAAAACAGGAATTCCTTGCCATTCTGATTCAGACTCAAAGGGATCCAAAACTGCTACCAAGTCCAAATCTGGATCAGCCAAGACCATCTGACAAGCAGCCTGGCCCATCTTTCCCTTAAAACCAGCAATAATTACTCGAATACTCATCTCTACTCCTATTTAAGATACAAAGCCTGTAGGAACACAAAGTGAAAATAGGAGTTCTGATCAAGGAGCGTCTACTCCTTGGAAGAACTATCTTTTTCACACGGGGTTCCAGGCGTGTTCAACTGCTAACTTCTTAACTAGTCTAAAAGTGCCAACTAAATCACTGGAATATAACCCAGAGCAATACTTCCTGCTCCTAGGTGAGTTCCAATGACACTACCAAATGTAGCTAGTGAAATATCCGTACCCACTCCAGATTCAAGCAAGTGTTGACGCAATTCTTCAGCCTTTTCAGGAGCATTTCCATGAATGACAATGACCCGATATTGGCCTGAAGCTGTTGTTTCCTTGATAATCTCAATTAAGCGCTTGGTTGCTTTCTTTTCAGTACGAACTTTTTCGTAAACCTCAATCACACCTTGGTCATTGAAATAAAGGATTGGCTTAATGCTAAGCAAATTGCCCAAAATAGCAGCCCCATTTGAAAGGCGTCCACCTTTCACCAAATGGTCCAAGTCATCTACCATGATAAAGGCTGACGTACGGCTGATTTGAATGGCTAGCTTATCCTGAATAATGGCAAAATCATCGCCCTGGTCTCGCCAGTTAAAGACACTTTCAACCATAATACCCAGCGGAGCACTTGTAATCAAGGTGTCTGGGAAAGCAATGGTCAAGCCCTCATAATCATCCACCATATACTGGATATTTTGGTAAAAACCTGAAATTCCAGAAGATAGGAAAAGCCCCAAGGCATGGGTATAGCCTTGTTCTTTGAGCGAAGTTAAGATTTCATCTAACTTGGCAATGCTTGGTTGACTGGTCTTAGGCAATTCAGAAGCCTGAGCCATTTTTTGATAAAATTCCTCGGCAGTCAGATTGATGCCTTCAACATACTCCTCACCATCAATATTGACAGGAATATCCAAGACAAACAAATCTTCTCTCTGCAAGGTCTCTGTACTGAGAAAGGCAGAGGAATCTGTAATAACAGCTAGTTTCATATTAGAACTCCAAATTGATTCCTGGTAAGTCTAATGCAATTTCAGTCACTTCATAAGTCAAACGATTGAGCATATTCAAACATGGACGAGCCAAAGTTTCCACTTCTTCTTGGCTCAATTCACTTGGTTCATTGACAATACGACCATCGATATGGTTCACCTGTGAAATGGTTCCACTAATGACAAACTTATCAAATACAATCATAAAACTCAAGACGACAATTAAGGAAGTCACTTGATTTTCTTGGTCATGTTGAAGCAATTGGAAGTTCACATCTACCTTGGTTTCAGGAGCTCCATTTTCATTTTCCCATTCAAAATTACGCGCATCAAAATGATACTGACTAACAAATTCTTGTTCACGTTTAAGATTCATGTCTCTCTCCCTTAGCTACAATATTATAAGCTATTGTACCATAAATTTTTATTTTCATCTAGTTTTCTAGGATTTAGTCAATCCCAATTTCAGCTCGAACTACATCAGCGATGGTATCAACATAGTAGTCCACTTCTTCTGTTGTAGGCGCTTCTGCCATAACACGTAAGAGGGGCTCTGTTCCACTTGGGCGAACAAGGATACGGCCATTTCCTGCCATTTCTTCTTCCATCTTCTCAATGATGGCCTTGATAGCTGGCACTTCCATGGCATTTTCCTTCATGGCATTTTCCACTCGGATGTTGACTAATTTTTGTGGATAGATGGTTACTTCTGCGGCCAGCTCTGACAAGCTCTTACCAGTTTCTTTCATGATTTTCGTCAATTGGACTGCAGATAATTGACCATCACCTGTGGTATTGTAATCCATCAAGATAACGTGACCAGATTGTTCACCACCAAGATTGTAGCCTGATTTTCTCATTTCTTCAACAACATAGCGGTCGCCAACTGCAGTGACTGCCTTGTTAATGCCTTCGCGGTCCAAGGCTTTGTGGAAACCAAGGTTAGACATAACGGTTGTCACAATTGTATTTTGGGCCAATTGTCCTTTTTCAGAAAGGTATTTCCCAATGATGTACATAATCTTGTCACCATCAACGATGTCGCCATTCTCATCAACCGCAATCAAACGGTCACTGTCTCCGTCAAAGGCCAAACCGATAGCTGCACCGCTTTCTTTGACCACTTCTTGAAGGGCTTCTGGGTGTGTAGAACCAACATTGAGGTTAATGTTAAGACCATCTGGTGTTTCCCCGATAACCGTCAATTGGGCACCAAGGGCTGCAAAGATTTGACGGGCACTTGTAGACGCTGCACCATTGGCTGTATCCAAGGCAACCTTCATTCCTTCAAGGGGAGTTCCAGTTGAAACCAGATAGCTTTCATACTTACGCAAACCTTCTGGATAATCTACCAAAGTTCCCAAACCTTCTGCACTTGGACGAGGAAGAGTATCTTCCGCAGCATCTAGCAAGGCTTCAATTTCCGCTTCTTTTTCATCATCTAGTTTGAAGCCATCACCACCAAAGAACTTGATTCCATTATCAAGGGCTGGATTATGGCTAGCAGAAATCATGACACCTGCACTTGCTCCTTCAGTTTTGACCAAGTAAGCTACTGCTGGTGTTGCCAGAACGCCTAGTTTGTATACGTGAATCCCAACTGAAAGAAGACCAGCTACCAAGGCAGATTCTAGCATTTCTCCTGAAATACGTGTATCACGTCCTACAAAGACTTTCGGCGCTTCCGTTTCATGTTGACTAAGAACATAGCCTCCAAAACGTCCTAATTTAAAAGCCAATTCTGGCGTTAGTTCTACGTTAGCTTCTCCACGGACTCCATCAGTCCCAAAATATTTACCCATTTTTATAAAATCCTTTTTCTATTTTTAATTCGTTTTTGAACTAGTTGCTTTCGTTGACGAAGACGTCTCCGACGAACTGCTTGTGCTTGAACTTGGTGATACTGGTTTTGTAGTCACCTTCATTGTTGTATCAAACGGAGTGATTACTACTGGTAAGACAACCCCGTTGCGGTCGATTGCCTGCAAAGGTACTGAACCACTATAATTACCTGTTATGCGTTCGCTGGTTGGTAAAAGCGCAATAACTTTGTCAATCTTAGCTAATGTTTCCTGGTCAGTCGTAACCGAAACTCGTTCATTTGATACGGTTACACTATCAATTTGTAGCTTGGGATCAACCTGGCTTTGGTCAACTTGTGGCACAACAAGCATCCCATCTCGTTTAACCTTCTTCCCAACTTTCACTGTTATCTTTTGAGGCGTTGCCACAGCGGTCAATCCACTAGGAAGATTTTCAATGTTTAAAGGAACTTCAATCGTTCCAATACTAACATCTGTCAAATCCGCTGTCACCTTGAACTTACGAGTACTTTCCTGCATTTCGCTTGCCAAGGTCACACGATTGGCTCCTGTCAGCACAACAGAAACCTCTGATGCAAATCCGCTAATAAAATACTGGTCATCATCATAGTGAATATCGATGGGAATATTTGCTATCGTATTGGTGTAGGTTTCCGATTTTACCTGCCTTGCGGTATTGCTATTTTGAAAGTTGGTCGACGTTGCATAAATGAATAAGACACAAGCAAAAAAGAGAGATGAAATGATATATAGACTATTTTTTCTCATATTTCCAACCTCCTAGCAAACGGTCCTTGAAACTGACTTTTTCCTCAACTGCTGGCAAAAGAAGAGTTCGTAGCTCTGCTTCAAATTCTTCAAGAGTCAAATCATGCTTGAAGACACCATTGTAGGTAATAGAGATACCACCTGTTTCCTCTGAGACGATGAAAGTCAAGGCATCGGATACTTCTGATAAACCGATAGCCGCCCGGTGTCTGGTTCCAAATTCCTTGGAAATCCCTGTACTTTCTGTCAAGGGCAAATAGGCAGAAGTCACCGCAATCCGATTTTCTCTGATAATCACAGCTCCATCATGTAGGGGGGTGTTGGGAATAAAAATATTGATGAGGAGTTCTGCCGAAATTTTGGCATCCAAAGGAATTCCTGTCGCAATATATTCTTGCAAGGTCCGAACCCGTTGAATGGCAACCAGAGCACCAATCTTACGAGGACTCATATATTCAACTGACTTAACAAAAGCACGAATCATTTTCTCTTCCGCACTAATTTGACTAGTAGAAAAAAAATCTGTCGCCCTTCCCAAGCGTTCCAAACCAGTCCGAATCTCTGGAGAGAAGATAACAACCGCAGCAATAACTCCATAGGTGATAATCTGATTAATCAACCAAGAAATCGTTGTTAAACCAAGAATATTGGCCACAACCTGGGCTAATACAAAGATCAGGACCCCACGCACCAAAATCATAATCTTGGTACCAGCTATCGCTTTTGTAAAACGATACAAAACATAGGTCACAATCAAAATATCAAACAGATTGACGGCAATACTCCAAGGACTAGAAAACAAGCTAGTCCAATATTGCAGGTTGGATAATTGTTGAAAGTTCATCTGCTGTCTCCTCTCTGTCCAAACACGTTCCTTTCTATTATACCATTTTTCTAGCATTTTTTTCCCTATCCTACTTCATTTTAAATTAAAGAAAAAATATGATAAAATAAACTGACTAGAAAAAACAAAGGAGAAACCATGTCTCAACTCTATGATATTACCATTGTAGGTGGTGGTCCCGTCGGGCTTTTTGCAGCCTTCTATGCCCACCTACGCCAAGCTAAGGTCCAAATCATCGACTCTCTTCCACAACTAGGTGGACAACCTGCTATTCTCTACCCTGAAAAGGAAATCCTAGACGTACCAGGTTTCCCAAATTTGACTGGAGAAGAGTTGACCAACCGCTTGATTGAACAACTAAACGGCTTTGATACCCCTATTCATCTCAATGAAACGGTTCTTGAGATTGAAAAACAAGAAGAAGGATTTGCCATTACAACTTCTAAAGGTAGTCACCTGACTAAAACAGTTATCATCGCTATGGGTGGCGGTGCCTTCAAACCACGTCCTCTGGAACTAGAAGGCGTTGAAGGCTATGAAAATATCCACTACCACGTTTCCAACATTCAGCAATACGCTGGTAAGAAAGTGACGATTCTTGGTGGAGGAGACTCAGCTGTGGATTGGGCTTTGGCTTTTGAAAAAATTGCGCCAACTACCCTTGTTCACCGCAGAGATAATTTCCGTGCCTTGGAACACAGTGTGCAAGCTTTGCAAGAATCATCTGTGACCATCAAGACACCATTCGTCCCTAGCCAACTCCTTGGAGATCGAACAACGCTTGATAAACTTGAAATCACAAAAGTTAAATCTGATGAAACCGAAACGATTGACCTAGATCACCTCTTTGTCAACTATGGTTTCAAATCTTCTGTCGGTAACCTCAAAAACTGGGGTCTGGACCTCAACCGCCACAAGATTATCGTCAACAGCAAACAGGAATCTAGCCAAGCAGGTATCTATGCTATCGGTGACTGTTGCTACTATGACGGAAAAATTGATCTGATTGCGACAGGACTGGGAGAAGCTCCAACTGCTGTCAACAATGCCATCAACTACATCGACCCTGAGCAAAAAGTACAGCCAAAACACTCAACCAGTTTATAAAAAAGAACCACGAGTCACATAGGATTCGTGGTTTTATAGTTCATCGGCTAATTTATTTATCTTTCTGAGTCTGTGGTTGACACCACTTTTGGTCAGAGGGTTGCTGAGGCTATCTGCTAACTGCTGGATTGAGTAGTCTGGATGCTGAATCCGCAGCTGCGCCACTTCCTGCAAATTCACTGGCAGATTTTCTAAGCCCATAATATCTTTGATTTTACTGATATTGTTGATGGTCTTCATGCTGGCAGAAACTGTCCGAGCAATATTAGCTGTCTCGGCATTGTTGGCCCGATTGAGGTCATTACGAGTTTCCCGCAAAATCTTTACTCTCTCAAAATCATCACGCGCCTGCATGGCTCCGATGACAATCAAGAAGTCCATAATATCTTCGGCACGCTGGAGATAGGTCACAACCCCCTTTTTGCGCTCAAGCACCTTGGCATCCAGCAAAAACTGCTGGAGAAGAGAGGCAATCCCTTGCGCGTGGTCTAGATAAACAGAACTGATTTCCAACTGGTACTTGCCTGACTCAGGGTCACGAATACTCCCATTTGCCAAGAAAGCGCCACAGAGATAAGCACGGCCTGCTTCCTCATCCGATAAAATCGCCTCGTCAATACCTGTTTCCAGGCCAAAGAAAGAGTCTGCCAAGTGCAAATCACTCAACAAGCTCTGCACCTTTTCATCTGTAAAAACGGTATAGACCCGATTCTTGCGAAGATTGCTCCGTTGGTGGTGGCGAATTTCCGATTTAATTTCATAAAAATGGAGAAAGGACTCATAGAGGTGACGAGCCAGCTTGGCATTTTCTGTCACGACAGACAAGGTCAAACCCGAAGTCGAAAGACCGATACTGCCAGACATTTTGATAATGGCAGATAATTCATGTCGGCTCAGATGGTGCTGACCTAGGATTTCTTCTTTTACTGCTACTGTGAAACTCATTTTCTCACCTGTATGATGCGCATCAATTCGTCCACAATCAAATCCCCATCGTGGAAGGCACCTCCATTTTCCAGACGAAGGAAGTTAGATGAAATCACACGCGGAACTTGCTTACAAAGACCAGCAAAATCATGTTCCACCTGCACCAAGTATTCATCAAAACGGTTGGAATTCATGTATTCCTGAGGCACTTTTTCGATATTCACCAAGACAGTATCGATAAAAGGTCGGCCAAGGTGACGATGCAAGACCTCCACGTGGTCACTATCTGTAAAGTGTTCCGTCTCCCCACGTTGGGTCATGATATTGCAGACATAGGCGATTTCTGCCTTGGTTTCCAAAAGCGCCTGCCCGATTTCCTTAATCACGATATTAGGTAAAATAGAGGTAAATAGAGAACCAGGTCCGAGGACAATCATGTCACTTTCAAGAATAGTCTGCACTACTCGACGGCTGGCCAGAGGCGTATCATCGTTAAGGGTATTGGTCACATAGACATGGTCAATCATACCTGGATGGTCTGCTATATGACTCTCTCCAGCTACTTCTGTCCCATCCTGAAAAACTGCATGCAAGGTCAAAGGATGGTCACTGGAAGGATAGATCTTCCCAGTTGTATGGAAAAATTTGCTCAGTAACTGCATGGCATTATAGGTCGAACCCTGCATTTCTGACAGGCCAGCTATAATGAGATTACCCAATGGATGACCAGCAAAAGCTCCTGCATCCTCAGAAAAGCGGTACTGAAAGACTTTCTCATAAAACTTAGGCATATCTGACATGGCTACCAGGACATTACGAAGATCACCTGGCGGTGTCAATTGTTGCATATTTTTTCGAAGTTCACCTGATGAACCACCGTCATCTGCCACCGTTACGATAGCAGCGATTTCCACATCTTTTTCACGCAGACTTTTAAGAATAACAGGGATCCCAGTCCCTCCACCAATCACCGTTATCTTTGGTTTTCTCATGAACGGTTTACCGTTTCCTTTCTTCGGTCTTTGTCACGATGTCCTTCATTGACAGGCCAATTCTTGGATAAGTCCTGCGCCAAGCGTTTAGCAAAGGCCACACTACGGTGTTGTCCACCTGTACAACCCATGGCAATGGTCAAAACGGACTTACCTTCCTTTTGGTAACTTGGCAGAATCGGCTCAATCAAGGCCAATAAATGTTGATAAAAATCTTCTGACTCAGGATGATTCATAACATAGTCATAAACTGGTTCATCCACACCCGTTTGATTACGCAGTTCTGGTAGGTAGTAGGGATTTGGCAAGAAACGGACATCAAAGACCAAGTCTGCATCAATCGGGATTCCATATTTAAAGCCAAAAGACATGACCTCGATACGGAAAGACTGGGCTTGCTCTTGGTCTGAAAACTGCTCTGCAAGGGTTTTACGCAGCTCACGTGGAGTAAGTTCAGTCGTATCCACCACATTTTGACTCATATTTTTCAAAGGTGCCAAGAGCTCACGTTCCAGCTTAATTCCATCCAAAATACGACCGTCTGCTGCTAGCGGGTGACTTCGTCTGGTTTCCTTGTAACGAGCGACCAATTCCTTATCTGCTGCATCCAAAAAGAGAATTTTAAAGTCCAGTTCTTCCTTGTTTTCCAACTCATCCAAAACAGCTTGAATCTCTGAGAAGAAAGAACGGCTACGCATATCTACTACCAAGGCCAACTTATGGTCGTCTTCCTTTGTTTCCACCAACTGCAAAAACTTAGGCAAGAGGGCTGGTGGCATATTATCAATAGTGAAATATCCCAAGTCCTCGAAGGACTGAATGGCTACAGTTTTTCCTGCCCCACTCATCCCGGTCACAATCACCAAGTGAAGTTGTTTCTTTGTCATCTTTTTCTCCTTATATCAAAAGAAGTTTGGCAACACCAAACTTCAACTAGCTTATCCAATCTCTGCGATGACTTCGATTTCGACTTTTACATCACGAGGAAGACGAGCTACCTCTACTGCTGAACGAGCTGGAAATTCCTCTTTAAAGGCCGTTTGGTAAACCTCATTAAAAGGAACAAAGTCGTTCATATCGCTCAAGAAGCAAGTTGTTTTGACAACATGGTCAAAATCTGTTCCTGCTTCAGCCAAAATAGCACCGATGTTTTTCAAGACTTGTTCTGTCTGTTCTTGGATAGTCTCTCCTACAATTTCCCCAGTTTCAGGAGATAGGGGAACTTGACCGCTAGCAAACAAAAGATTGCCAACGATTTTTCCTTGAACATAAGGTCCGATAGCCTTTGGAGCTTTATCTGTATGAATTATTTTTGCCATTTCTTTTCCTCACAATTTTTCTAAGATTGCATCCCAAGCTTGATCCATCCCTGCCTTGCTGACAGATGAAAAGAGGATAAAGTCGTCACTTGGGTCAAAGTTTAATTTCTTTTTGATTGCTGATTCATGCTTGTTCCACTTACCACGAGGAATCTTGTCTGCCTTAGTCGCAACGATGATAACCGGAATCTCATAATACTTGAGAAATTCGTACATCTGCACATCATCTGCTGACGGATCATGACGAAGGTCAACTAAACTGACAACTGCACGGAGATTTTCCCGAGTTGTTAGGTACTCCTCAATCATGCGCCCCCACTTTTCACGTTCCTTTTTGGAAACGCGGGCATAGCCATAACCAGGCACATCCACAAAGCGCATCTTGTCGTCGATATTGAAGAAGTTGAGAAGCTGAGTTTTCCCAGGTTTACCTGATGTACGAGCCAGATTCTTACGGTTGAGCATGGTATTGATAAAGCTAGATTTACCAACATTAGAACGCCCTGCTAGGGCAATCTCTGGCAGTTCATCCTGCGGATAGTGGGATTTATTCGCCGCACTGAGTAAGATTTCAGCATTGTGTGTATTGATTTCCATAGTCACCTCTAGGCTGTTTCCAAGATTGGTTTATCCGTTCCATCGACAGCTTCTTTAGTGATGCGGACCAATTTCACATTTTCCTGACTCGGTACTTCAAACATAACATCCAGCATGGTTTCTTCGATAATCGAGCGTAGTCCACGCGCTCCTGTCTTGCGTTCGATAGCTTTATTAGCAATTTCTTGAAGGGCTTCATCATCAAATTCCAACTCAACATCATCATAAGACAGCAAGGTCTGGTATTGTTTGACCAAGGCATTTCTTGGCTCTTTCAAGATACGAACCAAGTCATCGACCGTCAATTGCTCAAGAGCTGCAAAGACAGGCAAGCGTCCAATCAACTCAGGAATAATCCCGAATTTTTGAATATCTTCTGCGATGATTTCCTGCATGTAAGAGCTGTTTTCGTCAATTGCCTTGTTATTTTGACCAAATCCGATGACTTTTTCACCCAGACGCTGTTTGACAATTTCTTCAATACCATCAAAGGCACCACCCACGATGAAGAGGATATTTTTGGTATCCACTTGAATCATCTCTTGTTGTGGATGCTTGCGTCCACCTTGAGGCGGTACGCTGGCAACAGTTCCCTCGATAATCTTAAGAAGGGCTTGTTGCACTCCTTCACCAGAAACGTCACGTGTGATAGACACGTTCTCGCTCTTCTTAGCAATCTTGTCAATTTCATCCACGTAGATAATCCCACGTTCTGCACGTTCGATGTTAAAGTCAGCAGCCTGCAAGAGTTTAAGGAGGATATTTTCCACGTCCTCGCCCACATAACCAGCCTCCGTAAGAGCTGTCGCGTCCGCAATCGCAAAAGGCACGTTCAAACTCTTCGCCAAGGTCTGGGCAAGGAAAGTTTTCCCTGAACCAGTTGGGCCAATCATCAAGATGTTTGATTTCTGCAAATCCACATCATCTGACTCTTCACGCGTATCGTGAAAATTGATGCGTTTGTAGTGGTTGTAAACTGCCACTGCCAAGGCACGTTTGGCACGATCTTGACCGATTACATAATGGTTCAAGATATGGAGGAGTTCGATTGGTTTTGGTACCTCAGACAAGTCTGCCAAGACTTCCTCAGCCAACTCCTCTCGAATGATTTCCTGGGCTAACTCCACACATTCATTACAGATAAAGGCGTTGTTCCCAGCGATTATTTTTTGTACTTCTTCTTGGCTTTTGCCACAAAATGAGCAATAAACCATCATATCATTATTCCTAGTTGTAGGCATGATTTCCTTCCGTTCTATTCTATACTGTCATTCTATCTAAAATAAGGTCATGTAAAAAGCATGGACACTATTGACCAAATTGGTAAAGGCATTTAACCAGAGCAGGACAGAAAGTCCATAACGCTTTTTACGAAAAGCCTGTGCTCCTGCAAGCAAGCAGACCAAACACAGCATGGCTGTGAAAAAACCAAATATACTACGTTCCATTAGACTTCCTTTCTCTTGCGGTATTGGATGGTAAAATCATAAGGATTTTTCTCATCTTTGGCATAGGATTTGCTTGAAACTGTCTCAAAAAGAGATAAGTCAAACTCCTCAGGGAAATAGGTATCTCCCTCCACCCGAGCATGAATTTGAGTCACAATTACTTCGTCCAAATAGGGTTCAAAAGCCTGAAAAATCTGCTTTCCACCAAGAATATAGAGATTCTTTTCTTGAGCCTGATACCAGTCCAAGACAGACTGGACATCATGAAAAGTAGCAACTCCATCTATCTTTTCTTCCGGGTTACGTGTCAAAATCAAGATTTCACGTTTTGGAAGCAAGCGGCGTTCCATCCCATCAAAGGTCACACGCCCCATCAAGATAGCATGATTCAGAGTTGTTTCTTTAAAGTGTTGCAGTTCTGCTGGCAAATGCCAAGGCAGACGATTGTCCTTACCAATCACACCCTCTTCATCCTGGGCCCAAATAGCTACGATTTTTTTAGTCATGCTTCCATCCTTTTCACTGATAGTACTATTTTATCAAAAAACTCAAAAAAAGACTGGTTTGGAATAGCTTACAGAATAGAAAAAATCTGTAAGAAATTTCCTACAGATTTATATATTTTCTATTGTTTCTTACAAACCAGGTGCTTGTCCTAATTCTGCCGCAAGCATCCAGACTGTTTTTTCAAGGTCAGCCTTAGCTCCAACAAAGATATCATTGGTTACATCATCGCCTTCTTTATCTGTCACATCCAAAGCTTCTTGGAAAAGCGTGATGAGGTAACGATAAATTTCAAGGACACGTTCCAAACTTTCTTCTACATTGCGGAACTCTCCAACTTCTTCTTCGATTTCACTGTTTTGAAGGAACTCTGTCAATGTAGAGAATGGGCTACCTCCGAGTGTAATCAATCGTTCGCTGATTTCATCTAAATGACCATCAAGAGCATCCATGTACTCATCCATTTTTGGATGCCATACAAGGAAACCACGACCACGCATGTACCAGTGCACTTGGTGCAATGCCACATGGGCTACATACAAATCAGCAACAGCTTGATTCAATACTTCCTTTGTTTTTGCCAATGCTACTGGCGCTGTTTTTGTTAATGATGCTACATCTTTTACTGCTTCTTTTTTCAATTCTACCATTTTCTTTACCTCATTCATTATTTTTTGTAACCACTTCTTAATGATTACTACCTTAGTATACTACTAAGGAAAACAAATAGCAAGTCAAATGAACCACATGAGAAAAGTTGCAATAGACTGATAATTTAAGAATTTTTTTAGAATAAAACACAGTCCCTTTACACATTTCTTAACTGCGACAAAATAAAGAAAAAAGAGAATACAAATTTATTGAAGACTGAAAATATAAGCTCTTTTGAGGCAACAAGTTTCTGTACAAATTTATAAAGTGTATGGATTGAATTCCACCGATATCATTATAATGATTAATACTACCATGACTCTTATAAAAGTATCTGATACGCAAAATAAAAAAGAACATAAATTCCTATTTCGTTATAGATTGTGGTAAAAACTCTTTCACTACTTTCCTAAAATACAGTCGCATCCATAAGAGCTATTAAATTGTAAAGTGCATTCTTGAACTACGATATTTCTTAAATAAACTATCAACAAAAAATGTATTTTTATTTTATAGTAGATTGAAATAAAATGTGAACAAGTTGATTGAGAAATTCAAACTGATTTTTCATAATATTTTATAAACTAATTTGTCCCGCTATTGATTCAACTAACTATACTACCAAAATTTCAAACAACACAAGAACGACCTTCCCCCTCTTGAAATGAGGAACAAGGCCGTTGCTTAATTTTTTATTATTTCATCATTCGCTTTATAGAAAACTGTTTTCTTCTAGAGATTTCATTTTTAGGAAACTTTTTAGCTAATGCTTTTTCTCATCAGTCATTCCATGGCGCTCTTATCCATCACAGTCTCGATAGATCTCAGATACTCATCACTTAAAAACTGAGAAAACTACCATAAAATTTAATTGAAGAAACATAAGATTCCTTATTTCTTAAATATAGACTGTCTGAAATCATCTGTCTCACGAAGATAAGCATTATATATCTTCTTCTTGAGCAGGTTGACCCAGCTAGCATCAACGCGGCTGGTAGCATTGGTAATGTTACCTACATCCTCTGCTACTGCTTCATCCATCAGTTTCTGCATCTGTGCGTAAGAACGAATAGTTACTTTCTTAGTACTATTTGGATTTCTAAGTTCGTACTCAATAGTGATCGGCTTGAGCTTGGTCAGCTGATCAATCCGCTCCTTATACATAGCCTTCTTGAAAGCTACCCAAGAGTCATATTCGCCTTTAAATACATTTTCCAGGACTTTTTGGTCTGTCACTAGACCTACATCCCTTCCGGACCATCCATCCCACGTTTTCTTACCTTCATCAAAGGCTTCCTTAGAGTACTTACCAGAAACATAAGGAACAAATCCTTCATGATATCCCTTGGCTGCCAGTAACTCATAAGCCGTGCGGCGGAACATGACATCACCCGGCGCTCCATTTGGATTGCTCAAAGCTGAGTAGATTGGTGAGAAGAGGCTGAGACTGAGGTAGCCATTCCGTCCATATTTACCATTGTCCTTGTTCTCTCGACGTGTGATTATATCATTCTCAATCAAAGAATAGAAACTAGTTAGCTGCTTAATTTCCTCTGCAGTGAAGGTTCGTGTCTGGTTACCAGCATGGGTCTCATTACCATACTTATCTGTAATATAGTAATTTTCCATCTTTCTGAACCACTGAAGCTTAGCATCATCACTCTGCTTAAGCATAGAAGTACCTTCTAAGTAATCGAGTGTATAGATCATATCAAACATACCATGAACATAGTGTTGCAAGTCTGCTGCATTTTGAACACGCTCTTTGAAATTATACGTATGCATCCGTGTCTTAGAATCTTTATCCACCTTGAAGAGGGTATTAAGAGTAATAGTTGGCTCGTCAGGAGTTGGAGTAGATTGCAAGAGTCCTCGAGCATAGAGTTCAGCTCCCAGACCTTCACGACGACCATTTCCCTCAAAGTAGATGCCGCCGTCAGAGTTATGGGTCATTTCATGCGTATAAACAGAGTTACCATAGTCTTCCAATAAACGAGCGGCGTCAAAGTGGGTTACACTTCCTGTAGCATAGGCATTGTAGCCCTTGCTTGGATACCACTTGCCTGCTGGTCCAAAGAACTCCTGCATAGCTAGCGATTTCTTATCATTAGCTGGAGCCCAATATCTTTGACCAGTCCTATCTTTCATTAGGAATCCATCGTAAACTAGTACGGAACGGAAAAGCTTGTCCCTGCTTTCTGGACTTAGAATCTTGTACCAGAAATCATAATGATCGCGCTGATACTCAGCTGATTTTCTAACTCTATCTTCTACGTATTCTACCAACTCTGCATCTGTCCTTACCTTACCATCGACAACATCTCGGTAACGATCATAAGCACCCATGGAGATGGTGGACATATTGGAGATAACATAGACACCCTTCTCACTCATAGTCAAGAGTGGTAGAAGCATGCCCTTATATTCCCAATTATCAGCAGTGATCTTATCATAAACGCCGACAGAATACTTACTCTTGCCTTCAGCTGTATCCTGAAGTTTTCTAGCCTCTGCTATATCTGACTTAGACTCTACGATATAAGCTTTTGTATTGGTCTTGAGCCATTCATTATTTGTCTTGTATGGCAAGAAGATTTGACGGTAATTTTCCAAATAATTGAAAAGTCCACGCTTACCAGTCGCTTCAGAGAGCGAAGCATCATAAGCTAAATGATTGTTCTTAGCTTTAAGATTATTCATTCCTGACTGACCTAGTGAAATAATGGTATCTATCGTTGAAGCACTATGATTGCCAAAGAAATCAAACTTATAAGCAGATAAATCTTTGACATTAATATTATCATAATTAATATTATACCAACGGTTAAGATAGGTAAGCCCAAGCAAGAAGGCTTCCTTATTGGCTGTAATCTTATGAGCTACATAGTCAGCCACAACATTGCCTTCAGTATTGATTGACTTATCCATAGCCAGAACTTTGCGTAACTCTTCTGAGAGCTTGGTCTTGACTTGTTCAAAGGATGTATCAAGATAAAGATCATCCAAGGAAGTGTCAGCATTTACACCTAAAACAGTTCGCATGGCTGGTGAGTCAAGAACTACCTTATTCAACTCTGGCAGTACTTGATTCAGAACTCTGCTATAGTCTGATAAGAAAGCTTCAGGTGTATAAAGGAGATCTAAGCCATTTACACTGTATTCTGCAATTGCTTGGTTCTTAAACTCTCCTTTATAAGTCAAATTCAGGTAATCAACCGTATTATCCTCGAAGTGTAACATCAAACGGTCAATAGATGCCTTATTGCTATTAATATCAGTGATAATCTGGTCACCTTTCATCGGAACAACATCCAACAAATATTCTGTATTGAGCTTATGATGATCTGGGAGTTTATTTCCATAGCTAATGATTGTCTCCTTGTTATAGAACGGAAGGAGTTTTTCCATATTGGAATAAGCTATTAAACGATTTTCTCGAGCATTCTTCTCTTGAGCATAGTTAACAGAATAAAGGTTAAGATTCGTATCCTCTAGATTTGTCGTAATATCTAAACTAGCTAGCTTCTCTTCTGCCTCGTTCAGAGTCAGTGTTGAAGTGACAAACTTGTCATTTTCCAGTGTTTGATTTCCTTCAACAGCATAAGCTTCTGTAATACGATCATTATTGTAAGCTTGATCTCCAGAAATACTATAAACATTCGTACCACTAATATTACTGATAACATTGTCAACCAAGCCATTGAAGTAATTGGATCCTACGATACCGCCAATCTGACCATTCTTAGTAGTATTTTGAATCTTTCCAGTTACATAAGAACGACTGATACGGGCATTGTTCTCCAAACGACCGACCAAACCGCCGAATCGTTGGTTGTTGGCTCTAGCGCCTGCTAAGATGGTCACATCTGCTCTGCTTTGACTGAGCAAGGAATCTCCTCCCTTAAGGTTAGCAACCAAACCACCAACATTATATTCTTTGCCCTGTTTCTCGTTTGCCTGGATGACACCAGTGAAGGAACTGTTGGAAATTTGTGTGTTTGTAGCACTAACAACCAGTCCTGCCACATTAGAAGCATTGCCTATCACCGATACTTTACCTTGGACAGAAACATCTGTAATTCGAGCATTTTCTGCACTCCGAGCTAAGGCAGCAGAGTCATAGCTACCCACAATATTGACATCCTTCAAATCTATACCAGAAACAGAAGAACCACTCTTGAGGTTTTCGAACAAAGGCTTAGCTAGATTATAGATAGCATACTGCTTACCATTATGATTTCCAGTCAGACTGCCTGTGAAGTTCCCTCTGAGATAGACATAATCCGCAGGTGCCAGACTAACCTCACTAGCATCCAAATCAGCTCCCAAAACATAATTACTAGCCATATTTTTCTTCATAGCATCTATCAATCCAGAAAAGCTAGTGTAAACATTTTGCTGACTAGAAACTGATTTACTAATATAGAAGTCGTAGCCAGACTTGTAGCCTGTCTCACCTTCTTGAACAAGCTCAGGCAACGAGACTGTTACCCTATAAACATCTTTTCCGTCTTTTTGGATTTCAGAAATACTATGAACTGGGAGAAGCATTTCCTTAGCTTCACTTGATTTGACTTTGACAAAGTAGTTTGACAGATCTTTAGGCATGGAACTCATTGATACCAATCGCTTATATTGGCCATTATCTTTACTGTAAAACTCAACTGAATCAACATCTCGGAAAGAGATCTTCTTATATTCTAACTCAAAGTCACGACTGTCTGTTTCAAACTCAGTGAAACTACCATTGTCCAGTTCATAGGTCAGCTTGGTTTTCAAAGTATAAGCTGTGTAGTAATCCAACTCTCCAATTTTTAGACTATCATCGAAATTAGTGATTGGAAGAGTACGAACAAGCTTATCCCCCTGATATAATTCTGCAATAGCTGAACGGAAGGACTTTGTTTGGTCTTCCAATCTATATTGGACCGTAACCGACTTATCATCTGCATTTTCAGTCAGACTTAGAATCGAAACTGTTGGCTTGACTTTCGGCACTCCATTGAGTGCTTCTTTAGCGGCTTGCAGACTAGCAAGAACTTGGTTGACTTGTACTTGTGTAGCCGTTTGACTATTTAGAACTATTTCTGACTTAGCCAATTGCTCTATATAAACTGTCTTCTTATCTGAATCAGCATTCTTATATTTAGCAGAAGTTTTAACAGTGACATTTAAATCGTACTCAGTCTGAAGAGCCGTTTTGACAACCTCAAGACCGCTTAATTGCGCCTTAGCCTGTTTGATTTGTTCCACCAGTTGATTGATTTCTGCTTGACTGGCTTGGGATTGAGTAAGAATCGCCTGAGCTGCCATCAATGCAGAATCATAGTTAGATTGATGACTTTGATCATCATTGAAATAACGTGCCTCTGCTTTAATTTGAGTTGCTTCTGTCAATAAATTATGCAGTGTAATTAAGTCGAACTCTTCTAAAGAAGCTGCTTGCGGTGCATCATTCGGAACCATAGCCGGCTTAGCTGTTCCAACTTTAACAACCTGGGTAACTGGGGATAAGGTCTCCTCATTTGACAACTCTTGACGGTCAATTTCCTGGCCATTAGAGCTGTAGATACGGGTCTTAATCCTACGTTCACCTTGAACTCCTGGTGTTACAATATTACGACTGCCTTGAACAAGTTCGTCCGTTTCTTCTTCACGAACTGCGAAGTTGATTTTATCTACTCGAATTTCGTCAGTGAAGGTTAACGGGTACTCTAGAAGAGATTCTGCTGTCGGTGATTCATTCGGAATCATAGTCGGCTTAGCTGTTCCAACTTTAACAACCTGGGTAACTGGGGATAAGGTCTCCTCATTTGACAACTCTTGACGGTCAATTTCCTGACCATTAGAGCTGTAGATACGGGTCTTAATCCTACGCTCACCTGGAACTCCCGGGGTTACAATATTACGAGCGCCTTGAACCAGTTCGTCCGTTTCTTCTTCACGAACTGTGAAGTTGATTTTATCTACCCGAACTTCGTCGGTGAAGGTTAACGGGTACTCTGGAAGAGATTCTGCTATCGGTGATTCATTCGGAATCATAGTCGGCTTAGCTGTTCCAACTTTAACAACCTGGGTAACTGGGGATAAGGTCTCCTCATTTGACAACTCTTGACGGTCAATTTCCTGACCATTAGAACTGTAGATACGGGTCTTAATCCTACGCTCACCTGGAACTCCCGGGGTTACGATGTTACGACTGCCTTGAACAAGTTCATCCGTTTCTTCTTCACGAACTGCGAAGTTGATTTGCTCTACCCGAACTTCGTCGGTGAAGGTTAACGGGTACTCTGGAAGAGATCCTACTTTCGGTGCATCATTCGGAACCATGGTCGGCTTAGCTGTTCCAACTTTAACAACCTGGGTAACTGGGGATAAGGTCTCCTCATTTGACAACTCCTGACGGTCAATTTCCTGGCCATTAGAGCTGTAGATACGGGTCTTAATCCTACGCTCACCTGGAACTCCCGGGGTTACAATATTACGACTGCCTTGAACAAGTTCGTCCGTTTCTTCTTCACGAACTGTGAAGTTGATTTTCTCTACCCGAACTTCGTCGGTGAAGGTTAACGGGTACTCTGGAAGAGATTCTGCTGTCGGTGATTCATTCGGAATCATAGTCGGCTTAGCTGTTCCAACTTTAACAACCTGGGTAACTGGGGATAAGGTCTCCTCATTTGACAACTCTTGACGGTCAATTTCCTGACCATTAGAGCTGTAGATACGGGTCTTAATCGTACGCTCGCCTTGAACTCCCGGGGTTGCGATGTTACGAGTGCCTTCTGTAATCTCATCTGTATACAGCTCGACGATAGAAAAATCTATCTTTTCCATTCTGATAATGTCATTTATACTGAATTTCAACTCTGGAACTTCGTGAACTGGAGCTGTGTCTGGACTTGTGCCATACTCATCTAACTCTGGAAGTTCGTAAACTGGAGCTGTAGACGGACTCGTGCCATACTCATCTAACTCTGGAACTTCGTGAACTGGGGCTGTAGACGGACTCATGCCATAGTCTACTAGCTCTGGAACTTCGTGAACTGGAGCTGTAGACGGACTCGTGCCATACTCATCTAACTCTGGAACTTCGTAAACTGGAGCTGTAGACGGACTCGTGCCATACTCATCTAACTCTGGAACTTCGTGAACTGGGGCTGTAGACAGACTCGTGCCATACTCATCTAACTCTGGAACTTCGTGAACTGGAGCTGTAGACGGACTCGTGCCATACTCATCTAACTCTGGAGCTTCGTGAACTGGAGACATGGAAGGATTGGTACCATAGCCTACTAACTCTGGAACTTCGTGAACTGGAGCTGTAGACGGACTCATGCCATACTCATCTAACTCTGGAACTTCGTGAACTGGAGATGTATCTGGATTGGTGCCATAGTCTACTAACTCTGGAATTTCGTGAACTGGAGCTGTAGACGGACTTGTGCCATACTCATCTAACTCTGGAACTTCGTGAACTGGAGCTGTAGCTGGACTTGTACCATAGTCTACTAACTCTGGAACTTCGTGAACTGGAGCTGTATCTGGACTTGTGCCATACTCATCTAACTCTGGAGCTTCGTGAACTGGAGATGTAGACGGACTCGTGCCATACTCATCTAACTCTGGAGCTTCGTGAACTGGAGACGTTGAAGGATTGGTACCATAGTCTACTAACTCTGGAACTTCGTGAACTGGAGCTGTAGACGGACTTGTGCCATACTCATCTAACTCTGGAATTTCATGAACTGGAGCTGTAGACGGACTTGTGCCATACTCATCTAACTCTGGAACTTCGTGAACTGGAGCTGTAGACGGACTTGTGCCATACTCATCTAACTCTGGAACTTCGTGAACTGGAGCTGTGTCTGGACTTGTACCATACTCTACTAACTCTGGAACGTCGTGAACTGGAGCTGTAGACGGACTCGTGCCATAGTCTACTAACTCTGGAACTTCGTGAACTGAGGCTTTAGCCGGACTCGTGCCATACTCATCTAACTCTAGAACTTCATGAACTGGAGCTGTATCTGGATTGGTGCCATAGTCTACTAATGATTTATCCTTATGAGAAGAATAAAGGATATTTCTCTTGTTATCCTCATTCTTTAGATAACCAATATATTCAAAGCCATCAATCTGCAAAGGTTTTGGAAGAGATTCTCCAACACCTAAATTTATACTTTGATTATACGCAGCAAGCTCAAGGTTGGTCACAGCCAAGGCAGTCGGAGATAGTAACACAGACCCCATTCCTGTCACCAATAAGATAGACGATAAATATCTCTTGCCACTCTTAGCCCTAGCAAATATTAACACCAAGAATGTAAAACCCGCAACTGCAAAAATTGACTCCCAGACCCCAGAGTAGCCGGTCTGAGGTAATGCTCCATATCCTAATTTTTGATCTTTGGGACGATAAACTAAGTAATAGCTTTCTGATATCTCTTCAACATGCTTGGGAATATCTCTGATCAAGATAGACTTCTCTGCTTCAGTTAATTCAGATTCCATTACATAATAGTAGCTCACTTGAGCTGACTGTCCATGTGAAATCTCTGTAGCTTTAACAGGGGATAAATCTCCAGCTATTAGACTGCTAAAAAAGAAGCTTCCAATAGTAGCCGAGACTAATCCAACTGACAATTTTCTAAAAGAAAAACGCTGACGTTTTTCTCCATAAAACCATTGTTTCATTTTAATTTTTTCCTCTTAAATATAATATGCCATACTATCTATTTTACCCAATTATAGTTAATTATTCAAATTTTTGGTCAATTTTTTCAGTTTGAAAATACTTTTAAACAACATAATACCAAGTTACAAGCTTTTTAAATTTTCTTAATGCAATTGTGAAAATATACAAAATAATGACCACCCGTCTAACGGGTGGTTTGAACCAGAGCTATAAGCCCAAATTACCAGCCAGCGCCTAAAGACGCTGGCTTTCACATTGTTCAAGCCTCATTGCTCTTGACTCGTCACTTGCCTCTTAAAGAGGCTTTAGTATTACTTACCATTATCCCTAAAGGGATCCTCATATTCTTTTATACTTAATTTATCTAGTTCTATATCATGCTTTACTCGTTCTCAAATTTTCATACTCGTGAAGAAATCATCCACTGGATAATTTCTTTACTCTTGGATATATTTCTTAATTGTGGCTTCATTGAGTCCAACCGTACTCACATAATAACCTTCCGCCCAAAAATGACGATTCCCAAACTTGTACTTGAGATTGGCGTGTTCGTCAAACATCATGAATGCACTTTTACCTTTTAAATACCCCATGAAACTTGAAACACTTATCCTTGGTGGAATATTGACTAACATATGTACATGGTCTGGCATTAAGTGACCCTCGATAATTTCAACTCCTTTATAACTACACAAACGATGAAATATTTCTCCTAAACTACTTCGATATTGATTATAGATTATTTTTCGTCTATACTTAGGGGTGAACACAATGTGATACTTACAGTGGCACTTTGTGTGCGATAAACTATGTGCCTTTTGTGCCATATTTTTCTCCTTTCGCTTTACAATTGGCTTGAACACCTTTATTGTATCGCGTTTGGAGTTTTTTGGGTATAACCTTCGACGCGCACCCGCATAGCGGGTGGTTTTTTTGTCTCGCACCTAACTGAGCGATACGGACTAATAGTCACATAATAATGAACTTCGCCACATTGTACAATTTACACTGAATAAACAGAAAAACAAAAGCACGTTATATTAAAACAAGAAAATATAATACCTTTTTAAAAGATGTTTCCTAATCTAAATTTCATCAACAGCTTCAAATTCTACCCTTTCCGTTCCAAAAAGAAGAGCTCAAAAGAAATGATAGAACTCTTGAATTTTAACCCAAGTACGATTACTAGAACTTTGTCTAAGTTTCAAAAAGAAGGATCATCTATTCTTCTTTTTGAAACACGAGGAAGTATAAATCATGCTTATGTAATATTTGAAAACGAGCAGGAATTGTTAAAAGAGAGTTTGAAGGAGAGTATGTAACAATTGACCATCTCTACAGAGTTTATAAGAAGCTAATTGGAAAAAGGACCACTCGTGAAGAATTTTATGATTTTCTGGCTCGCTACGGTTGACCAAAGGTCACCCCACATCTAGAATATCTAAAAATCTAGTCAATACTTTCAGAACGTACGTATAATATAACAAGAGCAAGCTAGTTTTGGGAGAATTAATAAGAATGAGAAATGTTGAACATAGAAAAAATTCGCCCTCCGGTTGAGAGTCACTATATTCAAGAATTTAGGTATGATTATAATACAGTGGATTCCCATACTGGTGATTATTTTTCTTAATATCTGGTGTCTGTAATACAGAGTGGATGGATAAATAAATTTTTAAAGAAATTGTCCTAAGCTTATCCGAATAACTACATTGTATTTGTGTAACTATTAATACGTCTCACTCCGTAAAGTGCGCTTAAACAATGGATAGTTATTACTAATGATAGATAATACTATTTTACACAAGGCCACAGCTTTAGGTATCCCAATAATATTAAATTGATACTCAATGAAAATCAAAGAGCAAACTAGGAAGCAAGCCGTAGGTTGCTCAAAGCACTGCTTTGAGGTTGTAGATAAGACGGACGAAGTCAGTCACATATATAATCCAAGGTGAAACCAACGTGGTTTAAAGAGATTTTCGAAGAGTATCACCTATATCTCTCTTATGAATATGATATTAGAAAACGAGCATCTCCAATCGTGGAGATGCTCGCTTGTTTTATGTCTGGAGGCCAGTTTTTCCCAGCTTCCAATACTTTTACAGTTGACAAAGATCTCTATATCGAAATCTCCATCATAAAAAATTGTATCAATAGGTAGCATAAAAATATTTAGACTACAAATCGGTGGTAGAATTTCTTTTAGCTAGCTTTCTTAAACCTACATCTTAATACCAAACGCTGACATCAACATGACCACGAATTCCTTTTAAATATTCAGATGAAGTATATTGCCATCCTTTTTCACCTGAATAGTGAGGATTATTCCAATCAAGCGCATCCGTATAGGCTGCTACCCAGTTAACGTGTTGCAAAATATCGGGATGATTCAAACGAGTTTGCAAAAGTTGACGATAGCTATAAACTTTCACATTTTGATAACCAGCCTTCTTCATTGTTGCCATATACTTATTGATGATTTTGACCCAGATTCCAGTATCACTTGGAGCTCTCTTGGTCTTATTGACATATTCCCAGTTCTCAACATCATAATAGATAGGGTAAGACAAGTTCATCTTGTATTTTTTCAAGAGTTCAATGGTCTGATTGGCATCATTCTCAGCATCAGTCTCATTTTCAGCATAAGTATAGAGGTAAACCCCATAAGGAATTCCAAGACGGTTTAACTCCTTGATATTATAAGCCAATTCCTTGTCCTCAGTTCCACTATAGCCCAAACGAACAATAACTCCATCAACGCCATTATCGTCGATGACTTTTTTCCAGTCACTAATACGACCATTGTGCTCACTGACATCGATGACCTTTTTAACTTGATCAGTCCCAACTTGTTCTTCACGCTGGTTAAAGAAGTAACGGTGGCCATTTCGGTGAACCCAGCCAACATTCAAGCCTTTCTTTTCTTTTAACTCACCTGAGTCAGAAAAAATATAGCGAGCATCATTCATGACTAATTCACCAGTCGCCATAGCACCACTTCCTGTCAAATAGTAGTTACCCTGCCACTCATCTTTAGCCATATAACCCCACTTCTTGAAATAATACCACTTGCCGTCTACCTTTTGCCACTCTTGATTTGCATAAGAACCATCAGATTTCAGGTAAAACCAACTCTTATAATTGTTATCGTAAACCCATTCACTCTTGGCCATGTAGCCACCCGCTTTGAGGTAATATTTACCATACCACTCTTGATTCGCATAAGAACCATCAGATTTCAGGTAAAACCAACTCTTATAATTGCTATCATAAACCCATTCACTCTTGGCCATGTAGCCACCCGTTTTGAGGTAGTATTTGCCATACCATCCTTGATTTGTATAAGAACCATCAGATTTCAGGTAAAACCAACTCTTATAATTGTTATCGTAAACCCATTCACTCTTGGCCATGTAGCCACCCACTTTGAGGTAGTAGTTTCCATGCCATTCTTGATTTGCATAAGAACCATCAGCCTTGAGGTAGAACCAGCTCTTATAATGATTATCGTAAACCCATTCATTTGTAGCCATGTAACCACCCGCTTTGAGGTAGTAGTTTCCATGCCATTCTTTTTGGGCATAACGACCATCTGCTTTTATATAGAACCAGCTATTGTAGCTAGTATCGAAGATCCACTCACTCTTAGCTTTTGACCCATCTGCCTTCACATAGAAGTCGCCTTCCCAGTGTGCTGATGTGGAAGTTGGTTTACTTTCCGATTTTTGACTACTAGCGCGCGTCTCTTTCACTTCTTCCTTTTTCTCTGCCTGTTGACTAGAAGAGACCTCAACCTTTTTCTCTTCCTCTTTTTGACTTGCCGTCGTTTCTGATTTCTTTTCCTCTGCCTTACTAGAAGAAGTCTGGATGCCACTTCCTTCCGAAGATGCTTTCACTTCAGTTTCATTTGCAGCAATATGACTAACTGACAATCCTAGTAAAAAGATACTTGCTAATCCGATTTTTCCAATCTTTGTTTTCAATCTTTCCTCTCCTATAAAAAATGGAACAGACATCTCAATGCTGTTCCACCTAGCTTTTGCTACTTACTAATTATTTTACAAAGTCAAGCAAAGCCAAGAAGCTTTCTGCTTCAAGTGACGCACCACCAACAAGGGCGCCGTCAACGTCTGGACAAGCCATGTATGAAGCAACGTTTTCAGGTTTAACAGAACCACCGTATTGAACACGAACTTTGTCTGCAACTTCTTGACCGAAGTCAGCAGCTACAACGTCACGAACAACTTTACACATTTTTTGTGCGTCGTCTTGTGAAGCTGATTTACCAGTACCGATAGCCCAGATTGGCTCGTAAGCGATAACTGATGCAGCAACTTGTTCAGCAGTCAATCCAGCCAATGCAGCAGATACTTGAGCACCTACGAATTCAGCTGCTTTACCAGCTTCGTAAGTTTCAAGTGACTCACCACAACAGATGATTGGAAGCATACCATTTGCAAAGATTGCTTTTGCTTTTTTGTTGATATCTTCGTCAGTTTCATGGAAGTAGTCACGGCGTTCTGAGTGACCGATAACAACGTAGTCAGTACCGATTTCTTTCAAAACTTGTGGGCTAGTTTCACCAGTGAAAGCACCTGCATTTTCAAAGTAGCAGTTTTGAGCAGCAACTTTAAGGTTTGAACCTTTAGCAGCAGCAAGAACAGCTGTCAAATCAAGAGCTGGAGCAGCGATACCTGCTTCAACAAGATCTGATGAAGGAAGTTTTGATGCAACTGCTTCAACAAATGCTTTAGCTTCTTCTGGATTTTTGTTCATTTTCCAGTTACCCGCGATAAATGGTTTACGTGACATTTCACATACCTCTTTTTTCAATTTATTTTCTATTTATTTTATCACAATTAAACACAGCTTGCAAATCTTACTCGGATTTCAAGCCTGCTTGCATGGATTAATCCTTCCAGAGATCCATGGCATTTTGGAAATCCGCAGATACCTGTGTCAACTGAGGATTGTTGGCTTCTCTTTCAGCTCGCTTGGCCTCGATTTGAGCCACACTTTTGATACCTTCATGGCGCCAGTTTCTCAAAATCGCCTGAATGTACTTCCAGTTTGGTTTTCCATTCAAAACAGCTTCGCGAAGAGCTTCCTTAATCAAGTCAGCACTAGTCCCATCTTCCTTAAGGGTCTTAGTCAAATCCTCGATTTCAAAAGGCGTCAACAAGCGTCCCAGCTCCTGCTGGAAGGTTTCCACCAAATCCTTAAGCTGGTTTTGAGGGGTCAACTGGTCTGAACTCGAAGAGCTAGCTCCAAGCAAGTCATCCAAACGTTCCAAGGCTAGACTAGCATCAAATAGCAATTCAATTTCGCCATTTAATTCAATAGTACGATACTGAAGGAGTCCCCTCTCCGTCAGATTGGAAATAGCTTGATTGACATCTGAAATTTCCTTGCCAATCCTATCAGCAATCTGGCTTGGCGACATTTCTTCCAAACCTGTCGTATTTTGCAAATAGAAAAATTGCCAGACCAGAAAATCGTCGCTGGAAGGAAAGAGTTCCTTAAAATGCAAGAGCAGGGCACTCGGTAAAACCAAGTTCCCTGATTTAAAAGCGTCTAAATATGTCATAATTCCTCTTATAAATACCCATATGCAGATGCATCATCTTCTATCTTTCTCCAGTCAAAAGGCGTCTCCTGATAGACAGCATAGTTTACCCAGTTACTGAAAAATAGGGCTGCTGATGAAGACCAACAAAGACAAGGTGTCTGGTTGACATCATTATCCTTAAAGTAATTTTCTGGAATATGAGGATCCAAACCTGCATCACGATCTCGGAAATACTCTTTTGCTAAGGTATCACGGTCATATTCCAAATGCCCAAAACTATAAATTTCACGTAAATCACGACTGGCCAAAATCGAAACCCCAACCTGAGGTCCTTCTGATAAAATCTCGAGATTGGTTTTGTTTAAGATCTCTTCCTTAGAAATCTCCGTATGCCGAGAATGAGGAGATACGTAACTATCGTCAAAGCCCCTAAAGAGAAGATGACCTTCCTTTAAGGTGTCCTGAGGATAGATACCCGATAACTTACTGTCCATCTGGTATTTTTCAACCCCATAACGCAGATAAAGCCCAGCCTGAGCCCCCCAACAGATATGAAGGGTCGAATAGACATGGGTCTTGGACCACTCAAGCACCTGACTGAATTCCTCCCAATAGTCCACTTCCTCAAATGGTAAATGCTCAACTGGAGCCCCTGTGATAATCATCCCGTCAAAATACTCATCCTTGACTTCAGGAAAAGTTTTATAGAAAGTCTCCATGTGCTCTGAGCGAGTTGTTTTAGAACGGTGGCTTTCCATATAGAGGAAATCAATATCCAGTTGCAGGGGTGTATTGGCCAAATGGCGCAACAATTGAGTCTCTGTGACCATTTTTTGTGGCATGAGATTTAAGATTAAAATCTTCAAGGGACGGATATCTTGGTGGGCAGCACGTTGATCATCCATGACAAAGATATTCTCTGTCCGTAAAATCTCAACAGCTGGCAATTTTTTATCAATTCGAATCGGCATAACCCTCTCCTAACTGTACTCTTTCAGGAATCATTGCATATGTTTGAAGTCAAAACTCAAACACTTAGTCCTTTTATTATACTGCAAGAAGATATAGTTTTCAATTATAGTTTTTCTCTAACTAGCTATAGTCTATTTTTATATCCTAATGTAGAGAAAACAGCCCTAGGGACTGTTTTTCATTAATAATGCATGAGAACTTTGTAATCGTAGTCACCGATTTTTTCACGGCCGTTCAATTCATCCAATTCAACAAGGAAGGCACAACCTGCCACAACACCGCCAAGTTTTTCAATCATCTCGATGGTCGCCTTAACAGTTCCACCTGTCGCCAAGAGGTCGTCTACGATAAGAACACGTTGACCTGGCTTGATGGCATCCGCGTGCATAGTCAAGGTATCAACACCGTACTCTTTTTCATAGTCAGCAGAAATGACTTCGCGTGGCAATTTTCCTGGCTTACGAACAGGAGCAAAACCAATTCCCAACTCAAAGGCAACAGGACAGCCTACGATAAAACCACGAGCCTCAGGACCTACAATCATGTCGATTTTCTTGTCAGTAGCATACTGAACAATTTCACGAACAGCGTAGCTATAAGCATTTCCATCAGCCATCAAAGGACTGATATCACGGAAGGTGATGCCTTCCTTTGGATAATTTTCAATTGTTGCAATATAATCTTTTAAATTCATCTTTTTCTTTCTTTCAAAATTTTTACTCTCTATTATACCATATTTTCTAGCAAAGAAGGAAGAGAAAACAGCATTTCATTTGCTACTCACTCTATGAGCTAAATGAAGATAACTATTTTTATCTAAACTATAACTCACATACAAAAACGAGCACTTTCGTACTCGCCTTTGTGTATAAACAACTGATTAAAGTGAGTTTACGTCAACTTTGATACCAACACCTTGAGTAGTTGTGATAGTCAAGTTTGTTACGTAAGTTCCTTTAGCTGTAGCTGGTTTTGCTTTTTGGATTGTTTCGTTGAAAGCTTTGAAGTTTTCAACCAATTTTTCAGCTTCAAATGATACTTTACCGATGATTGCTTGAACGTTACCTGCACGGTCAGCACGGTAAGTGATTTTACCACCTTTAGACTCTTCAACTGCTTTAGCAACATCCATTGTTACAGTACCAGTTTTAGGGTTTGGCATCAAGTTACGTGGTCCAAGGACACGTCCAAGACGTCCAACAAGAGCCATCATGTCAGGCGTAGCGATAACTACGTCGAAGTCCAACCAACCGTCGTTGATTTTAGCAACAAGGTCATCTTCGCCAACAAAGTCTGCACCAGCAGCTTTTGCTTCTTCAGCTTTTGCACCACGTGCAAAAACAAGAACGCGTGAAGTTTTACCAGTCCCGTTTGGCAATACCATTGCTCCACGGATTTGTTGGTCAGCTTTTTTAACGTCGATGTTCAAGTTGTAAGCAACTTCTACAGTTGCGTCAAATTTTGCAAAGTTAGTTTCTTTTGCAAGTGCTACAGCTTCTTCTACGCTGTATGCTTTTGTGCTGTCGATTTTCTCAAGAGCAGCACGAAGTTGTTTGCTTTTTTTAGCCATTTTCTATTCTCCTTGTAAGTGGTTCAATCGATTTTCATCTCCCACGTCACTTCTCGAAATGATGAAGTCTTGCGGGTTATATTGGGGGTGTTATTGATTAGTCAACAACAGTGAATCCCATAGAACGAGCAGTACCTTCGATCATACGCATTGCAGACTCTACGTTTGCTGCGTTCAAATCTGGCATCTTAGTTTCTGCAATTTCTTGTACTTGTGCACGAGTAACTGTAGCAACTTTAGTTTTGTTAGGTGTACCTGATCCTTTTTCAACACCTGCAGCTTTTTTCAAAAGAACAGCAGCTGGTGGTGTTTTAGTGATGAAAGTAAATGATTTATCTTCGTAAACTGAGATAACAACTGGAATAATCATACCAGCTTGGTCAGCTGTACGAGCGTTGAACTCTTTTGTGAATCCCATGATGTTGATACCAGCTTGACCAAGAGCAGGTCCAACCGGTGGAGCTGGTGTAGCTTTACCAGCAGGGATTTGCAATTTTACAAGTTTTTCGACTTTTTTAGCCATTTTTAAATCCTCCTTTGTGGTTTTGGCGGTAATTAGAGATTTTTACCTCCCACAAGTATGCTTTTCACATACCCATCTATTATACACTATTTATCTGGAATTGCAAGAGAAAAGTTTATTTTTTAATCGACGTAATCTCCGCCTTCAAAGCCATAGTATTCTTCCAAACTGAGACCACTCTCAGCAATTTCTTTAGCTTCTTTTCCAACATAACGAAGGTGCCATTCCTCAGCCATATAGCCTGTTTCCTTTTCCTTACCTTTAAGATAACGAACAACAAAGCCATAATCAGCTGCATGGTCCAAGAGCCATTGGGCTGCTTTTTCTTCTGTCACCAATTCTCCATTTGTGCTAATCACATCAAAGGCCAAACCTGTTTGGTGTTCACTATAGCCAGGTCGAGCAGAGTAACGGTCAGCTGCTGCTTTCCCATCTTGATTAACATAATCTTGGTAGAGCTTGGTCTGAGTTTCATAACTTCTAAAGCCACTGTAATGGTCACTGATCGGGAAACCTGCCTCTTGCATCGCTTTGATGAGTTTGACCAACTCAGCCTTGGCTGTTGGATTTTCCCCTGGATTGTAGTCTTTAGACAAGGGATAGTGTTTATTGGCTACGATGATTTCATCGTATTTCCCTTGGATGCTGTAGTAGTCTCCTTTGTTAACCACTTCTGCTTTTTTCTGGGCAGCCCCTTGAGACTTACTTCCGACTGTCCCATCAGCCTTGGCTGTTTGCTCTGTCTTAGCTGCTCCGTCTTCATTTTTTGCTTTTTCTTGTGAACAAGCTGCTAGACTCAAGGCTAGCAAGGCTGTCAAGACAAGGTATCTTTTTTTCATTTCTACTCCTTTATTTCTAATAGTTTATCTACTTCTGACGATAAACATTCGACTAATCTTTTAATCTCTTCCGGTTTTACTTGGCAAGTTTCTGCTGTCATTTCTTCAAAGGGAACCCACCAAACTGGCCCACGACCTTTAAGACCGTGGCCATTCATATCACCTGTCCGTCGTGGAAACAGATGCCAATGAAGATGGGCATCGCCATTTCCTAGCAGCTCGATATTCATTTTCTCAGCAGTAAAGGCCTTGGCAACTGCCTCTTGGACTAGACTCATTTCTTCGAGAAAACGGAGTCTTGTTTCCTTTTTCAAATGGTGTAATTCGGTGACATGTTCCTTGGCTAGAAAAAGACTATAGCCTGCAAAATACTGGTGATCTCCAATCACAAGATAGCCTGTTTCCAACTCTTTGACAAAATAGGGATTTTCTCCCTTCTTGATGAGATCAATTCTCTGGCAAATCAGACACATATCAATCTACCAACGCGCTCTTAAGGTAAGCATCAACCATACGCTCGGTTGCGACCACCGAGTCAATATGAGTACGCTCATAAGAATGACTAGACTCGATACCAGCACCAAGCAGAGCGTGTTTGACTTCTGCACCTGCGGACATAGCCGCTGAAGCATCCGAACCATAAAATGGATAGATGTCCAGCTTAAATGGAATATCTTGCTCTTTCGCCAAGGCAACCAAATGTTGACGGAAGTCATAGTGATAAGGTCCAGAAGCATCCTTGACACAGATGGACACTGTGTACTCATCTGTCTGCTGGTCATCTCCCATAGCTCCCATATCCACAGCCAGATATTCTACTACCTGAGCAGGAATATTAGAGTTAGCACCGTGGCCTACTTCTTCAAAGACTGAAAAAGCAAAATGAGTTGTTACTGGTAATTCAATCTTCTCTTCCTTATAAATACGAAGAAGATTAAGTAAAATCGCTGCACTGACCTTATCGTCCAAATGACGAGACTTGATAAAACCCGTCTCTGTCACGACGGTTCGTGGATCAAAGCTGATAAAATCACCGACCTCAATACCAAGAGCACGAGTTTCTTTTTCACTGGTTACTTTTGCATCCAAACGCACTTCCATATTTTCCTGCGTGCGTTCTGCAGTTCCTGCATCCTTATAGACATGACAAGAAGTTTGGTGGATGAGGATGGTTCCTGATACTTTTTCACCTGTGCTAGCCACATGAACGGTACAGTTTTCACCTTCAATCATGTTCCAAGGAAAACCACCGATACGGTCCATTTTGAGACGGCCATCTGGTTTGACAGCACGGACAATAGCACCAAGCGTATCTACATGGGCAGTCACATAACGTTGTTGCTCATCATTTTGACCTTTAATAGTTACATTGACACCGCCCTTGGCCGTGCGAACCGGTTGGTAACCAAAACCTTCTAGAGTCTTGACTAAATAGTCCGAAATCTCCCGAGTGAAGCCCGTTGGCGACGCAATGGCTGTCAGTTCTTTGATATATTCTACTGTTTGATTCATTTCTTCACCTCTTTTGCTACCTATTATAACACATTTATCATCGGATAAAAAAGAAAATCACCCCTGTAGACTTAGCTACAAAAGTGATTTTAATGATTATTCCATTTCAAAAACATCGCTTTCTTGCTTATTTGGTAGAACCAATGAGAGCAAGATTCCGACAACGGCTGGTACTAACCATGGGAGAGATGCCTTGGCAAAAGGAAGAGCGTTGACAAGATTTGCAAGAAACTCAACTTTAAATGAGCTTCCTAGTACGCTTGCAATGGCAATAGCTGTAACAACAGCAATTGTCAACTGCATACCTGGTTTTGAAAGAGCCACAAATTTGTTGACAATGACAATCATAACGATAGCAATCGTGATTGGGTACAAGATAACCAGTACTGGAATTGAGTACTTGATAATCGCATCAAGACCTAAATTAGCAATGGCAAATCCAATCAAGGTAAAGGCTGTCGCATAAACCTTGTAGCTGATTTGTGGGAAGCGTTCATTAAAGAACTCAGCTGTTGACACAATCAGACCAACTGTTGTTGTGAAGCAGGTTACGGTCACCATAGCTGCAAGGAAGAGTTGAGCTGTTGAGCCAAAGATTTCTTGAGTGGCTTGTGACAAGATGTAAACACCTGGTGTTCCACCCTTCATCGCTTCAGCTGGTACTGGGAAATGATTTCCAAGGAAACCTAAACCGATGTAAAGAGCGCTGAAGGCAAGGGCAACAACGATACCAACGACCCAAATAGTTGAAATGTATTCTTTCTTACTTGAAAATCCAAGTTGTTTCAAGGTTTGAACTGCGATTACGCTAAAGGCAACTGAAGCAAGGGCATCCAAAGTATTATAACCTTCTAGGAAACCTGTACCAAAGGCAGAAGCTTGATAAGCAGCTGACGCAGCTTGAGGACTTGTTCCACCATATTTGATAGCTCCTAGAACAACCAAGATAACAATCAAAATCGCAAAGACTGGCGTTAAGATACGGCCGATACGGTCTAAGATTTTTGATGGATTAAGCGAAATTAGATAGGCTGCTGCAAAATACAGAACCGTAAAGACAATCAAGCCAAAACCTTTATTTGCATCCGACAAAAGGGGGCTAATCCCTACTTCGTAAGCTGTTGTAGCAGTACGTGGGATAGCAAAGAATGGACCGATTGACAAGTAAAGAACTGAGAGGTAAAGAGTCGCAAACCAAGGCGCTATCTTTGTTGAAATCTCGTAAATATATCCTTTAGGATTTAGCGTTCCAATAATAAGAGTCAAGACGGCGATACCGACACCTGAAAAAACAAAACCTGCGATGGCAGGAAGAAAATGTTCTCCAGATAGAGCACCTAGAGAAGGCGGAAAAATCAAGTTCCCCGCACCAAAAAATATTCCAAACAGGAGCAAACCTGTTAGGGCACCTTTTTTAGCCATGAAAATCTCCTTCATATTTATAAAATACTGACCTAGTATATCATGAATAAGAGTATGAAAAAAGTATCACGAAGTAAATATTGAATGTTTTCAAGATTCTTAAAAATAAGAATTGTCTAAAAATAAAATCCCCTACCGAGATCACACCAAGTAGGAGAAAATTATAATGTTTAAAGTTCTTCAAAGGCCATCATGCCACCTTGGACATTGATAACCTCATAACCTTGTTCTGATAAGAATTGGCAAGCACGCGCCGATCTCATTCCAGATTTACAAATAACATAATGTAACTGTTCCTTGTCCAATTGATCATAAGTATCAGCTAATTGACTCAGAGGAAGATTCTGAGCACCTTCTAAATGAAGAGCTTCAAACTCATCCACTTCTCTCACGTCCACTAAAGAAAGTTGGTCATTTTGGTAAAGCTGGTAAAATGCGTCAAAGGCTATTTCTTTCATTCTTTTTCTCCTAAAATAGTTTTAATTCTTTTTTTCAAATCCGGCACCACTTCTGCCTCAAACCAAGGATTTTTGGCCATCCAGATTTGATTTCGCGGTGAGGGGTGAACTAAAGGAAAATACTCTGGCAAGTAATTCTGATAATATTTTACCCGTTCTGTCACCTTGCCACTGACTTTCTCCTGTAAATAGTAGGCTTGGGCATATTGGCCGATCAAGAGGGTCAACTGAATATCGGGCAATTCTTGCAAGATCTGCGGATGCCATTTTTCTGCAAAGCCAGTTCTCGGTGGCAGGTCACCTGACTTGCCATGCCCTGGAAAGTAGAAATCCATGGGCAAAACAGCAAAATAGCCTGAATTGTAAAAGGTATCTTCATCCACACCGAGCCAATCTCGCAAGCGGTCACCACTTTTGTCCTTCCAGTAAAGGCCTGCTTCTTGAGTTTTAAGTCCTGGTGCCTGACCGATGATATTGATGCGAGCAGTCTTTGGCGCTGCAAAGAGAGGCTCGATGCCACGCTTTGTATAGGTAGCATTCTGCGGATCTGCCATAATAGCCTGTTTGATTCTTTCAATTTGAGACATCTACTTTCCCTCCAAAAAGAAGTCTAAGCATACAATCTCAGACTTCTATCGTTTTATTTGATCAATTCATAAATAGCTTCGGCATAGATTGCTGCAGCTCGGAAGAGATCATCTAAGGCGATGAATTCATTGGCTTGGTGCATGGTGTCAATTGAGTCTGGGAACATGGCACCATAGGCAACACCTCGTTCAAGCAAGCGACCAAAGGTTCCACCACCGATGACTTGCTCGTGACCTTTAAGACCAGTTTGTTTTTCATAAACATTCAACAAGGTTTGCACAAGTGGATCTTCCATTGGCACATAGTGAGGGGTGTGACCGTGCTCAGAAAGGCTAACAGAAGCAACTGGCAAGTTTTCAAGGATTGACTTGATTTGTTCTGGACTTGTTCCTTTTGGATAGCGGATGTTAAGGGCAATGGTATTATCAGCGCTTGTTTCGTCAAAGCGGAAGACACCGGCATTCATAGAAAGGGCACCCATCTTTTCATCCACATGAGCAATCTTGAGATTTTCACCCTCATGATCGTTCAAGAGAATCTTACCAGCGATGTCAAGGTAGTCTTTGGCTGGACCAGCAAAGTCAAACTGGCTGAGGAAGAGGGCTAGGTAAGTCGCACCATTGACACCTGAAGCAGGCATAGCACCGTGGGCTGATTTACCAATGATCGTCACCTTGTATTGGCCAGCTTCTTCTTGGAGTTCTCCTCTAAGTTTGTGTTCTGCAACAAAGGCATCTAGTTTCCCTTGCAAGTCAGCCAAGTCACCTGAAACAACTGCTGTTGCTGATTCTGGTACCATGTTTTCACGCAAACCACCTGCAAAGCTGTGAAGACGGGCTACACCTGTATTTTCACCTGCAAAGTGGAGGTATTCTGTGATATTTCCTTTTTCACCATTGATGATAGGGAACTCAGCATCTGGAGAGAAACCGAAGTCTGGTTTTGAAAGTCCTACGTGCTCGAAATAGTAGTCCATGTCTGCCCAGCCTGATTCTTCGTCTGTTCCAACGATGAAGCGAACTTTCTTAGAAGTTGGAAGACCCAATTCTTTGATGATTTTCAAACCATAGTAACAAGCTGTTGTAGGACCCTTGTCATCCGAAGCACCACGCGCATAAAGACGACCATCTTTGATAGTTGGTGTGTAGGGATCTGTGTCCCAACCGCTACCAGCAGGCACTACATCCATGTGGGCAAAGATTCCGAGAACTTCTTCTCCATCACCAAACTCAAAATGTCCTGCGTAATTGTCAACATTCTTAGTTGGATAGCCATCACGGTCTGCGATTTCAAGGAATTTTTCCAAGGCTTTTACCGGCCCAGGTCCAAATGGATGCTCAGCATCAACCTTGCTATCATCACGTTCTGAGTTGATTTCCAAAAGGCTAAACAAGTCAGCCAAGAGGTCTTCTTTGCGTTTTTCTACTTCTGCTGTAAAATCAATTGCTGTCATTTTTTTCTTCTTTCTATCTTTTCTCGATGATTTCATCTACTGGCAAGCGGTAGCTTGGTTCCAATTTTTCGTCTGTGTAACCCACTGTAATCAAAAGTTCTGGACGGAAACGGTCTTCAATTTCCAAAACCTCATTGACTTTTGATTTGTCAAATCCAAGGATCAAATTTGATCCGATTCCTTGGTCTGTAAGAGCCAAAACCAAGTTCATAGCAACCAAACCTGCATTGAGGGCTAGGTAGTCACTAACCTGTTGTTCATTGTAACGGGCAAATTCAGCAGGCAAATTTTTCATGAAGTATTGAAGTTGCTCTTCAGAAAAGTTATGAGCACCACCAACTCGGGCAATCTTACGAGCACGTTTAGCCAGATCTGTGTCTGTAAACAAGGCAATGGTCACAGGCGCTGATGATACCTGTTCAAAGTTTGAACCATAAGCCAATTTTGCTAGTTCGGCATTTTTCTCACGAACGACCACAAATTTCCAAGGCTGGCTATTGTGGGCACTTGGAGCCAAGGTTGCGATTTCGATAGCCGTACGCACATCTTTGGGATCAACCGGCTTATCAGTGAAATGCTTAGTCGCATGACGTTTTTTATTTAATTCGAGAAATTTCATGATCGATTTCCTTTTCTAATTCTACTGCTTCCATTCTACCATAATTTGAAAGAGCTTGCAGGGATTTTTCATGATTAAGATTTTTTATGGCAGCCATAAAAAATATATATTGGTTCATCGGGACAGTTTCTGATAAACTAACAAGTACTTTACATTTGAATGGAGACATTATGAAAAAATTTAGCCTATTATTAGCCATCCTACCATTTTTGGTTGCCTGTGGGAATCAAGCTACACCTAAAGAGACTAACTCTCAAAAGACCATCGTCGTTGCTACAGCTGGTGATGTGCCGCCATTTGACTACGAAGACAAGGGCAATCTGACCGGCTTCGACATCGAAGTTCTAAAAGCAGTAGATGAAAAACTCAGCGACTACGAGATTCAATTCCAAAGAACTGCCTGGGAAAGTATCTTCCCAGGACTTGATTCTGGTCACTATCAGGCTGCAGCCAATAACTTGAGTTATACAAAAGAACGTGCTGAGAAATACCTCTACTCACTTCCGATTTCGAACAACCCCCTCGTTTTAGTCAGTAACAAGAAAAATCCTCTGACTTCACTTGACCAAATCGCTGGCAAAACAACTCAAGAGGATACCGGAACTTCAAACGCTCAATTCATCAATAACTGGAATCAAAAACACACTGACAATCCCGCTACTATCGATTTTTCTGGAGAGGATATCGGTAAACGAATCTTAGACCTCTCTAACGGTGAATTTGATTTCCTAGTTTTTGACAAGGTATCGGTTCAAAAGATTATCAAGGACCGTGGCTTAGACCTCTCAGTCGTTGATTTACCTTCTGCCGATAGCCCCAACAACTATATCGTTTTCTCAAACGACCAAAAAGAGTTTAAAGAGAAATTTGATAAAGCACTCAAAGAACTCTATCAAGACGGAACACTTGAAAAACTTAGCAATACTTATCTAGGTGGTTCTTACCTTCCAGATCAATCTCAATTACAATAATACTCTTCGAAAATCTCTTCAAACCACGTCAGCTTTATCTGCAACCTCAAAGCTGTGCTTTGAGCAACCTACGGCTAGCTTCCTAGTTTGCTCTCTGATTTTCATTGAGTATAAGATATACTAAAAGCGATTGGACCAGCCAATCGTTTTTAATTTGCATTGATTATCTTAGGGAACTCTTACAAAAAATCAAAAAAATTCTTCACATCTTCTACATACCCATACTTTTCTATTAAGCTTGCTAATAGTTCCAGATTGTGCCCCTGATAATTATCTTCACGACGTAGTTCTTCATACATTTCGATAAAGGGAAGACCCTGGGACTTGGCCAATTCTAACTCCACTTCATAAGCATAAGCGACTTTACGAAATTGGATATTTACCAATTCCCCATCTTCAATCTCTATCACGGCATACTGGGCACGGTGATTTTTTAACGCCTCCCAATTAAAATAGGGCATGCCAATCGACCCTGGATTGATGATTTGTTGCCCTTGACTGCCATAACGAAGCAACTGCTTGTGAACATGACCATAGACTGCCACGTCGGTTTCAGCATCTAGGAGTTGATCAAATTTCTCCGTATCATTATCAACCAGTAAGTCACTCCCATAGTTTTTGTCAGGTAAATTATGAGAGAGAGAAAAGCGCAGTCCGTCAACTTCTTTCTTTTCTAGCAAAGGCAAGCTTCGTAGCCAGACAATCGTTGCAGGATCCATTCGCTCCATCAAAAACTGGGTCAATCGCATGAGCTGGATTTCTTGTGGATGTTCCAAACCATATTCGCCATCCAAGGCCTCAAGGACACAATCATCCCAATTACCTCGAACACTTGCCGTTATAGGAAGTCCCTTCAGCAGAGCGACCAGATCATTTGTGCCTGGACCAGGAAGAAAAATATCTCCCAGAAGCCAGTATTCACTGACTCCTTGATTTTTAGCATCTGCAATCACTGCTTCTAGCGCCGTCGCATTGCCATGAATGTCTGATAAAATTGCGATTTTATGTTTCATAATGGTCTCCTTCTGTTTGGTAATTTACACTCTTTTCCGCTACTTGAGACAACTCCACTTCTTCCTGCGGATTCAACTTCCTCTGAACTGCTTCTGCGACCGCTCTTGGCACCCCAACTTCGACAATTTCATCCACACTGGCTTCCTTGATCTTAGTCAAAGACTTGAAATGCTTCATGAGATTCTGCTTGCGTTTAGGTCCCAGACCGTCAATCCCATCCAGTTGTGAAGAAAAGGAGTTTTTGGAGCGCAATTGGCGGTGGAAGGTGATGGCAAAGCGGTGGACCTCATCTTGGATGCGTTGGAGGAGGAAAAATTCTTGAGAATTGCGAGACAGCTCCACCATCTCAAGCGGATCTCCAAAGAGCAATTCATGGGTTTGGTGCTTATCATTCTTTTGCAGACCTGCAATTGGAATATCCAAACCCAGTTCTTCTTGGATGACCTGTTTGGCAATATTAACTTGACCTTGTCCCCCATCAATGACAATCAAATCTGGCGGAGTCAAAGACTCACGTTGAACTCGACCATAGCGTCTGCGGATAACCTCACGCATACTCGCATAGTCGTCCGGTCCAACCACAGTCTTGATTTTGTATTTACGATAATCTTTTTTACTTGGTTTGCCGTTGACAAAGACCACCATGGCTGAAACAGGACTGGTGCCCATGATATTGGAGTTATCGAAGGACTCGATACGAACTGGAGTCGGAATATGGAGCAAGCGTCCTAGATTTTCAATAGCCCCTTGGGTCTTTTCGACAGATTTCTCTAGCAAATTGAACTTCTGCTCCAGACTAACACGAGCATTTTTTATGGCTAGATTGACCAGTTGTTTTTTCTCTCCACGCTGGGGTTTGAGAATCTTGGTATCCACCAAGGCCTTGACTGCTTCTTCATCGATATCCTGCGGAATCAGCACCTCATTGGGAACCAGGTGAGATTTTTCTTGATAGAATTGTCCCACATAGGTCAAGAAATCCTCATCTGGATCATTGTAGTAAGGGAAGAGATTGACATCTCGCTCAATGAGCTTGCCCTGACGAACAAAGAAAACCTGAACACACATCCAGCCCTTATCCACATAGTAACCAAAGACATCCCGATTTTGGAGATCCTTGGCCATAACCCTTTGCTTGGTCCGAAGCGTTCCAATGGCCTGAATCAGATCACGGTATTCCGCAGCACGTTCAAATTCCATAGTCTGAGCTGCCGCTGCCATTTTCCCCTTGAGGGCATCGATGATTTTGTTATCCTGTCCTTTTAGGAAATCAGAAACCTCCTGAGCCATAGACTTGAAATAGGCCTCATCCTTCTTACAGATGGTGTGGGCCATACATTGACCGATATGGTAGTAAAAACAGACCTTAGAAGGAGGATTAGTACACTTACGAAAAGGGAAAATTCGATCCAAAAGTCGCTTGATTTCATTGGCTGCCCCCACATCTGGATAAGGACCAAAATAAAGACCACCATCCTTCTTGACCTGACGGGTGATAATCAAACGAGGATAACGTTCATTGGTAATCTTGATGAAAGGATAAGACTTATCATCCTTGAGCATAATATTGTATTTAGGCTTATTTTCCTTGATCAGGTTGATTTCTAGGAGAAGGGCCTCAATATTGGACTCCGTAACGATAAATTCAAAATCCACAATTTCAGATACCAGAGCCTCTGTCTTGGTATCGTGACTTCCACGGAAATAGGACCGCACACGGTTGCGCAGATTTTTAGCCTTTCCTACATAGATAATGGTGCCATTTTTATCCTTGTGAATGTAGCAACCAGGGCTGGTCGGCAAGAGCTCTAGTTTTGATTTAATCAAGTTATTCATAGTTCCATTATAGCAAAAAAGTAGGGAAAGATAGTCCCCTACTCATTGCTCTCATATAATTTTCGAAGGTTTGCAACATCCTCTTCCTGAATACCATAAAAGGAACCTGCAGGTTGCATCACAGACTTCTCATCTGTATGGTCCAAGCCAATCGCATGCCCCAACTCATGTTCTGCCGTATGGACAACACGCTCATAGGAATAGCCATAGTCAGGATTGGACAGATAATAATGATTCAGACGCACCGTTACAGACAAGAATTGCCCCGTCAAGAGATTGGTCTGACTTTCCGTCTCTCCTGCCACAGGAGTGTTTCCGTCGTTCATCTCCGTAGCCAAGATATCCGCCTTGCTGGACTCAGTCACAAGTTCAAAGTTAAAAGCACCAGTTTGATTCCAGTTCTGAATTGCTTCTACATAAGCCTCTTGAAAGCGTGAATCCATCTGAGGATCTAGATAAATACGAGCAGAAGCCTGTGGCCACCTTCCTTCAGAATGCTGGTGGCTATCTGTCTGGCTCAACTTAGGCAGTTGCCCTGTTTTTTCCCATTGGTCAATGCTTTGTTGACCAATCTTTACCGACCGCTCTGCCTGCTTCAGCGCTCCTTGGAAATCCCCGTTCAGATACCAGAGAAATCCAAAAGCAAGAGTGCATAAAAACAAAACAATCCAAACCAAGCGCCAAAACAAACGCCAAACAAAAGAAAAGAAAACCCCTATCAAACGAAAAAGCCAGCGCATGTCTCTCTACCTTTCTAGCAAATAAAGACTATTTTACTAAAACAAGCTGAAAGAAAGCTAAATACTGGCTTGTTCATCTTAACGTCCTAATATTTTTTTGACTAACTGAATAGCTTTGTATTTTAAAGGCGATGGATGATAACGGAAAGTTCCTGCTTTACGTACAATATAGCCATTAAAATTTTGTTTAAAACGCAAAACGCCATCACTACCATCAAAAATCCCTTGAATCCCTAGGAAGTTGTATTTAGGTATTCCACGTTTTATACTTTCCAACATAATATATTTTTGAAGTAGCGCAGGGGCATAGAACTTATTAAATTCAGTGTAGGAACCACTAAAAAGATAAGTCGTTTCCTGAGGCATATAAACAAATAAACTCCCGGCTAAAACAATATCTTCTTCTCCATATTTTTCAATCAAGTCTCTCGCTTCTGCTTTTCGAACTTCAAAAGTTTCAAATTGACTAGAATATTCTCTCAGTTGATTTTGTTTTTTCTCAGAATGAGGATTTTTACTCAAATCAAGTCGCAACTTGTCTAAGACTTCTTCTAGTTTACTTTGTTCACCTTGCAATTTGCTCATATACTCCGAAAAATTTAAGCTTGCTATGAGAAACTCCGCTTGTTCTCCAAATGAATCATAAAAGTGCTCATAATATTCTAAACTTTTATCACTATATTCTCTACGTTCAGAGGTTTCTTTTGTTATATTCTTAAAAATCGATAGTTCTTCACGTTTTAACTTTTTCAACCGAATGCCAAACGTTTCAGCCTTTTTCACCAAGGGTTTACCCTTTTTGCTAAAACTTTTAAGCAAATTCTTTTCAGTTAATTCAGTCAAATCTTTATAGTATAACCAATCTGGTTCTCCACCTGGATAACCTGTTGTCAATCCATCAAATTGATAACCTAAATTAGTCAAATCTTGAATAATACTTTTTTTCTCAGCATCTATTGGATCACCTTCACTATCAAAAGTTTGATAAGTTTCATAAGGTTTTACAAGCAACTCTAATACACCATTCTGCTTAGCATATGCTTTTAACTCCGCATAAAAAATAGGAAGGGCTTCTTTTTTCGTATAAATAGGCCCCGAATTGAGCTCCATATGCAGACCACCTAGCATGGGCAAGCTATAAACCAGAGCTGCAACTTGAATTTCTCCTTCTTGTTTCAAAGCAAGGTAAACAATTCGAGCCCCTCTTTTTTCTAATAAGTCCCCCATCTGGACAGATTGCATAAAGGAACGAGAAGAAACCTGATCAGAATAAGTACGAAACTCTTCTTTCGTGAGTGTAGTTAGTGCCATATACTTACTTTCTATGTTTTTTTCTTAATGTTTTACGGAAATCAAGAGCAAGTCTTAACAGAGGATAGAGAGGATGAGTGGGCATTGTAAATTCACCCAAATATTCTTCAATCGTTGGATTAAATTTTTCCTTAAAATGATAAAGTCCACCATTGAAAGAGTTTTCAACACCACCTAAATTTTGCCACACCATACCTCGCTCAAAGGCATAGCGAGCCGTTTCATACCAAGTTAAAATTGGTGCATTGTAACGTTTAAAATCATCATCCATACCAGCATATAGATTGACAGAGGTATTACCAAATTCCAAACTCAAAGTAGCCGCTAAAGGAATGTTTGATTTTCCCATGTTCATATATCCCTGCAAGAAATCTATTTCCTCTTCTAAACGTTCTTTTTCTTTTATATTTTCCTGAACTTTTGAAGGTTTGGTTGCATCATTAAATTTTTCTGCAACTACTCTATTTTTTTCTAATTGTTCTTCTAATTCTCTTAAACGCTTAGAAACATCCAAACTTGTTAGCGTGATATAGGAATCTTCTTTGAAGTTATCTAATAATTTTTTATAATAAGCTTCGTTTCTTAAATGAATCTCTTTTCGCTTCTCAGTTTTTTTCATCAACTCCGAAAATGAATCTAATAGTTCCAGTCCACCATATTGAATCTCAAGCCCTTTGTTTCGTGCTGTTCGAATAGCTTGCCTCGTTGATTTAGAAAGTTTATCTTCTTCAAAATTTTCCTTATATATTTTCGCCTGAATACGAGGCTGAATGGTGTCATCCATCTCGATTGTCTGCCCAGACCATTCCACTCCTAATTGCCCTAAAATATCAACAATAGCAAGATTTTCAGGATATTCTCTTTTATCTTGATTAACCAAATGTTGAGATAGACAAATGCTTGGATCGAAAGTCACAAAAACCGCTCTCTTACTGCGAGCATAAGACTTAATAGACTGCAGGACAAACTTTAAAAGTTCTGTATCCCTGTAATCCAATATAGGACCTCTTGGGATGTAAAACATTTTATACCCCAAAGGGAGGGACTTTATGAGAATACTAGCCACAGCCAGTAACTTCCCTTCTTCATAGACACCAAGCCTCTCATGATTCCAATCAGATTTCACTTTTTCCCAAGCACTGCTTTGTAATAGATTAACCATGGGATGTTCTTTTACAAAACCATCATACTCTGATAGTGGTATCCCAAGCTGATAACGATACATATTTTTCTCTCTTTCAACTAGTATCTCTCTACTATTTTACTATTTTCGATTAAAAAGTCTAGTGAAAATAGACTTCCATCAATGTTTTTAAGCCAAGAATAACTATAAATGGTGGTTTATTTATAAAAACTTAGCTCAATCTCTCTTCTAATTTGAAATCGATTGGAAGAGTTGCTAAAAATCTTTCCAATTGTTTTTCCCAGTAGTACCATTCGTGAGTTCCAGCACTATGGCTATAGGTCACATCAAAGCCCAGTTTTTTGAGATTTTTCACTGCGAGATTATTGGCTTCGTACAAGAAATCTTGCTCGCCACACCAAGCCCAAAGTTTGGTCTTTTTATCCGATTTTTTAGCCAGACTTTCAAGAGAATAGGGGCTAGCTGTCCAATCCTTAATCTCCCCAAACACGCCTCTCCAATAAGCTGGCGTTCCCAGATCTTGGCTTTCAGGAGAAAAATCTTGAAAGCTAAGAGCGCCTGAAAAACTAGCTGCGTGAGAAAAACGATTTGTTGCAAGAGCCAATTTGAAACAGCCATAACCTCCCATAGAAAGACCAGCGATAAAGGTCTTTTCACGCTTGCTAGTCATATTAGGGAAGAAACGTTTCAAAACCTGTGGCAATTCCTCTGCTAGAGCTGTGTAGTAATCAAAACCATACTTAGTATCAGTGTACCAACCATTGCTGGTATTAGGCATGACAACGATGAGATTGGTTCCTCGAAGCAAGCGTTCTACGTTGGTTCGCTTGAGCCAACTGTTATGATTGCCAGACATCCCGTGTAAAAGATACAAAACAGGGATATCTTCGCAATCTGGTTCTTCCACTCGATTGGCATCGGGGTAAAGAACATTCACCCCCCACTCCATATCTAATACCTGTGAGTAATACTCGATTTTCATTACTGCCATGATTTTCTCCTTCTATTTTCCGATAAGAAAAAGCCGAAATTCGACTTTCTCTCTGTTTATTTCAACGATTATTTTGCTTCCATGACTACTGGTAAAATAGCTGGACGACGCTTGGTTTGATCAAAGAGATACTTGGTCAGAGTATCACGAACCTTCCCTTTAAGATCTGCCCAATCAAAGTCATCTCCTTGAAGATAGTCTTCTACCGTCTGGTTAATCAATTCTGAACTTTCACGGAGAATATCGCGGCTCTTCTTGAGATAAACAAATCCGCGCGTATGAACACGAGCCTTGGACACAATTTTCTTCTCACGACGGTTAACGGTGATTGCGACGATGAAAATGCCATCTTCTGACAAGACCTTACGGTCACGAAGAACTACATTTCCAACATCACCAATGGCATTCCCGTCAATCAAGACATCCCCTGCTGAAACCGCGCCAGCTGGGACAAAGTCCCCATTCTCATAAGCCATGCTGGTTCCCTTTTTAGGGATGAAAATGCGTTCTGGCAACATCCCGACGGCCATAGCAGCCTTAGCATGAGCATCCAACTCACGGTATTCCCCCTGAATCGGGAAGAGATACTTGGGTTGCAAGAGATTGATCATCAACTGCAAATCACGCGCATTTCCGTGCCCTGACACACGCAAGCTTTGAGTGATCAGTTTGACAACCCCGCCAGCTTGGTAAATCATGTTTTCCACACGCGCCATAACTGCTTCTTTAGCGATAGACGGAGTGGTTACGATATAGACCAAGTCACCGTCCTTGATTTCCACATAACGGTGGCGACCAATCGACATCTTGCGAAGACCGTTGATAGGCTCACCCATACGACCTGTCTCAAGGATAATCAACTCATGGTCTTCAAAGCGAGACATATCTTTTGGCTTAATCAAAAGACTCTCGTTAGCTAGAGACAATTTCTTAAGGCGAATAGCAGTGCGGACGATATTTTCAATATCAAATCCTGTCAAAACCACACGACGGCCTGTTGCATCCGCAGCGTCAAACACCTGCTGGATACGAGAGAGGTTGCTGGCTACTGCTGCAACGATGATACGACCATCCCAATCAGAAATAGTTTGAGTGATTTCGTCCCCAACTTCACTTTCGCTAGCCACTTGGATATTGCTATCTGCATTAGCTGAATCACTAAGCAGAGCTAGAACTCCATCACGACCGATTTCTGCCAAACGAGCGAAGTCTGTCGCATAGGATTCACTAGCTGTCTGGTCAAATTTGAAGTCGCCTGTATAAACAATGCTACCTTCAACTGTCTTCAAGACAATACCCAGACTTTCTGGGATAGAGTGGGTCGTACGGAAGAAGGAAACCACAGTTCCTCCAAAATCAATCTCTGAATCCTCATCAATGACATGGAAATCATTGAATTTCTTAACCGTATCATTTCCTTTAACAAAGAGTTTGGCCAACTCAATGGTCAACTCAGAGCCAAATACAGGTACCTTGGCTTCAGCCAAGAGATAAGGAAGAGCACCAATGGCATCCGCATGCCCGTGAGTTAGGAAGACCCCAGCGATACGATCGCTATTTTCAAAAAGGTAGTCCATATTGGGAATGACCACATCCACCCCTAGTTGTTCATTTTCAGGGTATTTCAGACCTGCATCCAAAACGAAAATAGACCCATCGATTTCAGCGATATACATATTTTTCCCATTTTCACGCACACCACCAAGTGTTGTTAAACTGATATTACTCATTTTTCCTCCGAAAGCTTAGTTTATCTTGATTATAGGGTTACTTGCCCTTTTATTCTAAAAGCACTACTTTTAGCCGAATCTTTTCCTACCATTATACCATTTTTTTGATGATTTTCAAAATGAAGATTTGTTTTCAAAAAAGAGCTGGTTGCCCAACTCTTTCCTAGCTTCTATTCTTTTTCCATCAAAAAGTCATAGATTTCTTGCACCGTACCCAGCGCCATCATTTCTTGGTCTTTAACGGTTTGTTTGAGATTTTGGTAAATCTGACTTTCTCCTATCTCTCTCTTTGGTGCTTCTTTATTGACTGTCATCACACCATCTTTAATCATCACAAAACCTAATTCTTCAAATACTTGAATCATCTTGACCAGCAAGATTTGTTGAATATTAAGATAAGTTGCCAAGTCTTTCAGCTTGTAGCGAATATCAAACTCTGGAAACTGATAAATGGTCTTGTACAATTTGGCAAACTGCTCTCTAGTTCCATAACCTGTTAGGTAGTAGGCCTTGTCGATGTCGTTTTTGAAATAGACGGCTGAGAAATGTTGCTCCTGAAAAATGGTTTTCAGCAGGGTAATATCCTCAGGAACGGTTTTTACGACAACAGCTTCACTAGTCACTAAATCTGGCACTTCTCCAGCAAAATCCAAGACTGGAACTCCCTCTGGCAAGGTGGCATTCTTCCCACGAATGTTAAAGAGTTGAACACCCTCCACACGCGCATCCACCATCATCAACTGAAGGGCAGTTTGGCCATTCCATTGGTTGACAGACAATTTGACTGCTAACTCTAGATTCTTGGTTTGAGCAAACTCCGTTGCCCATCTGCCTTGTCTAAATGCCACCACTTCAAAACTGGCTTCACCCTTAGAGATTTTCAGCTTGAGATGGGCATTGCCTGCCCCCATAGTACGAGCACTTTCGACCTGAAAATCCTTGATATAAAAGACTGGTTTCTGATTGTCCATTCCAAAGGGAGCTAAACGTTCAAAGTTCTTGACTGTTTCAAGACTCAAAGTCTCCAAATCCAGCTCTTCATCTAGGTTTAACTTATTCTTGCCACCAGCATCTGCTCCTTTTTCACGGACATAATCTTCCAAGATCTGAGATAAATCTGAAAGTTTCTCAACTTCTAGCGTCATTCCTGCTGCGCCAGCATGACCGCCAAATGCGATAAAGAGGTCACGATGGGGATCTAGGGCTTCAAAAATATCGACTGCTTCCACACTACGAGCACTTCCCTTGGCACGACCGTCTTCTATATTAAGAACGATGACTGTCTGTCCCAATTCTTCCAACAAACGACCAGCTACAATTCCTAGAACCCCAGGATTCCAGCCTTCCTTGGCCAAGACCTGGACCTTCTTCTCAGGCTCCACCATGGTCTTAGCTTCTTCATAGATAGACTGAACGATTTCTTTACGCTCTTCGTTTTTCTGATGAATCATAAGGGCAATCTCGTGTGCTTCCTCATCATCAAACCCAGTCAACAAATCAATAGCTGGATTGGGATCATCCAAGCGCCCCAAGGCATTTAAACGAGGAGCAATCTGGAAGCCAATCGTTTCTTCTGTTACTTCATTTGTAGCAATTCCAGCCATGTCTAGCATTTCTTGTAGACCAATGCGCTGAGTATGCCCCAACATTTCCAGACCATATTGCACCAAGATACGATTTTCATCCGTTAGACTTACCATATCAGCAATGGTTCCGATAGCAACCAAGTCAAGCAGTTCCACTTGGACTTCCTCTAAAAGGGCACAAGCTAACTTGAAAGCTACTCCGCAACCAGCCAAATATTTGAAAGGATAATCCGCATCTGGATGCTCAGGATGAACGATGGCATAGGCATCTGGCAAGGTTTCTGGCATGGAATGGTGGTCAGTCACAATGACATCTACTCCCATAGACTGGGCCAATTCAATGGCTTCATGACCCGCAACCCCATTATCCACCGTCACAATCAAGGAAATCCCTTCTTGCTCGATAAAGTATTTATAAACACTAGCATTGGGACCATATCCATCAGTAAAACGATTAGGCAAGTAAACACGGCACTCGGCACCAAGTTGTTCCAAACTTTCCTTCACAATCGAAGCCGAAGTCATGCCATCCGCATCGTAATCTCCATAAACGAGAATATTTTCCCCTTCTTCAATGGCCTGACGAATCCGAGCCACTGCCTTGTCCATATCATGGAGTAAATAAGGGTCATGCAAGTCCTCCAAAGAAGGTTCTAAAAACTTCTTCAGACTTTCTTGATCCTGAATCCCTCTCTCAAACAATAACCGAGCCACCTCAGGACCCAGTCCAGCCTTCTTGGCTATCTTTGTAAAATCCGCATCTTCTACCTGCGGGGCAAACTGCCATTCATAAGTAGGTGTTATCAAAAAGACATCCACTCTTTCTAAGAATTCTATTGCTTCATTATAACATGATTTAGGCTTTTTCTCTATCCAGATTGCTTTCTACAAAAATTTTACTAACTTTTTTCTGATATGATTTGACAAGAAAAATCTTTTGGTGTAGAATCATGTTATAAAATCTAACACAAAGGAGATTCCTTATGACTTTAGTAGAATTTGAACACGTCGAAAAATATTACGGAGATTACCATGCACTCCGTGACATCAATCTCCGTTTTGAAAAAGGGCAAGTCGTTGTCCTACTCGGACCATCTGGTTCTGGGAAGTCAACTCTTATCCGTACGATTAATGGTTTAGAGGCTGTTGATAAGGGAAGTCTTCTAGTAAATGGTCACCAGGTTGCTGGTGCCAGCCAGAAAGATTTGGTTCCTCTTCGCAAGGAAGTCGGCATGGTTTTCCAACATTTCAACCTCTACCCACACAAAACAGTGTTAGAAAACGTAACACTCGCACCCGTAAAAGTTCTAGGAATTGATAAAAAAGAAGCTGAAAAAACAGCCCAAAAATATTTGGAATTTGTAAATATGTGGGACAAGAAAGATTCTTATCCAGCCATGCTTTCTGGTGGACAAAAACAACGAATCGCCATTGCTCGTGGCCTCGCTATGCATCCTGAACTCCTCCTCTTTGATGAGCCAACATCTGCTCTTGACCCTGAAACTATCGGCGATGTTCTAGCAGTTATGCAAAAATTGGCCCACGATGGTATGAATATGATTGTCGTTACCCACGAAATGGGCTTTGCCCGTGAAGTTGCTGACCGTATCATCTTTATGGCTGACGGAGAAGTCTTGGTGGATACGACAGATGTTGATGACTTTTTCGACAATCCAAGCGAACCTCGTGCCCAACAATTCCTCAGCAAAATCATCAACCACGAAAGTGACAAAGTCAAATAAGGAGGTGCCTATGAAAAAGAAACTCTTTTTATCCGCATTATTGATTAGCCTTTTCGGCCTTGCTACTGCAAAACCAGTTCAAGCCGATACCAGTGTGGTAGACATTCAAAAAAGAGGCGAACTAGTTGTCGGTGTCAAACAAGACGTTCCCAATTTCGGTTACAAGGATCCCAAGACAGGGACCTATTCTGGTATCGAAACGGACTTAGCCAAGATGGTAGCTGATGAGCTTAAGGTCAAAGTTCGCTATGTGCCTGTTACTGCGCAAACCCGTGGCCCCCTTCTAGACAACGAACAGGTCGACATGGATATCGCGACCTTTACCATCACAGATGAACGCAAAAAACTCTATAACTTCACCAGCCCTTACTACACGGACGCTTCTGGCTTTTTGGTCAATAAGTCTGCCAAAATCAAAAGCATTGAGGACCTAAGCGGCAAAACCATCGGAGTCGCCCAAGGTTCCATCACCCAACGCCTGATTACTGAACTGGGTAAAAAGAAAGGTCTGAAGTTTAAATTCGTCGAACTTGGTTCCTACCCAGAATTGATTACTTCCCTTCATGCTCACCGTATTGATGCCTTTTCCGTTGACCGCTCGATTCTATCTGGCTATATCAGCAAACGCACAGAACTGCTAAATGATAGTTTCAAGCCATCTGACTACGGTATTGTTACCAAGAAATCAAATACCGAACTCAACGACTATCTTGATAACTTGGTCACTAAATGGAGCAAGGATGGTAGTTTACAAAAACTCTATGACCGATACAAGCTCAAACCATCTAGCCATACTGCAGATTAAGGAGGATACCCCATGACAGATTTATCATCTTGGACAGCCTATTTTCAGGATTTTGGACAATTTTTCAATGGTTTCCTCTTCACTCTTGCCCTAGCGATTGGATCCTTTATCCTAGCCATGGTTTTAGGCATCTTCTTTGGAGCCATGTCAACCAGCAAACGTCCGATATTGAGAATTTTGGCTCGCATCTTTGTTGAATTTTACCAAAACACTCCCCTCTTGGTGCAGTTTGTTATCGTTTTTTATGGCCTACCTCTTATCAGTGACCATATCATCATGATTCCGATTTATTGGACGGCTGTTCTCTGCGTGGGACTCTATCACGGAGCCTATATCGCCGAGGTTATTCGCTCAGGAATTCAGTCTATTCCTAGCGGTCAGATGGAGGCTGCCTTGTCGCAAGGTTTTACCTATATCAGTGCTATGCGCTTGATTATCTTGCCTCAAGCCTTCCGTATCATTCTCCCTCCTTTGACCAACCAAATCGTCAACCTCATCAAGAACACCTCAACAGTCGCTATCATCTCTGGAGTAGACTTGATGTTTGTGACCAAATCTTGGTCAGCTCTTAACGGAAACTACATTCCAGCATTTTTAGGCGCTGCCCTTCTCTACTTTTCTCTATGCTTCCCTGTTGCCCAGTTTGGTCGCAGGATGGAGCAAGCCAACAAAAAAGCCTATTCACTTTAGGAGGTTACTATGGAATCTATTTTAGAAGTTTTGACCCCAGATAACCTAATCTTTATCTTTAAAGGATTTGGCTTGACCCTCTACATTTCTCTGATTGCCATCATCCTCTCCACCCTCATTGGAACTGTGCTTGCTGTCATGAGAAATGGGAAAAATCCCGTTTTACGGATTATCTCCAGCATTTACATCGAGTTTGTACGTAACGTTCCCAATCTTCTCTGGATTTTCACTATCTTTTTGGTGTTCAAGATGAAATCCACACCAGCAGGTATCACTGCCTTCACCCTCTTTACCTCAGCAGCCCTGGCTGAGATTATCCGAGGTGGTCTCAACGCTGTGGACAAGGGGCAATACGAAGCGGGAATGTCGCAAGGATTTACCTCAACCCAAATCCTCTATCACATCATTCTTCCACAAGCTATTCGTAAAATGCTGCCAGCCATCATTTCTCAGTTTGTAACCGTGATTAAGGATACCAGTCTTCTCTACTCTGTTATCGCCCTACAAGAGCTCTTTGGAGCCAGCCAAATTCTCATGGGCCGTTATTTCGAACCAGAGCAAGTCTTCAGTCTTTATATCCTGATTGCCCTCATCTACTTCAGCTTTAACCTAGCAATTTCTAGTCTGTCACATATGCTAGCAAAACGTTGGCAACAAGCAGCAGAATAATAAATTAGCTCTCCAAGTACATGGAGAGTTTTTTTGATGAGAGTAGATACTTATAAAGCTCTATTTGACACCATACTTTTTCTATGATAAAATGTAACAAATTTATTTACAACAAATCAAATCTAAATGAAATGGAATTTTTTATGAAATCACTCAAAGGACTACTTTTTATCATAACTAGTTTTGTCTTGACTATTTTGACTTGGATGAACACTTCTCCCCAATTCATGATTCCAGGACTAGCTTTAACAAGCCTATCTCTAACTTTTATCCTAGCTACTCGTATCCCGATAATAGAAAGCTGGTTTCACGGTTTGGAGAAGGTCTACACCGTCCACAAATTCACTGCCTTTCTCTCCATCATCCTACTAATCTTTCATAACTTTAGTATGGGCGGTTTGTGGGGCTCTCGATTAGCTACTCAGTTTGGAAATCTTACAATCTATATTTTTGTCAGCATCATCCTTGTCGCCTATTTAGGCAAATACATCCAATACGAAGCTTGGCGATGGATTCACCGTCTAGTTTACCTAGCTTATATTTTCGGACTCTTTCACGTATACATGATCATGGGCAATCGTCTCCTTACATTTAATCTCCTAAGTTTTCTTGTTGGTAGCTATGCCCTTTTAGGCTTACTAGCTGGTTTTTATATCATTTTTCTATATCAAAAGATTGGCTTCCCCTATCTAGGGAAAATCACCAATCTCAAACGCTTGAATCACGATACTATAGAAATTCAAATCCATCTTAGCAGACCTTTCAACTATCAATCAGGCCAATTTGCCTTTCTAAAGATTTTCCAAGAAGGCTTTGAAAGTGCTCCACATCCTTTTTCTATCTCAGGAGGTCACGGCCAAACTCTTTACCTTACTGTCAAAAATTCAGGCGACCATACCAAGAATATCTATGACAATCTTCACGTCGGCAGCAAAGTAAGCGTAGATAGAGCTTACGGATACATGATCATAGAAGAAGGACGAGAAAATCAGGTTTGGATTGCTGGAGGCATTGGGATTACCCCCTTCATCTCTTACATCCGTGAACATCCTATTTTAAATAAACAGGTTCACTTCTACTATAGCTTCCGTGGAGAGGAAAATGCAGTCTATCTGGATTTGCTCCGTGACTATGCTCAGAAAAATCCTAATTTTGAACTCCATCTAGTAGACAGTAGGAAAGGCGGCTATCTTAATTTTGATCAAGAAGAAGTACCCGAACATGCAACCGTCTATATGTGCGGCCCTCTTTCTATGATGAAGTCACTTGCCAAACAGATTAAGAAACAAAATCCAAAAGCAGAGCTTATTTACGAAGGATTCAAGTTCAAATAATCAATCACATTCTCCTGGAATTTCCCAGGAGTTTTTTTCTACGCAAATACTTAAAAACACTGCCAGATTTCTCTAGCAGTGTTTTGAGTTTCATTTATCTTAGTAAACTGTTCTTTCAGTTTCTACATCGAAGAAGTGTGCTTTGTTCAAGTCAAATCCAAGTTCAACTGTTGCACCTGTTTGCAAGTAGTCACGAGCATCTACTTTGGCAACAAATTCGTCTTTACCAACTTGGCAGTAAAGGTGAGATTCTGAACCAAGCAATTCAGATACAGAAATAGTCGCTTTCACAACTGATTCTGGGAATGTTTCAAGGAAAGCAGGCTCTGCATTTACGTCTTCTGGACGGATACCGAAGATCAATTCTTTACCTTCATAGCCTTTTTCACGAAGAACTTTCAATGCTCCTTCTGGAACTTTCAAACGGAAACCGTCAGAAACAATTTCGCTACCAACCAATTTCACATTGATGAAGTTCATAGCTGGGCTTCCGATGAATCCTGCTACGAATTTGTTAACTGGGTTTTTGTAAACTTCTTGAGGAGTACCGATTTGTTCAACACGTCCGATAGTACCTGTACCAGCAGGATTCTTAGTTGCTGACATGATAACGATACGGTCCGCAAGTGTCATCGCTTCTGTTTGGTCGTGAGTTACGTAGATAGTTGTAGCTCCGATACGGCGGTGGATTTTCGCAATTTCAGCACGCATAGATACACGAAGTTTTGCATCCAAGTTTGACAAAGGCTCGTCCATCAAGAATACTTTTGCGTCACGGACGATGGCACGACCCATGGCAACACGTTGACGTTGACCACCAGAAAGGTCAGCGGGTTTACGTTCCAAGAACTCTTTCAATCCAAGGATTTCAGCTGCTTCTTGCACACGTTTGTCGATGTCTTCCTTGCTATATTTACGCAATTTCAAACCGAAAGCCATGTTGTCATAAACAGTCATGTGTGGGTAAAGAGCGTAGTTTTGGAATACCATGGCGATGTCACGGTCTTTTGGAGCTACGTCGTTGACAACCACGCCATCGATAGATGCAGTACCTTCTGTGATGTCTTCAAGACCTGCAATCATACGGAGAGTAGTTGATTTACCACATCCTGAAGGTCCTACGAAAACGATGAACTCTTTGTCTTTGATGTCCAAGTTGAAGTCTTCAACTGAGTAGTGTTCGCTGTTTGGATATTTTTTGTAAATATTTTTAAGATTCAATTCTACCATGAGGTGAACTCCTTTTGTCTTTTGATAGTTTTATTATATATGAAAACGCTTTACATTTCTATGGCAAGGTGACCAAAAAAATAAAAAAGTTCTGTGCAACTTGCACAAAACTTTAGAGAATATCTGGTAAAATCAATTGATAACACAGGGTCAGGTCAGTCAATTCCTTCAACTGAAGCCCTGTCAATTCTTCCCATTTATCAATCTTGTACTGGAGAGAATTTCGGTGCAGATAGAGTTGCTGGGCTGTTTTAGTCAGAACGGCACTATTTTCCCAAAGAGAGAGAATGATTTCCTGAATCTGGTCCTGATCCAAAATCATCTGATGTAAACATTCTTTAATGACTCTCAGGTCCACAATCCTTTCTCCCATACTCCAAAGATAGAGTTGTGAAAAGGTATGAACACCTTGGTGACCCTGACGCCACCAAGTCTTAAACAAATCCCGCTCCGCTTTGATCAAGTCGGATAGGGCTTGATGACCTGTTTGAGACCAGACCTGACCTAACATGATGGATAAACGTACTCCAAAGTCATATTCTACGGCTTCCAAGGTATCCATCAAGATAGATCGAACGGATGTGTACTTATCCTGTTGGAGAACAAAAATGTAATCCTGCGCTCCCACCTGAAGCACTGTTTGACAGTTAGGAAAAAGAGTCCGCATCATATCCAGCCAAGAAGCTAGATTTTCCTGCTGAAAATAGGAAAGATGACAATAAACCAACTGAATCTTTTTAAAAGCTTGCGGTGCCTGTCCTTTGCCTTCAATGAGATAAAAATACCAAGGATTGAAGGAAATGGTTTGCTCCTGTTTGGTTAAGAGAGCCACCAGTTGTTTTTCACGCTCGCTAAGACTAGCTTCCTCCAGCAAAAGCCACTGCTGAGAAGCCAAAGGAAGAGTAAGATAGCCCTCTTTCTCTACTGATTGGTCTGAAATCTGAGCCTCAGGAAACCAGTCTTGTAGTTCTTTTACCATCATATCCTAGCCCTCCACTTTTTGGATGCACCATGAAATCAAGCTCTCAAGACGTTCCAGATTTTCAGTCATATGGAGATAACCCATGACTGCTTCAAAACCTGTGGACATACGGTAAGTCACCACATCAGCATTTTTAGCCTTGGTATGACTATTGGTATTGCGACCACGTTTATAGATTTCTTCTTCTTTTTCGGTTAAGACTTGCTCCTCCAACATGAGGGCAATCAGGCGAGCTTGAGCCTTGGCAGATACATACTTAGTCGCCTCTTGGTGGAGTTTATTAGGCTTTGTCATGCCTTTGAGAATAAGGTGGCGACGAATATACATGGAATACACCGCATCTCCCTCAAAAGCCAGCGCTATCCCGTTAATGAGATTGACATCAATCACGAGTCCACCTCACTCCATCCTTGGTGTCAAGTAGCTTAATTCCTTGAGCCGCCAATTGGTCACGGATTTGGTCCGCTGTCGCAAAGTCACGATTTGCACGCGCTTCTTGGCGTTTTTGAATCAAAACTTCAATCTCTGCGTCCAAAACTTCCTCAATAAAGACAATTCCAAAGACTTCTAACATATCCGCAAGAGCTTCCTTAACACTTGCATCATAGTTGCCAGAGTTGATCCATTTGGCCATTTCAAAGACAACTGTGATACCATTAGCAGAGTTGAAATCCTCATCCATAGATGCTACAAACTTATCTTTAAAGGCCTGTAACTCTTGAGCATCTACAGTCCCAGAAAATGGTTGCTCGTAAGTGTTCTTTAGATACTTAAGATTGGTCTCTGCATCACGCACTGCTTTTTCCGTAAAGTTGATAGGCTTGCGATAATGTTGAGTCGCAAAGAAGAAACGAAGCACTTGCCCATCAAGAGTTTTAAGGGCATCGTGTACGGTGATAAAGTTGCCCAAGGACTTAGACATCTTGACATTGTCGATATTGACAAAGCCATTGTGCATCCAGTAGTTAGCGAAGGTCTTGCCTGTTTTGGCTTCTGACTGGGCAATTTCGTTGGTGTGGTGCGGAAACTCAAGGTCAGCTCCACCACCGTGAATATCAATGGTATCTCCTAAAATCTCAGTTGACATGACTGAACACTCGATATGCCAGCCCGGACGACCAGGTCCCCAAGGACTGTCCCAAGAAATCTCGCCTGGTTTAGCAGCTTTCCATAGAGCAAAGTCTATCGGATTTTCCTTGCGAGCCGTTTCTTCATCGGTACGACCTGAAGCACCCAACTCCAAATCTTCTAAGGTTTTATTAGCCAATTTAGCATAGTTGTGGGATTTTTCCACACGGAAATAGACATCTCCTTGGCTCTCATAGGCATAACCCTTTTCAATCAATTCTTCCACAAAGCGGATGATATCCGCCATAAACTCGACTACACGAGGATGACGAGTTGCAGGTTTGACACCCAAGGCCGTCACATCCTCACGAAAGGCAGCGATGTACTTGTCCGCAACCTCCTGAGGCGTGATACCTTCTTCCTTGGCACGGTTGATAATCTTATCATCCACATCCGTAAAATTGGAAATATAGGCAACCCCATAACCACGATACTCAAAATAGCGACGAATGGTATCAAAGGCTACCGTCGAACGGGCATTCCCCACGTGGATATAGTTGTATACCGTAGGCCCACAAACATACATCTTGACTTTGCCGTCCTCAATCGGGACAAATTCTCGCAAATCACGAGACATGGTGTCGTAAATTTTAATCATGCGGTCCACTCCCTTCTCTATTTCTGACTTTTTCGGCTGAAAACCAGCTCTGCAAAAGGACCAAATTGTCTGAGGCTATCTAGTTGGTAAAAACGCTGTCCTTCCTCTTGGGTAAAGAGGGGAACCCCCTTTCCTAGGATAAGGGGCGCTATCTGAATAATGAGATGGTCGAAAAGATCCGCATCCAAGAGCGGTCCTACCAAGGAATTACCACCAATCACAAAGACATTTTTGCCTTTGTCAATCTGGCGAACAAAGTCCACCACATCCCCAGCTACTGGCTGGTAATTGCTGACAGGCAGGTGCCTATCATGCGTAAAGACATAGTTTTCCGTAGCTTGATAAAAACTTTCTACATCTTGCAAATCTTGGATTTCCTCAAAGGTCCGCTTGCCCATGATGGTGATATCCATTTGCCTGTAAAAGTCATCATAGCCTGTATCCTCTACAGAACCAAGCTGATGCAGCCAGTCTATCCTGTGCTGGCTGTCTGCCAAGTAGCCATCCATGGTGATACAGCCGTAAAAATATACTGCCATTCTTGTAGTTTCCTTTCTAGTTCTACTTTGCCTTCACTTAGCGGGATAGACCCAGATGGTTAGACCTAAGCTAATCAAAGTATTCAGCAAAATCCTTGCTGGACAAGAAAAATAAGCCAGAAAACAGCAATTCCAATCTGTAGCAGAACGGTTCATTCTTAAACATTCAAGCGCCTCTCCTGTCTACTTCCAGCTCAAATGGTAAAGGTAGGCAGAGAGCAGGACCAGAAGACTGAAAATCAGATTTCCTGCACGAAACAAACTGAAAACAGAAATAAGACTTCCTGCCAAATAGAGCGCAAAATACTTATTGTCCTTGAAAAAATCTTTCATTAAAAGTTCCTCAGTTATCGTCCAAAAGCAGTATAGCTGAGCTTGTTCTTCCAAGAATTTATAATTTTGAAGAATAGTAACTCGCTTCTTGCTTGAATCATATAGATATCCTCTACAAACCAGACGATCTGTGACTAGCTTCTTTAGCCTGCTCTAGTTTATTGACGTAATACTCTCGTTTTTCTTCAACTTCGTGAATGACTGGCTCATCCTTCTTACCATGAACACGGACGATCTTGGCAGGAATACCAACAACCGTCACATCACTAGGTACGTCTGCTACAACAACTGCTGCAGCACCGACCTTGGCATTTTCACCGATTTCTACAGGTCCGATAACTTGGGCATGGGCTGATATGAGAGCTCCCTTTCGAACGGTCGGATGGCGTTTGCCACAGTCTTTCCCTGTTCCCCCAAGAGTCACCCCGTGATAAAGAAGAACACCTTTTTCAACGATCGCTGTTTCCCCAATCACCAAACCAGAACCATGGTCGATAAAGACACCTGAATCAATCTGGGCACCTGGATGAATCTCAATCTGAGTCCAAAAGCGCCAGAACTGACTGTGCATACGAGCCAGGAGTTTGAAGCCATGCTTCCAGAGAAAATGCGAGAGACGGTGGGCCGCCAAGGCCTTGACACCTGGATAAGTCAGCAAAACCTCCAAAGTGGTGCGGGCCGCTGGATCATTTTCTTTTACGATATCAATGGTTTCGCGCCACCATCCCATACATTTCTCCTTTTCTTATTCTGAATCTTTTGGTGTTTCTGTAAATTCTTTCTTAGGTTTGTGGTCCTTATGATGACGTGGGCGGTGAGGTCTCTCAGACTTTTCACCCTTTTCATCATGCTCAGGTTTTGGCGGACGAGGAAGAAGAGCCTTCATAGAAGCATCGATACGACCTTTTTCATCAATCTTGATAACCTTAACATCGACTTCATCTCCGATTTCGACCAAGTCTTCTACACGGTTGGTACGAGTCCAAGCCATTTCAGAGATGTGTACGAGGGCATCTGTCTTGTCAAAGAGGTTAACAAAGGCACCAAATTTCTCGATACGAACAACCTTAGCGTGGTAAACTTCATCCACTTTAGCTTCACGAACCAAACCAGCAATGATTTCTTTAGCACGGTTAATTGCATCTTGGTCACTTGAGTAGATAGACACATTTCCTTCTTCGTCGATATCAATCTTAACGCCTGTTTCAGCGATAATCTTGTCGATGGTTTCTCCACCTTTACCGATGACAATCTTGATCTTGTCCACATCAATCTTGATGGTATCAATTTTCGGAGCAGTAGGAGCCAATTCTGGACGAACTTCTGGAATCGTTGCTTCAATCACATCAAGGATTTCAAAACGCGCTTTCTTGGCTTGGGCAAGGGCCTCAGTCAAGATTTCTGCAGTAATCCCTTGGATCTTGATATCCATTTGAAGAGCTGTAATCCCGTCACGAGTACCGGCAACCTTGAAGTCCATGTCTCCAAAGTGGTCTTCCAAACCTTGAATATCTGTCAATACTGTATAGTTATTTCCATCTGAGATAAGACCCATAGCAATACCAGCTACTGGCGCCTTGATTGGCACACCACCAGCCATAAGAGCAAGAGTTCCCGCACAGATAGAAGCTTGAGAGGAAGAACCGTTTGATTCCAAGACCTCTGCTACCAAGCGGATCGCATATGGGAATTCTTCTAAACTTGGCAAAACTTGAGCAAGGGCACGCTCACCGAGAGCACCGTGACCAATTTCACGACGACCTGGCGCACCATAACGACCAGTTTCCCCTACAGAGTATTGAGGGAAGTTATAGTGGTGCATAAAGCGTTTCTTGTACTCTGGATCCAATCCATCGATGATTTGAGTTTCACCCATTGGAGCCAAGGTCAAGACAGAAAGGGCCTGAGTTTGGCCACGAGTGAAGAGACCTGAACCGTGTACACGAGGAAGGAAGTCAACAACCGCATCCAAAGGACGGATTTCATCGACCTTACGACCGTCAGGACGTACCTTATCTTCTGTGATCAAACGGCGCACTTCAGCGTGTTCCATTTGTTCCAAAATTTCAGCCACATCACGCATGATACGGTCAAATTCTTCGTGGTCTGCATATTTTTCTTCATACACTGCAGTCACTTGGTCTTTAACAGCTTGAGTTGCAGCTTCACGAGCCAATTTTTCTTCTACTTGAACCGCTTTTTGGAGGTCGCTGTTGTAGGCTGCAATGATTTCAGCCTGTAATTCAGCGTCTACATGAAGCAATTCTACTTCTGCTTTTTCTTTCCCAACAGCCGCAACGATTTCTTCTTGGAAGGCAATCAATTCTTTAACTGCTTCGTGCCCTTTAAGAAGGGCTTCCAACATGATTTCTTCTGACAATTCTTTAGCACCAGATTCCACCATGTTGATGGCGTGTTTGGTACCAGCTACTGTCAATTCAAGGAGAGATTGCTCTGCTTGTTCTTGACTTGGGTTGATGATGATTTGACCATCTACATAACCCACCTGTACCCCAGCGATTGGTCCGTCAAATGGAATATCTGAGATAGAGAGCGCCAAGGATGAACCAAACATAGCAGCCATTGGTGCAGAAGCATTTTCATCATAAGAAAGCACAGTGTTGATGACTTGGACTTCATTACGGAAACCTTCCGCAAACATAGGACGGATTGGACGGTCAATCAAACGCGCTGTCAAAGTCGCATCCGTTGAAGGACGTCCTTCACGTTTCATAAAGCCACCAGGAAACTTCCCAGCCGCATACATTTTTTCTTCGTAGTTGACTTGGAGTGGGAAGAAATCCCCAGTTGCCATCTTCTTAGACATCACGGCAGCAGTCAAGACAGTTGACTCACCGTAACGTACAACAACAGAGCCATTTGCCTGCTTAGCAACCTGACCAGTCTCTACGATTAACTCACGACCTGCAAAAGTCGTTTGAAACACTTGTTTTGTCATTTTAATCCCCTTTGGATTGATGAAATTATACGCCTTGCCTACAAAAATCAAGATACTAAGCCGTCAAGCAGCTCAAAGGAAAATCGGAAATCGAACGACAGAGCGACTGCTCCTAGGCAGATTTATCTTTTTCCAAAGAGTTGTAGGCGTGTTCAATTCTCAAGATACTAAGCCGTCAAGCAACTCAAAGGAAAATAGGAAATCGAACAACGGAGCGACTGCTCCTAGGCAGATTTATCTTTTTCCAAAGAGTTGTAGGCGTGTTCAATTCTCAAGATACAAATCATTAGAAAGATTTGATGCTAAAGCATCTAATCCTTTCACGCTAATCGCTATCAGGCAATTAGCTAAATGCTTTACTAACTCTCTCGTCAAATAACATCGTTTTGACTCGTTCGTGTCTCTAAACCTTACAGTTTAAATGCATTGTATTTTTTAATACCCTCATCTTTGTATCAAGTACGTACAGAGTCTATTTTATCATATTTTTCTTAAAAAGTGCGGTCTTTACCATTAAAAAGGAACCATTCCCCTCACCTGAGAAGAATGGTTTGCTTTTTATTATCCTAGAGACTGATGATTAAACAAGGCATGGGTTGCTTGGTGGATGTATTTTGCTGTTTCAGCATTGTTCATGGTGTAGAGATGCACACCAGCAACATCCTGAGTTACCAAGTCCACGATTTGGTCCACTGCATAGGCAAGTCCTGCTGCTCTGAGCGACTCAGGGTCATGCTCATACTTGTCTAAGATGGCTTTAAATTTGCGTGGAAGGTGGATATTCTCACAAGTCTTCAAGAGGCGGAGAGCCTGATTTCGATTCAGAATTGGCATAATCCCTGCATGAATGGGAACATCAATCCCAGCCAAGATACACTTGTCTTGGAAATCATAGAAGCGCTCATTGTCAAAGAAAAGCTGAGTTACAAGGCTCGAACAGCCTGCATCCACTTTCTTCTTAAGATTTTGAATATCTGAAATCTGATTTGGCGAATCTGGATGCCCTTCTGGATAACAAGCTCCGACAATATCAAAGTGAGGGGCTTGTTCCTTGATGAACTCAATTAAGTCAGTTGCGTAGCGGAAATCCTTTTGTGGTTCCACATCTGGAATAATATCCCCACGAAGAGCCAAGATTTTCTGCACTCCAACCTTGTCCAAATCAGCAATGGTTTCAGCAACCTTGTCCTTGGTCAAATAGATGGCTGGCAAGTGGGCAATAGTCGGAATCGCCAAGTCATTTTGGATAAAGTCGGCCAAACGGACCGTCGTTTCCTTGATATTAAATTTATTATTGCTGGCAGTCACACTGATAAAGTGGGGAGCCAACTCCTGCATATCTTGAAGAGCAGAAATAATGTTATCATTACCCACTGCTGGGTTTGGAGGGAACACTTCAAATGAGAGTGACGGTGTTTGGCGTGACATAGTCATTATCCTTTTCTAGTTGATTTTTAGTTAGCTGAACTCTGGAATCCAAGTGAAACAGGCAGATTAACCAAACAGCGCTTCTTGAGAAATCCTATCTTACAATTTCTCACGCGCAGCTTTAGCTGCTTCAACAAGGCGGATCAAGCTTTCTTTTGTTTCTGGAATACCACGTGTTTTCAGACCACAGTCTGGGTTAATCCAAACTTTCTTGCTTGGCACTTTAGCAAGGATGGCTTCGATTGTGTGGTCGATTTCGCCTTCATTTGGCACACGAGGTGAGTGGATATCATAAACCCCAGGTCCCACTTCTGTTTGGAAGTTTTTCGCTTTGAGTTCGTCCAAGATTTCAAGGTTTGAACGACTAGCCTCAAATGAGATAACGTCCGCATCCAAGTTGTCAATAGCTGGGATGATATCTGTAAATTCTGAGTAACACATGTGAGTGTGGATTTGTGTGTCTGGCGCTACTGTTGAGTGTACCAAGCGGAAGGCAGGAATTGCCCAGTCAAGGTAGTCTTCGTACCAGTCGCTACGACGGAGTGGCAATTTTTCACGAAGAGCAGCCTCATCGATTTGGATGATTTTCACACCAGCAGCTTCAAGGTCAAGTACTTCATCCTTGATAGCAAGGGCGATTTGAAGAGTTGAATCCTTGATAGAGATGTCTTCACGTGGGAATGACCAGTTGAGGATGGTAACAGGTCCAGTCAACATACCTTTAACAGGTTTGTTTGTACGGCTTTGTGCATAGCTAGACCATTTAACAGTGATAGGGTTAAGCCGAGTGACATCACCCCAGATGATTGGTGGTTTCACCCCACGCATACCGTATGATTGTACCCAACCATTTTTAGAGAAGAGGTAACCTGACAAATTTTGACCGAAGTACTCAACCATGTCATTACGCTCAAATTCACCGTGCACAAGGACATCAAAGTCAATATCTTCTTGCCATTTGATCCATTCGTCGATCGTTTCAGCAAGGAAAGCATCGTACTCTTCTTGAGACAATTCACCTTTACGGTAAGCCAAACGTTTAGCACGAACTTCCTTAGTTTGAGGGAATGAACCGATAGTTGTTGTTGGAAGAGCTGGAAGTTTGAAAGCTTCTTCTTGGATGGCTTCACGTTCTGCAAAGGCTGGCAAACGAGTGTAGTCAGCATCTGTCAAACCAGCGATACGCGCACGAAGTTCCGCATTTTCACCCACACGCTCAGTCGCAAAGAGTTCTTTATTTGCTGCAAGAGATTCTGCTCCTTGACCATTGCGGATAGCATCCAAATCACGGATTTCGTCTAATTTTTCAACTGCAAAAGCAAAGTGGTTCAAGATAGCTGGTTCAAATTCTTCATTAGCTGTTGTAAATGGCACATGAAGAAGTGAGCATGAGCTTGTCAAGACAATGTTTTCAGCTGGAATTTGTTCAAGAACTGCCAAGCTCTTTTCGTAGTTGTTACGCCAGATGTTTTTACCATTGACAATACCTGCATAAAGAGTCTTGTCAGCTGGGAATCCACCTTTAACGAGTTCAAAAGTTTTCTTACCTTCAACGAAGTCAAGACCGATTGCATCTACTGGCAATTTCACAAGGTCAGCATAAACGTCACGAACGTCACCGAAGTAAGTTTGAAGCAAGACTTCAAGACCTTTTTTATCAGCCAAGAGTTTGTTGTAGATGTTCAAGAAGAGAGCTTTTTCTTCTTCTGTCAAGTCTTTGACAAGAGCAGCTTCGTCGAGTTGGATACGAGTTGCACCAAGTTCTGCCAATTTAGCAAAAACTTCTTGGTAAGCAGCCACTAAGCTATCTACGAAGTCTTCTGCTTTCACGCCTTCTTCAAAGTCTGACAATTGAAGGAAAGTGAAGGGACCTACAAGAACAGGACGAGTGTTCAATCCAAGTTCTTTAGCTTCTTGGAATTCATCAAAAATCTTGTGACCTGCCAATTTAACTTGAGTGTCTTTTTCAAATTTAGGAACGATGTAGTGGTAGTTGGTGTTGAACCATTTCTTCATTGGAAGGGCACGAACATCCCCTTTTTCTCCTTGGTATCCACGACCCAAAGCAAAGTAGCGCTCAAGGTCAGACAAGTCCAAGTTTTGAACAGATGCAGGTACCACGTTGAAAAGGAATGCTGCATCTAGGAAGTTGTCATAGTGAGAAAAGTCATTTGATGGAATTTCAGTGATGCCTTTTTCTTTGACGATGTTCCAGTGTTTAGCGCGCAATTCTTTTGCTGCTGCCAAAAGTTCTTCTTCTGAGATTTCTTTTCTAAAGTATTTTTCAGTTGTAAATTTTAATTCGCGGAATTCACCCAAACGAGGGAAACCGATGATTGTAGTTGACATGATGTGTCCTCCAAAATTTGTTGTTGAAACTATCTTAACAGAAAAGAAATCATCTGTATAATTGTAAAAAATTAGGCTTTGATATAGTTTGAAACTATATCTCCGTTTTAGACAAAAGAAAAAGACTTGAGACAAATGCCTCAAATCCTTTGTGTAGCTTGTTCTATAGCTGTATTTTAGTTAGACTGGTAAAACATGTTATTAGTAATTCTTATAAGTGACTATGACTTGTTATTAGAAAAGACTATTACTGATTCTAGTCAACTTTTCCCCTATTCAAGTGGAACGACTGCTAGTGTCTTTCCTAAACTAGCTAAAACTTTCAAGACTGTATCCAACTGAGGACTAGTCTTTCCTGTTTCCATTCTAGCTATGACAGGCTGGCTTACTCCACTAAGTTCTTCTAGCTTTTTCTGGCTGATTCCTTGCTCATGTCTGGCTTCAATCAACTCACTCATGATAGCCACTCGCATATCACTTTCAAGAATTTCCTCCTTGGTAAAGAGTTCAGATCGGACATCCTTCCAATTACTACCAATAGCACTAGTCTTCATCACTTAACCTTCTTTCTTTCTAATTTAATTAGAACTCAAAAGTTATTAAAAGTAAATCCTAACATTCATAAAAAGAAGACCTTAGAAAAATTCCAAAGGTCTCATCTTTATTATTCGAAAAAAATTACGGGAAGAGTTATAAATCGAAGACAATTCTTACTATTATTCCAACTCTATCCCCTTCTCTCGGAGATTAGCCAGACACTCCTCATGGTAGGCATCGTCATGTTCGCTGTATATAGGGCAAGTCAACTTCTCCTCAGCTAAATCTTCATATAAAGGGCAAGTCTTACCACGGTAGTTCTTATCGAGCCACTCTGGACTGACATTGTAGCCACGGTTAGCCATTTCCTCCATGATCAAGCGATGATAGGCATAGAGACGATAGGGCGAGTGAGTAAAGACATAGTCCACCGTCGCATGCTTTCTGCCCCAGCCATTACCACGTAGGGCGCAACACTCTCGATGTTGCCCCAAAAGTTGAGGACGCGGAAGCTGTGAAATCAAAGCCTCATGCCAAAGTCTCATGGAAGTCTCCTTTCAGTAAAGTCGAATGCTGCAAGTAGGTATTTGGATAGCGTTTAAGCAAGTCTCGAGTCTTAGCGATTACATCTTCCTTAGAAGCATGACCATAGCGGTAGCGATCCAGCAAGAGCATATAGTCCTTACGCTCAGTATCTGTCGCTTTCTTTTTGAAATAGCCCCAAATATGCTGAAAAGCATTGCAAACCTGACCCCTATGCTCTGGAATCTGGCAGGCACGATCAATCATCTCTTGAACCTTACTCACCTCCACCGCTTCTTGCTTGAGATACTGACGAATCTCATTGTAAATATTGCTGGAATGACTCAACACGAGGTATTTGTTTCTAGCCCAGAGTTGTTGGCACTGGGATTTTTGATTAGTTTGTTCCATGTTTCTCCTTGTTTTCTATCAGTTTCCAGGAAATATGGAAACAAAGTTGTGTCTAAAAAATGAGCGAATCAATAATTTTTTTGTAATTCCTGATTTTTCTAATAAACCTTGTTTGACAATCCTTAAATACCTGAATATGTCTCTACTAACAACTGAATCTTACGTAAAACTTCTTGCTTTTTCCGTTCACGCGCTCCCTGTCTACGAGAAGTTGGTGGAATAATCGAATCTAAATCAGTCCCACTGTTTTCAGCATAACCTCGTTGAATTGATTTGTCTATGAATAATTGGTAATCAGCTACAAGGTTCTCAGACTCAGCTAGGTCATGGATTGCGATTTTCTTGCGTTCCTTGCCATATTCGTAGAAAGCATTGATAATCCCATCATGGTCTTTCAATTTTTGCAAATCAGTGTCATTGATAAAGCCGATAACCAACTCTTCTTTGGCACGAATATCGATACTAGAACGAATCACACGACTAACTTCTGCTTTCATTGCTTCTTTGGACTCAGAATTCTTCGTTTTTTCAACAATCAATGCAAGAATGTAGTCCAGATTAATCTCATCTGTTTTTAAGAGTTCGATTTCAAATTCAACATCTGAAAGGTCAACACCTAAGTCTTTTGTTCTTTCATAATTTTTAAGGTTTAAGAATTCATCTCGAATTTCTACATAAGTGCTTCTTAAATCCTGAAGATAACCTTCAGAGATAGGCTTATCGATTTCTTGAAACTCATCATAATTTCGAAGGACGTTATCAAGCTTCAGTAACTCACCAAATAACTTAACAAATTCTTTTTTATCATGTTCTGTTTCAATTTCTTGTGGATTAGGAAATCTTTCCAAAATTTCCTGACAAACCGCAGTATAGCCTTTGACCTCTATACCCGTTACTTGATCCACGAAACCATCCATGTATTCACTAAAGCTTTTTTCTAAGATGATTTCAAGCTTATTTGTGTCTCCAAAAGTCTTAATAGCTTCCTGCGTAGCCTTTTCTAAATCACGGAAACAAACAATATTCCCAAAACGTTTAACCTTATTAAAAATTCGATTAGTTCTCGAGAAAGCCTGAATCAAACCATGATAACGTAGGTTTTTATCGACAAAGAGAGTATTCATACTTGGAGCATCAAATCCCGTCAAGAACATACCAACTACAATCAGCAAATCCACTTCTTTGGATTTAACTCTTTTAGAAAGGTCACGATAGTAATTTTGGAACTCCTTCCCATCAGCTGAGAAGTTGGTCTTGAACATGTGATTATAGTCGTCAATCGCTCTAGAAAGAAACTCTTTAGAAGATAGAGGCAGGGCTGTATCTTGAGGCTCTAGCTCTTCATCTTGAATTTCTCCATAAGCTGACTGTTCTTCGTTAGGTGCAAAACTAAAGATAGTTGCAACTTTCAATCGTTTAGCTTCTGGTAAAGCTGCTTGCTGTCGTTGGAGTTCTTCATAGTATAATTTTGCTGCTTCAATACTCTGTACAGCTAGCATGGCATTAAATCCAAACAGTTGTTTTTGCTTATGAGTATAGTGTTGATTTCGATGCGTCTTGTCATCATAAACTCTCAACAGGTACTCAGTGATGGTTGCTATCCGTTCTGGATGTAGAAGTAATTCCTTCTCTATCTTTTTGAGTTTCTTCTCATCAATCTCTCGACCAACTGCTTTTTCAGCTTCTCTATACTTATTGATTTCAGGTTTGATATAGTTATAGTCAACCTTGAACTTCAACACTTTTTCATCTCGAATAGCATCCGTGATAACGTAGTTATGAAGTTGTTCTCCAAAAACTTCTTGTGTCGTTTCACCCGTCAAGCTATTTTCTGGGAAAATCGGTGTCCCTGTAAATCCAAATAGAGCATACTGTTTAAAAGCCTTCTTAATACGCTTTTGAGCCTTCCCAAACTGGGAGCGGTGACATTCATCAAAGATTAAAACACATTTTTTACTATAGATTTCATGATTTGGATTCGCTGTTATAAATTTGTTTAACTTTTGAATTGTTGTGACAATGATTCGATCATCATTTTCTTCGATACTTCGTTGGAGCTCTTTGGTATTGTTGCTACCATTGACTGAATTTGGCTGGAACTTTTTATATTCATTCATAGTTTGGTCATCTAGGTCTTTTCTATCAACCACAAAAATCACTTTATCAATATAGTCCAACCCTGTTGCCAAACGGGCAGTCTTAAAGCTTGTCAAAGTTTTTCCTGAACCCGTTGTATGCCAGATATAGCCACAAGCATTGATTGTGCCAAAGTTCTTCATCTCATTAGACGAATGAATCTTGCGTATGATACTCTCAGTAGCTGCTATCTGATAAGGGCGCATGATGAGCAAGGTGTTATTAGTATCAAAAACACAATACTTAGTCAAAACTTCCAAGAGGACACGCTTACTTAAGAAGGTAACGGTAAAATCTTCCAATTCGTGAATAGTCTTGTTCTTACGGTCTGCCCATTCACAGGTGAACTCATAATGATTTTTATTTTGAGCTGTTGTATTGGCAAAATAGCGTGTAAAAGTGCCATTCGAAATGACAAAAATCTGAATGTATTTGTATAAAGAATTCTCGCTATTGAAGCTTTCCTTACTATAACGGTGAACCTGATTAAAGGCTTCTTGCAGACTAACACCACGTCTTTTCAATTCAATCTGAACTAGAGGGAGACCATTTACCAAGATAGTGACATCGTAACGATTAGTATGACTACCCACCTGGGTCACTTGATTGATGACCTGCATACTGTTGTTGTGAATGTTTTTCTTATCAAGGATAAAAATATTTTTAATCCGTCCATCATCAAATACAAAGTCATAAATATGATTCTCTTGTATTTTTCGAGTTTTTTCAACTAGCCCCTCATTAGGACAATCCAGATATTCCATTACAAAGCGATTCCACTCAGCATTCGAAAAAGTCACCTTATTAAGTTTTTCTATTTGCACCTTGGTATTTGCTAAAATCTCTGCAGGAGTATGAATATTTAGGCGTTCATAGTTGAGATGATTTACCAAATCAGAAATCAGCTGATTTTCTAAATCTGCTTCTGACTGGTATTCTCTATCCGTGCGATACTCTGGTTGATACTCAGCCAAGAGAATCCCTTCATTTGTTTCCGCAACTACTTCATGTACTTTTGAATAATCAACCATAGTATGTTCCTTTTTTGTTTTAATTGAGATCCTATCTCAAAATGATTAAAGAATTTTATCTAGTAAAGTTTAATAATTGTTCTCTCCAGTATTCATACTGTTTCTGTCTTAGTTCAATTTCCTTCGGGAGGCCCTCAGAAAGAGAGTTGGTTAGGGTGTTAAAATTGTCAAGAACGGAGACAATTCTTTTTTGTTCAGTAAGGGATGGTAAGATAAACTTATATTGCATAATAGCCTGCTTATCTCCTCGGGGCATCTTAGAACCTTTTGAATATTGCACATTATAATAAAAGAATCGATCATCTGACAAAATATAATATAAATATTTGTTTTCCATACAAGGGATTATAGAATTTTGAATTGTCAAGACATCTCCACTTGTCCCACCAACTTGATTCGAAAACCAAATTTTTTTGAGATAAGGTCTGATATTACCAATCAGTATATCACCCTGATTATAGGTTGTAACACTTCCTTGATCAGGTAAAAATGTAGCAACTGCTTTCCCTTTTCTATCTTGCAACAAATTATCAACTCCAACATAAGTTTCAGGAGTTAAATCTGTCACACTAATCCTCTTTTGACTATATTCTGCAACTGCTCTCAACTTCACTCGAATTGGTCCAAATACCCACTGTAAAAGCTTGATAATAGCGGAGTTATCCCACTCCTCTACTCTACTCTACTCTCAGTGTACTCGCCTTCGGCGACGAATGTCAAGAGTTTTTCTCTAAAATATTCATACTGTTTTTGGCGTAGTGCAATCTCCTTGGGAAGTCCGATATTTAAGTCGTTACAAACCGTATCAAAGTTGTCTAAAACTTGAACAATACGAGACTGGATTTCAAGGGAAGGGACTGGGATTTTCAGTTTCGAAAGTGCACTACCATTCGTTAAAGCTCTTGTTGTATAAGTACTATACCGCACAATATCCTTTCGAAAGCTAGTTGATTCAAAGCAATATGCACAGTATTCAGGAAGCAATAATTTCGTAATCGGTCTAGCTCTCAAAACAAATCCGCTAAAAACTCCGTCTTTAACTTCATCTAATAATACGGAACTTTTTCCAATTTCTTCTTGTGTCTCAGAAGTTCGTGTAAAAAAGACATCCCCTCTTTGAATACTATAACGCTCTTTTTCCTCAGGACTTACTCTAACTTTTCCTCCCAAAACATTCGCTGATAATTTATTGTTTCTGTATACATCAGTATAATTAACTATAGGTGTTCCAATTCCAAAAAATTCTTTTCCTTTGTTCAATCCATTTTTAAAAACAAATAATTCCCCCAAAGTCTTCCACTCAACCTGATAAACCTCATCCTCAAATGACAAAAGTTTATCTCGATAAAAAGAATATTGCTTTTTACGTGAGGTCAATTCTGAGGTCAATTCTGAGGTCAATTCTGTAACATACTCAGTCATTTTGTCAAGTATTTGCACAATTTTTTCTTGAATTTCTAGAGGAGGAATTGGGATTTTAAAACTCCTCATTTTCGATAAAGAAACAATTGGAAAGCTACCCTCATTTATTCCTTTCTTCATATCATTACTTAGAATATGTAAGTAATAAAACAAAAACTTCATATCTATATCTTTATCATATTTCTGTTTTTTCATAACAGCGGTTATCTGCTGATTACATAAAAAAGGAACAGTAATCAAAGCAATTTCTCCTATCGTAGCCGTTGTAGAAATAATTATTGAATTAGGAGTAAAAACTTTACCCCCCTTAACTGCATTTCTGGAGACATGCTGTAGTGAATTAGACAATACCCGTCCATTTTTACGTATATCCTCTAATCTAAACCAAGGTATAGTTCCATTTTCCCAAAATTCTTTATTAGTTTTTGAGGGTGTGTATCCATTTTTTAATTCACACACCTCCCCCAACTCTTTCCACTCAACGTGACAGTTTTGGATTTCTTCTAGGATATTCATCAGTTACCTCCTTCCTTGGCTAGATTTTCAATACTTTTGATTTCCCTGAGATAATCTTTTTCAACTTGACTAAGGGTCTTGGTTTGATAGCTCTTATATTCCTTATCTACCTTCTGCTTCATCTGTTCACGAGAGATAGAACCACCATTGTCCAGCAAGTCTTCTCCAGTAGCCTGAAGGATACGATCTACGTGAACCACCCAGTCAGCCATAGTCATGACTTCTTCTCGCTCTGCCTGCCTTTCAGCAAAGTCTAGATATCCCGATACAAGCTGATTAAGCCCACGAAGCTCCTTCTCTGTCAGATAGTTCTTGGCAACTTTTGCTTCAGATAGAGTAGGGAGGTCGCCCTTAAAAGTGGTCAAGCCCATAAACTCCTTTTCGCTATCGACACGGTTATAAATGAGTTCACTGGCAGTATTGTGGTGGATGGCATAATGCATCTTGTTTTGAACCGTCGCAAAGAATTTCTTTGCCTCTGGTGAGTTTGCATTGTAATCACTTGATGTCGCGAAAAGATCTAAAACCTGACGGTAAAAGACTTTTTCACTCGAGCGAATATCTCGGATTCTTTCCAAGAGTTCTTTAAAGTAAGAGCCTCCACCCAAGTTTTTCAAACGCTCATCATCCATAGCAAAGCCCTTGATCAGATACTCTTTCAAGACTGTCGAAGCATAGTGTCTGAACTGGATTCCACGAGGGGAACGAACACGATAACCAATCGCCAAAATCATATCCAGATTATAGTAGGCAACATTCCGCTGAACACTTCTATTACCCTCATTTTGAACTGTCAACTTATAGTTGACAGTTGCCTCTTCCGCTAATTCACCATCTTCAAAAATAGCCTTGATATGTTTACTAATGTTTTGCTTGGAAGTTTGAAAGAGCTCAGCTAATTCCTGTTGGGTCAACCAGACTGTTCCATTATCCAAGTGGAGTTCAATAGCTGACTTACCGTCATCTGTCCTATAGAGAATCACATCATTTGCCATGGCTCAATTCCTCTACAATCTTATCTATCTCTGCACGCAAGTGGTCAATCTTGGCAACAGTATCAGCGATTTCTTTATTAAGCACATCAATATCAATCTTCTCACGAGTATCTTCTTGTTCAACATAGGTTGAAACAGACAGGTTATAATCCTGCTCTGAACCAATCACATCATTATCAACAAGAGCAGATTTATAGTCAACATTTTGATAATTAGAGAATAATTCAACTATGTGCTCAATATTGTCATCCGTCAAGACATTGTTATTGGTTTCTTTTTTGAATTCTTTACTCGCATCAATAAAGAGGGTTTTATTTTCTAGTTTATTTTTCGCTAGAACCAAAATCGTAGTTGCTATAGAAGTCCCAAAGAAGAGATTATCAGGAAGGGAAATGACTGCTTCAACAAAGTTATTATCTACCAGATACTGACGAATGGTCTTTTCAGCACCTCCACGATAGAAAATCCCTGGGAAACAAACAATAGCTGCTCGACCTTTATTAGACAAGTGGTTGAGACTATGCATGATAAAGGCAAAGTCAGCTTTTGACTTAGGAGCTAACTTACCAGCTGGCGCAAAGCGGTCATCATTTATCAGAGTTGGGTCTCCATCTCCCACCCATTTAACAGAATACGGAGGGTTAGAAACGATAGCATCAAATGGCTTTTCTTCTAAATGCTGAGGATTTAAAAGGGTATCTCCTCGCTTAATATCAAAGTTATTATAGTTGATATTGTGCAAGAACATATTCATACGAGCCAAGTTATAGTTGGTCATGTTAATTTCTTGACCAAAGAATCCATCCTCTAGAATATGGTCTTCGTATTGTTTTTTCATTTGAAGAAGGAGTGACCCTGAGCCACATGTCGGGTCATAGACCTTATTAATCTTGTCTTTTCCAACCATCACTAGCTGAGCCAATAGTTTCGAGACTGTCTGGGGTGTGAAAAATTCACCTCCACTTTTTCCTGCATTACTGGCATAGTTGGAAATCAAGAACTCATAGGCATCCCCAAAGGCATCGATGTCATTTTCCTCAAAGTTACCAAAGTTAATGCTATTGATACCATTTAGGATATCAGATAGGCGCTTATTTTTTTCTGGAACAGTCCCACCAAGGATGTTGCTTCGTGTATCCAAGTTATCAAACAGACCTTTGATATCATCTTCTGATTTGAAGCCAATTGCTGACTTCTCAATAGCTTGAAAAATATTGGCTAATTCTTCGTTTAAATTTTCATTTTGCGAGGCATTCTCGACAACATTTTCAAATAGTTGACTCGGAAGGATAAAGAATCCCTTATCCTCAACTGTCCCTGGTTTAAAATCTTGCTCAGCTTCTTGGTCACTCAATTCAGCATAACGGAATTCTAGATCTCCAGCCTCATGCTCAGCACGGTCAAAATAGTCTGCCATATGCTCTGAAATAAAGCGATAGAAAAGGATCCCTAGGATATACTGCTTAAAATCCCAACCATCTACAGCTCCACGAACATCGTCCGCAATCGCCCAAATTTTACGATGCAGTTCCTTGCGTTCTGCATTTTCTTTACTTGCCATTTTTACTTCCCTTATTAAATAAATGTATTATCTCTTCTATTTTATCATATTTTAAGAAAACCCACTCGAACTAGGAAGGATGAGTGGGATAGAAATGTTTTTAGATTAAGATTTTAGAATTTGATTATATAAGTTCAATTATTTTTTGATTTTATTAAGGTAGTAGAACATCTTTCATACCATCCTTATCATCACTCTTTATAAATACAACATTTCGTTTTCCTGTTAACTCTACCAATTTTTCTTTACCAAGAATGATTGCAAGATTCTTAATAATCGAACGTTTAGCTGGTTCATCAAAATAAGTGAAAATAAATCGATATAGATACTCACCTTTCTCTGCTAATTCAAAACATTTTTGAAATATCTCTTTATCCAAGGGATCAACAGAGTGACCAAAAATAATTATATTTTTGGATATCAATATTGATACTTCCTCATCTGAATCCTTGTACCTTGGTTGGAAAAATTCTTCAAATTCATTTCCTGTCTCTTTAACGACCCTTTGGTAATACTTCTGATAAGGAATTAAATCACTGTTAACATCATTTTCTTTATCTTCAATTCCAAAGACCATAGTATTGATGCGACCGAAAGTTCTCTCTAAATCAATTCGACCATGTATAAAATGAGTTAGCGTATCAAAAGTTCCAAATAGATATTCTGAAGTATTGGTATAATTAAAATTTAAAATATAGGCATGTGATAAATAACGTATTGCATCCAAAGCTGTTAGCTTGGATTTAATATTCCTAACTTCAAAATCAAGAAAGTCTCTATAAGATAAATATATTTCTAATAATTCAATCAATAGATCAAGTTGCCTGATAAATTCGTTATTTAATTCATCCAATGCAACTTCTCTTTCTAAAAAACTCCAGCCTTTTTCATCGAATAGGGAGAGGAAAGTATATGCAATATATAATTTTGAACTGTAATTAGCACTCATACGCCAATCAATCTTATGTTGCTCTATAATACTTTTTAACGGTCTATTAAGTTGATTAGAGTATAGCAAGCTACTGTTTTCTTTAAAATACATTATTGCATCTGCTAGTTGCGAAATCATGAGTTCAATATTCGACCAATTTTTCCCGAGTGTCTCTTCGTTTCCATTAATAAATCTCAAATACAAATTATTCTTGTATTTCTCAATACTAATATTTTTAGCTTTTAGAAACTCCAGTAATTTCTCATCTGAATTGGAAAATAATTGTTTTTCAAACTCAATAAAATCGGTATACTTTGTTTTTCGCCCCATAGCGATATCAAAGCCATTACCCAGAATGAGAATAGTATTTGCCATGAATTTTTCTCCTACACATTATAGATAATTACTTAAATTATAGCACGAATCTACTAAAAAATTTTATCCTGCTACTTGTATCGCTTCTTCTACTTTCACTTTTTTCTCCTTCTTACTTAGACCACTCAAGCATCGCTTACTGTCTCGGATTGTATTGAGGTCCTTGAGAAGTTTGGCTAGGTGTTCTTTTTCAGGATAGACTTCTGCACTGGCTGCGGTATAGCGTATAAAAAGGTCCATAGATAGTTGAAAGTTCGGTACGGAGTTGTCTAGTCTTGCCAACTTCCTTGGCAGACTTAGAAGCACGCGCCTTACTCTCCACTTGATTATATTCCTCTTGAGCATTGACCACCGCCGTCAGCAGCAGAATACTTTTAAATTTATGGAAACACGGTTGTTCTAAACCTAGAATGCATGTAAATTTTAGAGAATAGACCTATTATAAGTTTCGAAAGCCTATCTTCCTATCCATTCCTCATCAAAAAGACTCATTCGCCCTTTCTCCTCCAAAATATGGTATAGTAGAGTTATACTATCTATGAGGAGTTCACATGTCACAGGATAAACAAATGAAAGCTGTTTCTCCCCTTTTGCAGCAAGTTATCAACATCTCATCAATTGTCGGTGGGGTTGGGAGTTTGATTTTCTGTATTTGGGCTTATCAGGCTGGGGTTTTACAGTCTAAGGAAACCCTCTCTGCCTTTATCCAGCAGGCAGGTATCTGGGGGCCACCTCTCTTTATCTTTTTACAGATTTTACAGACGGTCGTCCCTATCATTCCAGGAGCCTTGACCTCAGTAGCTGGGGTCTTTATCTATGGTCACATCATCGGGACTATCTACAACTATATCGGCATCGTGATTGGCTGTGCCATTATCTTTTATCTGGTGCGCCTCTACGGAGCTGCCTTTGTCCAGTCTGTCGTCAGCAAGCGCACCTATGACAAGTATATCGGTTGGTTGGATAAGGGCAATCGTTTTGACCGTTTCTTTATCTTTATGATGATTTGGCCCATTAGTCCAGCTGACTTTCTCTGTATGCTGGCTGCCTTGACCAAGATGAGCTTCAAGCGCTATATGACCATCATCATTCTGACCAAGCCCTTTACTCTCGTGGTTTATACCTACGGTCTGACCTATATTATCGACTTTTTCTGGCAAATGCTTTGACATGTAAAAAATCCGTTTGGTTTCCCAAGCGGATTTTGTGCTTTATTTTGAAACTTCTTTTGCAAGAACAAAGTTCCCAAGTGTAGCAGAACCATTTCCTGCGACTGCTGGTGTCACGATGTATTCACGCACATCTGGTACTGGTAGGTAACCATTGAGAAGAGATGTAAATTTCTCACGGACACGATCCAGCATGTGTTGTTGAGCCATGACTCCTCCACCAAAGACAATCACGTCTGGGCGGAAAGTCACTGTCGCATTAACCGCAGCTTGAGCGATATAGTAGGCTTGAACATCCCAAACAGGGTTATTGAGTTCAATATTTTCCCCACGAACACCTGTACGAGCTTCCAAACTTGGACCAGCTGCATAGCCTTCCAAACATCCCTTATGGAAAGGACAAACGCCCTTAAACTCTTTTTCAATATCCATTGGGTGTCTAGCCACATAGTAGTGACCCATCTCAGGGTGACCCACACCACCGATAAACTCGCCACGTTGGATGACACCTGCACCGATACCTGTACCGATTGTGTAATAAACCAAGTTTTCGATACGGCCACCAGCATTGTTACGGGCAACCACTTCACCATAAGCAGAGCTGTTTACGTCTGTAGTGAAGTACATTGGCACGTTTAGAGCGCGACGAAGGGCACCAAGCAAGTCCACATTTGCCCAGTTTGGTTTTGGAGTCGTCGTGATAAAGCCATAAGTTTTTGAGTTTTTATCAATATCAATCGGACCAAATGAACCAACTGCAAGACCAGCAAGGTTATCGAATTTTGAGAAGAACTCGATGGTTTTATCGATTGTTTCGATTGGAGTTGTTGTTGGAAATTGTGTTTTTTCCACAACGTTAAAGTTTTCATCACCGACAGCACAAACAAACTTTGTACCGCCCGCTTCCAAGCTTCCATATAATTTTGTCATGATAAACCTCTTGTTTTTATTTTCTTTATTATAGCATATTTCGAAAGGCTAAATTTCTCTATTTTTTAGATTTTCCTCTGTAAATCTTACCATTCAAGCAAAAACGAACAAACATGTCATTTGTTCGTTTTCACATTAGAGAGGATTGATTAGATTTTCACTTCGATCACAGCATCCCCCTTCGCAACTGAACCTGTTGCGACTGGAGCTACTGAAGCGTAGTCAGCTGTATTTGTAACGATAACCATTGTTGTATCATCAAGTCCAGCTGCAGCAATTTTATTTGAGTCAAAGGTTCCAAGAACATCGCCCGCTTTAACCTTATCACCTTGTGCAACTTTTGCTTCAAAACCTTCGCCATTCATAGATACAGTGTCAATACCAACGTGGATCAAAACTTCAGCACCATCAGTTGTTTTCAAACCAAAAGCGTGTCCTGTTGGAAAGGCAATTGAGACTTCAGCATCAGCTGGTGCATATACTACACCTTGACTTGGTTTCACAGCGATACCTTGTCCCATAGCTCCACTTGAGAAGACTGGGTCATTAACATCGGCAAGAGCGACAACGTCACCAACAATAGGGGTTACAAGTGTTTCATTTTGAAGAGCTGCTGGAATGTTACCAGTTGTTTCTTCTTGGACCAAACGTTCTGTCTCTACTTCAGTAGCAACTTCTTTTTCATCCTCATAACCAAACATATAAGTAAGAGCGAAACCAAGAACGAATGATACAGCTACCATAAGAAGGTATTGGGCAAGTTGTCCGTTACCGATGTAAAGCATTGTACCTGGGATAATTGTGATACCATTACCAGTACCAGCAAGTCCAAGGATAGAAGCCAATCCACCACCGATTGCACCAGCAATCAATGAAAGGAAGAATGGCTTACGGAAGCGCAAGTTCACCCCGAAGATAGCAGGCTCTGTAATACCGAGGAAGGCAGAAAGAGCAGCTGGGAAAGCAAGTGTTTTTAGTTTTGGATTTTTAGTTTTAACACCAACCGCAACTGTTGCAGCACCTTGAGCTGTCATAGCCGCAGTGATGATAGCGTTGAATGGGTTAGCATGGTCAGCAGCAAGCAATTGAACTTCAAGCAAGTTGAAGATATGGTGCACACCTGACACGACGATCAATTGGTGAACCCCACCAATCAAGAAACCACCAAGACCAAATGGCATGCTGAGGATCGCTTTTGTAGCGATAAGAATGTAGTTTTCAACAACGTGGAAGACTGGTCCGATGACAAAGAGTCCAAGGATAGACATAACCAAAAGTGTCACGAATGGTGTTACCAAGAGGTCAATCACATCTGGAACAACCTTGCGGACAGCTTTTTCAAATTTAGCTCCGACAACCCCGATGATGAAGGCTGGAAGAACAGAACCTTGCAAACCAACAACAGGAATGAAACCAAAGAAGTTCATAGCTGTTACTTCACCACCTGAAGCGACTGCCCAAGCGTTTGGAAGTGAGCCAGAAACAAGCATCATACCAAGAACGATACCAACGGCTGGATTTCCACCGAATACACGGAAGGTTGACCACACAACCAAACCTGGCAAGATGATGAAGGCTGTATCTGTCAAGATTTGAGTATAAGTTGTCACGTCAGCTGGAAGTGTCATTCCAAGAGCAGTCAAGAGACCACGCACACCCATGAAGAGACCTGTCGCTACGATAACTGGGATGATTGGAACGAAAACGTCACCGAAAGTACGGATAGCACGTTGGAACCAGTTCCCTTGTTTAGCAGCTTCTGCTTTCATGTCATCTTTAGATGATGTTGGCAAACCAAGTGCAACAACTTCATCGTACATTTTATTAACTGTACCTGTACCAAAGATGATTTGGTATTGACCTGAGTTAAAGAAAGCACCTTGAACTTTTTCCAAGTTCTCAATCACTTCTTTATTAATTTTTCCTTCATCTTTGACCATGACACGAAGACGAGTCGCACAGTGAGCTACACTGTTGACATTTTCACGTCCGCCCAAGGCATCGATGACTTTTTTTGCAATTTCCTGATTGTTCATTTGCAAAAATCTCCTTATATAAAATTTTGTTCTTGTTTGAAAGCGATTTTATTCGCCCTACGACTATTATTTTATCATGTTTTAGAAATATGTCAAGCGTTTTGCAGAAAAAATATTCTATCAACTTAGTTGGCTCGCTTTAGATTGATTGTTTTTGACTGTTTTATCAGGTATTCCTTAAAAAACAAGTTTAAAATCTTGGTTAAAAGGGTTTTATTTCATTATCTTTCATATTTCCGTGAAAATTCGATTGATTTTCTGATTTTATTTTATGACAATCGTTTGACAGTTTTTTCTCTTTTTTAACATAAAAGACTTGCTTTTTTAACCGAAAACGGTTACTATTAAAAGTGATAAGATTTTTGGAGGAATGAATGAATGGAATGGACAACTGAGCGTCGTTACAGACTTTATCAAGATTGGACGCAAGAAGAAATTCAACATATAGAAGAAAATATGGCACAATCTCCATGGCATACTCATTACCATGTTGAGCCAAAAACAGGACTTCTCAACGACCCAAATGGCTTTTCTTACTTTGATGGAAAGTGGATTGTTTTTTATCAGAACTTTCCTTTTGGTGCAGCCCACGGTTTGAAATCTTGGGTGCAATTGGAAAGTGAGGACTTGGTTCACTTCACAGAAACCGGAGTCAAAGTTTTGCCTGATACTCCATTAGACAGCCACGGTGCCTACTCTGGTTCTGCCATGCAGTTTGGCGATAACTTGTTCCTATTTTATACGGGAAATGTTCGTGATGAAAACTGGATCCGTCACCCATATCAGATTGGGGCTTTGATGGATAAAGAAGGCAAGATTACCAAGATTGACGAAATCTTGATTGACCAGCCAGCTGATTCTACTGACCACTTCCGCGATCCGCAAATTTTCAACTTCAAAGGTCAATACTATGCTATCGTCGGTGGACAGGACTTGGAGAAAAAAGGCTTCGTCCGTCTCTACAAGGCTGTAGATAATGACTATACAAACTGGCAAGAGGTGGGTGACCTTGACTTTGCTAACGACCGTACTGCCTACATGATGGAATGCCCAAATCTTGTCTTTGTCGGGGAGCAACCTGTCCTTCTCTACTGCCCACAAGGTTTAGATAAGAAAGTTCTAGACTACGATAATATCTATCCAAATATGTATAAGATTGGGGCTTCCTTTGACCCTGAAAATGCCAAAATGGTAGATGTGTCTAAACTTCAAAACATGGACTATGGTTTCGAAGCCTATGCAACTCAAGCCTTCAACTCTCCTGATGGGCGTGCTCTAGCAGTTAGCTGGCTTGGTTTACCAGATGTTTCTTATCCATCTGACCGTTTTGACCACCAAGGAACCTTCTCTTTGGTCAAAGAACTCACTATCAAAGACGGTAAACTCTACCAATACCCAGTCTCAGCGATCAAGGACCTTCGTGCGTCTGAAGAAGCCTTCTCAAACCGTGCTCAAACAAAGAACACCTATGAACTTGAACTCAACTTGGAAGCCAATAGCCAGAGCGAGATTGTCTTACTAGCTGATCAAGAAGGCAAGGGACTTGCAATCAACTTTGACCTTGTAAATGGTCAAGTGACAGTGGATCGTAGCCAGGCTGGTGAACAGTACGCTCAAGAATTTGGGACAACGCGTTCTTGTCCAATCGATAACCAGGCTACTACTGCTACAATTTTCATCGATAACTCTGTCTTTGAAATTTTCATCAATAAAGGAGAAAAAGTATTTTCTGGTCGTGTCTTCCCACATGCAGGCCAAAATGGTATCCTGATCAAATCTGGAAACCCAACTGGAACTTACTATGAATTAGATTATGGTCGCAAAACTAACTGATGTCGCAAAACTTGCAGGTGTCAGCCCTACTACCGTTTCTAGGGTTATCAATAAAAAAGGCTATCTCTCTGAGAAAACCATTCAAAAGGTAAATGAAGCCATGCGAGAATTGGGCTATAAGCCCAACAACCTGGCTCGTAGTCTGCAAGGAAAATCAGCTAAGTTAATCGGCTTGATTTTCCCAAATATTTCCAATGTTTTCTATGCAGAATTGATTGATAAGTTGGAACACCAACTCTTTAAGAATGGTTACAAGACCATCATATGTAACAGCGAGCACGATTCTGAAAAGGAACGGGAGTACATCGAAATGCTGGAGGCCAATCAGGTCGACGGTATCATTTCTGGTAGTCATAACTTGGGAATCGAAGACTACAATCGTGTGACCGCACCGATTATTTCCTTTGACCGAAACTTATCACCAGACATCCCTGTCGTTTCCTCTGACAACTATGCTGGCGGGGTCCTTGCTGCCCAGACCTTGGTTAAGACAGGCGCCCAGTCTATCATCATGATTACAGGAAATGACAATTCTAATTCGCCAACTGGACTGCGCCACGCTGGTTTTGCATCCGTACTCCCAAAAGCTCCTATTATCAATGTTTCCAGTGACTTTTCTCCTGTCAGAAAAGAAATGGAAATCAAGAATATCTTGACCCGACAAAAGCCTGATGCCATCTTTGCTTCGGATGATTTGACTGCCATTCTGGTCATTAAAATTGCTCAAGAACTGGGAATCTCTGTCCCAGAAGATCTCAAAGTCATCGGCTATGATGGGACTTACTTTATCGAGAATTACTACCCTCATTTAACAACGATTAAGCAACCTATGCAAGAGATTGCTCAACTCACCGTTGACCTCCTATTACAAAAGATCGAAGGCAAGGAAGTCGCAACAACCGGTTACTTCTTACCAGTCACCCTATTACCAGGAAAAAGTATTTGATACTCAATGAAAATCTCTTCAAACCACTTCAGCGTCGCCTTACCGTAGATATGGTTACTGACTTCGTCAGTTCTATCCACAACCTCAAAACAGTGTTTTGAGCTGGCTTCGTCAGTCTTATCTACAACCTCAAAGCAGTGCTTTGAGCAGCTTGCGGCTAGCTTCCTAGTTTGCTCTTTGATTTTCATTGAGTATAAGCACAAGAAAACTCAGACCGATCCGTCTGAGTTTTTTATGATCTTAAATTTTCTAGGTAGCGCTGGGCTATCTCTAGGTTAAAGGTTTTATCTGCGATGAGGCGCTCGACTAGGGGAGCAACCTCGGATTCACTAGCACCTGCTAGGAGAGCCAAGGATTTGGCCTGCAATTTCATGTGACCTTGCTGAATTCCTGTACTCACCAAGGCTTTGAGGGCCGCAAAGTTTTGGGCGAGACCGATAGACACGATAATCTGAGCTAATTCTTTAGCAGAAGGATTTCCTAGTAATTCATGACTGAGGGCTACACGAGGGTTGAGGCCGATAGAGCCGCCTTTGGTCGCTACAGGCATGGGCAGGGTCACCTCACCGACCAATTCTTCTCTTTCAAGGTCCAGTGTCCATTGACTAAGACCTTGATAGTGTCCTTCTCTACTAGCAAAGGCATGGGCTCCTGCCTCAATAGCACGCCAGTCATTACCAGTTGCAATCAAAACGGCATCAATACCATTAAAAATCCCTTTATTGTGGGTAGCTGCTCGATAAGGATCAGCTTGCGCAAATTGGCTCGCCAAAGCAATTTTCTCTGCAATTTCTCGTCCTTGATCCTTTTGACGGCTCAAATAGCGAAAGGCGATGCGACAACTTGCAGTAACCAAAGAATCGGTCGCGTAGTTAGACAGAATACCCATGAGACTCTGTCCCTGACTGAGTTCTTCTACGACTGGCTTCAAGGCTTCCAGCATGGTATTGAGCATATTTGCTCCCATGGCTTCCTGCGTATCGACATGGAGATAAACAACGAGGAAGTCTGTTTCGCCTTTAATCTGCTCTACATGCAAATCACGCGCCCCGCCTCCGCGTTTAACGATAGAAGGATAGGCTTGATTAGCAAGTTCTAAGAGTTCTGCTTTCTTGCTGGTGATCTTCTCCTGCGCTTGTTCAGGATCAGCAACTTGATAAAGAGCTACCTGACCAATCATCTGACGCTCATGGACTTGTGCAGTAAAACCGCCTGCACGCTTGATGATTTTACTTGCATAGCTGGCCGCAGCAACCACTGACGGCTCTTCCGTCACATAGGGAATTGTGTATTCCTGACCATTGACAAGAACCTCTGGAACCAGCGAATAAGGCAGAGAAAAAGTTCCTACTACATTCTCACTCAGCTGGTCTGCGACAGTCACACTAATTTGTTCATCCTGCTCCAAACTAGCTTGTCTCTCAGGACTAAGGAGCGCCTGAGCTTGTAACAGCTCGAGGCGCTCTTGGTATGATTTTTTAGAAAATCCATTCCAACTTATCTTCATTATTTTTCAACCTTGCTATAACGGCGTTGGTGGTCCACAATTTCAACCAAGGCAAACTCTTGATTTTCATAACCAGCAAACTGGGCAGAGTTTGTTTCATCCAAGTCCACTTCCTCAAAGAAGACTTTTTCATAGTCAGCTACGGATAGGGCAGTTCGTTGGTTGAGCTTGTTCAAGCGGTCTTTATCCAGATAAGCTTCATATCCTTCAACCAATTCACCACTGAAGAACTCAGCAACAGCACCACTTCCGTAACTATAAAGGGCAATTTTATCCCCAGCCTTCAAGCTATCTGTATTTTCCAAGAGAGACAAGAGTCCTAGGAAGAGGGAACCTGTATAGATATTCCCCACTTTTTGACTGTAGAGAATAGACTGGTCAAAATGCTTTTGCAAGAGGTCTTTTTTCTCTTGGGGCAGGCTCTTATCCATGATTTTTTTCAAGCCTTTTAGTGCTAATTTCGGATAAGGCAAATGGAAGCATACAGCCGCAAAATCATCCAAAGTAAGCTGGTAGCGTTTTTGGTATTCAAGCCAAGTTGTTTTCAAACTATCCAAATATTGTTGGGTAGAATAAACACCATTCACATAAGGGGTTGTTGAGTAATTTGGACGCCAAAAATCCATGATGTCACGAGTCTGAGCTACATTGTCATTATTAAAGGCCATAATGCGTGGATTTTGTGTAATCAACATTGCCACACTTCCGGCACCCTGAGTTGGTTCTCCCGGAGTTTCAATACCATATTTGGCAATATCACTGGCAATAACCAAAACTTTGGACTCTGGAGAATTTTCCACATGCAATTTGGCATAATGAAGGGCAGCTGTCGCTCCATAGCAGGCTTCTTTAATCTCGAAACTACGAGCAAAGGGCTGGATACCCAGCAAGCCATGCACAAAGACGGCCGCAGCCTTACTCTGGTCAATTCCTGACTCGGTAGCCACAATGACCATGTCAATTTCTGCTCTCTCTTGCTCAGTTAAAATAGAGTCACTTGCACCGGCCGCCAAGGTCACGATGTCCTCAGTTAGGGGAGCAATACTCAATTCCTTGAGCAAGAGTCCTTTGCTTAATTTTTCAGGGTCAATTCCCCTCGCTTCTGCTAAGTCTTGTAATTTCAAGACATATTGACTGGTTGCAAAACCAATCTTATCAATACCGATTGTCATATTTACCTCTGTTTTATCATTCATGTAAAAAATCGTTCTATACTATTTTATCACAAATGGCAGTAAAAGAGAGAAAAAAGACTTGATTCACCAAATCAAGTCTCTTGTTAGTCTAACGATTTTGCTGTTTTCGTAAGTAGGAATACAGTCTGAGAATCACTGTTCCGCTAGCCATTCCAATGGAAATTACCAAAGCCAACATGACAACTAAGGTTGCACTAGCAATGGCGTGACTGTAATCACCTGTCACAAAAAAGGCAGTTGTCCGATAAGAAAGGTATCCCGGAACCAGGGGTGCCAAAATGGCCAAGATAAAGACCACAGCAGGGGTCTTGTAAAGAATACTTAAAATCTGACTAACACAAGAACCGATAATGGCGGCAATGAAGGTAGCTACAATAACATTGGTTGGTTCCTTAAGCAAGAGATAAATTAGCCAGACAGCCATGCCCAAAATCCCTCCTGGTAAGAGCATAGACCGCTGAACATTGAGTACGATTAAAAAAGTGATGATAGCAAGAAGACTTGCTACTGCTTGTAGTAAAAAGGTTGTTAGTGTCATATTAGTTCATCAATACCAAGGCGACAGAAGTTCCTGCACCTAAAGCAAGGGTAATGAGCAGAGATTCAAACATCTTACTCATACCAGAGTTTATGTGGTTGGTCATAATATCCCGAACCGCATTGGTCAAGGCAATACCTGGTACAAAAGGCATGACCGCACCGGCTATAATCAAATCTGCCGTTGAAGGAAATCCTGTATAGCGAGCCCAAAACTGGGCAATCATCCCAAAGACGAAGGCCCCAGCAAAGGCTGTCACAAAAGGAATTCGGATAAACTTCTCCACATAGAGGGAAAAGGCAAAACCAAATAAGGTGGCCACTCCTGCCCCAAGTGCGTCGTAGATATTTCCACTAAACATAATTGAAAAGAAAGGAGCACTAAAGGTCGCAGCTAAAGTTACCTGCAACTTAGTATAAGGAAGGGGCTGGGCTTGCAAGGCCTTCAATTGCTTGAAGGCTGTCTCTAAATCAAGATTTCCTCCTACCAACTGACGAGAAATCTGGTTCACATCACAGACTTTTTCAATATTATAAGAAGAGGAAGTCACGCGTTTCATTCGCGAAATATTGGTATTTTCAATGGAGAAAAAGATAGCGGCAGGCATGGCAAGGACATTGCAATCCACAATCCCCTGCGAATGCGCGATTCGAATCATGGTATCTTCTACACGATGGATTTCTGAACCACTTTTAAGGAGAATGGTCCCCGCTAGCATAATCACATCGATGACGGCATTTAATTCTCTTGATTCTTCCATGCTTGCCTCCTTTTATCAACTCCCTCTATTCTATCACAAATCCGGACTCAAAAAAAATCTTTGCCATGAAATCATGACAAAGATTCGTTTAATCACGAGAATTTTCGTGGTTGCCTTCACTACTTGATTGAGTCGTAGCAGGTGCATTCCCTCGTTGATTTCCTTGTTGGTTCCCCTGACTTGGTGTTGTAGTAGAACCTTGGTTTCCACGTTGAGCTGGTGCTGATGATGACGTTGACGGCGGTGTTTTTGGTTTATAGATTGAAATCTTGACACGCGTCTTAGTCAAATCAACCTTTTCACCCGCTTTTGGACTCTGTTCAACGACTGTACCCTCAGCAGTTCCATCAGGAGCTGTCGACACTTCTACAACTTCAATATTGGCTTCTTTAATACCGACAATTTGAACGAGATTGTTTTTAGTAAATTCAAGACTAGATCCTATATAACTTGGCATGGCAACGCTGGTTACTTTCTTAGCAACGGTTAGGGTAATCGTTGAGGCCTTGCTCAAATCATAGGTTGTTCCGGCAGCTGGACTCTGTCTGAGAACAGTTCCTGCTTCACTCTCACTTGATTCTTCTTCCTCAATCTTGATGAGATTTTCAGGAACCTTCTTCTGCTTGAGTTCTGCGATAACATCTGTCGATTTACGGCCAATATAGTTACTCAATTGGAAGGATTGCTTGCCTGATGAGACAACCAAATTGATTTTCGAACCTTCTTTTCGAGTCTTTCCAGCTTCAGGATCTGTACGGATAATCCGCCCTTCTTCCACCTTTTCACTAGCCTCTGATTTCTCCTCGCCAATCTCAAAATTGGCTTTCTTGAGCGTTTCCTTGGCCTCCGCAACTGTCTGACCTGCCACATCTGGAATGGTAATGGTTGCAGGAGTTCTGGATAATATCCAAACAAGAGAAGCTGCCACCAATACAATGCTGGCCAACAAAATCATATAACGAACTCTAAATTTCCGTTTCTTAACAGGCTTGCTTGCGTAATTGTCTTCTGAAGCCTGCTGACTCGGCTTCGCAGTCTGTGGCTTCGGACTTTGTGTTTGCACCTTAGGAATCGAGGTCAAGGTACTCTGGGATACCTTTGGTAGAGTCTTGGTGTCTGCCTTAGTAGTATCATTAAATACCAGTTTAGGCTCATTTCGACGATTGTAAGACAAACTACTAGACAAGTCCACATACATCTCTGCAACTGACTGATAACGATCTGTCAATTTCTTGGCAGTTGCCTTGATAACAACATTCTCCAAAGCCTGAGGCACAGACGGATTTTCATCAATAACTGACGGCAGTGGTTTCTGGAAATGCTGAAGGGCAATAGTCACCGCACTATCCCCATCATAAGGGATATGGCCTGTCAGCATCTCATAGAAAATAATCCCCATGGCATAGATATCACTCTGTACAGTCGCCTTCGAACCACGCGCCTGCTCTGGTGACAAGTAATGAACCGAACCCAGCATAGAGTTAGTCTGGGTCAGACTCGTCTCTGCAAAGGCGACCGCAATCCCAAAGTCTGTGACCTTGGCAGTCCCATCTGGTGTCAAGAGGATATTTTGCGGTTTCAAGTCCCTGTGAACAATTCCTCTGGTATGGGCCAAACGCATAGCCAATAGGATTTGTCCCATGATACGGACGGCTTCTTCATTAGAAAGAGGATAGTGTTCCTTGATATAGCGTTTAAGGTCCAGTCCAGCAACATACTCCATTGCAAGATACTGTTGACCGTCTTCCTCACCAATATCTGTTATCCGAACGATATGAGGATGGTCTAGATCTGCCATAGCTCTCGCTTCACGCTGAAAACGAGCTACAGCTATCGGGTCCGTCTGGTAGTTGGTCCTCAGGACCTTCACTGCCACTTCTTCTCCGTCTAGAATTAAATCCTTGGCCAAATAGACATCTGCCATGCCTCCTCGGCCAATCTGTTTCACAATCCGATAGCGTCCGGCAAAAATCTTGCCGATTTGGATCATTCTGCATCCTCCTCGTTCATAGAAACAAGGGCAACCGTAATGTTGTCTAAACCTCCTGCATTGTTAGCAAAACGCACGAGCGTCGCTGTTTTATCTGCCAAAGGAATATCACTGGTTACAATATCACAAATCTCACTGCCTGAAATCATGTTAGTCAAACCATCACTATTGAGCAAGAGATAGTCACCTGGCTCAAGGGTAATCATTCCAAAATCAGGTTGAACTTCATCTTTTTGACCGATAGATTGAGTAATAATATTTTTCTGTGGATGGCTAGCAGCTTCTTCTGGTGTCAATTGACCTGCCTTAAGCAATTCATTGACCAAAGAATGGTCACTCGTTAACTGGTGGTATTCTTCCCCACGAATCAAACCGATACGAGAATCTCCAATATGAGCATAGATAGCCTGATTGCCAATAATAGCAACAGCTTCTAGAGTTGTTCCCATTCCTTTATAGGCATCATCTTGTCCGAGTTGATGAATCTTTTGATTTTCAATTTCTAGGTAATTGGCGAACCATTCACGCACTTCATTGACTGTATCGATCTGGGTATCGACCCAAGCTATACCTAGGTCTGTTACCGCCATTTCACTAGCGATATTCCCTGCGCGATGACCTCCCATCCCATCAGCTAAAATAATCATGGTACGCCCAGCTCTATTGACATAGTGGTTGACATAGTCTTGGTTATTTGTTCGTTTCTGACCAACATCTGTTAATAATGAAATTTCCATGTGTCAGTTCCTTCCTAATCCGATATCTTGCGAAATTGACTGATGAAGAATCCATCACTTCCATACAATTCAGGTGTAATGAGGATACAGCCGTCTTTCATGATATCCTTACATTCATGTTCTAGTTTTACCTGCTCGAACTCGGGATGACTTTCTAGAAACGCCTCAACGACTTGAAAATTCTCCTCTGAGACAATAGTACAGGTACTATAAGTTATTATACCACCTTTGCGTAGTGTTTGACAAACACTACCTAATATTTCTAGCTGAATTTCCTGTAAGGACGCGAAATCTGATGTTTCTTTGTTGTATTTGATATCTGGTTTGCGACGCAGAAGACCGATTCCTGAACAGGGAGCATCCACTAAAATCTTGTCAAAGGAATTCTGACCAAAAAACTCATGCACCTTTCTGGCATCCAATTTTTGCGTTTGAACCCGTCCTGCGACCCTCAAACGTTGGGCATTTTCTTGGATTAAGTCCAACTTATGGTCATACAAGTCCAGAGCAGTAACCTGACCTGTCGTAAGATAAGAGGCTATATGGGCTGTTTTCCCACCCGGAGCCGCACAAGCATCAAGCACTCGCTCATCTCCCTGCAAATTCAAAGTTGGCGCAACCAGTTGACTAGACTCGTCTTGGATGGTTATAGCCCCTTCTGCAAACAAATCATGGCCTGCAAAGTGCCCCTGCTCCTTAACCAGACCAGAAGGAGACAAGGATGAATCACTGGCCTCCAACAAGGCTTGGATTTCCTCTTTTCGTCCTAGATCTGTTACACGAATGCTGGCCTTGTTACGCACCAAGAGACTTTCAAAAATAGCCTTCGCTCGCTCCTCTCCGTATTCTTCCTTGAGTTTGGCAACTAGCCAAACTGGGAGAGAATAGGCAAGGGAATCACGCTTGTTTTTTCGCTTGATGCTGGCAATATCTGGCCAGCCTTCACGCAGAATACGACGAAGAACAGCGTTGACTAATTTTTCACTGCCTTTTTTACGGACTTTGGCCAATTCCACTGCTTCATTGACCACAGCATGGTCTGGAATCTTATCCAAATAGCGAAGTTGGTAGGCACTCATGAGGAGCAGGACATAAAGCCAACTGTCTAACTGGTCTCTGTCCTCAATAAAGTGGGATAGGTACCATTCCAGAGTCAGTTTACGGGCTACCGTTCCATAGACCAGCTCGGTCACCAAGCCCTTGTCTGCTGCTGAAAGTTGACTTCCTTTGAGATGCTTATTTAAGGCGATATTTGAGTATGCTTGATTGATAAAAACATCCTCTAATACCGCTAGGGCTAAACTTCTAGCCGTTTCTACTTTAGTCACCAAATCGTTCTCCTACAGTTAATGTACGACCAACTCCGTTGAGGAAGGAAGCAATGTCCATCTTAGGCTTACCAGCAGGCTGAACTTGTTTGAGAGACAAAGCTCCTTGAGCCGTTGCGACAATCAATTCTTTCTTGCTAATAGAGAGAATCTCACCTGGATTTCCCTGACCTTCTACTGGTAGTGCTTCATAAATCTTAAAGCGGTCGCCCTTAAGGAAAGTATGGGCAACAGGCCAGGGGTTCATCCCACGGATTTGGTTAAAGAGTTGACGATTGCTTTTAGTCCAATCTAGTTTTTCTTCTTCTGGCTTGATATTTGGCGAGAAAGTAACCTGACTTGGATCCTGTGGTTCAGGTTTGATGTCACCAGCAATGTAGGCAGGCAAAGTATCCAAAAGCAAATCACGACCAACTAGCGCCAATTTCTCAAACAAGGTGCCGACATTGTCCTCATCCGTAATCGGAATGCTGCGACGAGAAATCATATCTCCTGCATCCATTTCCTTAACCATTTCCATAATGGTCACACCAGCTTCCTCATCATCTTGAATCAAGGCATAATGGATTGGCGCTCCACCACGATGTTTAGGAAGAAGAGAAGCATGAACATTGACCGCAAAGTCCATGCTATCAAGGAGTTTACTTGGAAGAAATTGCCCAAATGCAGCAGTCACAATTCCATCTGCTCCTAGCTGCATAATAGTTTCCATCTCTGGACTTCCAGATAGTTTTTCAGGTTGGTAGATAGGAAGTCCTGCCTCTTTGGCAGCTTGTTTAACTGGGGTTTCTTGGATAACTTTTTTACGCCCAACAGCACGGTCTGGCTGGGTTACAACAGCTAGAATTTCGTAACGATCATCTGTCAAAAGTCCTTTTAAGACTGTTGCTGAAAAGTCGGGTGTCCCCATAAAGATTAATTTTGTCATATCTTCTCCTTCTTATAAAAATTGCTGTGGCTCATGATCAATGCTGAGACGGAGCTCACTATTTTCTCGTTCTTGAGTCAAGGCCAGAACCTTATTGAGGGTCGGACCAAGCTCATCTTCTAAACGATATTTAATCAAAATCTGGTAATGATAGAGGTTGTGGGTACGGGCGATGGGTTTGGGCGTCGGCCCAAGGATATTACTGGTTTCAGACAAACCTGACCGCAAAATGTTCATAACTTCATAGGCACGTTTAACCACCTCTTCTTCTTTCTTGTGAGAAAGGGTAATACCAATGGTGAAATAGTAAGGCGGATAGCCTAGTTGTCGTCTGATTCCCATTTCATAGGCATAAAAGCCTTCGTAGTCCTGTTCCTTGGCAAATCGAATAGCATAGTGCTGCGGATTGTAAGACTGGATCAAAACCTGACCAGCTTTTTCAGCACGGCCTGCCCGGCCTGCCACCTGAGTCAAGAGCTGGAAGGTTCTCTCAGAAGAACGGAAATCAGGCAGATTCAAAGCTGTATCCGCATTGAGAACCCCGACCAAAGTCACATTGGGAAAATCCAAACCCTTGGCAATCATCTGAGTACCTAGTAAAATATCCGCTTCCCCTCGACCAAACTGGTCAAGCAGAGCTTGGTGACTACCTTTCTTGCGCGTCGTATCCACATCCATGCGCAGAATACGTGCCTGGGGAAAGAGTTCTGCTAGCTCGTCATAAGCCTTTTGAGTCCCTGTTCCATAGTAGCGAATACTGCGACTCTTACAGTTAGGACAGGCCTGAGGAATGTCCTTTAAAAAACCACAATAATGGCAATTCATTGTCTTGGTGTCCATGTGCAAGGTCAGAGAAATATCACAGTTGGGACAAGTATCCACCGTCCCACATTCCCGACACATGACAAAGCTAGAATAACCACGGCGATTGAGCATGAGAACCACCTGCTCTTTTTTAGCCAGACGGTCTTGGATGGCTTCTAGCAAAGGGGGCGTAAAGTTTGACGTCTCGTTTTGTCCGATATAGTCCCGAAAATCAATCACTTGAACCTCAGGAATGGTAGCCAAAGGATTGGCACGTTGGGTCAGACGTAAGTGTTGATAGACGCCTTTTCCAGCTCGCGCACGGCTTTCCAGACTTGGTGTCGCTGAACCAAGCACCAAAGCTGCTTGATTATACTGAGCCCGTAAAATGGCCACCTCTCTGGCATGGTAACGGGGATTGCTGTCCTGCTTATAAGTCGCTTCATGCTCCTCATCGATAATCATTACACCCAGATTTTTCAGCGGAGCAAAGATGGCGGATCTGGCACCAACAACAACTTGAGCATCGCCACGTTCTACCTTGCGCCATTCATCATACTTTTCACCATTGGACAGGCCTGAGTGGAGAATGGCCACTTTCTCACCAAAACGAGCTATAAAGCGCTCCGTCATCTGTGGAGTCAAAGAAATCTCAGGTACCAGCAAAATAGCTGTCTTGCCCTTGTCCAAGGCCCCTTGGATAATCTGCAAGTAAACCTCCGTCTTCCCACTTCCTGTAATCCCTTGAAGGAGGAAGGGAGGCTTATGACTACCAATAGCACTGACAACCTCATCACGCGCCTGTCTTTGCTCTGGATTCAATTCCAAAGGCTGACTTGCCTCAATCCCTTCAAAATAAGCAGCCGAACGTTGCACTTCCTTTTGGACTATGGTCACAGCACCTTGTTCCACAAAGAAGTTGACTTGCTCCCGCGAGTAGAACTCTAACAAACTAGCCAAGGAAGAACTCTCAGGATGAGAAAGCAAATAGTCTCTCAGTGCCAACTTTTTCTTGGCACGAGAGGAAATCTCAACATCTTCTAATTGAGCAAGATCAACCTCATACCAGGACTGGGTCTTGACCTTCTTTTGATCAATCGCCTGATATTCTAGACCAAGCAGGCCTTTTCTAGTCAAACGCATCATTTCGGCTTGTTTGGCAAGGTCTAGTGAAGAAAAGGCAAGCGAATCTTCTGAACCAAACAGACTCTCTCGATCTTCCTGACTCAGACCTTCCAAAGGATAGAGAATCTTGTCATAGCTGGAGTTCAGAAATCCTGGTAGCATAGCCTTGAGGATGGAAATTTTGTAAGAAAAGACGGACTTGCGTAACTCCTCAGCCAGCCAGAGTTGTTCTTGTGTGAGAACAGGTGAAAAATCCAACACCTCAGCGATATCTTTTAAATCTTGCTCCATCTCTTCCTCATCTGATTGGGACTCCACACCAAGAACAATCCCTTGAATCAGGCGATTTCCCTTACCAAAAGGCACATGAACCCGCATCCCAACTTCCAGCATTCCCTCAAATTCCTCAGGAATCCTGTAACTATAGGGCTGGTCTGTCTGCATCAAGGGCACATCTACGATAATCTTGGCTATGGCCATCTTCTCACCTCCTCCTTGTCCGTACATTCTTGCAATAGAAAAAATAAGATTGAGTCCCCCCAACCTTAAATTTTTTCACCATCTTCTTTTTCTTTAGCGATTTGCTCTTTAATTTTCTTTTCTTCTTCTTCTTTACGACGTTTTTCTTCTTCGATACGGCGACGCACTGCTTCACGTTTTCCTTCTGGATCTGGGTGAATGGTAACGTTTCCTGATTCGATTTCTTCTAAGGCGCGAAGAGTTGATTTTTCAGACTTGAAACCTTGAGTTGCTGGCGCACCTGCTTCCAATTCGTGGGCACGTTTTGCTTCCAAGATTACGAGTGAATATTTTGAAGGAACCTTGTCGAGCAAGGTATCAATAGAGGGTTTTAACATCATTTGCTTGTACCTATTTTCTAAATTTTATCGGGTAGTTGGAGATTTTGGTAACATCTCCTGATAGTGACCAATGACACGATCCACACGGAAGTGTTCTGCTTCAATCACACGTTTGACACGCTCAGCAGCTAGGGGCACCTGATCGTTGACAATCGCATAATCATACTCACGCATGAGGGCAATTTCTTCCTTGGCTTTTTCGATTCGTTGGGCAATCACTTCTGCACTGTCTGTTCCACGACCTACCAAACGATCTTGCAATTCATCCAAATCTGGTGGTGTCAGGAAGATAAAGACAGCATCTGGAACCTTTTTCTTGACCTGAAGAGCGCCCTGAACTTCAATTTCAAGGAAAACATCGATTCCCTTGTCCAAGGTTTCATTGACATAGGTCAGAGGAGTTCCATAGTAGTTGCCGACATATTCTGCGTATTCCAACATCTGTCCTTGACGAATCAGCTCTTCAAACTCTTCACGAGTACGGAAGAAATAGTCAACACCGTCCACTTCTCCAGGACGTTGTGCGCGTGTCGTCATCGATACAGAGTATTGAAATTGGTTTTCAGAACTCTCAAAAATCTCTCTTCTAACCGTTCCTTTTCCAACCCCTGAAGGACCAGAAAAAACGATTAGTAAGCCTCGGTCTGCCATTGTGTCTCCTTTAGTCAGTCTGTGAAAATAAAATAAGATTTCCCTTCAGATAGTAGCAATTTTCGCAAACTATCCTTCTACAGTCTTTCTATCTAGTGTAACAAAAAAGCAGTAATTTTTCAACTGCTCTTTCTTATTTATTTAGCATAATCTACTGCACGAAGCTCGCGGATCACGGTTACCTTGATATTTCCTGGGTAATCGAGATTATTTTCAATTTTCTCACGAACTTTGTGAGCCAAGATTGTGACTTTGTCGTCCTTGATTTGTCCTGGATTGACCATGATGCGAATTTCACGTCCTGCTTGAAGGGCAAAGCTAGTTTGTACTCCTTCAAAGCCATTGGCAATTTCTTCCAAATCATGAAGACGCTTGATATAGCTCTCAAGAGACTCACTACGAGCACCCGGACGGGCAGCGCTCAAGGCATCTGCTGCAGCAACAATCACTGCAATCACACTTTCAGCTTCAACATCGCCATGGTGACTAGCAATCGTATTGACCACAACTGGATGTTCCTTGTACTTACGTGCCAATTCCATACCGATTTCAACGTGGCTACCTTCAACCTCACGGTCAATAGCTTTACCAATGTCGTGAAGGAAGCCAGCACGACGGGCAAGAGCCGCATTTTCACCAAGTTCGCTCGCCATGATACCAGCCAACTTAGCAACCTCAATCGAATGGCGCAAGACATTTTGTCCATATGAAGTACGGAACTGCAAACGTCCCATAATCTTCATCAAGTCTGGATGGAGGTTCGGCGCACCGATCTCATAGGCAGCGGCCTCACCGTATTCACGGATTTTATTGTCAATCTCTTGACGGTTTTTCTCAACCAACTCTTCGATGCGAGCTGGATGAATACGACCATCCTTGAGCAACATTTCCATAGTCATACGAGCAATCTCACGACGAATCGGATCAAATCCTGACAAGGTCACCACTTCTGGCGTATCGTCGATAATGACATCAACCCCTGTCAAACTTTCAAAGGTACGAATGTTACGACCTTCACGACCAATAATGCGTCCCTTCATGGTATCATCTGGTAGATGAACCGTTGAGTTTGTTGACTCCGCTACATATTCACCAGCGATACGTTGCATGGCTTGAACCAAGATGTCCTTGGCCATTTTGTCAGAACGTTCCTTGATCTCTTGCTCAGCTTCACGAATACGACTGGCAATCTCCTTGGTCAAGTTTTCCTCTGTCTGTGCCAAGATAATATCTCGTGCTTCTGCCTGAGACAGGGCACCAATACGCTCTAACTCTGCTTCTTTTTGTCTTTCGACTTCCTCTAATTGCTCTTCACGCGCATCAAGGTTTTTCGCTCTATCAGAAATACTTTGTTCTTTTTGTTCAAGTGTTTGTTCTTTACTCGTCAAATTGTCGTCCTTACGATCGAGGCTAGTAGCTCTCTCTGTCAAACGACTTTCGATTTGTTTGAGTTCTTGACGTTCTGATTTGAATTCAGCGTCCACTTCTTCACGGTATTTTCTGGCTTCTTCTTTGGCCTCCAATAGTGCTTCTTTTTTAAGAGACTTGCTTTCACGCTTGGCTTCATTAACAAGTAAATCTGCTTCGCGTTCAGCTTGTCCACGTAAATTAGTTGCTTCTTGTTCAGCATTTAAAAGCATCAACTCTGCAGCTTCCTGAGATGATTTCATCTTGGCTGAGATGCTGACATATCCAATGACTAAACCAATGATGACGGCAAAAACAGCAATCGCAAGCGACATGATTTCCATGTTTTTACCTCATTTTATTGTTATTCCGAATGACATACATTCTTTTACATTCTACCATAAAAAAGTGATTTTCACAAACCTAAAATAGAATATGTTTTGGGGAAATTGGAGTTTAATTACCTATAATTTATTAGCGTAATCTCTATTTCTGAGAAGTTATAGCTGAGTAAAAATTATAGAAAAAGCCCACCTTTCGGTAGACTTAGTAATGATCTTTGAAAGACAAGAAAGCCACGCTATCTCCATCCATCATATAAATCAAGCGATTTTCTGAGTCAATGCGACGAGACCAGGCTCCTTGGTAGTCATACTTGAGTGGTTCTGGTTTACCAATTCCTACAAAAGGATCGCGTTGAATATCCTTGATTAGCATGTTAATTCTTTTTAACGTTTTCTTGTCTTGAGTTTGCCAGTAGCAATAATCCACCCAGGCATCCTCTGTAAACTTGAGCAACATCCATTACTCCTCAATCATATGTACCTGAGTGCTTCCAGCACGGACTTGAGCCATTCCTCGCAAAACCTTATCAGAAAGTTCTTTATTTTGAGCAATTCTCAGGGTTTCTTGAATACTATCCCACTCACTCTTTGAAAGGACTACAATGTCCTCGTCTGGATTTTTATTGACCACCGTCAAAGGCTCAAATTCATCATTTACCTTCTTCATGTAGTCTTTTAAATGATTTCGGAATGTTGAGTAAAGAACTGCTTCCATAACCATACCCCATTTTACCTCTTTTCTACTATTATACACGAAAAGAAAGAAATTGTCAGAAACTTGTACAAGATTTTCTTTTCTATCTATTTATAGTTAATGAAAATCAAAGAGCAAACTAGGAAACTAGCCGCAGGCTGTACTTGAGTACGGCAAGGCGACGTTGACGCGGTTTGAAGAGATTTTCGAAGAGTATTATTCGTAAAAATCTCAAAAAGCCTACCTTTCAGTAGACTTAGTTTGTTTCTATTCTAATCGGCACTCTGCCAAAATTCTGCTCTTCTATACTTGGATTTCCTAGTTGGTAAATCTTGTCTGCCTTTTGAGTCATGCTATCCCATGGTTCTTTGCCAATTCGGCTGACTAGACTGAGCTGCCCTTTCAGAGATTTAAGATGTTGTCTGCCTTTTTCAGTAAATCCAAGGATATGAATGGCTTCTGGCAAGTCATTTTCTCTGGCCTGCACCAAGATATAGGTCAAGAGGCGTCTGACACGCGCCTTGGTGTAACGTTTGGTCGCAACCGCCTCTACCAATTCGTCAACAGACTGAGCTGTTTTAATAGCATCCTTAATGCGCACTGCCATTTCCTGATTGACCTGATAAATAGTGGTTAGGTCTGGATTGGACAAGATTTGATAGCCGAGCATAGGAAAATAGTCTTCCCAGCTCACCCTACTAACCTGCTCAAAGAGGGCAACAGAAGGCATAAAGCGTTCTAAGAAATCTTGGTCTGACTGATGCTGACGGAGAGCTGTCGCCGAGGCGTAGTCCACATCCTTATCCACAGAATGATAGCCAGCCCCCTGACGCTGAATCGGATGCAACTTGATGTTTCGTCCCGCAACTGCCTTGGCATAAGCCAGAGCAAGGACATGATTAGGCGTATTGCCAGAAAAATCAAGCCCTGCAAATTCCTTCCACATGGCCTGGGTCTTCTGAGGATAAGAGAGGGAATCAGGCAGATTTTCCACAAATTTCTCCATCTCAGCACCTTGCTCTGTGTATAAGTCAGCAATTTTCTGGTAATCCATAGCTTCTTCTGTCCCAAAGGATAGAGTATCAATGCCCAAGCGAGCCAAGATATCCACAGCTCCTTGGCCAAAAAAATCCGCAGCCTGAACACTGACTAAAAAGGGCAATTCCACTACCAGATCCGCTCCATTTTCCAGTGCCATCTGGGCCCTTGTCCACTTATCCACAATAGCAGGCTCGCCTCTCTGCATGAAATTCCCAGACATGGCTACGATTTTCAATCCCTCAGCCTGCTCCAGCAGGTATTTGTGTCCATTATGAAAAGGATTAAACTCCGCGATAATACCTGTGATGGTCATGCTAATCTCCTACTTCTGCGCCACAAAAAACCAACGAGTACTTGTTTCTGTTGGCTCCTTGTCCTCAAAGTCCGCATAAAGTTTGAAAGACTTGAATCCAGCCTGTTCCAGCAAGACATCATAGGTCAAGATTTCATAGGTCCGCTCCTCATGCACTTCATCGTGGCGACTAAAGGAACCGTCCGCCTCCTTGATAAAGAAGGTCAACTCATGCACGATGGAGTGAGGCGCCGCATCCTCGTAGGTATCCCAGAGCATGGCGAAATCTTCCGCATTTTCATGATAGGAATAGCCTGGAAAAACTTCATCTGTCTGGTAAGTCGAATGTACATCAAAGATGAAAACTCCGTCTTCATTAAGAGCATTATACACTTCCTTAAAGACGTCCCCTACTTCCACCTCATCCTGCATGTAGCAGATCGAGTCCGAGTAACACGTGACAAAGTCGTATTGACCTGCCTTGGACAAATCCAGCATATTACCTTCTATAAAAGCAATTTTTTGCTTGGCTGAAGTCGCTCTCTTCTCCGCAATCTTCAACATATCCGCACTCAAGTCAAGTCCAGTCACATCAAAACCAGCTTGAGAAAAGCGCACAGACTGGATGCCTGTCCCACAAGCCAATTCCAAGAGTTTCTTTCTCTCCTTGGTCTTAGGCAAATGACGCAGAGAAAAATCCGTCCATTTATCATATAAATTATCGTCCATGACCGCATCATAGACCGCCGCAAAAGTTTCATAAGTTGCCATAATCATGATACCAAGAGCCTCCATGGCAAACACCACTCGCCCTTTACCTTTCTATCAATTTTTTTAAATAAGCAAATAAAACCCAGTTGACTACAACTGAGTTCATCTTCTAAGCAAGAGATTCTGAAATATCTACTGAATTTGCCTCATGCCATAGTTTTTCTAGGTTATAGTGGGCACGCATTTCTTCTGAGAAGATATGCACAACGACAGCGCCTAGGTCCAGCAAGACCCAACCTCCAGCTGCATCTCCTTCGACATGACTGCCTTTAAAGCCTGCATCGGCTACTTTTTCACGGATATTATCAGCGATAGCATCCAACTGACGGCTATTCATCGAGCTAGTGATAACAAAGTAATCCGTCACGCTAGTCAAATCTTGTACGTCAAGTGCGAGAATATCCTCCGCACGTTTCTCATCAGCCGCTTTCACGACTAGTTCTAGTAATTCTTTTTCGTTCATTTAGTCCTCTTTCAAATAGTGCACAAAGGCGTTATAGGTTTCAAGGGTTTGGGGATAGATGGGAAATCCCTGATGAGCTAGATGCTCTACGGTACGAGCTGTTTCGTAGGCCACCGCCTTATCAAGCGATAGCTCAACAATCTCACGCGCCACATCCACACCTGGAAAGGTACGATTGTGCTCGATATAGTCTGCGACGTAGATGACCTTGTCTAAGTCTGTCATCTGACCAGCACCGACTGTATGGATTTCAATGGATCGCAGGATTTCTGAATCATGCAAATCCAAATCTTCCTGAATTTTGTATATTCCGACCATACCATGCCAGACATTATTGCCCCAGTTTTTGAGGTCAGGGTCTAATTGGTAACGGTCAATCAAATCCAGAAATTCCTGATCTGATAGCTTTTTAGCATAGTCATGAAGGAGCCCTGCTAGACCTGCTTTCTCGGCATCGACTCCAAATCTCTCTGCTAGCTCTATGGCTGCACTCTCTACACCTAGACAATGGGTTAAACGTTTTTCAGGTAGAAGCTCTGCCATTTTTTCCAACAAAGCCTCACGGGAGCAGTTGATATAGTCTTGATAAGCCATCAGTAGAGCCCCTCCTTCTCGATGTAGTCTAGCACAGGCTGAGGTAGGAGAAAGTTGGGTTTCCGACCTTGGGCAAGGAAGTCACGCACCATGCTGGACGAGATATCCATGAGAGGCACATCCACCCAGATAACTGGATAGGAAGTCCCAGCCTTGTAGCGTGGACGCTGAACCCCCACAAACTGAACCATGTCAACCAGCTCATTAATTCGGTACCACTTAGGCAGATAGTCCACCATGTCGGCACCGATGATAAAGTAATAATCCGTATCTGGATTCTTCTCTGTCAAAATCTTCATGGTGTCGTAGGTATAGGAAATGCCCTTGCGCTCCAACTCAATAGTTTCAATGTCCAGACCTTCAATCCCCTCAATCGCCAATTCAAGCATCTTGAGACGATGGTGCTCAGGGATGGTTTCTTTTTTGTCCACATGAGGGGGTTGATATTCAGGCATGAGCAGAACCTGGTCCAATCCCAACTGTTGCCGGACTTGGTCCGCAACAATGAGATGGGCATTGTGAACAGGGTTAAAATTCCCCCCTAAAATCCCGACTTGTTTGCGTTTTTTCTCCTTGATTTCCGGCTCCAACTCTACCTTGGTAAAGGGAGTCAATAGTTCGATTGCCATAGGCTAGTCTCCTTTATTTCTCTGTAAAAACAGTTATTTGGAGTAGTTTTTTTAGATTTCCTTGACTTTTTTAGAAATCTTGCGATTTTCTTTCTTGCTAGATTGTTTAAACAAAATCAAGATGCGTCCGATTTTTTGGACTGTATCCACACCGATTTCTTCTTCCAAGATTTCAGCTACTTCGTGGATGTTTTCATCAGTGTTTTGCAAGAGAGTAACTTTAATCAATTCACGAGCGTCAAGAGCTTGACGAACGCTGGTTTTGATTTGGTCGTTAAGTCCATTTTTCCCAATTTGGATGATGGGTTTGAGGGTGTGTGCCTGGCTGTTGAGGAAGGCACGTTGTTTTGATGTTAATGACATAATTTTCTTCCTTGTTTTTTGATAGTTATTTTAGGTGGTGAGGGACGGTCGGAACTAATTTTCCAAAGATCTCATCTTTGAAAAATGGATTTCCTGACCTAACAATTGAGCCTTGGTCTCAATTGTGCCCCTTGCCAATCTACAGATTGGCAAGACACCACGGCAATAACTATCGCTATATGAGCTCACTTTGTTCGCTCAGCGATTTTGTTTTATATAATTGCTTTTCGTGTGACGACTGCGACGCCTTCTGGTGCCCAGACGGCGACTTTGGCGGTGCCTGTTACGCGGATCCAGCCGAGTCCTGAGATGACTAGGTCTGTCTTGTCCTTGATGTTAAATACATGCTGGACTAGTTTTGGGAAATCTTCTTTTTCCTTGCTATTTGGTGGTGTCAGAAGTGTTCCAAGGTGCTTGTCATAAAAGGCACTAGCGCCTTCTAGCTTGGTACGGTGGAGTTTGAGTTCATTATCAAAGAAGGCTGTAAATCCTTGCTTCTCACCTGCAATGAAGTCAAAGCGTCCAAGACCACCTAAAAACAGGGTTTGCTCAGGGTTAAGCTGATAGGTTTTGGGCTTGATTTCCTTTTTAGGGCTGACATACTTGAGATTTTTAGCAGTCAAGTAATGTGCCATCTGGTGACGGTGGATAATTCCCGGCGTATCGTAGATATAAGATCCGTCATCAAGCGGAATCTCAATCTTGTCCAAGGTTGTTCCTGGGAAACGCGAAGTCGTGATGACATTCTGGTCACCAGTGATTTCTTGGATAATGGCATTGATAAGAGTTGATTTTCCAACGTTGGTCACACCGACTACATAGACATCGCGGCCCTTTCGGTAGTGCTCGATTTTGTCAATGACTTCCTTGATGGCATGTTTGTTTTGTGCCGAAGTTAGGACGACATCGACTGGACGAAGACCTTCTTCGTGGGCACGTTCCATGAGCCATTGGCTAATCTTGCTCGACTTAACTGACTTGGGCAGGATATCCTTTTTATTTCCAACCAAGAGGACATCATTACCCGATACAAAACGTGGTAAGCCTGGGATGACAGAGCCATTAAAGTCAAAGATATCAATGACATTGACTACCAAGGCATCACTATCTCCCACTTCGTGCAAGAGCTTGAGGAAATCATCGTCCGTCAACTGGACATCTGTGATTTCATTGTAGTGACGGAGACGGAAACAGCGTTGGCAATAGACTTCTCCAGTCTCCAATCCTTTTTCAAGCGCTGACTGAGGAGTAAATCCAAGACCAGCCTTGTCTGTCGTCTGAATGGTTGCTCCACAACCAATACAGAGAATTTCTTCCATAGTTAAATTCCTTTTTTATATGTAATCGGTCCGTACTTTTCAGTGATTTTTCGCATGACACGACGCTCACGAGCTCGGTTAATCTGCGTTTTGATTGAGTCATGTTGGACCAAGGGTTTGACTAAAATCGAGCGAATGCCAGCACGGTGAGCTGCTCGAATATCCGTCATGAGCTGGTCACCGACCATAACCACTTCACTTTTCTCATAGTGAAATTCCTTCATGGCACAGTCAATCCCAAATGTGAAGGGTTTCAAGGCCCAATAAACGTAATCAATCCCAAACTTTTCAACTGCGCGTTGAACTCGTTTTTTGGTATTATTTGAGACCACAATGATGCGAATACCCGCGTCCCGAAGGTCATGTAGCCATTGCTTCATCTCTGGCGTCCCATCAGGGTTGTTCCAAGCAATGAGGGTATTGTCCAAATCGACCAAAACAGCCTTGATTCCCTGCGCCTGCAGGCTTGGGACTGTCAGATCATAGACTGCTTCCACAGCAAAATCTGGCATATAATTTTCAATTGCCATTCTGGCTCCTTTTCTTAACTTTTTTTCGCAATTTTCCTTAGTAATAATGACAGGATAATCCACAAACCTGCACTAGCCAAGCTGATATAGAGCCAAGCATGGGGTTCATCTGTTAAAGGGAGCGGAACATTCATTCCGAAAAAGCCTGTCACTACTGCCAAAACGGCTAGCAAGACTGAAATGATAGTCAAGGTTGTCAAATTATCATTCAGATTATTGTTTAGGATGTTGTTGTAAGATGCTGATAGTTGTTGGAGAACTTGAGAAATCAAGTCTGTCATGGACACCAGCTGATGAGCCTCAATCATGGCATCATCAAACTGTTCTCTCTCAATCTCGTTAAAACTGCGATAGAGGGCATGCCCTTGAATATGTTCCAGCAACATGCGATTTTGCTTGGCAGCCGCAGTAAGATAAACCATACCGGTCTCCAAGTCGGAAAGGGCAAAAAGGTTTTTCTTAGTCGTCCGCTGGCGCAAGAGCCCATTGACCTCGTCCTTACTCTTGTCCATCTGCTCGATGACAGGATAGTAGGCATTGCTGATGATTTCCAGACTGGCAAAGAGAAACTTGTAAATCGAAAGCGTGTCATGACTGTCCAGATAACGGGTCATCTGTTCAATGACATAGGCGTTCTTGGTATTACTAATGGTAATCAGGCGACGATGTTCCACGATAAAGGTCATGGGAAAGGCTTCGTAGTAGGCCTTATCCTTTTTCAAGTTCAAGACATTGTAGATAAAGGTCACAGTCCCATTTTCACGGTGATAATCCATGTGGGCACGCTCATTTCTATCCAGTGCGTATTCAATGGTTTCCTTGTCCAAACCGTAGATTTCAGAAAGGTCCTCTAGTTTTTTCAACTTGTCCAAATCTAGGTTAATCCAGGTACAACCATTGCCCAACTGTTTTTCTAAAAACATCTTCTCTCCTTTACCAAACTCTTTCTATTGTACCATAAATCTGCTAAAATTTCAGGCCTGGTCTGTCCGAGAGAAATTGCTGACGACGGTGATATTCCGATTGGGAACGAAGTGCAGAACCTGGTCTTCTCCTCTGAGTTGCGTTGTTCGAATGCCGACACTAACCACCTTGCCCGATACTGTAATAGGACCATTTGTCAAAACAACTTCATCTCCTACATCCAGTTGACGTTCAAAGAGGATGAAAAAGCCATTGATGACATCAGACAGAAAACCTTGGGCTCCCATCCCAATAGCCACCCCAGCAATTCCAGCCCCTGCCAGCAAACTCGAAACTGGTAAACCTAAAATCGACAAAATGCAGTAGAGCAAAAAGAAATAAAGGGTATAATTAAACACATTTTCTAACAGACGTGAGATGGTTTTCTGACGCCCGACATCGTGGCGAGACATTTTTAGAGAAGGTTTAACAATTCTCTGCACCATGGTATGGAGCAGTTTCTTAGCTATATAAAAGAGTAAAAATAAGAATAAAAGAGAAAGTAGCTTGGTTAAGATATTCTCGATAATCGTTGTTATATCAAGCTTATTGAGATAGGTTTGAATAAATTCTTGCATAGAAAACTCCTTTCATTTATTATACCATACTTTCATAAAGTGTCATTCTCCATAAATATTCAAAAATAATTTCAAAAATAGACAGAAAATTCTTGATTTTAGTTCATATTTATACTATAATCATAAACATTACACAACAAAGGAGATTGTTATGAAAAAATTCATTCATGCTTGGAATAAGGCAAGCCTGATCAAACGTATCTTGATTGGCATGCTTGTCGGAGGAATCCTTGGACTGACACTTCCTAACATTTCAGGAATTGGCCTGCTCGGAGATCTCTTTGTTGGTGGCCTCAAAGCCATCGCACCGATTCTGGTCTTTGCCCTCGTTGCCAATGCCCTTTCCCAACATCAAAAGGGGCAAGACAGCAATATGAAAACCGTTATCTTCCTTTACTTGGTGGGAACCTTCGCCGCTGCCCTTATCGCTGTACTAGCAAGTTTCATTGTCCCTGTTGAAATTACCTTGAATAGTGCTAATACCGATATTGCTCCACCAGATGGAATTGGACAGGTCCTCAGCAACCTCTTGCTCAAACTGGTTGACAATCCAGTTAATGCCCTCATTACTGCCAACTACATCGGTATCTTATCTTGGGCAGTTGTTTTCGGGATTGCTATGAGAGAGGCAAGTAAAAACAGTAAAGAATTGCTGAAAACTATGGCTGATGTGACTTCTAAGATTGTCGAATGGATCATTAACCTAGCTCCATTTGGTATCCTTGGTCTTGTCTTCAAAACCATCTCTGATAAGGGAATCGGAAGCCTAGCCAACTACGGAATCTTACTTGCCCTCTTGGTGACAACCATGTTCTTTGTGGCCTTAGTAGTCAATCCATTGATTGCTTTCCTCTTTATGAAGAGAAACCCTTATCCCCTCGTTTGGAAATGTTTGCGTGTCAGCGGTGTGACAGCCTTCTTTACTCGTAGTTCTGCTGCCAACATCCCTGTCAACATGAAACTTTGCCACGACCTTGGACTGGATCCAGATACCTATTCTGTTTCTATCCCACTTGGTTCTACTATCAACATGGCCGGAGCAGCGATTACTATTAACGTTTTGACTCTTGCTGCAGTTAACACTCTTGGAATTCCTGTTGACTTTGCGACAGCCTTTGTCCTTAGTGTAGTTGCCGCAATCTCAGCCTGTGGTGCTTCTGGTATTGCCGGTGGTTCCCTCCTTCTTATCCCAGTTGCTTGTAGCCTTTTCGGTATTTCTAACGATATTGCCATGCAAGTTGTTGGGGTTGGATTTGTGATTGGTGTCATCCAAGACTCATGTGAAACAGCCCTTAACTCTTCTACAGATGTCCTCTTTACCGCCGTTGCCGAATACGCAGCAGCCCGTAAAAAATAACTCATAAAGGCAAGCCTCTCAGGTCTTGTCTTTTACGCTTTTATTCTAACTTATTAGGAAATTCTTATGTCTATTAGCCAACGTACGGCCAAGCTCATCTTAGCTACCTGTCTTGCCTGCCTTCTTGCTTATTTTCTCAATCTATCCTCAGCTGTCTCGGCTGGAATCATCGCCCTCTTGAGCCTATCTGATACACGTAGAAGTACCTTAAAACTAGCCCGCAATCGTCTTTTTTCTATGCTTCTAGCTCTGTCTATTGGGGGTTTGGCCTTTCACTTGACCGGATTTCATATCTGGAGCCTTGGCCTCTATCTGGCTCTTTATGTGCCCATAGCCTACGAGATGGGCTGGGAAATTGGTATCACACCAAGCACTGTTTTGGTGAGCCATCTCTTAGTACAAGAGTCAACCTCTCCATATCTTCTAGTCAATGAATTTCTTCTCTTTGCTATCGGTACAGGATTTGCTTTACTGGTCAATCTCTACATGCCTTCCCGAGAAGAGGAAATCCAGCACTACCACACGCTGGTAGAAGAAAAGTTAAAAGATATCCTCCAACGCTTCAAATATTATTTATCCAGAGGAGATGGACGCAACCGAGCACAGCTGGTTGAAGAATTGGATACCCTTTTAGAAGAAGCACTCAGACTGGTCTATTTGGACCACTCTGACCACCTCTTTCACCAGACCGACTACCATATCCACTACTTTGAGATGAGACAGCGACAAAGTCGTATCCTGCGAAACATGGCCCAGCAAATCAACACCTGTCATCTAGCTGCCAGTGAGAGCCTGATTTTAGCCCAACTCTTTTCAAAAATTGCAGGTCAACTGAGCCAGACCAATCCTGCTTCTGATTTGCTAGATGAAATTGAACGTTATCTGGAAGTCTTCCGAAACCGCAGTCTACCCAAGACAAGAGAAGAATTTGAAACCCGTGCCACCCTTCTTCAACTTCTACGCGAAGCCAAAACCTTCATCCAAGTAAAAGTTGACTTTTACCAAAAATATGGACAGTAAAAAAGAAAACTTCAGACCAATCACAAAAAGTGAATCTCTGAAGTTTTCTTTTATTTGTAAGTTATTACCATAAAGGTTAATAGTAAAACGAATAGGGCCAAACTCACTAATAAAGTGAGAACCTTTACCAAGGTGTTGCTCTGCCAGTAACTTGGTTTACCAATATTACTAGTGGCATCCATGGAAAAGAGTTGATTTTGACGGGGTTGTATAGTTACCAATACAATCAAAGCAAGAGATAGGATAATAGCTAAAACAATCAGTATTTCAATCATAGGCCTACCTCAAAATCCCCAGCAAAGTAAATAGTAAACCAATCAGAATCATCAAACCTAGTAAGAGTGAAAAAGTCTTACTAATCTTTTCCCCTCGGGTTTCTTTTTCCTTCTTGATGGGTTTTTGTTTCAACTCTTCCATGCGACCTTCAACGTCTTTGTAAAACAAATCTTCCTCTGACATATTAGCCTCCTAAAACAGTTTGCATAGTTTCCTGAAATCGTACCAAGTCAACATAGTTGGCATGTTGGCCTTGTTTGCCAAGTGCCTGACGCATTTGTTCAACATCTGAAAGGGACAGTTTAATGGTCTCAACCAAAGCAGTAACTTCACTACTTTCAAATAGATGGTCTGGAGCGATGTAAAGTCTATTGTGAACCGTCTGATTGAAGCCCAGAATCAAGAGATTGTGCTCAAAGGCCTGACGCACTGCCTGCAACAACTCATTGCTGTGGTTTATATCCAAGTAAATATCCGACAATTGATAGAGCTCCTGAATCTTCTGTGGGCTAGCATTCTGGTAAAGGACCACATTAGGGTAGCGAAGCATGTCTAATAACTTAGAAGACATCTCTGTCACCGCTGCGATACGGAAAGTGACATCAGGCAAGACTTCTACAATTGCTTCTACTTGCTCAATCTGATCGGAATTGGTCAAGATTAAGGCATCTCGTCTTAGGAAATTATCACGTTTGAACTGGTAATGGTAACCCAAGTGCACAAACTGAGCATGGTATTTCTCGTCAGTTAACTCTAAAGCGCGCTCATAAGTCGCCTTGTTAGGAATGATAATCTTCTTAGTACGCACATCATCATTTTCCAAAATCAACTGCATATTGCCTGGAATAGCATCATAGAGAGGTTCCTGCCAAACCAAAACATCTGAGCCAGATTGATCTGGATGATGGAAGGAAACCAAGAAAGGAATCGCTAGAGTATTAAAGATAAGCTGACTTGTATCTATTTCCAAATCTTGCAAAAAGAAGGTGATAAATTCAACCTTATTTGCAAAGTAACGCATGGACTGACCAGGCAAAGTCAATAAGATATCACCCGTCACATGATTTTCCAGCAAGACTTCCTGACCATTGACATCTTGGTAAACCGTCATAATCTGCTCACTATCTGCACTATAGGTCGTTGTAGCAAAGCAAGCTCCGAAGCGATTATAATGATCAACCTGACGTACTCGACCTTCTAGGTCTTTCCAGTCTACCTGTTTAACCAAGCGAGCCTGCATTCCATCTGCATAATGAATGACAGCCCTCTCCTGTGTCATATCCTCAATACGAGCAGACTGATTATTGCCTGAAATTTCCCAAAAAGCTGGAACAGGGACTTGGTTGAAATAGAGAGGTTTTCCATCCTCGTAACCTAGATAATAGGTAAAAGGAGAAACCAGACCATCAGGCAGAAAACCATCTGCATCGATGACCACTCCAAGTTGAGAAAGACCAGTAGATACTAGACTTTCATGTAAATCTCGACTTTCCTGACTATAACGATCATAAAGTTCAATCATGGAGCACCTCCTCTACTGTTTTTTTCCACTTTTCTAAAATTTCTTCGGTTAAGAAGCTTTCTGCAATCTGGTAAGAATGGGCACGCATAGCTTCCAAACGATTTTCTTGATACAATTGACAAATCTTAGCTGCGTAAGCTTGCTTGATTTGGTCTTCTACGTGGTCTGATGAACTTGGAATCAAATAACCATTTTTTCCATCTTCTATAAAGGTCTGATTGCCATAAGGTACATCAAAACCGATTAGGGGCAGACCTGAGCCAATAGCTTCCATCAAGGTCAAACCAAAACCTTCACTGGTTGAAGCAGTCAAGTAAACCTCATACTGGCTATAAATCTGTGAAAGTTCCGCATGCCCCTTGAGCTGGATATAATTCTCAGCCTGATGATTTGCAATAATGTCTCTAAGCAGAGAATCTTCTCCACCGCTACCATAAATATCAAAGGTTAATTCAGGGATTTCCTCACGAGCCTCGATAACCGCCTTGACCAACCAATCAATATGTTTTTCTTTGGCAAGACGCGAAGCCGTAATCAAAGAAAATGGCTTACGTCCTTGACTTGACTCAGTTAAAGCATCAATACTTCCTACAGGAATGGTAACAATCTTTGGACGATGCTGAGTATATTTGGCAAATTGCTCTTGCAACACTTCATTCTGTCTGTCAGTTGATACGATAAAGAAATCAACCTTATCTGCATTGGTAAACTGGTAGTCATAATAGTTGTTCCAAAGGATATAGTCCTCATTTGTAGCATTTTCACTATAATGCTCCGCATGAACAACTACAGCTAAATGCGCTACCTGTGCTTCCTCAAAAACAACCTGTCCAATGCCTGTCTCTCTATCAAGAATGACCAAATCAGACTTGTTCAAATTCAAGGATTTCATAAAGGCACGCATAAAGGCTTGCTTCCCATAGAAAATCTTGTCCTCGAAACGATAAACTTCTTCCTTTCCTTGATTCATCAAGATATCATAGGCTGGAGTTCCGTCTTCATTATAGAAAGTTCTTTGGTATAGGACTGCAACATTGTCCTTGGGAGCAAAATACTCGCTACAATAACGCGTGTAAGAAAAGTAATCCTTTCGAATCAATTTTCCTTTAAAAACATACTCTGCATGTTGAACCAAGTCCTTATGCTCATCCACCAAATAACAGGTAACAAACTTATCTTGATCAGAAAAGAAGACACGTAAAACCTTGCCATTCTTTTCTCTACGACTTTCAATGCCACCAAAGTAAGCCAAGACATCATCCACTGTCACGCTAGTCGGTGCAATCTTGATGTCTGTAAAATGATTATAAAGCCAAATCACTTGATCATCATCAAAACCAATATTAGCTGTTAAGTGCTGAATATTATCGGCTAAAATCATATCTGTAAAGATAAACTTAGAGGACAGATTTAATTTCCGAAAAACACCAGCACGGTAGGCTTGGGCGTATTCAACACCGCTACTAGCCCATCCAATTCCTAAATTTATATTGTAAATTGTCATATTTTCCTCTTTTTATGGGAAATGAGTCATAATCTCACCCTTAGGAGTGACTTCAACTAAGCCCATCAGGAGATTACGCACCATATCCGCACGGATTTGTTCTTTCATAGCTTCAAAGCCCGCATAAGCTTCTTGATAGTATTCTACAATAGGATTTTTCTGATCAGCTGGTTGTCCACCGATTGCCATAGTTAACTGTTGTAGATAGTCTACCTGCTCTACCCAGTTGTCATCAATAGCCTTGAGCATAGAAAGTCGTAAAAACTGTTCATATAAACCATGTTGATCAAGCAATTCTTTCTTTTCAGAAAGTTCTTTATCAATCACCTGCTTCATAAAGCTACGAACTGCAGTTTTATCAGTTACATCTATATAATCTGGAACCTCTTTAATATGAAAACTAATATTGGTCACAATAAAGTGGAAAAGTAACTCTCGGCTTTCATATTCTGAAGAAGTCACTTGATCTATGTAACTAGCAATTATTTCTTCCACAACATCCTCTAAGTCACGAGAACCATCTATTAGACGATTACGCTCCTTGTAAATCATATCCCGTTGAATATTCATACTTTCAGCATATTCTAGAGTCTGACGACGTGCCGAACGTCCAGCACTATCACTAGCATGCTGAGCCTTTTCGACTAGCCTTCGGTATTTACGACCTTTCAATACTTCTGGTTGAGTCATATCTTGAACCTGATAATCTTTATATTTTTTATGAACCCAAGAAGGACCAAATTTCTTAATAACATCGTCCTCTAAGGATACAAAGAACTTACTCATCCCAGGATCTCCCTGACGACCAGAGCGTCCACGAATTTGCAAGTCAATCCGCTGACTTTCCATCCTCTCAGTCCCAATAACAATCAAGCCACCAAGTTCTGCAACTCCTTTACCAAGCTTGATATCTGTCCCACGTCCTGCCATAGAGGTTGCCACTGTTACAGCTCCCATCTGACCTGATTCTGCGATGATTTGGGCCTCACGCGCCGCATTATTGGCATTGAGAACGTTATGTGCAATCCCTTCACGGAGCAAGAGTGATGAATAAAGCTGAGACATTTCAACTGAACCTACAAAAACGAGTAAGGGATTTCCCTTAGCATGGTATTCCTTGATGTACTCCAAGGATGCATACACTTTTTCAGGTAAAGTGATATAGAGATTATCTGGATAGTCAATCCGTTGTCTAGGACGATTGGTTGGAATGCGCACTACAGACATATTGTAGGTTTCAATAAACTCTTTTTCCGCGACCTTACCTGTCCCTGTCATACCAGATATCTTATTAAACATTTTAAAAAGACTCTGATAGGTGATGGAAGCCATGGCCCTCGTTTCTGGAGATAATTTGACATGTTCCTTAGCTTCAATGGCCTGATGGAGGCCTCCCTGTAGTTTGGTCATCTCCATTAGACGCCCTGTTCCCTTATCTACTAGTACCATTTCATCCCCTCGAATGACATAGTCTTTGTCTTTTGTAAAGAGTTTATGGGCTCGAATCGCATACACTAAATGGCGAGCAAAAACAGCATGTTCTTCCTTGTAAAAATGATCTATGCCTAAGAAGCTTTCAGCAGCCTTAGCCCCCTTGGTAGTGAGCCAAACCTCATCCTTTTCCTCTTTAAAGATATAGTCCTCTCCTTCTACCAAAGTCGTTACCAGCGTATCAATAATACCATAATGATTAGACTGAACCCGAGGGGCCCCTGCAATGATCAGTGGAGTCTGAGCACTATCTAGTAAGATATCATCAATCTCATCAATAATAACGTAATCAAAGGGACGTAAAAATTTCCCTTCCTCATTTGAGGCCAGATTATCATTTAAATAATCAAAACCTAAATTGCTATTAGTTGTATAGATGATGTCTGATGCATAAATTCTTTTTTTCTCTTCTGGCGTCAATTCCTCTTTTGGATCATCTGTTAAAGGTACCCCAATTGTCAATCCTAAGAAGCGATACACTTGTCCCATCTCTTCAGCATCACGTTTAGCTAGATAGTCATTAGTGGTAATCAGCATGGTACCTTTACCTGTCAGGGCATTGAGATAAACAGGCATAGTGGCTGTCAAGGTTTTCCCCTCACCAGTATTCATCTCAGCGACATTTCCCTGATGGATAACAATTCCTCCCATGACTTGGACATCATAGGGAAACATGCCCAATACACGTTTATCCGCTTCACGAACAACTGCAAACGCTTCCACCAATAGGTCGTCAAGAGTTTCACCCTCAGCAAGACGTTGACGAAACTCCACTGTTTTTGCCGCTAGTTCTTGGTCTGATAAAGACTTCATCGTTCCTTTAAGGGCATTAATCTTCTTTAAAATTCTTTTGACTTTACGAAGTTGGAAATCTTGATATAAACCTTTAAACACGATTCATCTCCTTAATAGAAAAAGAATAGAAATCCAAGGACTCAAAACCAGCACTTAGAAGGGAAACTTGGTAGGTATAGGTATCATCAGGATAAGTAAAATCAAAGACTTTCATTTTTTCAATTTTCTCTTCAATCACATCTCCGTATCTATCAAAAAAGGCAATCTTTGTATAAACTCCATTTGTAGGTTGGCATTCAAAATTCATGCATAATTGATAATCGTGATTTCTTTTTAACAAAGGGAGGCTAGGCTGAGTACGAGCAGCCTGGTAATTGACATCAGAAAACCATGTTTTTAAGATTTCTCCTGATGTCACTAAGGGATTATATAGACTAATATGTTTGTCTTCATAATAGGTTACCTTACTACCATACATAAATGTCCCCCCTACTTCTCCCCACTTAATGTCTGTTCTCTGATTGATAATCATTTGTCCAACCTTCCAAAATCTGATTCCAAAATCATACGATAAAAATGTAGAAACCAAGCAACATTGGTATCTGTATCATCATTATGTCGTCCATCTGTGCCTTTAGACAAAATCTTAGCCCCTGTATGGCAAAGATGTTCTACTAACTGATCGTAGGCTTTGCTGTCCATATCTTCATCCTTCATATAGGACAAACCAAAAATTGTCTGGGTGAAATCAGCCTTTTTAAAAGCATTCCAAAAAGTTTGATCCAGATCTTCCATATGCTGGGGACTAACTCCGCCCGTCTGATGTCTCAGTACATCAAATCCTGTATTAAATACTCCTGGTGCCTCTAAACGCCCTCGTCTTGCAATAGTCCCAATGTTAGCTAGTGGCTTCCCGACAATAACTGCACGCGGTTCAAAAGTGGCTCCATAGTAGAGCGATGGAAAAGTTCCCATTGATAAGCCTGATAAAATTAAATCTTTAGATGTCAAACCAAGATAATCCAAATAATATTGAATGGTTTCCTTAATCTTATTCTCTAATCCTTCACTACCTAAGTAAAAGGCTCCACCCACAAGACGAGGATCCGAAAATAGAAGAAATGGACATCCTAAATTTTTCATCATAAAATATCCTTCAAATCCCTCAGCTGGACGAAAACCTGAAAAGTAAACAGCTAAAGGTGGCTTAAAATCACCTGGATGGAAAAAGTAATTAATTTCATCTCGATTTTCGTCATGTAATATGTTACCACCAAGGACAAATTTCCCAAACTGTTTTCGGCTCCAACGTTGGTGAAGATTCCCTAACTGGAGTTTCCCATTCCCACATGCCTCAATTGATATAAATAACAAGTAATTACTATCTTTACTATTCATAATAATAGATTTTTCTAAATCAGCTTCTGAATAAACTTCCTCTTCAAAAAATTCATCCACTGAACCATTCCATATCTTGCGAATCACCAACCTAAACTCAAAATTTCCTTGTTTTTTGTACTCTAACCATAGTTCTATGGGTAAGTTTTTATCGACCATAAAATTATAGGACCAGTAAGCTAGTTGTTGGAAATCCTCTCCAAAATTCCCTTCTAGAGTCACGTGTTCAAATCCTTGATAAGAAATAGAACCTTTAAAGGAGGGATGAATTTGGATACCAGATGGAAATAGTTTATCACCGTAACCTCCACCAAAGAGAGAAGTGGACAAATCATTGACTAATTGCTGAGGATCTGAGAAGTCTATAGCCTGAGCACACCGCTTTTTTAAGCAATCAAGAATGCCCAAATCTGTCGTTTGAAAATCGTGGCTATAAAGTAGAGTATAGGGTTCGATATGGTGCACAAAAGGCAATAAATCTCTTATATATTGACCATCTTCTATCAAAATTGCATGAAAATTTGTGATGCTATCCATTTCCATCATTTTACGAAGGGCTAGCGGTGAGTTGGGGCAGAAATAGTACCAATCCATATTTTCAGGAATATCGTAATGGTGAGCCCAATTATCAATCCCTATCTGTAGGATTTTATAGTCCTTTGACATCAGTAACCTCCTCAATCCAGTGATGCAATTTATCTAAGAAACGTTGGCCAGTATGTTCTTTGATCTTATCAATAGAATATACTAGAGCTTGATTCCACTCTTTTAGTTTATCCGTATAGTAATGTGTAGCCTTGGAAAATTCTGTCACATCTGAAATCAGATAACCATTTTTCAAATGTTCCACATAGACGGTTTCAACCCGATTAATCTGAGGAATTCCCGCACTGATACCTGCTATTTGAGTATAGAGGTGTGGTTGTTTATTGAGATCCACAATCAAACGAACAAACTCGAGTGTCTTAATCAAATCCAATTCATCATTCATATTGACAAATTGAAAACGCAGCTCTTGCTCCTGGTTTTCTTCTAAAGGATTTTCTGCCCCACCATAGTCTAGACCTTTTTCTAAACTATCAGTACGGATTTGTTCCTGAATGATTTCATTGACAAGTGATTCCACTTCTTCCATTTGGTTCTGACTAGCAGAAAAGGCCCCAAAAATGACTTCTGTATTTTTAGTTTCAGCAATAAATGATAAGACCTGAAATAAGGCTTGTCTATCAATTCCTTCTGAAAAATCTAATTGATAGTAAAGTATCGATTCTTTTCTAGTCTGACTTCTTCCTAGTCGTAAACGTGTATCAAAAGGAGAGAGATGATGAAATTTATCCGATAGGTTAGGATATAGTTCCTGCAAGAGTTGTAAACTATCTTCTCTATCTACTAAGACTAGATTCGCCTGTTCAAATGATGGAGCTAAATCTTTAAAACTAGCTTGAGCATTCCGATTAATGAAAAGACTCAAAATTTTAGCAGTATCACCTGGTAAACAACTGAAGAGAAATTGGTCATGATGAGGATGAGAAGGAATGATGAAAATATCCTGTTTTTTCTGTTGCTTTTGCAGATATTTATCAAAATATTCTGCGATCAATTGACTTATATCCGCGTAGTGAAGCTGTTTAAAACGATAGCCAAATATTGGATTTACCTCTACTCGTCCTCCCTCGTTTAAATGCTCTCTAAAACGCCAGATGCCTTTTGGATCTAAATAGTCTTGATATGTAGGCTGTCCATTATCAAAATAAATGACACTTGATACAAACCCACGATCATCCATAATATAGTGCTGACTTATCTGACCATCGTGATCAAAATATTGGATATCACTGATAAATCCTTCTACGCCATGTTCTACCTTTGCATACTTTTTACCATTTTTTTGAACTACTATCGCAAAAGGACTATAAAGAAATTGACAATCACTATCCCACTCTATATCTCTTATATTGAGAACCTGAGTGTGGGGGTCTTGCAAGTCTTGCATGTCATCAAAGATAGAATAGACTTCTGTCTCTAAGACACCATGTCTATGTAAAAAATAACGCAAATGTGGCTGATAGGCTAATACGAGTAGTCGAGATGGTATCCCTTGCCTTTGAAACAGCCTAATTTGATTAAAAGTATCATCAAATTCAAGCTTAAAGTGAGAATAATACCATGGAGTCAAATCAGCGTGCCATTGGCGGTTTGAACCATACCAAGCTGGTATAAAATAATACATAAAAGCCTCCTAAATCAAGGGTTTATAGGTTTCATTTAGTCTCAAAGCCTTCATTTCATCTTTGATTGTAAAAATCATACCACCAAACATCATAAATAAACCTGGAATCATGGCAATCCTCAACAACTTTTCATCAGATAAAACAAATAACATTGGAGTACCCGCCATCAACACATTAAAAGTTCCCCCTATAATCGAAAAGCGCAAGATCAATCGATTAATAAAACGACTTGTTTCCTCACCTGGATAAACTCCATATATATACTCCCCAGATTTCTTCATACGATCTGATAGTTGATCACCACTCATATTGACAAAAGCAAAAGCAATACTAAATAAAAAAATCATGGTAATATATGAGTAAATCCATAATGGTTTTCCAATTCCATACTGAGCCGACATTTCAGAGAAGACTGAAGTCTGAGGAAAAAGGGTCTGCAATAGTAAAAATACATAGGTCGGTAAACTTAAAAAACTCATGACATACATAAATGGCATCCCACCGGCAGGATTCAACATTATTTCAAAATAAGAATAACTCTTAAATCGACTACGTAAGCCAATCTTATGAACTGGTATACGATAACGCGCTCTATACATAAGTACCATCATATAGGTTAATACAATGCTACTCAACACAATAAGTAGTATAATTCCCGTTGAAATTCGAACAAGCTGAAGTGTACTTAAAATATCTTGTGGAATATTTAAAATAATACTAGCTAATAAAATAACTATAGAACCACCTACTCCAAGCCGAGCATTTAAATCTGATAACCATATGAGAAAAAAGGCTCCTGCTATTAATAACAAGGTATTCAATATAGTCACCAATAGCGGTGAATAATAATCTTGAATCGGTAGATTTAATGAGAGCGCCAAAGATTGAATCAAAGCAATAACCAGTGTTAAATACATCTTCCTTCTATCTTGAACTTCTACTGCACCCGAAGAAATATTCAATTTCTTAGAAAAGGAAAGTAGTTGCCATAAAATCATTGATGACATCCAGGGTGAGAGACCTATCGAAAATAGAGATAAACTTCTCAGATTTCCTCCTAGAAGTGCGGTTGAAAAGGCCAAATATGCCGTTGATCCACCTAAAAAATCTCTACTATTCAAATTAACAAAAGGAAGAGTAAGTCGACTTCCCAATACATAGATAAATAACAGAAACAAGGTTGCTAAGCCTTTTTTTACCGCTATTGATGAGTAAATTTTGTTCACTTAATACTCCTTTATTACTAATTATATTATCCCTCATATTTAACTCTACTACCTATACAGCCATATATCGTTATCCAATACTTAATCCAATTCTACATTGATAATTTTTTTATGGCTTCAACCATTTGTTCAGGGTTGTTTATAGAAAATATTCCATCGTATAGACTGTCATCTTGCGACTTTCTTGTAGTGTCAAACGTAAAAATCTTTTTACTTCTCTCCTTCACTCTACTAAGAATATCCATCGTCTCTACATAATGATTAATATCTAGATAAACTGTCGAATCATCCAACAACCAGTCTATTCTGCTATGTAAAATATTCTGATATACCGTTACATTACTATACTGCGAAAGAGATGTCAATGGTTCAGAGCAAAAACATGGAGCTGCTAAATGAAAGTGCCAATCCGATAACGAGGTAATAAGATAGTGAATATGCTCTATTTCTGCGGCTAGTGTTAAAATAAAAATTTGTTTTTTTGACTGATTAACTCGCTTGTAGTAATTTAAATTAGGAGATTCTGATAAAACTTCAAGCCAATCCAAATCTCTATAAGCCCACCAAAGTTCTCTGAGTCTAGTACTACTATAGGTATACCATGGCTTATGAGTTCCTGCAAAATGGATAACCTTAGGAAGCGAATGTTCTAATTTGGGTAATTCTGAACCACGATAATTATAATCTAATCCAACAAGATTATTATATGTACTATCTATCTCTTTCCAATTATGCTGAAAGAAAATATTTAAGATACTTTGGTCTGCCATCGCAACTTCAGCTTGCTTTTCTTCTGTTAATTTTAAAAGTTGTGAAATATAGGAATTTGATCGCCACATCCTATTATCAATCAATAATACACCAGCATTGAAACCATATGGATCACTTTCCCATGCATAGGGACTGGCAACAGCAGCCACTGGTTTTTCTTCCATGTCCATATTAAATAACTCAGATAAATCACCTGTTACCAGCAAATCACAATCTAAATACAGAGTCCTATCCGAAGTTACTAAGTCTGGAATTAGATACCGAAAGAAAGTTGTATAATTAATCGTATCACCTGTTTTATAACTCGTAAACATATTCTTATCCACACGAATATTAATAATTTGTGAATTTGAACTTGCTAACTTAACATTCAATAACTTAAACCATTCGGGAGCTATATCATTATTAAAAACATAAATACATACATCTGTATTGTGAGCCAAAATAGATTTAATTGTTGTCTCAGCTTGTACTAAATAGGAATTATCTGTAGCTAAAACGATTGATTTTTGCATAATCTTTTCTCCATAAATTCTTTTATTGCGCTGACCATATTCTCCGGTCTTTCATGTGAGTATATTCCCTGATAAATATCCTCTCCTAAATGATGATATCGAGTATTATCAAAAGCAAGCATAGGTTTAGAATATTTCTTAACTAAATCATAAATATAAATTAATTTATCATCATGGTTTACATCTAAATAAAGATCAGATTTCTTTAGAATTTTCTCTATCAACATTGGGAATGAATTAGGATATAAAGTAACATTTTGAAATCTAGACAACACCTTTAATTCATTGGCCATAAAGGTATGGGCTGCTATATAAAAGTGTACTTCTGGTAAAGCTTGAACTAAAAATTCTATTTTCTCAACACACCAGGAATTGGTTAAATTCATACAAGTTAATTTTGGAGAATATATCTTGGGTGGATAAACAACTCCCTTTTCTTTCCAAAGAGCTGTTAGATAAGTCCATTCCATAAATGAGTAATGCCACCACTGTTCTCGAAGACGACCAACTGAAAATTGATTCCATGGTTTATCATTAGAGATGTAATGCAAAACCTTTGGAAGAGGATTAATTTCCTTTTCCAAAATCCAAGCATGTCCTTGTTCTGCAGCTCCCCTATCAAAACCAATTTGATAATTATAAGTTTCATCTATTTGAATATAGGTGTCTGAAAACATCATATTCAAAATTGACTGATCTCCCTCAGCAACATTTTCATGTTCCTTTTCAGTTAAATCGATTAATTTTTGACGAATATTTTCAGATTTCCATTTTTTATTGTTAATCAATAAAACTCCTGCATTAAATCCTATTCCCATACTAAAACATGAACGGACAGCTCCTAAATAATAACTCTCTATATTCATATCAAATAATTTTGTCAAGTCACCAGTCACCAATAAATCACTATCCAAATAAAGAACCGTATCCTCTTCAACAAAATCTGGTATAAAATATCTAGCATAGGTCATATGATTAATGTGAGGTAATTTATTAATCCAATTCATTTGGTATTGGTCTCCTATTAACTTACAATCTATTAAATCACCACCCATTTCCTGTAAATATATTTTTAAATTATTAAACCATTCTTGAGGAATATCTTGATTTAAAATATATATCTTTAAGTGGCTATTATGGCGACAAAGAGACTTCATGGCAGTTTCAATTTGTCTAATATACCCATAATCTCCTGCAAAAACTACAGCTTTTTTTTCTTGTAACATTTTATCTCCTTTAAGTTTAAGGTAATTCATTACGGTAAGACAGTAACCACTTGACTATTATATGTTTCATCCTCTATAAATTCAATATCTTGATCAAAATTATGTTCTGCAGTATGCTTGTGATGCAATTTAACCTTTGTCTCAACTCCCATTTTCATCCATTCATACTCTGAATCAATATGACCAATATCTAGAACCCGATAACCTTTCTTAAAAAGATTATAGGATAAAATTTTAGCTGTAGGGCCAAGCATACATAAAATAAGGCGATTTTCAACATACTGTAATACAGCTTCTTGAATCTCTTCTATACGCGCATAAGCATTATGGGATGGACAGATAATTCGCTTAATTGAATTTGCTCCATCAAATAAATCATTACCTACACCTGAACGAGAAGTTACTCCTTCTACAATCAGAATGTCCTCATTCTTCCAAATTTGTTTTAATTTTTCAAATTGACTAAACGATTGAGATTTATCCATATAATCAATGTATGGTCTAGATACAAATGTAGTCCCATACCAATCTGCTCTAGCTAATTCTACATAATCTTTTAAATGATGTTCTAAATGTCCCTTCCAGAAGGCTTCCGCTGCTGGTGTAAAATTAGAACGATCAGCAAATACATTTGGTAATCCGATAACTAATTTTTCATCACTTTGAAGAGAAATAATCTCTTTCAACTGACTTGCAAGATTCTCATCATAGACTTGATAAGGAATAGATTTCCCTAACATTAAATCCATCTCTCCATCTCCAAAACGAATAATAGAAGATTGGTTTTCTATTATATAATCTAGAGTTTGATCAATATCCTTAACCATAATCGCTGGTCTTCTTGCTTGGAATGTTCCAGAAATAAGATTTTCAATGTCTTCCACCATACGTTCGGGTACTTTTGAAGAGTATATATATTGTCCAAAAGAGCCATGTTGGGTACTCTCAAAAGAGAAAATGATTTTATTCATTTCATGAGCTGACTTCACAATATCATGTGTTGAATGACTGCAGCTAATATCTAAATACAATCCCATTCTTACTTTTAATTGTTCTAATTTTTCTATAGTTATAGCTGGATGTAAACGAATATTTCGATAGTTATTTTGTAGTTCATATAACTTAGGCCCCATATCTGTCCAGGCTGCGACATCAAAAATAACATGTGGAAGATATTGAGCTAAATAGTCTAATTGTTCAATGTCTTGTGTATCAGTAAATATTAAGCAATGAAATTTCTCCTGATTATAATCTTTTAAAAACCGAGAATGACCAGCATAGTCTTTGATAGCTTCTATCATTAAATTGATATTTTCTTTGTCAAATACTATTTGCTCATACATTCCATGCTGTGTATTAGAAAAACTTAAGATAGGAATTCCAAAGTTACGAACATCTCTCAATATGCTTTCAACTTCCACTCCCTGATGGATATCCAGATAAATATCTACTTTTCTTTTCAGTTTTTCCAGTACAGGAGGAACAATCTGTGGATGTAATCTCACATTATCATATACAGCTAATTTTATCAGCTTATCCCCCATATCCGTCCAAGCCGCGATATGAAATACCATCTCTGGTAGAGCTGTAACTAGCTCTCCTATCCCTTCTAAATCTTGAGAGTTAGTTAAAGTTAAACACGAAAATTCTCTATCTAGACGAGGTAGAAGTTCAAACTCTCCTATATGGTGTTGTAAAATCTGACTCCATTCCAAATCATGGATTTCCCACCATAAATCACGATAACGATTGGCTATCAAGGTAGTCCATGGTTTTCTGTAGGTCGTAAAATGAATCACCACTGGTTTGTCATTAAAAGTTAGATGTTCCTGCCAATTATTATACAAAGCCACAACATCATGCCCTACTTGTAAATTGTAAGCTCGACCTAGCTCTAACCAATCATCTTGCAAGACTTGATTGAAAATCGTTTGATTTCCATTAAAATGTTCAAAACGACCTTCTTCAACTTCCTTTGTTGTTAGGATAGACTGTTCAATTAGTCGTTCTTTTAGTTTCTCTTGACGCCATTTTTCATTATTGATTAGTAGAACACCAGTATTAAAACCTTGACCATTTGCATCTCTAATCGCTGCGAGATAACGTTCTTTTATATCCTGCTCAAATAGATTGTCTAATTTATCATTGATAATTAAATCACAATCCAAATACAAAACCGTATCTTCTTGTATATAATCTGGGATAAAATATCTAGCATAAGCAATCGAACTAATGTGAGCTTGTTTTTTCCAATTCTGAAATACAGTCTGTTCAGGTAGTTTAACATCGATAATCTCACTACCTAACATGCGAGCTATTTTGCGTGGCTTGCGAAACCAATCTGGCATAATATCTTGATTTAAAATATAAATCTTAACATCTGAATTGTGGTATAGAATAGATTTTATAGTTGTTTCTAACTGCGTGGTGTAATTACGATCACCAGCTAATACAATTGTTTTAATCATCTTGTTCTCTTAATCAATTCCTAAGTGATAGATTGCATCTACCAATAACTTTTTAGTGAAATAACCTTCTTTTAGCAGATAGCTAAATGTCTTGATACGATTCGTCATTTCTTGATATTCTTGTAGATTCATTTTATCAACTATCTCATGAACTTCTTCTAGGCTATCTGCCACAAAGCCCAAGCCTTGGTCTACTATAAATTTAGCAGTTGATAAGCTACTCGGTACAATGACTGGGATACCAGCGGTTAGATAAGTACTAACCTTATGAGATATATTCAGAGTATAATATTGGTTACTTTCTCCATCATTTTGATGAGTTCCCCAGACAAGACCAAAGCCACCCTTTGATAATTCTAGCAATAGTTCCTCGTCTTTTTTCCATCCTTCAATGCTGAGATTTCTGGCATTGGAACTAGCTTCTCCTTTATTTGAAAATACTCTCAAAGGCGTATCTTGAGACCAATTTTGTAAGTCTGGAAAACGTTCTAAACTTCCAGCAAAAAAGAGTTCTTTTTTAAAAGCTGGGGTGTATAAGGATAAATCATGAGGATGATCCCACATACCTTGAACGAGAACCTTCTTAGTTGTCAGACCTTCTTCCATCAGGCGTTCTTTCATCCTCTCTGATGGAACGATCAAAACATCTGATAGATTATACATATACATGTATTCTTTCATGAGATAATAGTTACTATCAAACATGAGGGGAACAACATCATGGATAAAGCAAATAATTTTCACCTGCATATCCTTCAACTTATCAAACAAGACTCGATCAAACTCAAAGCCATTCCAAGTAGGAGACTGAAAGACTAAGATATCACCAATAGAAATACTGGCCATAATTCCATCCAGACGCTTATTCATTTCAGAAGGACTATCTGAAGCAATGTTGTAAAAATAGATACCAACCTCTCTAAACCCCAGTTTACTGGCTATTTTTTGTACAGCATTTTGAGCTAGAATAACAGTACTATCGCCAGCCATGCCATATAAATTTGTTAAATGTAGTTTCATATTGTATTATCTCATCTTTTATTAGTATCTACGGAAGTAAAGACAATTTTTCCATCATTCTTCTATAAATCTCCGTAAGTTGCATATTTTGTTCTTCTTCAACACTATCTAATTGATTTCTGTCAATCAAAATATGGTTTATTAAATCATAACCCAAACTAATTAGAATAGACCGCCTTTGAAACTCTTAGAAGTATCTTCCAGGTCCAGTAAGTGTCAATTCTTTAACTGCCTATATTTTAGTATCTATCACTATTCAATAATTCTTTAATCGTATCTACCATTTTTTCCGGTCTCTTAGATTCACAGATAAAACTTGCTTTTTCTACATTATGGCAAGTATTATCAAATGAAAGAATAGGTTTTCCAATTTGATACACCTCTTCAATAATATTAGCAATTTCATTTTCATGATTAATATCCAAATAGAAATCAATCTTTTCTAATACCTTTATGAAATTCATCGGATTAAATGAAGGAAGTATTTGTACATTTAAATATCGTTGTAAATCAACAATTTCAGATGCAAATCCTGTATTAGCCAGAATTGAAAAGTGAACCTGCGGTAATTCTCTAATCAAGTATTCCAGATGCTCTATATGACAAGTATTTGTAAAAATAGCTGTATGATAGAGTGGTGCTTCTATGAGTGAGTTTAATCCCTTCTTAAAATCAGCCTTTCTCATCACAATATCAGACCATTCCAAAGAATAATAGAACCACCACTCTTCTCTAAAGCGATTTAAATTCACTTGATACCATGGCTTCTCTCCTGTAAAATGAATAATTTTAGCAGTCTCTTCTAGTTTCAATGAATCGATATACCAATTTTCAATCTGATAATTTCTTGCAACTGTATCCATTCCAACCATAAAATTATAAGAAGAGTTCAAATTCTGCCAACGGTTTTCAAATAATCTGTTTAAAATTCCTTGATCACCAAAAGAACTATCATGAAATTCATTTGTTAATACAATAAGTTTATCTGTTACTCCTTCTGTTCTCCATAATTCAACGTTGATTAACATTACTCCAGCATTAAATGTGCTTGGAACCAACTCATCTTGAACAGCTTTTATAGGAATATCCGTCATGTCAGTCAAAAATAATTCTTCGATATCCCCTCTTACTATAATATCCGAATCTAAATAAAGAGCCTTTTCCTCTTTTACAAATTGAGGAATAAAATAACGAAAAAATGTTGCATAGCTTAAATGAGGTAACGGAAGATGGTAATCTCTCAAACTATTACCACTTATTTTCACATTAACGATTTCAGATAATAAAGGTTCCAGTCGTTTAGACATTAGTTGAAACCATTCTGAGGAGATATCATCATTAAAAACATAAAATTTTAAACCACGATTATGGGCACAAATTGACTTAATTGTCGTTTCTAGCTTATCTTGATAACCATTATCTGCACCTAAAACGATAACTTTCTTCTCCATGTAATTCTCCTCTTAATCTATATACTTTCTTATTTCCTGAACCATTTTTTCTGGTTCGGTAGGAGAAAATATCTTTGCACCTTCTTTACAATGATTTGTATTTGAAAAAGAAAATACTGGTTTCCCCATGTTCATTACTACATTTGTAATATCATCAATCTCATCATGATGGTTTATATCTAAATAAAAATCCAATTTTTTCATTACTTTATCATAAGAAAAACGGTTATACTGATGATAAACTGTTACATTTGGGTATCTCATTAAATCAATAATATTAGAGGCAACCCAAGTATGAGCAAATATAGAAAAATGAACATCTGGTAAGCTTTCCATTAAATACTCTACTTGCTCCAGTTCACAACTATTGGTAAAAACAGCTGTGTATGCCTTAGGAATAACTGTCAGATCTTGATAGGTCTGAAATACCCTTTCCTTACGTAACAAAATATCAGACCATTCCAAGCCTTGATAAAACCACCAAATATCTCTATAGCGATTTTGACTCATATGTAACCAAGGTTTCTCTCCTGTATAGTGGATGATGTAAGGCAAAATACCATCAGGAAGGGCTGAATTATACCAAGCTGATAGTGCTTCTGGAGTTGTCTCAACAGCGATATGAATTAAACTATCTAAACCAACCATAAAATTGTATTTACGATCCAATTTTTTCCAGTTTTCCCCAAAAACCATATTGAGAATACCTTGGTCTCCAAAAACATCTTGATGGTGTTGATTTGTTAGTTCAATTAATTTCACAGAAATATTTTCTCGTCTCCATTTACTAACATTAATCAACATCATTCCTGAATTAAAGCAATCTTCGTAACCTTTTACAAAAACATCACGAACTCCAGCAATCCAATAATCTCCTAATTCTTCCTGGAATAGTTCATCCAGCGAGTGAGTCACTACTATATCCGAATCTAAATACAGGGCTTTTTCTTCAACTACAAAATCTGCTATAAAATATCTAAAAAATGCCGCATAAGAGAGATAAGCAATCGGAAGATGATAACCTTTTAATTGATGATTCGAAATCTTAACATTGACAATTTCTGAATCAATTACTTTTAACCGCCTATTCATAACTTGAAACCATTCGCTCGGAAGATCATCATTAAAAATATAAAATTTTAAATTTTTATTATGCGTACATACCGACTTAATTGTAGTCTCTAGCTTATTTAAATAACCATTATCTGCTCCAAGAACGATTGCTTTTTTCACTTTATTTCTCCTCGTAGATTTTCCCTGTTAATAAAAAATCTAACTCCTCTAACCTCTTTGTTTCAATACTATTTTCTAGTCCTTTTTCATTTGCGATTCGACGCCAATAGTCTAGATAAAATTTATGTTGTTGAACGTACTGACTTATATCGTAACCTTTTAAAGCTACCATCGCAATCCGTTCCAATCTCAAATCAACCAATTCATTAATTAGTTCTATGTTCGTAAAAACTCTTCTATCACATATTTACCCTGAAAGGAATGAAAATACCACCAATTATCCGAAATATTAATTTTTTTGTAGGTAGATATCGCTATATCTGCTTGTTCTTCTATAAGGGCACTATAAAGAACTTCTAAATAATCGGAATCCACCCAATCATCCGAATCAACAAAAGTAATATAAGCTCCCTCTGAAGGTTCAATTCCTAGATTACGCGCTGATGATCCCCCCATTTTCCTTTTCAAAATAACAAAAACGTGTATCTTTAGCAACATACTCTCTACAAATATCTACTGAATTGTCTGGTGAACCATCATTGATTAATAAAACCTCAAACTTTGATACGTCTGATTCTGAATACTGTCCAAGTACATTCGTAAATAATTCTCAACGTTATAGACTGGATCTGCGATACTGATTAATTCATTTCCATACTATAATTACTTTTCTCCTAAAATTTTTTGTATTTCTGTCACCATTCCATCTGCATCTTCTTGTCGAAAAACTTTACTAAATCCACTTGAATCATGATTAGTATTCTCAAAAGCATAAACAGGCTTATTCTGTTCTATTGCTCTATTAACAATACCATCCACCTCTCCCCAATGGTTAATATCTAAATAAATATCTGATTTCTTCAACAAGTCCTCAATAATATCATCATGATGAACATTTGTGTATATATTCACGTTCTCATAACGATTGAAACTTTCCAGATAATCCGAAATATTTGTTTTAGCTGCTATATGAAAAGATACCTCTGGCAGATTCTGAACAAGATAGTCTAAATTTTCTAAAGTGTCTGAAGCTGTTAAAGTGAAAACATGAAACTGGTGTTGTTTCCTTGGAATGATTTTCAAATCCTCTTGAGAAGTAACGATAGAATTAGCTGGTATATCTTTATAAATTAAGGCATTTGCTCCAATAATGACATTATCTCCAATCGTCACTCCTTTTAAAATGACAACATTAGTTCCAATCCAACAATTGTTTCCTATCGTTATTTTGTCAGCAGTAAATTGAATTTTTTCGATATGGTAATTTGAGTATTTATGATTATGGTCAAAAATCCTTACCCCATCTCCAAACATGGTATCCTTACCAATTTCAATTTCTTTGCCACAACGAATCGTACAATGGTCATTAAAGAAAACCCTATTTCCTAGTGTTAATTTAGCATTATTAGCTACTTCTAAACTTACAAATGAACGAAATATAACATCTGTTCCTAATTCAATAGTACTAGTAGGAGAAATCTCTATATGATGAAAATCTCCTAATAACTTTACCGAATCTTTAAAATCCATGTTTATCTTCCACTTCTCTTAATTTCTCAATCATTTCTTGAACTTGTTCTACTTTGTAGGTTATCTGTCCAACTTCACGATATTTTGTATTCTCAAAAGCTAAAATCAACTTTCTTCTTTCTGAAAATTGATCTAACATTTCCTCTGTTTTTTCACCATGATTAATATCTAAAAGTACCTGACTAGTTTCAATTAATTCTTGATCTAGTTCTGCTAAATAATTAATTCCAGCATAAACAGTTACATTTGGATAGACCAACAATTGTTTCAAACGATCACTGACCATCACTCTAGCCGCAATCTTAAATTGAATATTAGGCAAAGATTGAATCAATGTCTCAATTTGTTCAATCTGATCTGAAGACGTATAAATTAAACAAGTAAGCGGTTCTCTGATAGGATAGATATGTGATTTTTGTAGTGGATGTAAATGATGATTTTGGCCCAACTCTGTCCATTCCAGACTATGATAATACCACCAAACATCACGATAGGTCTGAGATGCTAAATCAAACCACGGCTTTCTATGTGAAAGATAGTGGATAATACCAGGATAATCTTGACCTGCTGGTAACTCATAGTCTGTGAATTGCTTATGAATCACAACATGGTTATTGTCAAATTCCATTTCTATCCATCTATTTTCAAAGAGCATATTTAAAATACTCTGATCTGCTTGATCTACCTTATCATGCCACTCATTTGTTAAATCTATCAAACGTTGGGACATATTTTCTTGTTTCCACAAACGATTGTTGATTAGTAAAACACCCGCATTGAACATTTCCCTACCATAGTATACTCTTCCTCCATAATCTCTAACAGCTGCTAATGGATATTCTTGCAAATCTGTTTCGAACAAGTTATCCAAATTTTTAGTTACGACCAAGTCGCAGTCTAAATAGAGAGCCTTATCTTCTTGCACAAAGTCAGATACAAAATAACGCAAAAATACTGTGTAACTAATATCTGTTTTATAACGCGAAATTTGTTCAGAGGTTACCCGACAATTGATAATCTCTGAGTCAAACTTTTCTAAGCGATTATTTAATTGTTTAATCCATTCATTTGGAAAATCACTATTAATCAGATAAAAACGAATCGAGCGATTATGGTAACAGATAGACTTAATAGTCGTCACGACCTTCTCTGCATAGGCATAGTTAGCTGCGAGGACAATAGCTTTCTTAAATTCCTGATTTTGAGTCTGAAGCAAATCTAATAACATCTTCTTCTCTTTTATCTGATTTAACACATGAGATTCTGATATTCCTCTGTTATTACTTTCAGAAGTTATATGATTTAAAATAAATTTATAAGCACGTATATGTTCTGACATTGGATAACCTAATGTTGATAACAATGCCAATCTATCTTCTATAGCATATATGTAATCTCTAATCCATTTTTCATCCCAAGTATTTGAAACACTTCCACTCCTAACTCTGTAAATATAAGAAGCTTTATTGATATAAACAATATTTTTAGAAGCTAATAATGCTCTCAAATTAAATATTGTATCTTCAGTCACTACTCCTACTGGAAAACGAAAATTAGAAACAATTTCTTTTCTATAAATTTTCCCCCAAGCAACTATCAATGCTGAATTAAATAACTTATTAGAGTCATTTAAACAATCCACTATAGACACATTGTCATAAAGTTTCTCAAAATAATTTCCAGATATATGAAAATAGAAATTTGAATCAGACTCATTAAACTTACAATAGTTTCCAACTGCAATATCAGCCTGATATTCCGTTATTTTTTGGTACAGAGTTTCTACATAATCCGACTCAACCCAATCATCTGAATCAACAAAGGTCACATAAGATCCTGTCATTCGATCCAAGCCCATATTTCGTGCTTCAGATTGACCACCATTTTCTTTTTCAATGTAAATAATTCGATTATCTTTTTGTGCATACTCTTGACAAATTTTACCCGAATTATCTGTAGAACCATCATTTATGACAATAATTTCAAGATTTTTGTAAGTTTGATTAATCAGACTATCCAGACATTTATTTAGGTAATTTTCAACATTGTAAACTGGTACAATTACCGTAATTTTTTCAGTCATGAAGCTATTCTCCTTTCCTAATATTATAACATTTTTTTGCTATTTTTTAAGCTATTAAGGAATTTCCAAGTTAAAAAAATATATTTATTTCATTGATAGAATCGTTCATACCGCACTAAATTATAATTACTCCCTGAATTCAATAATCATGCAAAACACAAGTTAAATAACTTAAAATATTTAGCGTTATAATCTTACTGCAGTTACACAATAACATTTTCGAATGATCAACCCTAAAGATAAATTTTTAATTCGTCTCAGACATCTAAAAAATAACTCGTCTATCTGCATACCAAGTATCTTTTAGGAATTTATTGATATAACTAGCCTTATTATTTTAGAATAGCTATCTAATAAACGTAAAAAAGCGACCCACATCAAAAATTAGATAACATTCTAATTTTTGAGTATAGGTCACTTTTTATATCTAAAAACATCCACCAAAATAGAGAAAAATCAATTTATAAAATGTGTTTTACTAACCTTCAAAATATTTAGCTACAATTGCTTTTTTGACCAAAATTTGTTGATAAGATTCCACATCTCCATGTTTAAGAGTTTCTTCTTCATGAATAGATAATCGCCATTTATAAGCTTGAATTTCTCTATCTAATAACTCCTGAGGAGCTCCAATTAATTGGAGAATAGTCATACGTTCTTCAATACTCTTTAAGGGATATACATCTGCAAGATTGACTGTCCTTGTAACACTTGTAGAACGTTTTCTATGGATATAAATAGCCTTATTCATAAAAGCAATTTTATCTGCCTGAAGATAAACTTTATAAGTTGTGAAATCATCCTCTACACTTTTATCTGTTGGATATACAATATCCTTAAACAGCTCTGTCTTGTATAACTTCGCCCACGGAACTGTGAAGCATTGACTCAAATTATACTTACTGTCATATTGATGGTTAAACCATTCAAATGGCGTATAAGTCTGTTCAAAATAACCATCTGCTCCTACATGAATCAAAAAACTAGCTTGATCATCCAAAAATTGAGTAAAGTTTCCGATTGCAATATCTGCATCTGTTTTTTTCAATAAATCATAAAGATTTTGGATATGATCCAACTCCAACCAGTCATCATTATCTACAAAAACGATATAATCCCCAGTTACAACTTCCAAGGCACGATTGCGGCTAGAAGAAACTCCACCGTTTCTTTTATGATAGACTTTAACACGTTCATCTTGATTTTGATAACGTTGACAGATTGCTGCTGAACCATCTGTTGAGCCATCATTAATCAAAATAATTTCAAGATTTTGATAGTTTTGTTGAACGATACTATCCAAACATTTTTCAAGATATAGTTCTGACATATAAACAGGAACGATAACACTAATTTTTTCCATCATTTCAATCATATACTCCTTTTCTGATGCATTATATAAAAAACAAAGTCAATTCTAGTACAGTGCGCATTATTTAAGATATATCCTAAATCAATTCTAATATTTCTGATAACAGATTAATCACATTTAACTTCCCCAGCATTTGGTAAGTATTCTTTTATAAATCCTGATATATCCTTGGTCACCAGAGCCCCTGCTGCTATGACTGCACCATCTCCAATAGTTACCCCAGCCATGATTTGAGCATTGTTTCCAATCCAAACATCATTACCAACTCGAGTTGGACTTTTCAAAATATGATCATCAGTCATCTGCAATGACTCATCCGTGTAAAATACCTCTAAACTCTTGAATGGATAGGTTGTAATCAACTCTAAATCATGATTTGCAGTTATAAATTGAACATTATGCCCAATAGAACAATAATCACCAATTATAACCTGACCTCCGTGGTCATAGTCAATTAATTGTGGAATGCCATACGTATGCTTCCCAACCATTAAGGCTCCGTAATCAATCAAATAACGACAAGTATATTTTGTCAAGTAATCAAATAAATCTGGACGCGAATCATATATTCGTATTTCTAAGGGAATAGTTTCCTGATGTAAACCTTCCCAGTAGGAATGGCCTACTTCTTCATAGCAACACTCAAAAACTGCTGTTAGTTGCTCTGATTTAGAATATAATTTAAGTTTTTGATCTTCTAATTTCCAAAATCGCTCATTATCATGACCTGCTCCACCAATATCTCTAATCTTACCATCAGATAAGAATTGAAAATAACGTTGGTGTTGCTTATTTTTATGTGAAAACAAACAAAATTTTCCAGATAGCAATTAAAACTCTCTCCCTTCAACTAAATTGACTATATCTATCAGTGTGTCTACAATATGAATAACTTGTCATCCAACTAAAACTTTTATACAAATTTAATGTTACTAACCATTAATATAGATGTACTATATAGCGTTCTATTATTATATACATCTTACCACAAATAGCCTTATAATAAAAGCAACTTACATACAATTAACAACTCGGAAATATAATCATACACAATTCAAGGTCATGCCAATGGAGTTTTATTTCTTCAAGGATATTAATCAACAAGTAAAATGAGATCTTAAAGTCTTGTTTACCATAGGCTACAATCGTACAGGAAAAATGCGAATACAACTATCGATCATTAGTAGACATTTACGACGAAATAATGCAAAAAATCCCCTGGATGAGTTTCCATCCAAGGGATTTTGCATAAATCGAAATAATAATACTTTTTATGTATTTTTAACCCGATTACTCTTCATCATCACGTTTACGGCGTTTCGCGATCAGACCTAGACCAGTCACAGCTGCCAAGGCTCCAAGGAGTACAGATGTCTTAGAAGCTTCTGTACCTGTATTTGGCAATTGCTGTCTTGACTTACCTGCTGACTCTGACGCACTTGTTGATGCTGACTCAGAGGCGCTTGTGCTTGCTGATTCTGACGCACTTGTTGATGCTGACTCAGATGCACTTGTTGATGCCGATTCAGAAGCTGATGTACTTGCTGATTGGCTCGCACTTGTTGATGCTGACTCAGAAGCGCTTGTGCTTGCTGATTCTGACGCACTTGTTGATGCTGACTCAGATGCACTTGTGCTTGCTGATTCTGACGCACTTGTTGACGCTGATTCAGAAGCGCTTGTACTTGCTGATTCTGACGCACTTGTTGATGCTGATTCAGAAGCTGATGTACTTGCTGATTCTGACGCACTTGTTGACGCTGATTCAGAAGCTGATGTACTTGCTGATTCTGACGCACTTGTTGACGCTGATTCAGAAGCCGATGTACTTGCTGACTCAGAAGCCGATGTACTTGCTGATTCTGACGCACTTGTTGATGCTGATTCAGAAGCTGATGTGCTTGCTGATTCTGACGCACTTGTTGATGCTGACTCAGAAGCTGATGTACTTGCTGATTCTGACGCACTTGTTGACGCTGATTCAGAAGCTGATGTGCTTGCTGATTCTGATGCGCTTGTTGATGCTGACTCAGAGGCGCTTGTGCTTGCTGATTCTGATGCGCTTGTTGATGCTGACTCAGAAGCGCTTGTGCTTGCTGATTCTGACGCACTTGTTGACGCTGATTCTGACGCACTTGTTGATGCCGATTCAGAAGCCGATGTACTTGCTGACTCTGACGCGCTTGTTGATGCCGATTCAGAAGCTGATGTGCTTGCTGACTCTGACGCGCTTGTTGATGCCGATTCAGAAGCTGATGTGCTTGCTGACTCTGACGCGCTTGTTGACGCTGATTCAGAAGCTGATGTGCTTGCTGATTGGCTCGCACTTGTTGACGCTGACTCAGAAGCTGATGTACTTGCTGATTCTGACGCACTTGTTGATGCTGATTCAGAAGCCGATGTGCTTGCTGATTCTGATGCGCTTGTTGATGCTGATTCTGACGCACTTGTTGATGCTGATTCAGAAGCTGATGTGCTTGCTGACTCAGAAGCCGATGTACTTGCTGATTCTGACGCACTTGTTGACGCTGATTCAGAAGCTGATGTGCTTGCTGATTCTGATGCGCTTGTTGATGCTGACTCAGAGGCGCTTGTGCTTGCTGATTCTGATGCGCTTGTTGATGCTGACTCAGAGGCGCTTGTGCTTGCTGATTCTGATGCGCTTGTTGATGCTGACTCAGAAGCGCTTGTGCTTGCTGATTCTGATGCGCTTGTTGATGCTGACTCAGAGGCGCTTGTGCTTGCTGATTCTGATGCGCTTGTTGATGCTGACTCAGAGGCGCTTGTGCTTGCTGATTCTGATGCGCTTGTTGATGCTGACTCAGAAGCGCTTGTGCTTGCTGATTCTGATGCGCTTGTTGATGCTGACTCAGAGGCGCTTGTGCTTGCTGATTCTGATGCGCTTGTTGATGCTGACTCAGAAGCTGATGTGCTTGCTGATTCTGACGCACTTGTTGACGCTGACTCAGAAGCTGATGTGCTTGCTGACTCAGAAGCGCTTGTTGACGCTGACTCAGAAGCTGATGTGCTTGCTGATTCTGATGCACTTGTTGATGCTGATTCAGAAGCCGATGTGCTTGCTGATTCTGATGCACTTGTTGATGCTGATTCAGAAGCTGATGTGCTTGCTGATTGACTTGCACTTGTTGATGCAGACTCAGAGGCACTTGTGCTTGCTGATTGACTTGCGCTTGTTGATGCTGATTCAGAAGCTGATGTGCTTGCTGATTGGCTTGCACTTGTTGATGCTGACTCAGAAGCGCTTGTTGACGCTGACTCAGAAGCTGATGTACTTGCTGATTCTGACGCACTTGTTGATGCTGATTCAGAAGCCGATGTGCTTGCTGACTCTGACGCACTTGTTGACGCTGATTCTGACGCACTTGTTGATGCCGATTCAGAAGCCGATGTACTTGCTGACTCTGACGCGCTTGTTGATGCCGATTCAGAAGCTGATGTGCTTGCTGACTCTGACGCGCTTGTTGATGCCGATTCAGAAGCTGATGTGCTTGCTGACTCTGACGCGCTTGTTGATGCCGATTCAGAAGCTGATGTGCTTGCTGACTCTGACGCTGACTCAGAAGCTGATGTACTTGCTGATTCTGACGCACTTGTTGATGCTGATTCAGAAGCCGATGTGCTTGCTGATTGACTTGCGCTTGTTGATGCTGACTCAGAAGCTGATGTACTTGCTGATTCTGACGCACTTGTTGACGCTGACTCAGAAGCTGATGTACTTGCTGATTCTGACGCACTTGTTGATGCTGATTCAGAAGCCGATGTGCTTGCTGATTGACTTGCGCTTGTTGATGCTGACTCAGAAGCGCTTGTTGACGCTGATTCAGAAGCCGATGTGCTTGCTGATTCTGACGCACTTGTTGATGCTGATTCAGAAGCCGATGTGCTTGCTGATTGGCTTGCACTTGTTGATGCTGATTCTGAAGCTGATGTGCTTGCTGATTGACTTGCGCTTGTTGATGCCGATTCAGAAGCCGATGTACTTGCTGACTCTGACGCGCTTGTTGATGCCGATTCAGAAGCTGATGTGCTTGCTGATTGACTCGCGCTTGTTGATGCTGACTCAGAGGCACTTGTGCTTGCTGATTGGCTTGCACTTGTTGATGCTGATTCAGAAGCTGATGTGCTTGCTGACTCTGACGCACTTGTTGATGCTGACTCAGAAGCGCTTGTTGACGCTGACTCAGAAGCTGATGTACTTGCTGATTCTGACGCACTTGTTGATGCTGACTCAGAAGCGCTTGTTGACGCTGATTCAGAAGCCGATGTGCTTGCTGATTCTGATGCACTTGTTGATGCTGACTCAGAAGCTGATGTGCTTGCTGATTCTGACGCACTTGTTGACGCTGATTCAGATGCTGATGTACTTGCTGACTCTGACGCGCTTGTTGATGCCGATTCAGAAGCTGATGTGCTTGCTGACTCTGACGCGCTTGTTGACGCTGATTCAGAAGCTGATGTGCTTGCTGACTCTGACGCACTTGTTGATGCTGACTCAGAAGCGCTTGTTGACGCTGACTCAGAAGCTGATGTACTTGCTGATTCTGACGCACTTGTTGATGCTGACTCAGAAGCGCTTGTTGACGCTGATTCAGAAGCCGATGTGCTTGCTGATTCTGATGCACTTGTTGATGCTGACTCAGAAGCTGATGTGCTTGCTGATTCTGACGCACTTGTTGACGCTGATTCAGATGCTGATGTACTTGCTGACTCTGACGCACTTGTTGATGCTGACTCAGAAGCGCTTGTTGACGCTGATTCAGAAGCCGATGTGCTTGCTGATTCTGATGCACTTGTTGATGCTGACTCAGAAGCTGATGTGCTTGCTGATTCTGACGCACTTGTTGATGCTGACTCAGAGGCGCTTGTGCTTGCTGACTCTGACGCACTTGTTGATGCTGACTCTGACGCGCTTGTTGACGCTGACTCTGACGCACTTGTTGATGCTGATTCAGAAGCTGATGTGCTTGCTGACTCTGACGCACTTGTTGATGCTGACTCAGAGGCGCTTGTGCTTGCTGATTCAGAAGCTGATGTGCTTGCTGACTCTGACGCACTTGTTGATGCTGACTCAGAAGCGCTTGTTGACGCTGATTCTGACGCACTTGTTGATGCCGATTCAGAAGCCGATGTACTTGCTGACTCTGACGCGCTTGTTGATGCCGATTCAGAAGCTGATGTGCTTGCTGACTCTGACGCGCTTGTTGATGCCGATTCAGAAGCTGATGTGCTTGCTGACTCTGACGCGCTTGTTGACGCTGATTCAGAAGCTGATGTGCTTGCTGATTGGCTCGCACTTGTTGACGCTGACTCAGAAGCTGATGTACTTGCTGACTCTGACGCACTTGTTGATGCTGACTCAGAGGCGCTTGTGCTTGCTGACTCTGACGCACTTGTTGATGCTGACTCAGAAGCTGATGTGCTTGCTGATTCTGACGCACTTGTTGACGCTGACTCTGACGCACTTGTTGATGCTGATTCAGAAGCTGATGTGCTTGCTGACTCAGAGGCGCTTGTGCTTGCTGATTCAGAAGCTGATGTGCTTGCTGACTCTGACGCACTTGTTGATGCTGACTCAGAAGCGCTTGTTGACGCTGACTCAGAAGCTGATGTACTTGCTGATTCTGACGCACTTGTTGATGCTGACTCAGAAGCGCTTGTTGACGCTGATTCAGAAGCCGATGTGCTTGCTGATTCTGATGCACTTGTTGATGCTGACTCAGAAGCTGATGTGCTTGCTGATTCTGACGCACTTGTTGACGCTGATTCAGATGCTGATGTACTTGCTGACTCTGACGCGCTTGTTGATGCCGATTCAGAAGCTGATGTGCTTGCTGACTCTGACGCGCTTGTTGACGCTGATTCAGAAGCTGATGTGCTTGCTGACTCTGACGCACTTGTTGATGCTGACTCAGAAGCGCTTGTTGACGCTGACTCAGAAGCTGATGTACTTGCTGATTCTGACGCACTTGTTGATGCTGACTCAGAAGCGCTTGTTGACGCTGATTCAGAAGCCGATGTGCTTGCTGATTCTGATGCACTTGTTGATGCTGACTCAGAAGCTGATGTGCTTGCTGATTCTGACGCACTTGTTGACGCTGATTCAGATGCTGATGTACTTGCTGACTCTGACGCACTTGTTGATGCTGACTCAGAAGCGCTTGTTGACGCTGATTCAGAAGCCGATGTGCTTGCTGATTCTGATGCACTTGTTGATGCTGACTCAGAAGCTGATGTGCTTGCTGATTCTGACGCACTTGTTGATGCTGACTCAGAGGCGCTTGTGCTTGCTGACTCTGACGCACTTGTTGATGCTGACTCTGACGCGCTTGTTGACGCTGACTCTGACGCACTTGTTGATGCTGATTCAGAAGCTGATGTGCTTGCTGACTCTGACGCACTTGTTGATGCTGACTCAGAGGCGCTTGTGCTTGCTGATTCAGAAGCTGATGTGCTTGCTGACTCTGACGCACTTGTTGATGCTGACTCAGAAGCGCTTGTTGACGCTGATTCTGACGCACTTGTTGATGCCGATTCAGAAGCCGATGTACTTGCTGACTCTGACGCGCTTGTTGATGCCGATTCAGAAGCTGATGTGCTTGCTGACTCTGACGCGCTTGTTGATGCCGATTCAGAAGCTGATGTGCTTGCTGACTCTGACGCGCTTGTTGACGCTGATTCAGAAGCTGATGTGCTTGCTGATTGGCTCGCACTTGTTGACGCTGACTCAGAAGCTGATGTACTTGCTGACTCTGACGCACTTGTTGATGCTGACTCAGAGGCGCTTGTGCTTGCTGACTCTGACGCACTTGTTGATGCTGACTCAGAAGCTGATGTGCTTGCTGATTCTGACGCACTTGTTGACGCTGACTCTGACGCACTTGTTGATGCTGATTCAGAAGCTGATGTGCTTGCTGACTCAGAGGCGCTTGTGCTTGCTGATTCAGAAGCTGATGTGCTTGCTGACTCTGACGCACTTGTTGATGCTGACTCAGAAGCGCTTGTTGACGCTGACTCAGAAGCTGATGTACTTGCTGATTCTGACGCACTTGTTGACGCTGATTCTGACGCACTTGTTGATGCCGATTCAGAAGCCGATGTACTTGCTGACTCTGACGCGCTTGTTGATGCCGATTCAGAAGCTGATGTGCTTGCTGACTCTGACGCGCTTGTTGATGCCGATTCAGAAGCTGATGTGCTTGCTGACTCTGACGCGCTTGTTGACGCTGATTCAGAAGCTGATGTGCTTGCTGATTGGCTCGCACTTGTTGACGCTGACTCAGAAGCTGATGTACTTGCTGACTCTGACGCGCTTGTTGATGCCGATTCAGAAGCTGATGTGCTTGCTGACTCTGACGCGCTTGTTGACGCTGATTCAGAAGCTGATGTGCTTGCTGATTGGCTCGCACTTGTTGACGCTGACTCAGAAGCTGATGTACTTGCTGATTCTGACGCACTTGTTGATGCTGATTCAGAAGCCGATGTGCTTGCTGATTGACTTGCGCTTGTTGATGCTGACTCTGACGCGCTTGTTGACGCTGACTCAGAAGCTGATGTACTTGCTGATTCTGACGCACTTGTTGATGCTGATTCAGAAGCCGATGTGCTTGCTGATTGGCTTGCACTTGTTGATGCTGATTCTGAAGCTGATGTGCTTGCTGATTGACTTGCGCTTGTTGATGCTGACTCAGAGGCACTTGTGCTTGCTGATTGGCTTGCACTTGTTGATGCCGATTCTGAAGCTGATGTGCTTGCTGATTGACTCGCGCTTGTTGATGCTGACTCAGAGGCACTTGTGCTTGCTGATTGGCTTGCACTTGTTGATGCTGATTCAGAAGCTGATGTGCTTGCTGATTGACTTGCACTTGTTGATGCAGACTCAGAGGCACTTGTGCTTGCTGATTGACTTGCGCTTGTTGATGCTGATTCAGAAGCTGATGTGCTTGCTGATTGGCTTGCACTTGTTGATGCTGACTCAGAGGCACTTGTGCTTGCTGATTGGCTTGCACTTGTTGATGCCGATTCTGAAGCCGATGTGCTTGCTGATTGGCTCGCACTTGTTGATGCCGATTCTGAAGCCGATGTGCTTGCTGATTGGCTTGCACTTGTTGATGCTGATTCAGAAGCCGATGTGCTTGCTGACTCTGACGCACTTGTTGATGCTGATTCAGAAGCCGATGTGCTTGCTGACTCTGACGCACTTGTTGACGCTGATTCTGACGCACTTGTTGATGCCGATTCAGAAGCCGATGTACTTGCTGACTCTGACGCGCTTGTTGATGCCGATTCAGAAGCTGATGTGCTTGCTGACTCTGACGCGCTTGTTGATGCCGATTCAGAAGCTGATGTGCTTGCTGACTCTGACGCGCTTGTTGATGCCGATTCAGAAGCTGATGTGCTTGCTGACTCTGACGCGCTTGTTGACGCTGATTCAGAAGCTGATGTGCTTGCTGATTGGCTCGCACTTGTTGACGCTGACTCAGAAGCTGATGTACTTGCTGATTCTGACGCACTTGTTGATGCTGATTCAGAAGCCGATGTGCTTGCTGATTGACTTGCGCTTGTTGATGCTGACTCAGAAGCTGATGTACTTGCTGATTCTGACGCACTTGTTGACGCTGACTCAGAAGCTGATGTACTTGCTGATTCTGACGCACTTGTTGATGCTGATTCAGAAGCCGATGCGCTTGCTGATTGACTTGCGCTTGTTGATGCTGACTCAGAAGCGCTTGTTGACGCTGATTCAGAAGCCGATGTGCTTGCTGATTCTGACGCACTTGTTGATGCTGATTCAGAAGCCGATGTGCTTGCTGATTGGCTTGCACTTGTTGATGCTGATTCTGAAGCTGATGTGCTTGCTGATTGACTTGCGCTTGTTGATGCCGATTCAGAAGCCGATGTACTTGCTGACTCTGACGCGCTTGTTGATGCCGATTCAGAAGCTGATGTGCTTGCTGATTGACTCGCGCTTGTTGATGCTGACTCAGAGGCACTTGTGCTTGCTGATTGGCTTGCACTTGTTGATGCTGATTCAGAAGCTGATGTGCTTGCTGATTGACTTGCACTTGTTGATGCTGACTCAGAGGCACTTGTGCTTGCTGATTGACTTGCGCTTGTTGATGCTGATTCAGAAGCTGATGTGCTTGCTGATTGGCTTGCACTTGTTGATGCTGACTCAGAGGCACTTGTGCTTGCTGATTGGCTTGCACTTGTTGATGCCGATTCTGAAGCCGATGTGCTTGCTGATTGGCTCGCACTTGTTGATGCTGATTCAGAAGCCGATGTGCTTGCTGACTCTGACGCACTTGTTGATGCTGATTCAGAAGCTGATGTGCTTGCTGATTGGCTCGCACTTGTTGATGCCGATTCAGAAGCTGACGTGCTTGCTGATTGGCTCGCACTTGTTGATGCTGACTCAGAGGCACTTGTGCTTGCTGATTGGCTTGCACTTGTTGATGCTGATTCAGAAGCCGATGTGCTTGCTGATTGGCTCGCACTTGTTGATGCACTTTGGCTTGCTGACGTGCTTGCTGATTGACTTGCACTTGTCGATGCGGACTGGCTAGCTGACGTGCTTGCTGATTGGCTCGCACTTGTCGATGCTGACTGACTAGCTGATGTGCTGGCTGATTGGCTCGCACTTGTTGACGCTGATTCAGAGGCACTTGTGCTTGCTGATTGGCTTGCACTTGTCGATGCTGACTGGCTAGCTGACGTGCTTGCTGATTGGCTCGCACTTGTTGATGCTGATTCAGAAGCCGATGTGCTTGCTGATTGGCTTGCACTTGTTGATGCTGATTGGCTAGCTGACGTGCTTGCTGATTGGCTTGCACTTGTCGATGCGGACTGGCTAGCTGACGTGCTTGCTGATTGGCTTGCACTTGTCGATGCGGACTGGCTAGCTGACGTGCTTGCTGATTGGCTTGCACTTATCGATGCGGACTGGCTAGCTGACGTGCTTGCTGATTGGCTTGCACTTGTCGATGCTGACTGGCTAGCTGACGTGCTTGCTGATTGGCTCGCACTTGTCGATGCTGACTGACTAGCTGATGTGCTTGCTGATTGGCTTGCACTTGTTGATGCCGATTGACTAGCCGATGTGCTCGCTGATTGGCTCGCACTTGTTGATGCCGATTGGCTAGCTGATGTGCTTGCTGATTGGCTTGCTGACGTGCTGGCTGATTGGCTTGCACTTGTCGACGCGGACTTAGATGCGCTCGTTGAGGCACTTTGGCTCGCACTTGTCGACGCGGACTTAGACGCGCTTGTTGAGGCACTTTGACTTGCACTTGTCGACGCGGACTTAGATGCGCTTGTTGAGGCACTTTGGCTCGCACTTGTCGACGCGGACTTAGACGCGCTTGTTGAGGCACTTTGACTTGCACTTGTCGACGCGGACTTAGATGCGCTTGTTGAGGCACTTTGACTTGCACTTGTCGACGCAGACTTAGACGCGCTTGTTGATGCACTTTGGCTTGCACTTGTCGACGCAGACTTAGACGCGCTTGTTGATGCACTTTGGCTTGCACTTGTCGACGCGGACTTAGATGCGCTCGTTGAGGCACTTTGGCTTGCACTTGTCGACGCAGACTTAGATGCGCTCGTTGAGGCACTTTGGCTTGCACTTGTCGACGCAGACTTAGATGCGCTCGTTGAGGCACTTTGGCTTGCACTTGTCGATGCGGACTGACTTGCTTTCGTCGACAATGACTTAGATGCACTTGTTGATGCACTTTGACTTGCACTTGTCGACGCGGACTTAGATGCGCTCGTTGATGCACTTTGACTTGCACTTGTTGACGCTGACAAGGAAGCCTGTTGCGATCTATACTCTGAATCATCTACCGTAATAGTAACTGGAACTTCATCTGTCGAACCATCTGGATAAGTTACTATAACTGTTCGTGTTAATTTACCATTTGTAACCGTTGAGTTCTCGCCACTCTTCCATGTATAAGTCGTTCTTGTATTAGGCGTTGTTCCTGTAGTTGGCAAGTCAGACTTGTTGGCAATATAAGTCTCTGGTGATCCCAAATTTGGAACAGTTCCATTTGAAGTCACCTTGACTGTAGGATTTGTTGCTCTAGGAGTATACTTATCAGACTGCTTACGGAACTCAATAATGATGTTAGCATTATTGACACTACCATTTTGTCCGCTATTATTCGTTAGGGTAGATTGATCATATCCAGAGATATAACGATTCCAAACGTTAAGACTAGCATTATCATTGACGGGCTGACCCTTACCTACATGACCTGAGATAGTCACTTTATACGGATTAGCATCTGTCGCATTGCCATCTTTTCCTAAATTACTTGTCTTATCTGTAAAGGTAATATTTGTTCCACTCGCAGAACTCTCTAGACGACCACCATTCGTAACTTCAAAATTACCTGATGGAGCATCATTATAGGCATTATCATGAACCTTAATCTTGTCCAAGCGACCATGGTCATCAGTCAAGTTCACATCTACACTGAATTCTTCTTCACGATAAACGATTATCTTACGCGGATTCGCAGGATCAATTTTTGCATTAGTTCCAGGAGTTAAGTTTTTAATTGTTGGTCGCTCATTGACTGTAGCTGACTGCGGAATTGGAGTACTACGTGTTCCGTCATTGTAGACAATCGTTGCTGTACCATCTGCCTGGACTTCAATATCGTCGATACGGTGATCTACTTTAGCATTTTTGGCATAGATGGCATTCTTGACAGCAGTCTTTTCCTCTTCTGTCAAACTGTTTTTATTTGTAACAGTTGTCAATTCAGGATTTGTCACTGGAAGACGATCCTTGAGCTGACCTTGAATAAAACCAAACCAAGAACTAGTTGCAGGATTCCCTGAAGGATCGACTGCTTTAACTACACGAGAAAATTTATTACCAGACGACCACTGCATATTATCATTGACAGTAACATCCACTGTCCGTGTAGCTGGAGCGGTAGTTAGACTTGTAATATTATCTACTGCACCACTCCCCCATTTAGTAGAGTTCCCTTCAAAGAAGTCATTCAGAGGCTCTAATGTTTTATTTGAACCTTGCTTATTCAAGGTCAATTCTGTTAATTGTCCAAAATTGTCATTACCAGTGAAAGTAATCTGGATCTTATCTCCAGCATAAAAAATAGAACGCCCATCACTATCTGTTTTAGGTGTTTGATTATTTACTTTCACAGTGTAATCAACAGTTGGCGCAGTTGCATCTCTCACATTCGCTTGAACTGTATCAACAGTATTATCACGATAAGTAAGAGTGATAAGACCTGTATCAGATACCGTAATTTCTTTATTGCCTTCAGAGCCCTTCACATAGTCAGTACCTGAGAGGATAGCGGCATTTTTACTCTTGAAGTTAGCAAGGATTTGGGCTTTCTCAGTTGCACTCAAAGATGCAGGGTTGTTAACTGCAACAGGGTCGCCACTTACAGGGTTGTTACGTTCGTCGAAACCTTTGATAGTCAGATTTAAACTTCCAGGGGTACGTTGCCCTGCAGTATCAACCACTTCGAAGTTAAGAGTATAAGTACGCGGAGTCATTGGAACCCAATTATCAGATTTGCGACCAACAACACCTGTGATTTCCGATATATGTTGTGTAGGGTTGCGTCTGTCAGGATAGTATGGCCTAAATCCTTGATTACCAACAGGGGTGTTACTCATAGTCAAGCCCCTGATTTCAGTATTACTAGGATCAGATAGTAACGATAAAAGCCCTTTATCATCATTCATAGTAAAACGAATTCCAGTTTTAGGGACTCCTGGTGCGTTCTCTATTGCTTCATCGTTATATACTTCTACAGAAGAAGGAGAAATCGAAAGAGTAGGTTTTTTATCTGCTGCACGGTCCTGACCTCCCGCACTTCTATACTGACCTGTCCCACTAGTTGGAACAGTTGAACTGATTGAACCGCTATAATTTCCAGAAGTATCCGCACTTGTAAACGGTTGACTACTTGTAGCAACTTTTGCGTTCAAGCTTGCAGCTTTCGACTGCTTATTTACAGTGGCGTGAACTTCAAGCGTTGCTTCTAGGTTTCTTTGTTTATCATGGCGGATATCATAGACATACTCATTTCTTGAACCACCACGTTTCGCCATCTCTTGTCCATTACGGCCATCACGTTGACCTGAAGTAGCACGCAAAACTGCATTAGCAATAGAGTTACGAGCTGAAGTTGCCGTTTTAATAACGCTACCAAGATCAGCAGTTGGATCCTTTAATGCTGACTCAATCTCAGTTATAGCAGATTCTACCTTAAGGATGGCTGCACTTGTATCTGGAAGATCTGCCGCCTTAGCTAAATATTCACCCATTTCAGCTGAAATTTTAGCTAGTTTTTTACGATCTTCTTCATTTTTCTTTGTAGACACTTCTACCGATGACAAGGCACCAGCAGTCACTCCTGCCAAACTTGTTAATTCGGAAGTTTTCTCTATCAAACCTGTTGCTGACTTAGCAGAGTCCAAGACAGGTGCAGACAAATTAGAGTTTGGCAAACCTTGACTAACTACTTGATTTTCAGCTGAAGCAGATTCGGATTGTCCAGCAGTTTCAACACTAGCAGTGCTAGTCGCAACCGAACTGTCCTCTGAATGAACCATCAACTGACTAGAACTTACAGAAGTGCTTGCTGATACACTTGCAGAAGTACTTGTAGATGCACTAACAGAAGCAGAAGTACTTGCTGACATACTTGCAGAAGTGCTAGCGCTCACTGATTGGCTGGCAGAAGTCGATTCTGAACTAGACAGACTCTCGCTTTCTGAGTGTGACAAACTTGCCGATTCTTCTGGATTTGCTTTCGAAACAGATCCAAGAACGACTGAGTCATTTGTAGCTAAAACATCCGATGACTCTAATGTCTTTTCAAGAGCAACCGCATCATTGGCATGAACAGTAGTTTGTGTTGCCACTGCTCCGCCTAATACAGCTCCTGTAGCTGCAAGTCCCCTTATAATATCGAGGCCTGTAATTGTATTGTTTGTTTGGTTCTCAACCACTTCGGTCATAACTTGAGTAGTGTCGACACTACCACGGAAAACCTTAAACAAACCAAATAAAGAAGTGGAAGCCCGTAGCCAATGCTTACCGGATTTCACTAACTTATAGCGGGTCACACGATCAGTTTCACGATATTGACCCTCTTGACGTCTGAAAAACATGCTATCTCCTTTTCTAAACTTAGGTTAAGGGTACAATTCACCCAATTCTAAGTTAATCTTTAATATTATAAAAAAAATCTATTTAAAAATCAATAGAAATTAAAAAAAAGAATAATACTATATAATAACGTTTTATGTTTAAAACAAATCTTTTTATAGACAGACTAAACACATACTTAATATATATATATATATATATATTGCACCGTTTTTTGTATACTTCTAATTTATTTTACATTGGATAAAAATATAAAATTTTCTATATTCAAACATTCTATTTCATTAATCAATCATACTATTGCCGAATCACAGCGCTAGCTAGAGTTCACTGTTAAATTTCAATATATATTATTTCACTAAGATATTACGTGAGGAAATTGGCAAGAAAAGCCCGCAAACAATAACATTCGTGAACTTGTTCTAATGCCGAGGGAGAGATAACATTATATAGCGTTTACTTTTTCACATTACGACACAATCTTTTTTGTCGATATATTGGTGTAGTAGATAGCTAGTCCACTTTCTTTCCATTACGACGGAAAAAAGGCTGAGCAAAAAAACAATTTCAGGAGAAAATGAAGTCAATCATCCCACAATAAAACGCATAATATCAAGATCAGTACATTCAATACCTGATATTATGCGCTTTTTAATTTTAAAGACTTTTCCCCCACACTCTTTGCCTAGTGAAGTACTTAGGTAAACCGATTGTTACATTACAACACGGAGTTTAGCAAATCGATCATATTTGCCAAACGAAGTTAGTGAGATAGGCAGACACTTTGCTTCCTTGCCATTACAACGGAAAAATCCACGAATCAAAACCATTCGCGGATTTTTCCTAATGAAGCGTTTAGGTAAACAGCAATAGCAGTTACCGATTATTAGATTACGACACTGAGTTTTACGAATCGATAATATTCGTAAAACTTTACTAGTGGAGCGCCTAGCCAAGTTCCATAGAAACTTGGCATTAGTTACTTAGATTGTTACACAATCAAATAAATTTCCTGAACTACGAAACTGAGTTTTACAAATCGATTTCATTTGTAAAACTCAGTTAGTGAGGCAGTTAGCTAGTTCGCCAAATAGCGACTAGCGTCCAACAATTTGGAACTTTAGTTCCAATTGTTGGTACTGAGTCACATCTTCTCCTCCAACTCTACGTCTGGATACTTATCCGCAAACCAGCGGAGGGCAAAGTCATTCTCAAAGAGGAAGACTGGTTGGTCAAAACGGTCCTTGGCCAAGATATTTCGGCTTGATGACATCCGTTCATCCAAATCTTCAGGCTTGATCCAACGAACGGTCTTTTTACCCATTGGGCTCATAACGACTTCAGCGTTGTACTCGCCTTCCATACGGTGCTTAAAGACTTCAAACTGGAGTTGCCCCACAGCCCCTAGCATGTACTCACCTGTTTGGTAATTCTTATAAAGCTGAATGGCTCCTTCTTGCACCAATTGCTCAATCCCTTTGTGGAAGGATTTTTGCTTCATGACATTCTTAGCAGAAACTTTCATGAAAATTTCAGGAGTAAAGGTTGGTAGCGGTTCAAATTCAAACTTGTTTTTTCCAACCGTCAAGGTATCCCCAACTTGATAAGTACCGGTATCGTAAACCCCGATAATATCACCTGCCACGGCATTGGTCACATTCTCACGACTTTCCGCCATAAACTGAGTCACATTCGACAGTTTAGCCCCTTTACCAGTACGAGGCAGATTGACACTCATGACGCGCTCAAATTCACCCGATACGATACGGACAAAGGCAATACGGTCACGGTGACGAGGGTCCATGTTGGCTTGGATTTTAAAGACAAATCCTGAGAAATCCTTGTCGTAAGGATCCACAATTTCGCCATCTGTTTTCTTATGCCCATGTGGTTCTGGAGCAAACTTGAGGAAGGTTTCAAGGAAGGTCTGCACACCAAAGTTTGTCAGGGCTGAACCGAAGAAGACAGGCGTCAATTCTCCAGCAAGGATTGCTTCCTCTGAAAACTCATTTCCAGCTTCATTTAAAAGTTCAATATCATCCTTGACTTGCTCGTAGAAAGGATTGCTACCAAAGAGTTTGTCTCCATCTTCTAGACTAGCAAAACGCTCATCCCCCTTGTAAAGTTCCAAGCGTTGGTTATAGAGATCATACAAGCCTTCAAAGGCTTTCCCCATCCCGATCGGCCAGTTCATCGGATAGCTCGCAATACCCAAGACTTCTTCCAATTCTTGCAAGAGGTCCAGCGGCTCACGACCATCACGGTCTAGCTTGTTCATAAAGGTAAAGACTGGAATACCACGATGTTTCACAACCTCAAACAATTTCTTTGTCTGCGCCTCGATACCCTTGGCAGAGTCCACGACCATAACCGCAGCATCCACCGCCATCAAGGTACGATAGGTATCTTCTGAGAAGTCCTCGTGCCCTGGTGTATCTAAGATATTCACGCGCTTACCATCGTAGTCAAACTGCATAACAGATGAAGTAACAGAAATCCCACGTTGCTTCTCAATATCCATCCAGTCAGACTTGGCAAAAGTCCCAGTTTTCTTTCCTTTTACGGTACCAGCCTCACGAATCTCGCCCCCAAAGTAGAGCAACTGCTCAGTAATGGTTGTTTTCCCCGCGTCAGGGTGAGAGATGATGGCAAAGGTACGACGTTTCTTAATTTCTTCTTGAATATTCATAAGTTCTCTTTCTTTGATTCTCTATTTTTCTTGTTTCAATAGCTAAGAATGATTTCTACATTGGATTTTACCATTCCTTTCAACACTCCATTATATCGGATTTTAGCATTTTTTTCAATTTCTATTTTATGTTAGACACTGCTAAAGTAGAACAATTCCCCTTGCAATTTTTAAAATAAATGTTACAATAAATATAGAAAAAGGTGTTGCATCAACAACACCCCACAGAGCCGTTTAAGACGGTGGCTGTAATTACATAACTAAAAAATAGCTCGTTAACTCGCCAAAGTTAGGACGGCTATTTTTTTGTCTCTTTTACCAATTCAAGGATGAACTTCAGGAGCGTGATAACAAAGTTACCAGCTACAAACATGAGTGTCAAAGCCTCAAAAGGGGGGCAAATCTGGTTACTACTTTCTACTAAATACTCTTCGAAAATCAAATTCAAACTACGTCAGCTTCGCCTTGCCGTACTCAAGTACAGTCTGCGGCTAGCTTCCTAGTTTACTCTTTGATTTTCATTGAGTATAAGATTTTACAGGATCTGCACATAAGCATCACCATCCTTTCGATTTCGTAACCACCGTCTTCACTTCTCTGTCAAACTATTGTACCATATAATTTCCTCTTTGAAATCCTCTTTTCAAACAAATCATCATTAAAACCCGTTCTCCATCCTCTACCTGTCTTTTTTCACCTTTCCCTCCCTTATTTATAGGAAAATATGGTAAAATAGAACAGACTAAAAATCATCATTTCATGAAAGGATGCAAGATGAAAATTACGCAAGAAGAGGTAACACACGTTGCCAATCTTTCAAAATTAAGATTCTCTGAAGAAGAAACTGCTACCTTTGCGACTACCTTGTCTAAAATTGTTGACATGGTTGAATTGCTGGGCGAAGTCGACACAACTGGTGTCGTACCTACTACGACCATGGCTGACCGCAAAACTGTACTCCGCCCTGATGTGGCCGAAGAAGGAACAGACCGTGATCGCTTGTTTAAAAACGTACCTGAAAAAGACAACTACTATATCAAGGTACCAGCTATCCTAGACGATGGAGGAGATGCCTAATGACTTTTAATAACAAAACTATTGAAGACTTGCACAATCTCCTTGTTTCTAAGGAAATTTCTGCAACTGAATTGACCCAAGCAACGCTTGAAGATATCAAATCTCGCGAGACAGCTATCAACGCTTTTGTTACTATCGCTGAGGAGCAAGCCCTTGCTCAAGCTAAGGCTATTGATGAAGCTGGAATTGACGCTGACAATGTCCTTTCAGGAATTCCGCTTGCTGTTAAGGATAATATCTCTACAGATGGTATCCTCACAACTGCAGCCTCAAAAATGCTCTACAACTACGAGCCAATCTTTGATGCGACTGCGGTTGCTAATGCAAAAGCTAAAGGCATGATTGTTGTCGGAAAAACCAACATGGACGAATTTGCCATGGGTGGTTCAGGTGAAACTTCACACTACGGAGCAACTAAAAACGCTTGGGACCACAGCAAGGTTCCTGGTGGATCATCAAGTGGTTCTGCTGCAGCTGTAGCTTCAGGGCAAGTCCGCTTGTCACTTGGTTCTGATACTGGTGGTTCTATCCGCCAACCTGCTGCCTTCAACGGGATCGTTGGTCTCAAACCAACCTACGGAACAGTTTCTCGTTTCGGTCTTATTGCCTTTGGTAGCTCATTAGACCAGATCGGACCTTTTGCGCCAACTGTTAAGGAAAATGCCCTCTTACTCAACGCTATTGCTAGCGAAGATGCTAAAGACTCTACTTCTGCTCCTGTCCGCATTGCCGACTTTACTTCAAAAATCGGCCAAGACATCAAGGGCATGAAAATCGCTTTGCCTAAGGAATACCTTGGTGAAGGGATTGCCCCAGAGGTTAAGGAAACTATTCTAAATGCTGCTAAGCACTTTGAAAAACTTGGCGCTATCGTTGAAGAAGTCAGCCTCCCTCACTCTAAATATGGTGTGGCAGTATACTACATTATCGCTTCATCTGAAGCTTCATCAAACTTGCAACGCTTTGACGGTATTCGTTATGGCTACCGTGCAGAGGATGCGACAAACCTTGATGAAATCTATGTAAATAGCCGTAGCCAAGGATTCGGTGAAGAGGTTAAACGCCGTATCATGCTTGGTACTTTCAGTCTTTCATCAGGTTACTATGATGCTTACTACAAGAAAGCTGGACAGGTTCGTACCCTCATCATCCAAGATTTCGAAAAAGTCTTTGCGGATTACGACTTGATTTTGGGTCCAACTGCTCCAAGCGTTGCCTATGACTTAAATTCTCTCAACCACGACCCAGTTGCCATGTACTTAGCTGACCTCTTGACCATCCCAGTTAACTTAGCTGGTCTTCCAGGGATTTCGATTCCTGCTGGATTCTCTCAAGGTCTCCCTGTCGGACTCCAATTGATTGGTCCTAAGTACTCTGAGGAAACCATTTACCAAGCTGCTGCTGCCTTTGAAGCAACAACAGACTACCACAAACAACAACCCGTGATTTTTGGAGGTGACAACTAATGAACTTTGAAACAGTCATTGGACTTGAAGTCCACGTAGAGCTCAACACCAATTCAAAAATCTTCTCACCTACTTCTGCCCACTTTGGAAATGACCAAAATGCCAACACTAACGTGATTGACTGGTCCTTCCCAGGAGTTCTGCCAGTTCTCAATAAAGGTGTTGTTGATGCCGGTATCAAGGCAGCTCTTGCCCTCAACATGGACATCCATAAAAAGATGCACTTTGACCGCAAGAACTACTTCTATCCTGATAATCCCAAAGCCTACCAAATTTCTCAATTTGATGAGCCAATTGGTTACAATGGATGGATTGAAGTTGAGCTAGAAGACGGTACGACCAAGAAAATCGGTATCGAACGCGCCCACCTAGAGGAAGACGCTGGTAAAAACACCCACGGTACAGATGGCTACTCTTATGTTGACCTCAACCGCCAAGGTGTTCCATTGATTGAGATCGTATCTGAGGCTGACATGCGTTCGCCAGAAGAAGCCTATGCTTATCTGACAGCCCTCAAGGAAGTTATCCAGTATGCTGGTATTTCTGACGTTAAGATGGAAGAAGGTTCTATGCGTGTGGATGCCAACATCTCCCTTCGTCCTTATGGTCAAGAAAAATTCGGTACCAAGACAGAGTTGAAGAACCTCAACTCCTTCTCAAACGTTCGCAAGGGGCTTGAATACGAAGTCCAACGTCAGGCTGAAATCCTTCGCTCAGGTGGTCAAATTCGCCAAGAAACACGCCGTTACGATGAAGCTAACAAGGCAACTATCCTCATGCGTGTCAAGGAAGGTGCTGCAGACTACCGCTACTTCCCAGAACCAGACCTACCTCTCTTTGAAATTTCAGATGAGTGGATTGAGGAAATGCGAACTGAATTGCCAGAGTTTCCAAAAGAACGCCGTGCACGCTACGTGGCTGACCTTGGCTTGTCAGACTACGATGCTAGCCAGTTGACTGCAAACAAGGTCACTTCTGATTTCTTTGAAAAAGCTGTTGCTCTCGGTGGCGATGCTAAACAAGTCTCTAACTGGCTCCAAGGTGAGGTTGCTCAGTTCTTGAACGCTGAAGGCAAGACACTGGAACAAATCGAATTGACACCAGAAAACTTGGTTGAAATGATTGCCATCATCGAAGACGGCACTATCTCTTCTAAGATTGCTAAGAAAGTCTTTGTCCACCTGGCGAAAAATGGCGGTGGAGCGCGTGAATACGTGGAAAAAGCAGGCATGGTCCAAATCTCAGATCCAGCTGTCTTGATTCCAATTATCCACCAAGTCTTTGCGGATAACGAAGCAGCCGTTGCCGACTTCAAGTCAGGCAAACGTAATGCAGATAAGGCCTTCACAGGATTCCTTATGAAAGCAACCAAAGGCCAAGCCAATCCACAAGTCGCCCTTAAACTCCTTGCACAGGAATTGGCGAAGTTGAAAGAAGACTAATATGTAAAAGAAACCAGCCCTGAGGTTGGTTTTTTTCGATCCTACCATCTCCCAATAACTATTTTGGCTTTATTTCCAGAAGATTTTATGGTAAAATGAAGAGTAATAATATTTATTAAAGAGGTAAAAACATGATTGAAGCAAGCAAATTGAAAGCTGGTATGACATTTGAAACTGCAGACGGAAAATTGATCCGCGTTTTGGAAGCTAGCCACCACAAACCAGGTAAAGGGAACACGATCATGCGTATGAAACTGCGTGATGTCCGTACTGGTTCTACATTTGACACAAGCTACCGTCCAGAAGAAAAATTCGAACAAGCTATTATCGAGACTGTTCCAGCTCAATACTTGTACAAAATGGATGAAACTGCCTACTTCATGAACACTGAAACTTACGACCAATACGAAATTCCAGTCGTAAACGTTGAAAATGAATTGCTTTACATCCTTGAAAACTCTGATGTGAAAATCCAATTCTATGGAACTGAAGTAATCGGTGTAACTGTACCAACTACTGTTGAATTGACAGTTGCTGAAACACAACCATCTATCAAAGGTGCTACTGTTACAGGTTCTGGTAAACCAGCAACTATGGAAACTGGACTTGTTGTCAACGTTCCTGACTTCATCGAAGCTGGACAAAAATTGATCATCAACACTGCAGAAGGAACTTACGTTTCTCGTGCCTAATCTCTAGAAAGAGGTCATTCTATGGGAACTGAAGAACAATTTGGCGAAATCGTTATCGCTCCACGTGTACTTGAAAAAATCATTGCCATCGCAACTGCTAAAGTTGATGGTGTCCATTCATTTTCAAATAAATCCGTATCTGATACCCTATCAAAACTCTCTCTTGGTCGTGGCGTCTACTTAAAAGAAAGCAACGAAGAACTAACTGCTGACATCTACCTCTACCTTGAGTACGGTGTGAAAGTACCAAAAGTGGCTCTTGCTATTCAAAAAGCGGTCAAAGATGCTGTCCATGATATGGCAGATGTGGAACTTGCTGCTGTCAATATCCATGTTACAGGAATTGTTCCAGACAAAACACCAAAACCTGAGTTGAAAGATCTATTTAACGAGGACTTCCTCAATGACTAGTCCATTATTAGAATCTAGACGCGAACTTCGTAAATGCGCTTTTCAAGCTCTCATGAGCCTTGAATTTGGCACAGACATGGAAACAGCTTGTCGCTTTGCCTACACACATGACCGTGAAGATGAAGATGTACAAATTCCAGCCTTTCTTCTGAACTTGGTTTCTGGTGTTCAAGCTCAAAAAGACGAGTTGGATAAACAAATCAACCAGTACCTCAAGTCCGGCTGGACAGTTGAACGCTTGACCTTGGTCGAAAAAAACTTACTACGCTTGGGTATCTTTGAAATCATTTCATTTGATACACCTCAGCTGGTAGCAGTCAATGAAGCCATTGAACTTGCCAAGAATTTTTCAGATCAAAAATCAGCCCGCTTTATTAACGGACTGCTCAGTCAATTTGTAACTGAAGAAAATGAATAATCAAAAAGGTGTTTGGTCTTCCAAGCACCTTTTTGTTGTTCCCTCGACACAAAGAACCACATAAAAACTAGAACTGACTGCCAGTTCTAGTTTTTGCGTATTCTGAAGAATTATACTCAATGAAAATCAAAGAGCAAACCAGGAAGCTAGCCGTAGGCTGCTCAAAGCACTGCTTTGAGGTTACAGATAAAACTGACGAAGTCAGCTCAAAACATGGTTTTGAGGTTGTGGATAGAACTGACGAAGTCAGTAACATATATACGGCAAGGCGAAGCTGACGTGGTTTGAAGAGATTTTCGAAGAGTATTAGTATTTTCTAAATCGTTGATAACGTTCTTCCAACAACTCTTCTAGCGATTTTTGTGAGAGTATAGCTAGCTCATCTTGAAGTTCTTTTTTGACAGTCTTAATCAGTTCTTTACTAGAAAGTCCTGCTTCAGAAATCACCTTGTCCACCACGTCCATTTCTAACAACTCATGTGAAGTGATTTTCATCAACTCTGCTGCTTCCATGGCACGACTGCCATCCTTCCATAGAATGGAAGCAAAGCCTTCTGGGCTGAGAATCGCATAGATAGAATTTTCCAACATCCAGACACGGTCTGCGACTGCTAGAGCCAGAGCCCCACCTGAACCACCTTCACCAATAATGATAGCAATAATCGGAACTTTCAGGTCACTCATTTCCATGAGATTGCGAGCAATAGCTTCTCCCTGTCCACGTTCTTCCGCCCCCACACCAGGATAGGCACCTGCAGTATTGATAAAGGTCACAACTGGACGGCCAAACTTTTCAGCCTGTTTCATCAAACGTAAGGCCTTACGGTAACCTTCTGGATGCGGTTGGCCAAAATTCCGTTTGAGGTTGTCTTGTAAACTCTTGCCTTTTTGGATGCCAACCACTGTTACAGCTTGGTCTTCAAGCCAGCCTATACCACCCACAACTGCACCATCATCTCGGAAAGAACGGTCACCATGTAACTGGATAAATTCATCAAAAATGCCTGTCGCCAAGTCCAAGGTTGTCAAGCGACTCTGCTCACGCGCTTCTCTGACTATTTTTGCAATATTCATCTAGGACTCCTTCCGTGCAATCTGACTAGGCTAGCAATAGTATCTGGCAAGTCTCTTCGTTTGACAATAGCATCCACAAAGCCATGCTCCAATAGGAATTCTGCCTTTTGGAAATCCTCAGGCAAGCTTTCACGAACCGTATTTTCAATGACACGACGCCCAGCAAAACCAACCAAACTCTGTGGTTCAGCCAGAATGATATCGCCTTCCATAGCGAAAGAAGCTGTCACACCACCAGTCGTTGGATCTGTCAAAATGGTCAGGTAAAAGAGGCCTGCATTTGAATGACGTTTAACTGCTGCAGAAATCTTGGCCATCTGCATGAGACTCATGATTCCTTCCTGCATACGGGCTCCACCAGAGGCTGTGAAGAGAACAACTGGCAATTGTTCGACAGTCGCATACTCAAACAAACGAGTGATTTTTTCACCTACAACCGTACCCATAGAAGCCATGATAAAGTTGGAATCCATAATCCCAAGAGCCACAGTCTGACCTTTAATAAGAGCAGTTCCTGTCACAACAGCTTCATCCAGACCTGTTTTTTCACGCATGGTTGCCAGTTTCTTTTGGTAACCAGGGAATTGCAAGGGATCCTTACTTTCAATCCCTGTAAACAATTCCTTGAAGGTTCCCATATCAATCGTCAAAGCCAAGCGTTCTTGGGCAGAAATACGAAAGGTATAGCTACAGTGCGGACAGATACGCTCACTTCCCAGATCCTTCTGATAGATGGTATGCTTACAACTCGGACACTGGGAGAATAGTTCATCTGGAACCTCTGGCTTGGCTTGAGGTTTTTCCCTAACCGAACGATTGGGATTGATTCGAATATACTTATCTTTTTTACTAAATAGAGCCATTGATTCCCCTTTTCGGTTTAAACTCTTAAAGTCATTTTATTCTTTTTCTTGATATTTGGGTAAGAAGGTTTCCATCAAGAAGGAAGTATCGTAATCCCCAGCAATGACATTGCGATCTGAAATGAGGTCAAGCTGGAAATCAGCATTGGTCTGCACCCCCTCTATCTCTAGTTCATAGAGGGCACGTTGCATTTTCATCAAGGCATCAAAACGATTTTCGCCGTGAACGATGACTTTGGCAATCATACTATCATAATAAGGCGGAATGGTGTAGCCTGGATAAACTGCTGAATCCACGCGCAAGCCAACTCCCCCACTTGGCAGATAGAGATTGGTAATCTTACCTGGACTTGGAGCAAAGTTGAAGGCTGGATTTTCTGCATTGATACGACATTCAATAGCATGACCACGTAGGACAATATCCTCTTGCTTAACAGACAGAGGTTGACCTGTCGCAATGCGAATTTGTTCCTTAACGATATCCACACCTGAAACAAATTCTGTTACTGGATGTTCTACTTGTACACGAGTATTCATCTCCATGAAATAGAAATTGCCACTAGCTTCATCAAGAAGAAACTCAATGGTCCCTGCATTCTCATAACCAACAGACTCTGCCGCTCGAACAGCCGCAGCACCAATTTCATTGCGTAGCGTTTTCCCAATTGCAATCGAAGGACTTTCTTCTAAAACTTTTTGGTTATTCCGTTGAAGAGAGCAATCTCGTTCCCCCAAATGGATTACATTTCCATGTTCATCTCCTAGGATTTGAACCTCGATGTGACGAGCTGGATAGATAACCCGTTCTATGTACATGGCACCATTGCCATAATTGGCCTTGGCTTCACTTGAGGCTGTTTCAAAGGCTGAAACAAGGTCTTCTGGTTTTTCAACCTTGCGAATCCCTTTCCCACCACCACCTGCTGAAGCCTTGAGCATAACAGGGTAGCCAATTTTTTCAGCAACAATCAAGGCTTCCTCAGAGTTATGCACTTCTCCATCCGAACCCGGAATGACGGGCACGCCTGCTTTAATCATCTGAGCACGTGCATTAATCTTGTCCCCCATCATATCCATAACATGGCCAGATGGACCGATAAACTTGATGCCAACCTCTTCACACATGGTTGCAAATTTGGAGTTTTCACTGAGAAATCCAAAACCAGGGTGAATCGCTTCTGCTTCAGTCAAGACTGCAGCTGATAGAACCGCATTAATGTTAAGATAAGACTCAGTTGCCTTACCAGGGCCAATACAAACCGCCTCATCTGCTAAAAGCGTATGAAGGGCTTCCTTATCGGCAGTTGAATAGACCGCTACCGTCGCAATCCCCAATTCACGCGCCGCACGAATAATACGAACCGCAATTTCACCGCGATTGGCAATTAAAATTTTTCGAAACATGGAGAACCTCCTTAGTTCCCTATTGCAAAGGTGAGAGTACCACTAGCTGCAAGCTTGCCATCCACTTCAGCCTTTGCTTCAACCACAGCGATGGTACCGCGACGTTTTACAAAAGTCGCCGTCATAACCAATTGGTCGCCTGGTACAACTTGCTTCTTGAATTTAACCTTGTCCATACCAGCGTAAAAGACCAGTTTTCCTTTATTTTCAGGTTTTGACAACTCCAAGACACCAGCTGTTTGCGCCAAGGCTTCCATGATCAGAACACCTGGCATAACTGGGTATTGAGGAAAATGACCGTTAAAGAAAGGCTCATTGATGGTCACATTTTTGATGGCAACAATGGTGTCTTCGCTCACTTCCAAGACACGGTCTACTAGGAGCATGGGATAACGATGGGGTAGAGCTTCTTTGATTCCTTGAATATCGATCATTTGATGCGTACCAATCCTTTACCAAACTCAACCATTTCTTCGTTAGAAATGAGAATTTCTGTTACCACACCATCCTTAGGTGCTGGAATTTCATTCATGACTTTCATGGCTTCGATAATCACCAATGTTTGGCCTTTTTTGACACTATCACCAACTGAAACGAAGGCAGGTTTATCTGGACCAGCAGACAAGTAAGCCACCCCAACAAGTGGGCTCTCTACAAGATCTCCCTCAGCATCCACACTTGCTTCGGCTGGTACCGAAGTTTCTTCCACTACAGTCTCTGCTGAAGCAGATGAAGGAGCCACTGGACTCGGTGTTGCTGGAACGGGTGCTGGAGCAACTTGAGGTGCAACTTCAGGCACAAGTCTAGCTTCATTTTTGCTAAACTGCAACTCATCCGTCCCATTCTTATAAGAAAATTCTCTCAAACTTGACTGATCAAATTGAGCCATCAAGTCTTTAATATCGTTTAAATTCATAGTTATTTATTCTCCCAACGTTTGAAAGCAAGAACTGCATTGTGACCACCAAAACCAAAGGTATTTGAAATAGCGTATGGAATTTCTTGCTCCAAGCCTTGTCCATAAACGACATTGGCTTCGATATAATCTGATACTTCACTTGTTCCAGCTGTCATTGGTACAAAGTTATGACGCATAGCTTCAATTGTGACGATAGCTTCTACCGCACCTGCAGCACCCAGCAAATGTCCTGTGAATGACTTGGTTGATGACACAGGTACGTCCTTACCAAGAACAGCTACGATAGCACCACTTTCTCCTTTTTCATTAGCAGGAGTTGACGTTCCATGAGCATTGACATAGGCTACTTGCTCTGGAGAAATCTCAGCTTCTTCCAAGGCTAGTTTGATGGCCTTGATGGCTCCCTGACCTTCTGGATGTGGAGAAGTCATATGATAGGCATCACAAGTATTACCGTAACCAACCACTTCAGCCAGGATAGTAGCGCCACGTTTTTCGGCGTGTTCAAGACTTTCAAGAACCAACATCCCAGAACCCTCACCCATGACAAAACCATTGCGGTCCTTATCGAATGGAATAGAGGCACGACTTGGGTCTTCTGTAGTAGAGAGAGCTGTTAGGGCTTGGAAACCAGCGATAGCAAAAGGTGTGATAGAGGCTTCTGAACCACCTACCAACATAACATCTTGGAAACCAAACTTGATTGAGCGGAAGGCATCTCCAATCGCGTCATTTGATGAAGCGCAGGCAGTATTGATGGATTTACAAACACCGTTTGCTCCAAAACGCATGGCAACATTTCCTGAAGCCATATTTGGCAAGGCTTTTGGAAGGGTCAATGGTTTCACACGTTTTGGTCCTTTATCATAGAGGCGAAGCACTTGATCTTCAATTTCTTTGATTCCACCAATACCAGATGCAACGATAACACCAAAACGATCCTTGTCAATAGCCTCTACATCCAGCTTAGCGTGGTTGACAGCTTCTTGGGCTGCATACAAGGCATACAAAGAATAGTTATCAAAACGGTTGGTATCTTTCTTTACAAAGTATTTATCAAAAGGAAAATCTTGGATTTCTGCTGCATTATGCACATCAAAGTTACTATGATCAAATTTTGTAATTGGACCAATTCCGATTTTTCCAGTTGTCAAACTATTCCAAAATTCTTCTGGTGTATTTCCGATTGGAGATGTCACTCCATAACCTGTTACTACTACACGATTTAGTTTCATCTTTTTTACCTCTAGCTTCTGCTACATACTGAGGCCACCATCAATGGCAACCACTTGACCAGTTAGATAATCTTGGCCTGCTAAAAATACTGTTAAATCTGCAACTTGTTCTGCTTGCCCAAATTCTTTCATAGGAATTTGCGCCAACATGGCATCTTTTACCTTGTCTGATAGGACTGCTGTCATATCGGACTCAATCATTCCAGGTGCGATAGCATTAACCCTGATATTGCGATTGGCCACTTCACGCGCCACAGACTTGGTAAAACCAATCAAACCAGCCTTAGAAGCAGCATAATTAGCTTGACCGATATTTCCCATCAAACCAACAACACTAGACATATTAATGATAGCACCTTTTCTGGCTTTCATCATCGGTTTCAAGACTGATTGTGTCATGTTAAAGGCGCCAGTCAGGTTAACCTTGAGCACTTTTTCAAAATCTGCTTCTGTCATCTTGAGCATCAGGGTATCTTGGGTAATTCCTGCATTGTTAACCAAAACATCTACTGAACCCAGCTCTGCAATAGCTTGCTCAACCATACGCTTAGCGTCTGCAAAATCAGACACATCACCTGAAATAGGAACTACCTTGACACCGTAGTCTGAAAATTCAGCGAGCAATTCTTCTGAGATAGGCCCACGACTGTTTAAGACGATGTTGGCCCCTACTTGAGCAAACTTGTGGGCAATAGCAAGACCAATTCCACGACTCGAACCTGTAACAAAGATATTCTTATTTTTTAGTTGCATTCTTTTCTCCTGTTTCCTCTTGTATTTATGGGAGAAGGATTACTAGTTTCCTAGAAGAGCTTCCAAGCTCGCCTGATCTTCAACAGTGGCTAGTTTAGCCCTTTTATCAATTTTTTTCACAAAGCCTGACAAAACTTTCCCGGGTCCAATCTCGATAAAGTTGGTTACTCCTGCTTCTTGCATAACTGCAATACTCTCATAGAAACGAACCGGTTCCTTGATCTGACGCGTCAAGAGTGGAGCAATGTCTTCTTTTTTCATGACCGTAGCTTCTGTATTGCCAACTAGGGGACAAGTAAAATCTGAAAAACTTACTTGAGCTAGAGTTTCAGCTAGTTTTTGGCTAGCAGGCTCAAGGAGAGCGGTATGAAAGGGACCTGACACCTTGAGAGGAATCAAGCGCTTGGCACCAGCTTCCTGCAAGAGTTCAACAGCTCTGTCAACCGCAACCACTTCTCCACCAATCACGATTTGTGCAGGTGTGTTATAGTTGGCTGGGGTAACCACTCCAAGTTCAGAAGCTTTTTGACAGGCTTCCTCAATGACCTCTACTGGCGTATTGAGAACTGCGACCATCTTGCCAGAACCAGCAGGAGCCGCTTCTTCCATATAGGCTCCACGCTTAGCTACCAAGGCAACCGCATCTTCAAACTCCAAGGCACCGCTGGCCACCAAGGCAGAATATTCTCCAAGGGACAAACCAGCAACCATATCAGGCTGATAGCCCTTCTCTTGCAATAAACGGTAGATAGCAACTGAAGTCGCTAAAATAGCTGGTTGGGTATAGCGGGTCTGATTGAGTTTTTCTGCTTCTGTATCGATGAGATGACGCAAATCATAACCGAGTACCTGACTGGCTTGATCAATCGTTTCTTTGACAATCGGATACTGATCATAAAGATTCCGTCCCATCCCTAGATACTGGGTACCTTGACCAGCAAATAAAAAAGCTGTTTTAGTCATTTCTTACAACTCCTGCCCAACGAGAGGCTTCTTCTTGAATTTTCTTAGCTGCTCCATAGTACAAATCTTTTAGGATTTCTTCAGCTGTTTCTTCTTTAGAAACAAGCCCTGCAATTTGACCTGCCATGACTGATCCACCATCCACATCTCCGTGAACAACTGCTTTGGCTAGGGCACCTGCTCCCATTTGTTCAAAGATTTCTAAATCAGGATTTTCCTGTTTAAAGGCATCTTTCTCAGCTTTTTCAAAATCACGAGTCAATTGATTTTTAATCGCACGAACAGCATGTCCAAAGTGTTGAGCTGAAATCGTAGTATCAATATCTCTAGCTTTTAAAATTTTCGCCTTATAATTTGGATGGGCATTAGACTCTTTTGCAACGACAAAACGCGTTCCAACCTGAACAGCCTCTGCACCTAGCATAAAGCCAGCTGCAGCACCTTCACCATCCGCAATCCCTCCTGCAGCAATAACAGGAATAGATACAGCTGCGGCTACCTGGCGCACCAAGGTCATGGTTGTTAATTTACCGATATGCCCCCCAGCTTCCATTCCTTCTGCAATAACAGCATCCGCACCAATTTTCTCCATGCGTTTAGCTAGGGCAACACTAGGTACAACAGGAATAACTGTAATACCAGCTTCATGGAAGCGTTCCATGTATTTACCAGGATTTCCTGCCCCTGTTGTAACCACCTTAACACCTTCCTCGATAACAAGATCTACAATATCTTCCACAAAAGGAGATAAAAGCATGATGTTGACACCAAAGGGTTTATCCGTCAATGATTTGATCTTATCAATATTAGCTTTGACAACTTCTTTAGGGGCATTTCCCCCACCGATAATGCCTAGCCCTCCAGCCTTGGAAACAGCCCCTGCCAAATCACCATAAGCAACCCAAGCCATTCCTCCTTGAAAGATAGGATAATCAATGTTCAATAATTCTGTAATACGCGTTTTCATAGTGCCTCCATCGTTTCTTGCTTACGTAATAGTTCGATACTGTCATAATTTGAAAATCAAACTATTGCCTAAACAAGAGGGAGCGGGTTTCCCTACTCCTTCTATTTGTATTCTGCTTATACTCTTCGAAAATCTCTTCAAACAACATCAGCTCTATTTGCAACCTCAAAACAGTGTTTTGAGCAGTCTGCGACTAGCTTCCTAGTTTGCTCTTTGATTTTCATTGAGTATTATTTTGTTTGCTCTTCAACGTAGGCAACCAAGTCACCAACTGTTTTCAAGTCATCTTCTGCTTCGATTTGGATATCAAAAGCATCTTCGATTTCTGAGATTACTTGGAACAAGTCCAATGAATCTGCGTCCAAATCATCAAAAGTTGATTCAAGTGTTACTTCTGATGCGTCTTTCCCAAGTTCTTCAACGATAATTTCTTGTACTTTTTCAAATACTGCCATGATAGGACTCCTTTAAAATAAATAGTTTTTTATAACAATGTGTTCACCACATGATTACCTAAATTGTAAGAATGAGCGTGCCCCAGGTCAAGCCTCCACCGAAGCCTGATAAAAGAACAGTCTGGCTACCGTCTAAACGGATGAGGCCTTGTTCTACACACTCTGAAAGTAAAATCGGGATACTTGCTGCACTGGTATTGCCATATTCCATCATATTGGCTGGAAGTTTGTCTCGGTCGACACCGATTTTTCTAGCCATCTTATCCAAAATACGGTCATTAGCCTGATGAAGTAGCAGATAATCCAAGTCTGTCGCCTCTACAGGAGATTCTTCAATAGTTTGTTTGATAGACTTAGCTACATCTCGAATGGTAAAATCAAAGACCGCGCGCCCATCCATCTTCAAAAATGAATCTGCATTTTCTCGATCTGAAAATGGAGATTGCAAGCCTGAATATCCATAAGTTAGACACTCGCTACGACTCCCATCACTATTAAGACTCTCAGCTAAGAAATGCTCTTGCTCGCTAGCTTCTAGCAAGACTCCACCAGCACCATCTCCAAACAAGACAGCTGTTGATCGGTCCGACCAATCGACTGCCTTAGAGAGGGTTTCACTACCAATCACTAAGCCTTTTTGAAAGCGACCAGAAGCGATAAACTTTTCAGCAGTTGATAAAGCAAATACAAATCCACTGCAAGCAGCTGTTAGGTCAAAAGCAAAAGCTTTTTTGGCACCAATATTAGCTTGGACACGAGCAGCTGTAGAGGGCATCATCGAATCTGGAGTGATGGTAGCTAGGATGATAAAATCCAGCTCTTCTCCTGTGATTCCAGCTTTTTTCATCAGTTTCTTCGCAACCTCTGTAGCCAAATCACTGGTAGATTCTGTTCTTGAAATATGCCTTTGTCGTATTCCCGTCCGACTTGAAATCCACTCATCATTGGTATCCATAATCTGAGCCAAATCATGATTTGTAACCACTTGCTCTGGCACATAATGAGCAACCTGGCTTATTTTTGCAAAAGCCATTATTTCAAATCCTCCAAAAATTGATAAAGTTTCGTCAAACCTTTGCCCATAACCTCAGTTTCTTCCTTGCTCATACCGTCGATAATATTTTCAACCATGGCCTTATGGAAGCGTTTATGTAGTCTATGAACCAAGCGACCCTTCTTTGTCAAATGCAGATGCACCACACGACGATCCTGCTCTGAACGAATGCGTTCAATGTACCCCTTACGTTCGAGATTATTTAAACTCGTCGTAACAGTCCCAAGAGTCACCATCAACTCTTTTGACACTTGACTTGGCGTCACGTCTGGGAATTTTCCAATTACATCGATTGTATGGACTTCTTTGATGGAGATATCTTTGAAACGACTACCCCTCAAGCTAACTTCCTCGATGACGAGGACATTGTTAAATATAGATGTTAAATATTCATTAATTCGTTGGTAGTCCAATCTCTTTTCCCTCCTTTTCAAAAAACTTTCACAATCAAAACATTTGACAAAGGAATTATATCAAACTTCAAAGAATGGTGCAAGTATTTTCTTATTTTCCAGTAAATTTCGGTCTTCTTCTCTCCGAATGGGCCCGAACTCCTTCTTTGAAATCTTCTGTTTGGGCCAAGGAGTCCTGTAGGTTCAGTTCTAAAGCAGCATAATCTTGCCAATCTTTAAATTGGCTCTCCCATACCAACTTCTTGATGGCTGCATAAGAATTAGCCGATCCGCGTCTCAATTTTTTAAGAAGCTGTTCTCTCGTCTTTTCAAGTTTATCAGCTTCACAGATGCGGTAAACAAGCCCCCACTCCAGAGCTTTTTCTGCTGTCAGAGCCTCTCCTGTCATGGCTAATTGAGCAGCACGCGTCACACCAATACTTCGACTCAAGAGATGAATCCCACCTGCATCTGGAGCCAAACCAACGCCAACAAATGCTTGGATAAACTTAGCCTTATCCGTCGCCAGACAGAAGTCTGCAGCAACAGCCATATTCGCTGCGGCACCTGCAACAGCCCCATCAACCTCCATCAAGACAGGTTTAGCAATTTGCTTGATTTTATGAGAAATCGTATTGACCAATTCTGCGATTTTCGTCAATGATGGAATATTATCCTCATCCACTGCTCGCTTCATCTCTACCAAATCTCCTCCAACGGAGAAGACCTTTCCATTGGCATTAATTAAGATAAAATGCACAGCTGGATCCTTTTCTGCCAAAGTTAGTGCTTCTAAAATTTCCTCACACATAGGAATATGAAAACCATTTGCAACCTCAGGACGGTTTAAGGTAAGAATTGCCAAATCCTCTTCAAGCTGATAAATAATGTGCTCCATCAGGACTCCTTTTTGTTTACTAAGAGTTTTAAATTATTTTATTTCAAAAGTATATCTTTTTTAAAACTTGAAAGCAAGAAAAAATCGGCTAAAAGTGTCTCAGCCGATAAGAAAGACTCGCTTTATCCTAGAAAGCATCTCATTTTCTTCATTGAAAAAAGGTTTTCTTTCTGCTATAATCGTATAAAATACTTACTTTAGGAGTTCTTATGAAAGTTGTTAAATTTGGAGGTAGCTCTCTTGCCTCTGCTGGTCAATTAGAAAAAGTTTTAAAGATCGTTAAAAGCGATCCAGAACGCCGTTTTGTAGTTGTTTCTGCACCTGGGAAACGCAATGCTGAAGATACCAAGGTTACGGATGCCTTGATTAAATACTACCGCGACTATGTTGCTGGTAATGATATTAGCAAGAGTCAAAGCTGGATTATAGATCGCTATGCTGCCATGGTTAGTGAATTGGGACTGAAACCAGCTGTTCTAGAGAAAATTTCAAAAAGCATTCGTGCCTTGGCCACTCTTCCTATTGAAGAAAATGAATTTCTCTACGATACTTTCCTAGCAGCGGGTGAAAACAACAATGCCAAATTGATTGCTGCCTATTTTAACCAAAACGGTATCGATGCACGCTATGTTCACCCTCGAGAAGCTGGGATTGTGGTAACAAGTGAACCTGGCAACGCTCGCATCGTGCCATCAAGTTATGACAAGATTGAAGAATTGACAAATGCAAATGAAGTACTTGTCATTCCTGGTTTCTTTGGTGTTACTAAGGAAAATCAAATCTGTACCTTCTCACGTGGAGGATCAGACATTACAGGCTCTATCATTGCTGCAGGAGTTAAAGCTGACCTCTATGAAAACTTTACGGATGTTGATGGTATCTTTGCAGCTCATCCAGGAATTATCCACCAACCACACTCAATTCCTGAGTTAACCTACCGTGAAATGCGTGAGTTGGCCTATGCAGGATTCTCAGTCCTTCATGACGAAGCCCTTCTTCCTGCCTACCGTGGAAAAATTCCTCTGGTTATCAAGAATACCAATAACCCTGACCACCCAGGTACTCGTATCGTTCTAAAACATAGTAGTGATGAATTCCCAGTAGTAGGAATTGCTGGTGACTCTGGTTTTGTCAGCATTAACATGTCTAAATACCTCATGAACCGTGAGGTTGGATTTGGTCGCAAGGTTCTGCAAATCCTTGAAGATCTCAACATCGGTTGGGAACATATGCCAACTGGTATCGACGATCTTTCAATCATTCTCCGTTCTCGCGAGCTAACTCCTATCAAGGAAGAAGAAATCCTACGTCAATTGGTTCAAAAAGCTGAAGTAGACCATGCAGAAATCGAACACGACCTTTCAATCATTATGATTGTTGGAGAAAAGATGAAGAGTCACATCGGAGTAACTGCTACTGCGACACGTGCTCTATCTGAAAACAAAATCAACATCCAGATGATGTCTCAAGGTTCTAGTGAAGTTTCTATTATGTTCGTTGTCAATAAGGACCAAGAAAAAGCAGCTATTAAAGCCCTTTACAGTGCCTTTTTTGGCGAAAGTAAGGAAGACTAGACATGGCCCAATCTCTTAACAAAACAGTGCTTCTCAATACAACAGGCACCTCCTACCTCTCTATAGCTGGAAAAGTTGGGAAATTTCTTGTCGGAGATCAAGCTCTGGAATTTTACCCAGATGTCAATGTTGAACAATTTATCCAGATTCCTTGGAGCCATATCAACCAAATTGGAGCTAATGTTACTGGTCGCAAAATCAGTCGCCACTTCGAAGTCTTTACAGACAGAGGAAAATTCCTCTTTGCCTCAAAAGACTCAGGTGCCATTCTTAAAATTGCTCGCGAAAAACTGGGCAATGACAAGGTCGTCAAACTTCCTACCCTGATTCAGACAATTAGCCAAAAATTTAAGAATCTATTTGCAAAAAAGTAGAAACTTTAGTATAATCATAGCAACGGATAAGTAGGTTATCTTCTTCTTTCAGAAAGTCTGCGGGTGCTGCGAGCAGATAGGAGGGATAGGTGAAATTCTACCGTTAGTAACAATTACATACACAATCAAGTGCACACCTGTGAAGTTGGATGGAACCGTGGCCCTGCCACTCCAACGCTTTGTCAGGTGTGTTTTTTCATAAAGGAGTTCTTATGTTAGATATCAAACGCATTCGTACAGACTTTGATGCTGTCGCAGAAAAATTGGCTACACGTGGTGTAGATGCTGCTGTCTTAAATGAGATGAAAGAAATCGATGCTAAACGTCGTGACATCTTGGTCAAGGTTGAAACTCTCAAAGCAGAACGAAACACAGTTTCTGCTGAGATTGCCCAAGCCAAACGCAACAAGGAAAATGCAGATGACAAGATTGCTGCCATGCAAAATCTATCTGCTGAAGTCAAAGCCTTGGATGCTGAATTGGCAGAAATCGATGCTAAATTGACAGAATTTACCACTACTCTTCCAAATATCCCAGCTGACAGCGTTCCTATTGGAGCTGATGAAGACGACAATGTGGAAGTTCGCCGTTGGGGGATTCCGCGCGAGTTTGACTTCGAACCAAAAGCCCACTGGGATCTTGGTGAAGACCTTGGCATTCTTGACTGGGAACGCGGTGGTAAAGTTACGGGCGCTCGTTTCCTCTTCTATAAAGGCCTCGGTGCTCGTTTGGAACGTGCTATCTACAACTTTATGTTGGATGAGCATGGAAAAGAAGGCTATACTGAAGTCATCACGCCTTACATGGTTAACCATGATTCTATGTTTGGTACTGGTCAATATCCAAAATTCAAGGAAGACACTTTTGAACTCAGCGACAGCAATTACGTCCTAATTCCTACAGCTGAAGTCCCTCTAACAAACTACTACCGTAATGAAATCCTTGACGGTAAAGACCTGCCGATTTACTTCACTGCTATGAGCCCATCATTCCGTTCTGAGGCTGGTTCTGCTGGTCGTGATACTCGCGGCTTGATTCGTCTGCACCAATTCCACAAGGTTGAAATGGTTAAATTTGCCAAACCAGAAGAATCTTACGAAGAATTGGAAAAAATGACAGCCAACGCTGAAAATATCCTTCAAAAACTCAACCTTCCATACCGTGTCGTTGCCCTCTCTACTGGAGATATGGGCTTCTCAGCTGCGAAAACTTACGACTTGGAAGTTTGGATTCCAGCGCAAAACAATTACCGTGAAATCTCAAGCTGTTCAAACACAGAAGATTTCCAAGCCCGTCGTGCCCAAATCCGTTACCGTGATGAAGCCGATGGCAAGGTGAAACTCCTTCACACCTTGAACGGTTCTGGACTTGCAGTTGGACGTACAGTGGCTGCAATTCTTGAAAACTACCAAAATGAAGATGGTTCTGTAACCATTCCAGAAGCACTTCGTCCATACATGGGTGGAGCTGAAGTTATCAAACCATAAAAAATAAGGTTTAGCTATTTCTAGCTAGACCTTTTTTCGTAACCAAATCAAGTAAACGCCTAATACAAAGAATAAAATAGTTAGGCATATAACAGTTTCAGCCAATACCAGATAATCCAGAAATGGAAGTTTCAAGATTCCCTGAGCCATCTTGAGCGAGGTAGCCGTGATAATGGTTGGGAAGGTGAGGGCTGAGAAGGCTGGTTGAAAGCCTTGTTTTAAAATATTGGGCAGGCGAGTTAAAACAAAGAAAAAGAAGGATTGAGAAGCCAAAATCATGGCAATCAAGAGCCAAGTCGGTAGGCTGGCTCCTCCAACTCGAACCAGGGAAGCCAAGAGCAGAGAGAAAGGAGCACAGTAGATTCCTTCTTGCCCAAGCAAGGCTACTGGTAGTGGATGTTGCTTTAAATCACTATAAATAAGGGGATAGAGATAGAAGGTCAAGACAAAACCAAAACTCAAGGTCGCATAGGCAATCTCGATAATGCCTACCAGAGGATAAGTCAAGGCAGCCACTGCTATCCCCACATAGAGAACCGTCCAGCTAGGAGTCGCATGAACCCTCCGACCCGGACAAGCAAATTTGACGGTAAAAGCAGCAATCAAGGCCAAATCCAAGAGAAATGAAAACCACCAGAGCCCATGCGCTACCAGAGGAAGATGAGGAAAAACGCGAAAGACATAGGTCGATAAAATCATTCCAGCCATAGGAAAAGTGGCCATTCCTGACAAAAGAGGAGGCTTGGTCAATTCTTGCTTGGTTTCTTTCCAATTAAACAGATGCAGAATTAAAAAGTAAACCCACAAAATCAAACCTGACAAACTCAGTATATGTGACAGAACTGGCAACATATCTAAAACGAGATTCCCAGCTCCTGCCAAACCTAACAAACAACCAGAAAATACTAAGGGGAGTTTTTTCATCCTAACCTCCAATAATCATGTTAGTTTCAGTATAGCATAAAAGCGCTTAAATGAGGACTTAAAAAAACGAAGTCCGTGGATTTCAGACTTCATTTTTTGATCAGATATAAATTAAGCATAAGGTTGCAATTCTGGGTTAATTGGGGTATTGGCTAGATTGTTAGCATAGTTACAGAGGCTTGCTAGGCTGACACCAAGAACCACATCCAAGGCATTTTGTTGGCTGTAGCCAGCTTCTAAAAACTCAGCTAAGGCTTCATCTCCTACACGCCCCTTGGTATTGATAACTGCCAAGGTAAACTTAGCTAGGGTGTCCAATTTGGGATCTGTTTCAATCGGAGTACGATTGCGAAGGGCTTGAAGCAGGTCATCATTCATCTGGATTTGTTTGATGGAAAAAGCTGTGTGACCTGCGACGCAGAAGGCACAACCATTAGTTACGGCTGCCGTGATTTGCACCACTTCGCGCTCAACAGGTGTCAGGCTATTGCGACGGTTGATAGCTCCGACAGTTCTGTAAGCTTCTAAGGCAGTTGGGGCATTTGCCAAGAGACCGATTAGGTTGGGAATATAGCCATTGTTATCTTTTTGCACCGTTTCAAGAACTTCTTTTACTTCTGCTGGTGCTGATTCTACTGTATGGATTGTAAATGTTGTCATCATAAAACCTCTTTTCATTTTGTTGAAACCTAGTCTATCACAGATTCTATACCTTGTATAATATATATTTTAAATTGCACTGATAAAAATTCTTTATGAAAGTAAAAAAACCACACAATCTGTGTGATTTCATTATTTATCAAAATACTTTTTAGTCTCAGCAATGACGACTGGTGATAAAACTAAGAGGGCAATCAAGTTTGGCAGAGCCATCAAGGCATTGACGATATCTGCGATAATCCAAACCATATCCAACTCGATAAATCCTCCCAACAAGACCATGAGCACAAAGACCACACGGTAGAGCCAGATGAAACGAACACCAAAGAGGAACTCGAAACAGCGTTCTCCATAGTAGTTCCAACCTAGAATCGTTGTAAAGGCAAAGAGTACAAGGAAAATGGTCAAGAGGGCAGGCCCAAAGTGTGAAAAGACTGTTGAAAAGGCTGACTGAGTCAAGGCAACCCCATTTAAGTCACCACTCCAAACTCCAGTCACCAAGATGGTCAAACCAGTCAGAGTACAGATGATGAGGGTATCAATAAAGGTTCCTGTCATGGAAATCAAGCCTTGCTCTACTGGTTCATTTGTCTTAGCCGCAGCAGCTGCAATGGGAGCAGAACCTAGACCAGATTCGTTTGAGAAGACACCACGCGCCACACCATTTTGGATAGCCATCCGAATGCTAGCACCAGCAAATCCACCTACCGCAGCAACAGGACTAAAGGCTGATGTCAATATTAAAGCGATTGTAGCTGGGAGTTTCCCGATATTAAAGAAAATAACTGTAAGAGTTCCTAGAATATAGATGATAGCCATAAAAGGAACAACGGTAGTTGAAACCTTAGAGATGGACTTGAGTCCACCAAAGACTGCAATCGCTACAAATACAGACAAAATAAGAGCTGTGATGGCTGGAGAAATAGCCGTTGTATTTTGGATAGACTCTGTAATCGAGTTGACTTGGGTGAAGGTTCCGATTCCCAACAAAGCTACTAAGACACCTGCGATAGCAAAGAAGATAGCAAGTGGTCGCCACTTTTCTCCCATCCCTAGAAGGATATAATGCATTGGTCCTCCCGCTACTGCACCATGGTCGTCCTTAGTGCGGTATTTGATTGCCAAGAGTCCTTCCGCATACTTGGTAGCCATGCCAAAGAAAGCGGCCATCCACATCCAAAAAAGGGCTCCTGGGCCACCAACCTTGATAGCCGTTGCCACCCCGATAATATTTCCCGTACCAACTGTGGCTGCTAGAGCTGTGCATAGTGCCGCAAAACTGGATACATCCCCATGCCCCTTGTCCTTGGTAAAAATAAGCTGGAAGGCTTTGGACAGACGCAAAACTTGCAAGAGTCCTAGACGAGCAGTGAGGTAAATCCCTGTTCCGACCAATAAAATCAAGAGGGGAGGTCCCCAAGCAAAAGCATCGATTGATTTAAGCAATTCTAACATTCTATTCTCCTATCTTTTCAACCCCAAAAGAAAGAGCACATGCAAGATACATGTACTCTGGAATGCTTAGATAAATGCTAAAAAGCGGTCTATCCTAGCTCTGTCCTTTTACCTGAGAGTTTGAGCAGTTGCCTGCCTTGCCCCTTCGGTGCCTTTACGGTCTCTCCAGAGTTCCGTCCATTTACAGTCATGGAAAATCAAACGATTCACCACTTCTATTAAACTTCATTCGGTGTTGGTATTTAATTGATTCTTATTCTACAAAAAATGTTGGCTTTTGTCAATGTGTTTATTAGTAAAAATTAGTTCAACAGTTTTTACTGTATAAAGCCCGTAATACTTCTATCCTTTAAAAGTCACAATAGTTGCCCCGCTACCTCCAGCATTTTGTGGGGCATAGCCAAAACTCTTGACATGCTTGTTTCTTTGTAGGTATTTGGTAACACCTTCACGGATAACACCTGTTCCGATACCATGGATGATATCAACTTGAGCCATATTGTTAAGCAAAGCTTGGTCGATAAAGGCATCTAGCTCGTTCATAGCTTCTTCATAGCGCTTGCCTCGAAGATCCAGTCTGGCTTGTGGGCCACGACCAGAAGTTCGTTTTACGACATTGACTTGTTTCTTCTTGACTTGCTTTTCTTGCTGGGCTTGAACGAGGTCAAATTCTTTCTCTTCTAAGGTCATCTTAATTAAGCCAACTTGGGCTTCCCAGCGACCATCCTTAAGTTGACTGGTCAAGGTACCACGCTGACCATAACTGAGAACCACGATATCATCTCCCACCTTTGGAGCTCGTTTTTTCTTGGCCTTTTGAAGGACCTTGTTTTTAGACAAATCTACTTTTTCAGGAGCCAATTTTTTCAACTTGGCCTTGGCTTCAATGATTTCGTGGGGTTTAAGTTGGGATTTGCTGTGGAGATTCTTGAGAATCTGGTCACTTTCACTGAGAGCCATGTCTACAATCTCAGCAGCTTGTTCACGCGCCTTGTTAAGCTCGGTTTCCTTTTCACGATTTAACTCATTGTAAAGTTTTTTGAGAGCACGGTTCATCTTGAGATTTTCTTGCTCCACCTCACGGATATTATCCAAACGTTTACGGCTTTCCAGCGTCTGCTCTTCCAGTTGCTCAATAATCCGATTGACATCATTGTCCTGATCGACCTGCTGACTGGCATCCCCTACGATAACTTCAGATAGTCCTAGACGTTTAGCAATTTCAAAGGCATTGCTTCGGCCAGGAACTCCCTGCATAAAGCGATAGGTCGGGCGTAAAGTTGCAGTATCAAACTCCATGCTAGCATTTTGCACAAAGGTTGTCTCAATACCGTAGGCCTTGAGTTCTGGATAGTGGGTGGTCGCCATGGTTTTGACTTGACGCAGGCGAAGGTCTTCCAGAATAGCCATGGCAAGGGCAGCTCCCTCTTGGGGATCTGTACCAGCCCCCAACTCATCCAAGAGCAAGAGCGAATGTTGATTGACCTTGCCAAGAATATCCACAATATTGGTCATGTGGCTAGAGAAGGTAGACAAGCTCTGCTCAATAGACTGCTCATCGCCAATATCGGCAAAGATTTCTTCAAAAATACCAACACGACTTCCCTTGTCTGCTAAAATCGGCAAACCAGACTGGGCCATAACCTGCGTCAAGCCTAGGGTTTTGAGCATGATGGTCTTACCACCTGTATTGGGACCTGTAATGACAATGGCTGTTAAATCTTGACCAAAATGGACATCATTTGCAACGGCATTTTTGACCAAAGGATGGCAGACATGGAGCAGTTGAATCTCTTGATTTTCTGACAGCTGGGGAACGACTGCTTGCTTCTCTTGGATAAAGCGAACCTTGGCACGAATTAAGTCCAAATGACCGATAATCCAAGCGTCGTTGGCGATCTCAGCCGCATGAGGGCGAACACGCTCAGAAATTTCTTGGAGTATTCGAAGCATTTCATAGCGCTCATCTGCTCGCAGACTAGCAATTTCTTCGCTTAGTTTGACCACCTCACGGGGTTCGATATAGATGGTATTTCCACTAGCAGAAATATCATGCACGACACCTGCAATCTTGTTACGATAGGTATTTTTGACCGGTAAAACTTGACGGCCATTTCTGCTAGCAACAATCCCTTCCGTCAACATCTGCGCTTTTTGCTTGAGCAAGTTCTGTAAAACATCTCGTACCTGACTCTCGCTGTCATGGATTTTTCGACGGATTCGCGCCAATTCTTCACTGGCGAAATTTTCAATGAAGCCTGCATCATTAAAGGCCTGAAGATTTCCTTGTAATTGCGGAAAATCATGTAATTTCTCAAACCAAAGGGCTAATTCTTCCAAGCTGACATTTTCCAGATTGGCATAAAAACTTTGCAGCTCTCGGCTAGAAAGAAGCACGCGCTTCAAGAGTAGGAACTCCTCAATATTGAGGTCTGCACCCATCTCCAAACGCTTGCAGACTCCTGCAATTTCCTTAGTTGCGAGAATGGTAAAATGCGGTTGCTCGACAAAGAGAACCTGCATTTCCTTCATCTCAGCAAAAGCCTGTTTGATTTTATCTGCTTTGGCAGTCGGAGCCAGCTGTCTCAATTGCTCCAAGCCCTGCTCTGTCAACAAATGAGGTTCAAACAAGGCCTTGACCTTATTGAACTCTAATGTTTCTAATATTTTCTTGTTCATCGTTATTTCCTTGTCTTTGAATGTCTAGGTGTATTATACTCAATGAAAATCAAAGAGCAAACTAGGAAGCTAGCCGCAGGTCGCTCAAAACAGTGTTTTGAGGTTGCAGATAGAATCTGGCGTGGTTTGAAGAGATTTTCGAAGAGTATTAGCTTTTTACATTCTGATAGATTCTAGTCAATCTGTAAACAAAGGGCTAGGAAAACTCCTGCCCTTTTTATCCGATTAAATTTGTCACCCAGATTTGTTTAAGCCAACTAGTTGTTACTGGTATGCTCTGGATGATGTGTTTTGCGACGATACTCTTTTCAAGAGGATTTTGTATAGCTGCCATGGGAATGGTCGCCAAGATGGTCAAGGCCATTTGCAAGACAAATAAGGTCACCAACATGGACAAGATACCTGCTGAAACTTGGAACAACTTGCCACCCAGTTTTTTACTAGGAAGTAAGTGTAACAAGAGACCAAGTAAACGACCGATGCTATAGACAATCCCAAATACAAGCAAGTAGCCGATACCAGCATAAAAGACCTTATCCAACTGGAAAAGTTGATCCGATGGGAAGAAGAAGGTTCCCTGACCTTCCTGCGGATTTGCATAAGGAAGCAATAAATGGAATTGCTCTCCCAGCCCCTTGTAAAACTGACCAGCCATAAAAGCCGATGCCATGGCTGAAATCAGGTAATAAACCTGTAAGAGCAGGCCTCTCCGATAGCCGATATAAAATCCCCAAGCCAAAACCAATAGAAGAAGGAGTGAAATCATAAGGAATCCTCAATCTTGCTCTGTTCTTGCTTGCAAGTCACGAGTTTGTGACGGAGTTCTTCGAGTTCTTGCTCCTTATCGTCAAATTCAATCTCACGGCTGAGTTGAGTTGACAAACAGTTGACTGCCAACAAAAGAGCGATCGTTTCATCGTCTGCACTAGGCATTTGTTCTTTAATTGCTTGGTATTTTTCTGTCGCAACCTTAGCGATTTCCTCCATAAAAAGGTTATCATGTTCGCTTGTCAAGGTTAATGATTTTTTCCCGAATGTAAATTTGAATCGATTTAGATTTGCCATAAAATTCACCTCACGATATTATACCAAAATTCGCTAACTTTGTCAGTTTTTACAAATTTGCCTGCTTTTATGGTACAATAGAAACTATGGCAAGTATAACACTCACACCAAGCGAAAAGGAGATCCAGGCTTTCCTTGAACACTATCAAACCAGTCTGGCTCCTAGTAAGAATCCCTATATCCGCTATTTTTTGAGACTGCCTCAGGCAACGGTTTCTATCTATACTTCTGGAAAGGTCTTACTTCAGGGTGAAGGGGCTGAGAAATACGCCAGTTTCTTTGGCTATCAGCTTGCAGAGGAAATCATCGGACAAAATCTTCCTTTGATTGGGACAGATGAGGTAGGAAATGGTTCCTACTTTGGTGGACTTGCAGTTGTGGCTTCCTTTGTCACACCTGACCAGCATGATTTCTTACGAAAACTCGGTGTGGGGGATTCCAAGACTCTGACCGACCAAAAGATCCGTCAGATTGCTCCTATTCTCAAGAAAAAAATCCAGCACCAGGCACTGCTTCTCTCACCAAGCAAGTACAACGAAGTCATTGGAGACCGCTACAATGCTGTTTCGGTTAAGGTTGCCCTCCATAATCAGGCTATCTATCTCCTCCTTCAAAAAGGTGTTCAGCCTGAGAAAATTGTGATTGATGCCTTTACCAGTGCTAAAAATTATGACAAATACTTGGCACAAGAGGCCAATCGTTTCAGCAATCCTATCAGCTTAGAAGAAAAGGCTGAGGGCAAATACTTGGCTGTAGCAGTTTCTTCTATCATTGCGCGTGATCTCTTTCTGGAAAATCTTGAAAATCTAGGACGAGAACTGGGCTATCAGCTTCCAAGTGGAGCTGGAACAGCTTCTGACAAGGTGGCTAGCCAGATTTTGCAGGCCTACGGTATACAGGGACTCAACTTCTGCGCCAAACTGCACTTTAAAAATACTGAAAAAGCGAAAAAACACTTAGAAAGGTAAGTTATGAATTCATTTAAAAATTTCTTAAAAGAGTGGGGATTATTCCTCCTGATTCTGTCATTATTAGCTTTAAGCCGTATCTTTTTCTGGAGTAATGTCCGCGTAGAAGGACATTCCATGGATCCTACCCTAGCGGATGGTGAAATCCTCTTTGTTGTCAAACACCTCCCTATTGACCGTTTTGATATCGTGGTGGCTCATGAGGAAGATGGCAATAAGGACATCGTCAAGCGCGTGATTGGAATGCCTGGCGACACCATCCGTTACGAAAACGATAAACTTTATATCAATGATAAAGAGACGGACGAGCCTTACCTAGCAGACTACATCAAACGTTTCAAGGATGATAAACTCCAAAGCACCTACTCAGGCAAGGGATTTGAAGGAAATAAAGGAACTTTCTTTAGAAGTATCGCTCAAAAAGCTCAAGCCTTCACAGTTGATGTCAACTACAATACCAACTTCAGCTTTACTGTTCCAGAAGGAGAATACCTTCTCCTCGGAGATGACCGCTTGGTTTCGAGCGACAGCCGCCATGTAGGTACCTTTAAAGCAAAAGATATTACAGGGGAAGCTAAATTCCGCTTCTGGCCAATCACCCGTATCGGAACATTTTAAGAAATCGAAGAGGCCGAGAATCAGCAATCTCAGCCTCTTCTTCTATCGTGAGAAGTGATCGTTTATTGGCTATAGTAAAAACAACCCCAACTCTCACCTATTCATGCAAAGGAATTTTATGGAAGTTTATTTTTCAGGAACTATTGAACGGATTATTTTTGAAAATCCCAGCAATTTTTATCGCATCCTCCTCCTAGAAATCGAAGATACGGACGCAGAAGATTTTGATGATTTTGAAATCATTGTCACCGGTACCATGGCTGATGTAATTGAGGGCGAAGACTACACTTTTTGGGGGCAAATTGTCCAGCACTCCAAGTATGGGGAGCAACTGCAGATCAACCGGTATGAACGCGCAAAACCAACTAGCAAGGGGCTGGTTAAGTACTTTTCAAGTAGCCATTTCAAGGGGATTGGTCTCAAGACAGCTCAGAAAATCGTGGATACCTATGGCGACAATACCATTGACGAAATTCTGCAACACCCCGAAAAGCTAGAAGGCATCTCAGGGCTCTCTGCCAAAAATCGTGAGGCTTTCGTGTCCACTCTTCGTCTCAACTATGGAACAGAGATGGTTTTAGCCAAACTAGCCAACTACGGCATTCCCAATAAATTAGCCTTTCAGATTCAAGACTTTTACAAGGAAGAAACCCTTGATGTGGTTGAAAATTATCCCTACCAGCTGGTTGAGGATATCAAAGGATTGGGATTTACCATTGCTGACCAACTAGCGGAGGAACTTGGCATCGAAAGTCAGGCTCCTGAACGCTTCCGTGCTGGTCTAGTTCACAGTCTTTTTCAAGCCTGTATGGAAACAGGGGATACCTATGTTGAAGCACGAGATTTGCTAGAACAAACTCTCACTCTCCTTGAGTCTTCCCGTCCCGTAGAACTGGACCCCAGCCAAGTAGCTCAAGAACTCTCCTACCTGATCGAAGAAGACAAGGTTCAGCAGATTGACACCAAAATCTTTGACAATAGTCTCTTTTTCGCGGAGGAAGGTATTCGCAGTCACTTGGTTCGTATCCTTGAAAAAGGAAAACAGAAGAGTCAGGATTTAGAAACCATTCAAAAACATATCGCTACTGTCGAAGAAGATCTGGAGATTGAGTATGATAACATTCAAAAACAGGCGATCTGCGACGCTATCCAGAACAAGGTCTTTATCCTGACAGGTGGACCTGGTACTGGTAAGACAACTGTTATCAATGGGATCATCGCTGTTTATGCCCTTTTAGAAGGACTTGATCTCAGGAAAAAAAGCAATTTGCCCATTCTTCTTGCTGCTCCAACTGGTCGAGCCGCCCGGCGCATGAATGAATTGACAGGCCTGCCTAGCGCGACCATACACCGTCATTTAGGAATGACAGGTGACGATGATACCAGTCATCTGGAAGATTATCTAGATGCCGACTTTATTATCGTGGATGAATTCTCCATGGTGGACACTTGGCTGGCCAATCAACTCTTTTCCAACATCTCTTCTAACAGTAAAATCCTCATCGTGGGCGATAGCGATCAGCTACCGTCTGTCAGTCCCGGTCAAGTTCTAGCTGACCTGCTCCATATTCCTTCGATTCCTCAGACCCGCTTGGAAAAAATCTACCGGCAAAGCGAAGAATCAACTATCGTTACCTTAGCTAGTCAGATTCGACAGGGTATATTGCCAGCTGATTTCACCCAGAAAAAAGCAGACCGTTCCTACTTTGAAATTGCTAGTGGCCATATTCCTGCCACCATTGAGAAAATCTTAGGTGCTGCCCTCAGAAGTGGCATACCTGCTCGTGATATCCAAGTGCTGGCTCCCATGTACCGAGGGACCGCAGGGATTGATGCCATCAACCAGCTCATGCAAGAACTCCTTAATCCACCACAAAAAGACCAACTCAGTTTTGAAGCTCCCCAGTGCCACTATCGTAAGGGCGACAAGGTCATTCATTTGGTCAACGATGCTGAAATCAATGTCTTTAATGGAGATTTAGGAGTCATCACAGACCTGATTCCTGGTAAATACACCGAGTCTAAACAAGATGAGATTGTCATTGATTTTGATGGCAACGAGGTCTCTTACCCACGTAACGAATGGTACAAGATTCGCCTGGCCTATGCCATGAGCATCCATAAATCACAGGGAAGTGAGTTCCCTGTTGTCATCCTACCTATCACTAGTGCTAGTAGGCGTATGCTGGAGCGCAATCTCATCTATACAGCCATTACACGCGCCAAAAGCAAGCTTATCTTACTAGGCGAATTACAGGCCTTCGACTATGCTACCCAGCACATCGGAACTGCCCGAAAAACCTATCTGATTAAACGCTTCAGTGATTTATTGGAGAATGTTGAAGAAAAGCAACCAGCGGTCTCTGAAACAGTCACATCAAGTACCTCTGAACAATCCTACATCCTAACCGAAGAAAACTGGGACAGCATCCCCGCCATGATTGGGATTACAGAAGCAGATCTCAAAGAGATTTTTGGAAAATAGTGCACAAGAAAACCCACCTAATCAGGTGGGTTTTTATCTTATTAAAATTATTTAACTGTTGCTGTGCTTGTAATCAACTCAACAGCTTTTTTGATTGTGATGTCGTGTTTCAACATATCAGCTGAAAGCAAGCTTTGTACTTGTGCAACTTCCATGTTGTAGTCTGCAGCCAATTGCTCGATTTCTTTTTGGATTTCTTCTTCTGAAGCGTCAAATCCTTCAGCTTTGGCAACCGCTTCGATAACAAGATTAGTCTTAGTACGTGACTCAGCTTCTCCCTCATATTGTTTGTGAAGGTCTTCCTGAGTAGTTCCAGTGATTTGGAAGTACATGTCAGGGTTGATACCTTGGCGTTGCAAGTTTCCAAGGAATTCGTTTACTGAGCGGTGAACTTCTTCGTGGATCATTTCTTCTGGAAGTTCTACGATTTCAGCGTTTTCTACAGCTTTATCAATTGCTGCACCTTCAACTGCATCTTTGTAAGCTTCTTCTTTAGCAGCAGCCAATTCCTTGCGATATTTTTCTTTCAATTCAGCAAGCGTTTCAACTTCTTCATCAATGTCTTTTGCAAGTTCATCGTCAAGAGCTGGAACTTCTTTAGCTTTTACTTCGTGAATAGTTGTCACGAATTTAGCTTCTTTGCCTGCAAGGTCTTCTGCTTGGTAGTCTTCTGGGAATGTTACGATAACATCAACAGTTTCGCCAGCTGAGTGACCTACCAATTGGTCTTCGAAACCAGGGATGAATTGACCTGAACCAAGTCCAAGTGAGAAGTTTTCACCTTTTCCGCCGTCGAACTCAACACCGTCGATAGAACCAACGAAGTCAATGACAACAGTGTCGCCGTTTTCAGCAGCAGCTTCCTTGATAACCAATTCAGCCAAGTTGTTGCGTTCACGTTCGATACGCTCTTCAACGTCAGCGTCAGTTACTTCTTTTTCTACATCAACTGATACTTCAAGGTTTTTGTAGTCACCCAATTTTACTTCAGGTTTTGTAACGACTTCAGCAGTGATAACCCAGTCTTGACCTTTTTCCATTGAAGTTACGTCAATTTTTGGTTGAGCAACCACTTCAAGGCCAGCTTCTTTTACAGCTGCTTCATAAGCATTTGGCAAAAGAGCGTTCATAACGTCTTGGTAAAGTGACTCTTCACCAAATTTTTTGTCGAAGATAGGGCGTGGAAGGTGACCTTTACGGAAACCTGGAACATTAAGAGATTTCTTCACTGAGTTGAAGACACGGTCCAATTCTGGTTTGATTTGGTCTTGAGAGATAGTGAAAGTCAAGACACCACGGTTTGTTTCTTTGTTTTCAAATGATACAGACATTCTGTCATTTCTCCTTAAAATTTTTTAAATACAGCCTATTATAACATAAACGAGCGACTTTTTTCAAGTAATGACTGCGCTTTTCAACGATGGGAGAGGTACTTGCTCGCTTCTTTGATACTAAGATCAGCCATTCTTTCCTTGTTTTTCTCAATGAAAGTTTCTACCCAAGCTGGATTCGTTTTGGAGTAGTCTCGCAGAGCCCAGCCAATGGATTTATTAATAAAGAATTCTGTTTGATTCAGATTATTTTGCAGGATCTTTTCCATCAGTTGGACATTGGTCTTCTCTTTTCTTAACAACTGGTGGTCAATAGCGACTCGTCTCAACCAGATATTGTCTGACAGGCTCCATTGGAGGATTATTTTTTCCAGTTCCGGCTTGTCATACACCAAACTCCCTACTACTCGATCTAGGATATCTACGGTATCCCACCAGGATTTTGTGACGACTAACCGCTCAAGCTTAGGTAAATCGTTCTCCGTTAGATAAGACTGCATGGCTTTCAAATAATTGGCCGCCACATACTGGAATTCTCTAGATTCTTTTTCCCAGCAAGTATCTACAAAATCCCAATCGATAATCTTTGTTTTTTTCGCTTCTGGAAAGTATTTTTTATAGAGTTTATTTCTTTCTGGCGCCGCAACCCCTAGAAAGGAAAATTGATGGCGCATATAGGCCTCCATGGACCCTGCTTTTTTAGGATCTTTTGCTGCTTCTAGCTCCTCAAGTAAATCTGTTAGACTCATCTAAAACTCCTCATGCCCCACCAAGTGATGCTGAAAGGCATAGACTGCTGCCTGAGTGCGATCGCTAACCTCAAGCTTGGCAAGAATGTTGGACACGTGGGTCTTGACCGTCTTGAGAGAGATAAAGAGTTCATCTGCGATGCGCTGATTTTCGTAACCCTTGGCAATCAGTTGGAGAACATCTCGCTCACGCGCAGTCAATTCTTCATGAAGTTCCATATGGTTGCGGTGGTATTCGACCTTCTTGCTGACCTCTTGCTCAATGGCCAACTCACCAGCAGCCACCTTTCGGACAGCGTGGAGCAGTTCGTCTGCACTAGAAGTCTTGAGCATATAGCCCCTAGCACCTGCGTTTAAGACAGGCATGATTTTTTCATTGTCCAAGTAAGATGTGACAATTAATATCTTGGCTTCAGGCCATTCTTTAAGGATAGCTAAGGTCGCGTCAATCCCATTCATCTCAGGCATAACAATATCCATGACAATGACATCTGGACGCAGTTCCAAGGCCAAGTCAATACCTTGAGACCCATTTGCAGCCTCGCCCACAACTTCTACATCGTCTTGGAGGTCAAAGTAGCTTTTCAAGCCCAAGCGGACCATTTCATGGTCATCTACTAGTAAAATTCTCATCTTTACTCCTTTATCATTCCTTATCGAGCAAGGGAATGCGGATATCAACTGCCAGCCCTTGCTTGGGAGCTGTTAATAACTGAACCGTACCTGCCATATCTTCAACCCGCTCCTTGATATTACGGAGTCCATAACTCAAGTCATCTAAACTCCCCAACTGGAAACCAATCCCATTGTCCACCACCTTCAGTTGCAATTCAACATTCGTCTGATAGAGATAGACATCCAGACAAGAGGCCTGGGCATGGCGGAGAGTATTGCTAATCAACTCCTGCAAGATTCGGAAAATATGCTCCTCAATCTTCTTGGGCAATTTCGTCACATTTTGCTTGAAACTAACCTTTAGATCACTCTTGTCCTCAAGCTCTTTTAAGAGGATTTGAATTCCCTCAACCAGACTCTTCTGCTCCAGTTCAACTGGTCTCAAATGCAAGAGCAAGACTCGCAAATCCTTCTGGGCAGTTTCTAAAATAGCTGTGACACTCTGCAACTGGGTCTGCATCTTTTCTCTATCCAATTTCAAAGCCTGCTGACTGATACCCGATAAAATCATGTGGGCCGCAAACAACTCCTGACTGACTGTATCGTGCAAATCCCGAGCAATCCGCTTCCGTTCCTTCTCGATGATTTCCTCTTCCTGAGCAAGGCTGTGATTTTCAGCCTTTTGAAGCGCTTCTGTCAAAAGGTTAAGTTTACCTGACAAGGACTTGAAACTGGCATCCAAATCTGGATCTGCAAGCTGAACCACTTCCTGACCAGCCAATAAACGCTTGAGATTAGCCTGCACTTTTCTTAGAGATAGCTCTTCAACACCTCGCCAAAACAGGGCCCAGAGAAAGGTCATGGACATGCTGAACACCAACAACAAAAAGACAAATTTTTCTGTTTTTTCGACATCATGCAGGAAAATAGACCAGTCAAAGTCAAGGATTTCCAGCAAGCTGTGGGAGAAAAATAAGACAAACAGGAAGGAGGTGAGAGCAATAATTACATAGGCTTGTTTTTTCATCCTCTAATCACCTCAACATCCCCAATCATAGTGGTCAAGAAAATCTTGACACTCTTGTTACTCTTAAGATAGTCTTTCGTTTCCTGATGATAGTGTTCATTGCGGAGGGCTCGCTTGGGTTGATTGAAAAAAGTCAAATCACCATAGAGACAGTTAACGCTAAGACTGACTTCCACATCTACAGGTACAATGATTTTGGTCGTGCCTATCATCTTTCTGAGGATAATGACATTGTCATGATTGGTTAGGATAACCCTCTCCAGATGAATGGTATCCTTGCCCATGAGACGAAAGAGATTGATATCATCAAACTGGCAAGTCTGGTAGCTTGAAAAATGATGGAGATTTCCAAACCAACGATTTTTCTCCTTCTTAACCGTTACCACCTCTTCAAATACCAAATCGGTCTGCTCTTTTTCCTGGTTCATCATCGGATAAAAAAGAAAAAGGCTATAGATGACCGCAACAAAAATAGCTAGAATCACAAAAGGATTGAGCATAACGATGAAAAAGAAAAGAATGGTTGCCACTACTAAGAGAAGGTTATTACCCTCTTTACCAGTGTAATAGCGAATCAAAAGCAAAAAGAGGAATAAAATCAGCAGAAAACGTGAAAAATGCTCTGATACCATCAAAATCAGAGCTCCTGTCAAAAGACAGGCTTCGATAAATAAAAAGATTTTAAATTTTCTCATAGGTTGATCCTCTCCCTTCTATTTTATCACAATTCAAAAAAGTCACCTCGGTCTGAAGATGGAAAAAAGGCGATGGTTACGCCTTTTTCATCTGATCTTTTGCTTCTTTTAATTTTCCATAAAGAATGTAATCTACGCTTTGCAAATCTGCTATGGTAGCACAATTAAGAGCACACATAATTAAGCGTAGATCTTCTTTCCAACCTTGGACAATGCCAATCACTTCTTCAACTGAATAGGTTTCAACCAATTCCAGAACGGTTCGTGACAATCCTACAGCCTTAGCACCAAAGACCAAGCACTTAATCATATCCAGCGGATTCCGAACGCCACCACTGACCAAGAGTTCAACCTTGTCTTTCCAGTCTTGGGCATTGAGAAGGGCTTGCATGGTAGACTGGCCCCATTGATTGAGGTAATCACGCTGACCACTGCGACGGTTTTCGATATAAGCAAAGCTTGTACCGCCACGACCTGATAAGTCCACTGTACGAACACCCAGTTCATAGGCTCTTTCAATAGTCTTCACATCCATCCCAAAGCCCACTTCCTTAAGGACAATCGGAACGGGGATTTGCTTGCTATAGTCTGCCAGATGCGATTGCCAGCTTCTGAACTTCCTTTCTCCCTCGGGCATGAGCAATTCCTGCATGACATTGACATGCACTTGTAGGAGAAGAGGATTCATTTCTTCTACAGTCTGAAGTCCTAACTCGACAGGCTTGTCCAATCCAATATTGGTTCCAAGAAAGAGATTTGGATGACTAGACTTAACAGAAAAAGAGTCATCTGTTGGATCTTTGAGGGCTGCGCTATAAGAGCCCGTTACAAACAAAATACCACAGGCTTCTGCCACCTGAGCTAGTTTTTGATTGATTTCTTTACCTTTTTCACTCCCACCTGTCATGGCATTGATATAAAAAGGAAAGTCCCACTTTCGACCAGCAAACTCTGTCGACAGATCGATTTCATCCAGGTCGTAAATAGGCAAGGAAGAATGAATCAACTCAACCTCATCAAAGCTATTATAGGAACTATTCTGCTCAAGGGCATAGCGGATATGCTCATCCTTACGATTTGTCGTCATGTCCTATCCTTTCTTGATATAAGAGCTCAATCCCCAGATCGGCCCAACGGTTTTTTAAGATTTCAGTTGATTGCTCATCAAAACTCAAGGCAATACCACAGTCACCGCCACCAGCACCGCTACTCTTGGCAACAGCCTGCAAATCTTGACTGGCTTCTTTCAACTGTCTAAGCGAAGGCGTGTAAATATCTGTGCTCAAGCCTTCTAAAAGCTGACTGGCTATTTCCACCTGCTCGATAATTTTTTCTGCTTTCCCCTGTTCCAAGGCTTCTACCAAAGTAGCCACTGTTTCTTTTGAGGAACTTAAAAAACTCTGATTGATATTTTGCTTGATTTGTTGAACCATGTCACTAGATACAGCCACTTCCTTGGTCCATCCCACTAGGAAATCACATTCTAAAGTTGGTTTCACTTGCGAAATTGAAAAGCCCCAATCACGCTCTAAAACTGTCGCCAAATTTTCTTCTTCCAACCAAGCAGCTACCTGCTGGCGATCAAATGACTGGTAGAGAACCAAATCTTCTGCCACAATACAGGCAAGGTCTCCCATAGAGCCATTGTCTCCTCGCTTGAGCAAGACAGCACTAGCCAGCTTGAACAAGAGCTCCTGATCAACCGAAAGCTTATACAGAGCTAGCAGAGCCTTGATGACCAAAACAACGACGCTACCGCTAGAACCCAGACCAAACTTTTTCCCTTCTCTTTCCATTTTGCCACGGATTTCGAGAGAAAAAGGTTGCAAGGTCTGCCCATGAGAAGTCAGGAAATCTTCCACTAAAGCAATCGTTTCTTGAATCAAGTTGTAGTCAGGATTTGGCGTCAAGTCCACTACGAAATCAAACATATCCGAATAAATACGGTAACTATCAGAAAAAGTAATCTCGCCCTTCATATAGATGGGGATGGCCTTTATCAAGGCCAACTGTCCTGGCTCTAAAATAGCATACTCACCCGCCCAATAGAGTTTCCCGCAAGTTTTAACAGCAATCATCTTGACTTAAATCCTTTGTTTTTGACACGATCAAGCGATAACGTTGACCGAAGATTTCTGATAAATGCTCCAAGTCTTTCTCTTGACAGAGGACTTTGACATTGGGACCAGCATCCATAGTAAAGTAGCAGGCTTCCCCTTGTCCACGAAGCTGGCGGACAAAGTCCATGGCTTCATAGCTTGCATCCGTCAGATAAGAAAAGGCTGGTGATGCTGTTTTGGTCGTAGCGTGCATAGCCAGGGCATTTTTTTCAGTCAATTCCCCAATCTTGGTAAAGTCATTTTCCTTGAGATAAACCAGCATATCCTGATAGTCTTTCTCAGACTGACGGACCCAGTCATCAAAGGTCGTCGAAGTTTCCACACAGAGTTTCATCCCGTCACGGCTAGAGATTGGTTTTTTCTTGTCCTCTAGAACCAACATAATCATAGCTAGCTTCAAGTCTGTCTCTACAGGGTAAATTTCTCCACTATCCTTATCCCAGGCACCGAGTGGTCCATAAAAACTCCGCGAAGAAGAGCCTGAGGCAAACTTAGCCTCCTGTGCCAACTGACTTCTATCCAATCCAAGCTTGAAATAAGCATTGCAAGCCTTGACCAGGGCGGACAAACCACTAGAACTGGAGGACAGGCCCGCTGCGGTAGGCATATTGTTTTGGGTATCGATACGGACAAAGCCCTCACCCTCTGGACGGTAACGGTCAATAATCTTACTCATCTTAGCATGCTCCGCCTCATTTTGTAACTGACCATTGATATAAAAGGCATCAGCCGTCGCATCCGTCGGTAAAGGCGACAAGGTCGTCTCCGTGTACATATTTTCCAAAGTCAGAGAGATACTACTAGTAGCAGGTACCATCTCTTTCTCTTTTTTCTTTCCCCAATATTTGATAATAGCAATATTTGCGTAGGAACGTACTGTTACAGGCTCTCGATCCATGTCTGAACAGCTCCTTTCTCTTCTAATCTTTCTGCTAGTTCTTGTGCGTGTGTCAAATCGACTGCCAAGGCTATGATACAGCCTCCTAGCCCACCACCGCTCATCTTTGCACCCAGAGCACCATGACTAAGCGCCGTTTCTACCAGATGGTCTGCCTCAGGGCTACTGACACCAATTTCTTTTAAATGTAAATGCGCTTGACTGAGGATTTGTCCCAGTCTTTCAGCATCTTTTTGTGAAATCGCATCTTCTGCCTGCTGGGTCAATTCCCCCAAGGCATGTAAAAACGGTAGGGCGTCTTTCCCCTTACTTTGAACCACTTGGATGGCTTCACGGGTGTGACCATAAACGCCCGTATCTGCAATGACCAAATAGGCTGATAAATCCATCTCAAGCTCTGTAAATCCTACATTCTTAATAAAGCGAATAGGCTGGTCACTTAGACAGGTCTTGGCATCCAAACCACTAGGATTCATATGGGCAATCATCTCAGCCCGATTGACCAAGATTTCTAATACATAATGAGGCAGTTCTGCCTGATAGTAGTCAAATACCGCACGAATGGCCGCTATGCTGATAGCCGCTGACGAACCCATCCCCCGTTTCTCAGGAATAGCCGAGTCAATCTCACAGCGAATGCAAGCCTCTGTGATATCCAAATACTCTAGCGAAGCATAAACTGCCATGGACAAGGTATCCTCCTCATAGAGGCGCCAAGGACTCGCCGCAGGAACCACCTTACAAGTCACCTCCACCTCCAAAAGAGGTAAGGAAATGGCAGGATAACCGTAAACGACCGCATGCTCCCCTATTAAAATAATCTTACTATGCGCCTGACCGACACCAAGTTTTTTTGTCATATTTTCCTTTTACTAGACGAAAAACCGTCTCATACTCAATGAAAATCAAAAAGCAAACTAGGAAGCTAGCCGCAGGCTGTACTTGAGTACGGTAAGGCGACGCTGACGTGGTTTGAATTTGATTTTCGAAGAGTATTATTTTTTCCTACAAGTATTTATTCTCTCCTATCTATTTTATTATATTTTCACAAAAAAAGCGATTGTTTCCTTCACAATCGCCTCTTTCATTATTGAACCCATTCGCCATTATAATTGACAGAATAGCCATCTACGGTCGTATTCACTGCCAAAGCACCTGAGCTATAAGCATAGTACCATTTGCCATTGACCTGGAACCAACCAGTTGCCATGACTCCTGATGAACGGAGGTAGTACCACTTGCTACCAAGGTATTGCCAGCCTGTTTTCATATCACCATTTTCAGCATCTAGATAATACCAAGTCGATCCTTCTTGATACCAGCCAGTTGCCATAGCTCCTGATGAACGGAGATAGTACCAGTTATTGCCAAGTTGTTTCCAACCAGTTTGCATGATTCCAGTTTTTGGATCCAAGTAGTACCATGGAGCAGGTTTGCTTCTATCAATGTCAATAGTAACATGAAAATCTTGAGTCCAACCCTTAGCAACTTCACCAATTGGTAGTGGATTGTAAGAATCATCGCCAAAATTTCCTAGCTTATTTAAATAATACCAATTGCCGTCTTCATAAATCCAGCCTGTCTTTACAGCATAATTATTATCAAAATAATAAGTTCTCTTTTCAGGAGATGGAGTATATTGTTCACCATATACTTTTCCTGTATTTTCAGACGTTTTTGCCTCTAGTACTTGTTTATCTGTTTGTTCTAGCAAAGCTCCATCTGAGCTAAAATAATACCATTTTTGTTGGAGTCCAATTTCATTAATTGGTTGGTTATCTAATAAATTATCACGATAACCTGTTCCAGGAATTTCTAAGTATTGCCATCCAACTACCATTTCTCCTTTATCACCAAAATAGTAAGTTTTACCGTCTATTTTATGCCAATAGATTGCTTTATGATCATCTTTTATATAATATTTTCTATTATCCTTATCAACAAATTGGCCACCTGTGGTATCCGCAAATACAGTATTTGTAGCTAGCAAACCAAAGAAAAATGTTGTTAGTCCAAATTGCATAGTTTTTTTAAAAAGTTTCATTTATATGTCCTCCAATATTAAATCCACTCACCAGATGAGGCGAAATTATAAACTTTACCATCGATAGTCTGGCTACCTGTAACCATTGCTCCATTTGAATTGAGATAATACCAGTTTCCATTTACTTTGGTCCAACCTGTCTTCATATCTCCATTACTTGCATTTAGGTAGTACCAAGTTGAACCATCTTTCACCCAACCAGTTGCCATAGCTCCTGATGAACGGAGGTAGTACCACTTATTGCCAATTTGCTTCCAACCAGCTTGCATGATACCAGTTTCTGAATCTAGATAGTACCAAGCTGAACCATCATTTATCCAACCTGCACGTCTTTCACCACCAATATAGTTTTCTCCATTAATTTCCGTTTTAGCTAGATAATACCAATTAGACTGGTCATAAAGCCAACCTGTCTCTAAAGAATGATTTTGATTAAAGTAATAGTTCGTGTAAAAACTCTTCTCTTCTTTATCTTCCGGGTTTGTACGTTTTTCCCCATACTTTCTTCCAACACTGTCTTTAGTTTTAACCTCTAATGCTTTCCAACCAACAAACTCTTGTAGCACTCCATTTTTGTCAAAGTAGTACCATTCTGGCATTGGGGAACCTTCTAATCTTATACCATTAGGGTAAGGACCAATTGTATATCCTTTAACTGGCATTGGAATGTACTGCCAACCAACAACCATTTCACCATTATAATCAAAATAATAGGTCTTGCCATCAATCACTCGCCAGTCCGTTTCTTTGATGTCACCCTTCTTGTAGTAGGTTCTACCATTTTCTTGGACAAATTGCCAACCTTCTGAATCAGCATCATCCGCCAATACTGCACTTGTTGCTAGCAAACCAAAGAAAAAGACTGCTAATGCGATTTGCATCAATTTTTTTATTGTTTTCATTAGATATATCCTCCTGCAAGGATTATAGTAAAAATTAAATTGTATGTCAATATGACGGCCTTAAAACAATGCATAGTATATTGATACAAGGTGTAAACAAATCGATTAGAATAGACAAATTAATTTATAGAAATATTTTAAGAGTCATAGTGTCCTGCTCTAGTTGCAAATAGATATATTATGCGCTTACAGTCAGCCTGCGATTTCCTGAAATGCAAAAATCTCCTAGCAGGCTTTCCTGCTAGGAGACTTTCTTATGAGAGGTACTTGTTCAAGCTTTAAAAATCGGATTTATCATCTGATAATTATCAAACAATCTACCAATTAAGCTTCTTCGTCTTCTTTACGACGACGGCCTGCAAGACCAAGACCAAGTAACGCACTTGCGGCAGCTGCTACCATAGCTACAGTAGAATCTGCTGTACCAGTATTTGGCAACTCTTTCGCTCCTGCTTTCTTAGCTGGTGTTGTTGCATGTGAGCCTTGTTCAGCAGATGTAACTGCTTTAGCAGCTGGTGCTACTGCATGTGAACCTTGTTCAGCAGATGTAACTGCTTTAGCAGCTGGGATTACAGCTGTGCTGCCATCTGGGAAGGTTACTGTAGTTGTACCATCTTTGCCAACTTTAACATCTGTTGCTGTTGGGTTAGCTTTCTTAACTGCTTCTGCTACCTTAGCTTTTTCCGCATCAGTCAAGTTGCTTGGATCTACAACTGGTGTTACTGATGGATCTTTAACACCATCTGCATCCTTAGACATATCATCTGCTTTAGCAGCTGGGATTACGGCTGTTGTGCCATTTTTACCTACGTTAACATCTGTTGCTGTTGGATTAGATTTCTTAACTGTATCACCTGATGGAATAACGGCTGTGCTACCATCTGGGAAGGTTACTGTGGTTGTGCCATCTTTGCCAACTTTAACATCTGTTACTGTTGGGTTAGCTTTCTTAACTGCGTCTGCTACCTTAGCTTTTTCTGCTTCAGTCAAGTTGCTTGGATCTACAACTGGTGTTACCGCTGGATCCTTAACTGCGTTATCTGATGATTTCTTAACTGTATCACCTGATGGAATAACGGCTGTGCTACCATCTGGGAAGGTTACTGTGGTTGTACCATCTTTGCCAACTTTAACATCTGTTACTGTTGGGTTAGCTTTCTTAACTGCGTCTGCTACCTTAGCTTTTTCTGCTTCAGTCAAGTTGCTTGGATCTACAACTGGTGTTACCGCTGGATCCTTAACTACGTTATCTGATGATTTCTTAACTGCATCACCTGATGGAATAACGGCTGTGCTGCCATCTGGGAAGGTTACTATAGTTGTGCCATCTTTGCCAACTTTAACATCTGTTACTGTTGGGTTAGCTTTCTTAACTTCGTCTGCTACCTTAGCTTTTTCTGCTTCAGTCAAGTTGCTTGGATCTACAACTGGTGTTACCGCTGGATCCTTAACTACGTTATCTGATGATTTCTTAACTGCATCACCTGATGGAATAACGGCTGTGCTGCCATCTGGGAAGGTTACTGTAGTTGTGCCATCTTTGCCAACTTTAACATCTGTTACTGTTGGGTTTGATTTCTTAACTTCGTCTGCTACCTTAGCTTTTTCTGCTTCAGTCAAGTTGCTTGGATCTACAACTGGTGTTACCGCTGGATCCTTAACTACGTTATCTGATGATTTCTTAACTGCATCACCTGATGGAATAACGGCTGTGCTGCCATCTGGGAAGGTTACTGTAGTTGTGCCATCTTTGCCAACTTTAACATCTGTTACTGTTGGGTTAGCTTTCTTAACTTCGTCTGCTACCTTAGCTTTTTCTGCTTCAGTCAAGTTGCTTGGATCTACAACTGGTGTTACCGCTGGATCCTTAACTACGTTATCTGATGATTTCTTAACTGCATCACCTGATGGAATAACGGCTGTGCTGCCATCTGGGAAGGTTACTGTAGTTGTGCCATCTTTGCCAACTTTAACATCTGTTACTGTTGGGTTTGATTTCTTAACTTCATCTGCTACCTTAGCTTTTTCTGCTTCAGTCAAGTTGCTTGGATCTACAACTGGTGTTACCGCTGGGTCCTTAACTGCGTTATCTGATGATTTCTTAACTGCATCACCTGATGGAATAACGGCTGTGCTGCCATCTGGGAAGGTTACTGTAGTTGTGCCATCTTTGCCAACTTTAACATCTGTTACTGTTGGGTTAGCTTTCTTAACTTCGTCTGCTACCTTAGCTTTTTCTGCTTCAGTCAAGTTGCTTGGATCTACAACTGGTGTTACCGCTGGTTTAGCTGGAGCTTTTGTATCCTTAGTTGCGGTTGCTGGAACACTTGGTTCTGATACATTGCCTGCTGGATCTGTTGCTTTCGCTGTTACGTCTCCTGCTGGAAGCTCTTTCGTTGGTGTGATTGTAGCTTTTCCGTTTTCGTCCGCTACGCCTTCACCAAGCTTGTGACCATCTTTGTCGAACAACTCAACCTTAGATCCTGGTTCTGCTGTCACTTCAACTGGTGTCTTAGTTCCTGCTTTATCTGTTAGATCTGTCTTAACTTCTGGTTTAGCTGGAGCTTTTGTATCCTTAGTTGCGGTTGCTGGAGCACTTGGTTCTGATACATTGCCTGCTGGATCTGTTGCTTTCGCTGTTACGTCTCCTGCTGGAAGCTCTTTCGTTGGTGTGATTGTAGCTTTTCCGTTTTCGTCCGCTACGCCTTCACCAAGCTTGTGACCATCTTTGTCGAACAACTCAACTTTAGATCCTGGTTCTGCTGTCACTTCAACTGGTGTCTTAGTTCCTGCTTTATCTGTTAGATCTGTCTTAACTTCTGGTTTAGCTGGAGCTTTTGTATCCTTAGTTGCGGTTGCTGGAACACTTGGTTCTGATACATTGCCTGCTGGATCTGTTGCTTTCGCTGTTACGTCTCCTGCTGGAAGCTCTTTCGTTGGTGTGATTGTAGCTTTTCCGTTTTCGTCCGCTACGCCTTCACCAAGCTTGTGACCATCTTTGTCGAACAACTCAACCTTAGATCCTGGTTCTGCTGTCACTTCAACTGGTGTCTTAGTTCCTGCTTTATCTGTTAGATCTGTCTTAACTTCTGGTTTAGCTGGAGCTTTTGTATCCTTAGTTGCGGTTGCTGGAACACTTGGTTCTGATACATTGCCTGCTGGATCTGTTGCTTTCGCTGTTACGTCTCCTGCTGGAAGCTCTTTCGTTGGTGTGATTGTAGCTTTTCCGTTTTCGTCCGCTACGCCTTCACCAAGCTTATTACCGTCTTTGTCGAACAACTCAACTTTAGATCCTGGTTCTGCTGTCACTTCAACTGGTGTCTTAGTTCCTGCTTTATCTGTTAGATCTGTCTTAACTTCTGGTTTAGCTGGAGCTTTTGTATCCTTAGTTGCGGTTGCTGGAACACTTGGTTCTGATACATTGCCTGCTGGATCTGTTGCTTTCGCTGTTACGTCTCCTGCTGGAAGCTCTTTCGTTGGTGTGATGGTAGCTTTTCCGTTTTCGTCCGCTACGCCTTCACCAAGCTTGTGACCATCTTTATCGAACAACTCAACCTTAGATCCTGGTTCTGCTGTCACTTCAACTGGTGTCTTAGTTCCTGCTTTATCTGTTAGATCTGTCTTAACTTCTGGTTTAGCTGGAGCTTTTGTATCCTTAGTTGCGGTTGCTGGAGCACTTGGTTCTGATACATTGCCTGCTGGATCTGTTGCTTTCGCTGTTACGTCTCCTGCTGGAAGCTCTTTCGTTGGTGTGATGGTAGCTTTTCCGTTTTCGTCCGCTACGCCTTCACCAAGCTTGTGACCATCTTTATCGAACAACTCAACCTTAGATCCTGGTTCTGCTGTCACTTCAACTGGTGTCTTAGTTCCTGCTTTATCTGTTAGATCTGTCTTAACTTCTGGTTTAGCTGGAGCTTTTGTATCCTTAGTTGCGGTTGCTGGAGCACTTGGTTCTGATACATTGCCTGCTGGATCTGTTGCTTTCGCTGTTACGTCTCCTGCTGGAAGCTCTTTCGTTGGTGTGATGGTAGCTTTTCCGTTTTCGTCCGCTACGCCTTCACCAAGCTTGTGACCATCTTTATCGAACAACTCAACCTTAGATCCTGGTTCTGCACTTACTTCAACTGGTGTCTTAGTTCCTGCTTTATCTGTTAGATCTGTTTTGATTTCTGGTTTAGCTGGAGCTTTTGTATCTGCTGTTGCTTTTTCTGGTGTGCTTGGTTCTGACACATTTCCTGCTGGATCTGTTGCTTTCGCTGTTACGTCTCCTGCTGGAAGCTCTTTCGTTGGTGTGATGGTAGCTTTTCCGTTTTCGTCTGCTACGCCTTCACCAAGCTTGTTACCATCTTTGTCGAATAATTCAACTTTAGATCCTGGTTCTGCTGTCACTTCAACTGGTGTCTTAGTGCCTGCTTTATCTGTTAGATCTGTTTTGATTTCTGGTTTAGCTGGAGCTTTTGTATCTGCTGTTGCTTTTTCTGGTGTGCTTGGTTCTGACACATTGCCTGCTGGATCTGTTGCTTTCGCTGTTACGTCTCCTGCTGGAAGCTCTTTCGTTGGTGTGATGGTAGCTTTTCCGTTTTCGTCCGCTACGCCTTCACCAAGCTTATTACCGTCTTTGTCGAACAACTCAACCTTAGATCCTGGTTCTGCACTTACTTCAACTGGTGTCTTAGTTCCTGCTTTATCTGTTAGATCTGTTTTGATTTCTGGTTTAGCTGGAGCTTTTGTATCTGCTGTTGCTTTTTCTGGTGTGCTTGGTTCTGACACATTGCCTGCTGGATCTGTTGCTTTCGCTGTTACGTCTCCTGCTGGAAGCTCTTTCGTTGGTGTGATGGTAGCTTTTCCGTTTTCGTCCGCTACGCCTTCACCAAGCTTATTACCGTCTTTGTCGAACAACTCAACTTTAGATCCTGGTTCTGCTGTCACTTCAACTGGTGTCTTAGTTCCTGCTTTATCTGTTAGATCTGTTTTAATTTCTGGTTTAGCTGGAGCTTTTGTATCTGCTGTTGCTTTTTCTGGTGTGCTTGGTTCTGATACATTTCCTGCTGGATCTGTTGCTTTCGCTGTTACGTCTCCTGCTGGAAGCTCTTTCGTTGGTGTGATGGTAGCTTTTCCGTTTTCGTCTGCTACGCCTTCACCAAGCTTGTTACCATCTTTGTCGAATAATTCAACTTTAGATCCTGGTTCTGCTGTCACTTCAACTGGTGTCTTAGTGCCTGCTTTATCTGTTAGATCTGTTTTGATTTCTGGTTTAGCTGGAGCTTTTGTATCTGCTGTTGCTTTTTCTGGTGTGCTTGGTTCTGATACATTTCCTGCTGGATCTGTTGCTTTCGCTGTTACGTCTCCTGCTGGAAGCTCTTTCGTTGGTGTGATGGTAGCTTTTCCGTTTTCGTCTGCTACGCCTTCACCAAGCTTGTTACCATCTTTGTCGAATAATTCAACTTTAGATCCTGGTTCTGCTGTCACTTCAACTGGTGTCTTAGTGCCTGCTTTATCTGTTAGATCTGTTTTGATTTCTGGTTTAGCTGGAGCTTTTGTATCTGCTGTTGCTTTTTCTGGTGTGCTTGGTTCTGACACATTGCCTGCTGGATCTGTTGCTTTCGCTGTTACGTCTCCTGCTGGAAGCTCTTTCGTTGGTGTGATGGTAGCTTTTCCGTTTTCGTCCGCTACGCCTTCACCAAGCTTATTACCGTCTTTGTCGAACAACTCAACCTTAGATCCTGGTTCTGCACTTACTTCAACTGGTGTCTTAGTTCCTGCTTTATCTGTTAGATCTGTTTTGATTTCTGGTTTAGCTGGAGCTTTTGTATCTGCTGTTGCTTTTTCTGGTGTGCTTGGTTCTGATACATTTCCTGCTGGATCTGTTGCTTTCGCTGTTACGTCTCCTGCTGGAAGCTCTTTCGTTGGTGTGATGGTAGCTTTTCCGTTTTCGTCTGCTACGCCTTCACCAAGCTTGTTACCATCTTTGTCGAATAATTCAACTTTAGATCCTGGTTCTGCTGTCACTTCAACTGGTGTCTTAGTGCCTGCTTTATCTGTTAGATCTGTTTTGATTTCTGGTTTAGCTGGAGCTTTTGTATCTGGTGTTGCTGGATCTTCTGGTTTAGAGTTTGGATCTTTTGGATCTGTTCCCTTAGCGACTTCTTCTTTATCTGTGAAGCCATCACCATCTGTATCAGCTTTCTTAGGATCTGTTCCTTTGTCTGCTTCCTCTTTATCAGTCAAGCCATCGCCGTCTGTATCAGCTTTCTTAGGATCTGTTCCTTTGTCTGCTTCCTCTTTATCAGTCAAGCCATCGCCGTCTGTATCAGCTTTCTTAGGATCTGTTCCTTTGTCTGCTTCTTCCTTATCAGTCAAGCCATCGCCATCTGTATCAGCTTTCTTAGGATCTGTTCCTTTGTCTGCTTCTTCCTTATCAGTCAAGCCATCGCCGTCTGTATCAGCTTTCTTAGGATCTGTTCCTTTGTCTGCTTCCTCTTTATCAGTCAAGCCATCGCCGTCTGTATCAGCTTTCTTAGGATCTGTTCCTTTGTCTGCTTCTTCCTTATCAGTCAAGCCATCGCCATCTGTATCAGCTTTCTTAGGATCTGTTCCTTTGTCTGCTTCTTCCTTATCAGTCAAGCCATCGCCGTCTGTATCCTTAGTTGTTGGATCTTCAGGTGAACTTGGGTCTGTAACAGTTACTTTAACTGGAACTTCTTCCTTAGAACCATCTGGGTAAGTTACAACTACTGTCGCAGGTTTTTCACCTGGTGTTGTTGTGTCTACTGGATCCTTGAAGGCTACTGTTGTACCCTTAGGAAGATCTTTCAAGTTACCGATTGAATCTTCTGCTTTTGGTTCAGTTCCTTTATCTACAGTTTGAGCTTTTGGTGTTGGCTCGTTCTTATCTGCATCTGTTGGTTTTGAACTTGGGTCTGTAACAGTTACTTTAACTGGAACTTCTTCCTTAGAACCATCTGGGTAAGTTACAACTACTGTCGCAGGTTTTTCACCTGGTGTTGTTGTGTCTACTGGATCCTTGAACGCTACTGTTGTACCCTTAGGAAGATCTTTAACATTTCCAATTGAATCTTCTGCTTTTGGTGTTGTTCCTTTGTCTACAGTTTGAGCTTTTGGTGTTGGCTCGTTCTTATCTGCATCTGTTGGTGCTGAACTTGGTTCTTTTACAGTTACTTTAACTGGAACTTCTTCCTTAGAACCATCTGGGTAAGTTACAACTACTGTCGCAGGTTTTTCACCTGGTGTTGTTGTGTCTACTGGATCCTTGAACGCTACTGTTGTACCCTTAGGAAGATCTTTAACATTTCCAATTGAATCTTCTGCTTTTGGTGTTGTTCCTTTGTCTACAGTTTGAGCTTTTGGTGTTGGCTCGTTCTTATCTGCATCTGTTGGTGCTGAACTTGGTTCTTTTACAGTTACTTTAACTGGAACTTCTTCCTTAGAACCATCTGGGTAAGTTACAACTACTGTCGCAGGTTTTTCACCTGGTGTTGTTGTGTCTACTGGATCCTTGAACGCTACTGTTGTACCCTTAGGAAGATCTTTCAAGTTACCGATTGAATCTTCTGCTTTTGGTTCAGTTCCTTTATCTACAGTTTGAGCTTTTGGTGTTGGCTCGTTCTTATCTGCATCTGTTGGTGCTGAACTTGGTTCTTTTACAGTTACTTTAACTGGAACTTCTTCCTTAGAACCATCTGGGTAAGTTACAACTACTGTCGCAGGTTTTTCACCTGGTGTTGTTGTGTCTACTGGATCCTTGAAGGCTACTGTTGTACCCTTAGGAAGATCTTTCAAGTTACCGATTGAATCTTCTGCTTTTGGTTCAGTTCCTTTATCTACAGTTTGAGCTTTTGGTGTTGGCTCGTTCTTATCTGCATCTGTTGGTTTTGAACTTGGGTCTGTAACAGTTACTTTAACTGGAACTTCTTCCTTAGAACCATCTGGGTAAGTTACAACTACTGTCGCAGGTTTTTCACCTGGTGTTGTTGTGTCTACTGGATCCTTGAACGCTACTGTTGTACCCTTAGGAAGATCTTTAACATTTCCAATTGAATCTTCTGCTTTTGGTGTTGTTCCTTTGTCTACAGTTTGAGCTTTTGGTGTTGGCTCGTTCTTATCTGCATCTGTTGGTGCTGATGGATTTTCTGGTTTAGAGTTAGGATCTTTTGGATCTGTGCCTTTCTCTACTTCTTCTTTATCAGTGACGCCATCGCCATCTGTATCAGCTTTAGTAGGATCTGTGCCTTTTTCAGCTTCTTCTTTATCAGTTAAGCCGTCGCCATCTGTATCCTTAGTTGCTGGATCTTCAGGTGAACTTGGTTCTTTAACTGTTACCTTAACTGGAACTTCTTCCTTAGAACCATCTGGGTAAGTCACTACTACTGTCGCGTCTTTTTCACCTGGAGTTGTTGTATCTACTGGTTCCTTGTAGGCTACTGTTGTGCCCTTAGGAAGATCTTTAACATTTCCAATTGAATCTTCTGCTTTTGGTGTTGTTCCTTTATCAACAGTTTGTGGTTTAGCTGTTGGTTCGTTCTTATCTGCATCTGTTGGTTTTTTAGTTACAAATTCTGATAATGGTTTTTTATCTTGAGAACCATCTTTATAAGTTACAACAAGATTTCCATCAGCATCCTTTTCGATTGATTTAATCTTAGCATCTTTATCAGTTACAGCTTGACCTTTTTTGTCTGCTAAGTTAGCATCATCGTTATTTTGAGAGTACTCAAGTTGGACTTTTTCTTTGATTTTAGCCAACTCAGCTTCTGTTACGTTGGCTGGATCTGCTACAGTAACTTTTTCAGTTGGAGTTGCAATATCATATTTTTGAGTTTGTCCCTTAAGCATAACACGGAATGCACCTGGATCAGTTGCAGTTGAGCTACCTACGGCTTTATTCTCAATGAATGCACCATCTTTATCCGTTGCAGTTGCATAACGCCATCCTAAAGCCATACCTTCTGGATTTTCTCCTTTAGTTGCGGCCTCTAGTTTGTCTTTTGCTAAACCATCTGTTGCTGCTGGAGTACCTGAGTAAGTAATGACTGCTGGGGCTTCTGCTGTCGCTGGTGTCTCAGCATTGATAACATTTGCTTTAAATCCATATTGAGTGTTGATAGTATTTGCTTCACCTGCAACATCAGCAAACGCTTTGTTACCACCTTGTTTTACAGTAGCACTTGCAATTTTTCCACTATCATCTTTGAATTTGATATCGAATGAGTTTTCTTCCCCACCGTATACATAAACTTCTTTAGTAGCTTTGTTAGAGTAAGGAATCTCTACTGTTGGAGCTACTGCTGTTGTTTCTTTAGTTACAAATTCTGACAATGGTTTTTTATCTTGAGAACCATCTTTATAGGTTACTACAAGATTTCCTTTGTCATCTTTTGTTACTGATTGGATCTTAGCATCTTTATCAGCTACAGCTTGACCTTTTTTGTCTGCTAAGTTAGCATCATCATTGTTTTGAGAGTACTCAAGTTGAAGCTTCTCTTTGATTTTAGCCAAGTCAGCATCTGTTACGTTAGCTGGATCTGCTACAGTAACTTTTTCAGTTGGAGTTGCAATGTCATATTTTTGAGTTTGTCCCTTAAGCATGACACGGAATGCACCTGGGTCAGTTGCAGTTGAGCTACCTACGGCTTTATTCTCAATCAATGCACCATCTGTATCCGTTGCAGTCGCATAACGCCATCCTAAAGCCATACCCTCTGGATTTTCTCCTTTAGTTGCTGCTTCTAGTTTGTCTTTTGCTAAACCATCTGTCGCTGCTGGAGTACCTGAATAAGTAATAACTGCTGGGGCTTTTTCTGTCGCTGGTGTCTCAGCATTGATAACATTTGCTTTAAATCCATATTGTGTATTGATAGTATTTGCTTCACCTGCAACATCAGCAAACGCTTTGTTACCACCTTGTCTTACAGTAGCACTTGCAATTTTTCCGCTATCATCTTTGAATTTGATATCGAATGAGTTTTCTTCTCCAGCATATACATAAACTTCTTTAGTATCTTTATTAGAGTAAGGAATTTCTACTGTTGGAGCTACTGCTGTTGTTTCTTTAGTTACAAATTCTGACAATGGTTTTTTATCTTGAGAACCATCTTTATAGGTTACTACAAGATTTCCATCTGCATCTTTTTCGACTGATTTAATCTTAGAATCTTTATCAGCTACAGCTTGACCCTTTTTGTCTGCTAAGTTAGCGTCATCGTTGTTTTGAGAGTACTCAAGTTGAAGCTTCTCTTTGATTTTAGCCAAGTCAGCATCTGTTACGTTAGCTGGATCTGCTACAGTAACTTTTTCAGTTGGAGTTGCAATGTCATATTTTTGAGTTTGTCCCTTAAGCATGACACGGAATGCACCTGGGTCAGTTGCATTTGTACCACCTACTGCTCCATTCTCAATATATGCACCATCTGTATCCGTTGCAGTTGCATAACGCCATCCTAAAGCCATACCTTCTGGATTTTCTCCTTTAGTTGCTGCATCTAGTCTATCTTGTGACAAACCATCTGTCGCTGCTGGAGTACCTGAATAAGTAATGACTGCTGGGGCTTTTTCTGTCGCTGGAGTCTCAGCATTGATAACATTTGCTTTAAATCCATATTGTGTATTGATAGTATTTGCTTCACCTGCAACATCAGCAAACGCTTTGTTACCACCTTGTTTTACAGTAGCACTTGCAATTTTTCCACTATCATCTTTAAATTTGATATCGAATGAGTTTTCTTCCCCACCGTATACATAAACTTCTTTAGTAGCTTTATTAGAATATGGAATCTCTACTGTTGGAGCTACTGCTGGAGTTGTTGGGTTAACAAGATATGCTGCTGCAATCTTATCTTTTGATCCATCAGGATAAGTGATAGTAAGGTTTCCTTTTTCATCCACACTGTATTGTGAATCTGCTGGAAGACTTGGGTTAGCAGATTTCACTGCTTCGATAATCTTGTTCTTTTCAGTTTCACTAACACCGTTAGAATCTGCAATATCTACTTTCGTACCTGCAACTGGCTCATATTTCTTAGCAGTCTCAAGAACATTTACTATAAGTGCTCTGTATAGCGTTGTTGGTTTATCTCTATTCCTTGCATGGAAAACAACTTCGGTAGTTCCTGCTGGCTGGTTCATTGCAACAGTACCACTATATTTAGCATCACGTTGCTTAATCGTAGCCCCACGTGATTTATCTAAGAAGCCTCCCGTTGGAAGCACTCCGCTTATAGCTGTTGGATTTTTTTCAACTGAAAATTTCTCTAACGCTGTAGCTTGAGCTATAACATCAACATCAATTTTATCACCAGGATATACTGTAATAATATCTTTACTTACTAATAGCCTAGTGTCATTATTACCAGTTACACCACCATCTTTAATAGTTAATGGTGTTTTTGTAACCGTAATCGGTGCACTCTTAGCTGACTCTTTACCACCTGCTGGTGTTGAAGTAGCTGTAATTTCTCCTTCTGGAAGACTGTTAGTAGGGTGAATAGTTGCTACACCTTGGTCGTTAGCTACAGCTTCACCAATCACAACGCCATCTTTGTTGTACAATTTGACAGTTGAACCTGCTGGTGCTTTAACTGTCACATCAGCTGGCGTACTTGCTTTACCTGCCAAATCATTGACAATTTCTGGACCACTAGTTGTTGGTGTTGCTGCTGGATTGTTAGTCGCTGCACCTGCCGCTGGTTTGTTAGTTGCTGCATCTGGCGCTGGCGCGCTTGGTTTTGGTGCTTCTGGTTTTGGAGTAACTGGCTTAGCTGGTGCTACTGCTTCTTTTTCTTTTTCAACAATTACTTTTACAGGAACTTCTTTTGTAGATGTATCCGGGTAAGTTACAACTGCTGTTGCTCGTTTTTCACCTGGAGTTTGTGTATCTACTGCATCCTTGTACTTAACTGTTGTTCCTTTTGGAAGAGTGTCTAAGTTTCCAATTGATTTTGTCGCATCTGGTTTTTGACCAACTTTTACAGTTTGATCTTTCGCTGTTGGTGTCGAAACATCAGACTGCCACATCTTTATAGGGTTAGTTGCAATGTTGGCGAAACCTGCATTGGCACCAGCAGTGGCGCTACGCATCATACCAAACACAACCTTCATATCTTTCAACTGTTCGTTAGATGTTGTTGCAGGAACTTCAGTTCTAAAACTCCATGCATAGCCATCATAACCTGAACCACCCGTAGTCGAACGATCCACAATCAAACGTTTGTCATTCAAGGCAACATTATCCAATAACTCTTTAGTTCTCGGAGAAGAATTAGATGCCGCACTCTTGAAATATCTGTCCTCCTGACCGGCAAGTTTTTCTATAGAACGACCATAGATACCACTTTCCCAACCAGAAGCCAGAGAAAAGGTATCTTTTTTGTCTAATGGTAATCCAGCAGCTGTAGCTGGTGCTGGATTTTCAAACGTTACAGAACTACTCAATGCTGAACCATCAGGTTTTGTACGTTCAAGTTTTTTAGTTTTAGGATTTAATTTACCTTGGATTGGAGAGTTATATTTTGCACGTGTAATGCTAGTTGGCATATTAACTTCTGCAGGAATTTGGATGAAATTTCGATATACATCTCCTCCATCTGTCTTATACGTATTAGCTAGATTTTCTGCATGATCATTATAAAAGACAAGCCAATCTAATGAAGTAATCTTCCCACTAGCGTCTTTATTATATTTAACTTTATAATTTGTAACTCTAGAAACTACATTAACAGCGTCATCTGTAGACGTGTATTTATTAACATCATTAAGGATATAGGCATCACTATGACCATTTGCGGCTGCATTTGTACCTTCTGAATAGGCAACTTCCGCTCTAAAAGCATTATTCTTATCTAATGCTTTACCGTTACGTGAGTCGTTAGATCCTGTGTTTTCGATTGAGTTAGATTCTGATTTTTTCTCAGTGTTTTCTGCTTTTTTACCTACAGTTGGTTGTCCGTTAGTAGTGTCTACTGCTGGAGTTTCTTTTTTCTCTACAGGTTTGTTTTTTAATTTAGTGTTCGCTGTAGTTACAAGTTTATTGTAAGCTTTTGTGATTTCATCTTGAGTTGTTGCGTTTGCTAATGTAGCTTTTGCAGCTTCTAAGTCAGCTTTTAATACCGCAACACTCTCTTCTGTTTTGCTTTCGTATGTTCCGTTAGCTAATTTTGCTTCGATTTCTGCAATGTAGTTTTCAAGTTTAGTTTTGTCTAAAGCTTTAACTTCTTTTGCAGTTTCTCCATCAAGTTTTGCTGCTACAGCTGGTGTTGTAGCAACTTCTGACTTGATTTCTGCTACAGCAGCAGGTGCCTCATAAGTCTTGCCATCTCCGTTCGGTGTAGGGGTAACATTCCCAGTAGTCGAGTTGCTTTCTACAGTAGTTTCTGCTGTGTTTGCATGGACCACTTGAGTAGCTAAGCTAGCTCCGACCGCAAAAACAAGAGAACAACCGAATAGGAAGTGCTTCCCTTTTTTGATCATTCTCCAGTTCTTTTGCTCTGCATTTTTACGATTAAAATACATTACATTTTCTCCTTTTGATTTCTAAAAAATAGCATGTAGTACACATACACATACACATACACATACACATACACATACACATACACATACACATACACATACACATACACATACACATACATTCAACATTATAATTTATATAAGCAGATTTGTCAATTATATTAATTATTTTTTATTTTTTTCCAGTATTTTCAGAAAATTTCAGGATTTGAACTATTTATTATATTATAATATTGCAATAAAAATAAAATCCCCCTTTTCTTCAAAACTATGATAAATGCCATTTTTTGAATACTTATAAATAATATATTGATTTTGCCTACAGCTAGCTCATCCCTTTTGAGTGTCAAAAAGTAGAGAACTATGAAAGTAAAGCTTATCAGATAGCAATACTCTTCGAAAATCTCTTCAAACTACGTCAGCTTGGATCTGCAACCTCAAAACTAGTGTTTTGAGCAACCTGCAGCTAGCTTCCTAGTTTGCTCTTTCATTTTCATTGAGTATAAACTATGGTCAAGAAGAAATCATTTTCTCTGACCATCTCTTTGAAGCCTTACAAGACATCTAGGGACCTGTATTTTTGCCTCTTCAAAAAAAGCCCCATACTATCTGGGGTTCAGGAATTCCTGTTACAGATAGTATAGAGCTCAAACAGCAGTTACACGAGGATGACTGCCTTTCTATTCTTGCATGGCATAACCAACACCACGCACGGTTTTAATGTAGCTTTTTTGACCTTTTACATCAAGCTTGCTACGTAGATAACGGATATAGACATCCACGATATTAGTTTCGGTCGCACTTTCATACTTCCAGACACTTTCCAACAACTGCTCACGAGTCAGGACTTTCTTGCTTCCCATAAGAGTAGCCAAAAGATCATACTCACGACGCGTCAGAGCAATCATCTCTTCGCCACGATAAACAGTATGATGTTCTACATCCATACGCAGATTTCGGTAAGACGTTGGAACCTTCATCTGACTACAGTGTTGGTCGATAAAGTCCCGACCTCGGAAAATCGCTGAAATACGAGCTACCAGATTCTCAATAATAACTGGCTTATAGATGTAAGAAACGGCAAAGCGTTGGATTGCCTCAAGCTGATCTTGCAATTCTTCTCGATGGTCCAAGACCATGATGACTGAAGCTGGCTTAGTCCGACTCAGCTTATCTGCAAAATCCTGGGCTGTCATATCCCCCAGTTGAGCATTCAATAAAATCAAGTCATAGTCTGTCTGAAGAGCCATGGAGAGGGCTTTTTGCCCCTCCTCAACCTGATCAACTCGGTATTGCTCTTTTTGGAGTTCCAAACTTAAAAAGTGAGCTAGATTTCGTTCTTTCTCAAGTAATAAAATCCGTTTCCCCATGGCAGACCTACTTATTTTTCATCATACCAAGAGTAGTGGAATGTTCCTTCTTTGTCTTTACGTTGGTAAGTGTGGGCACCAAAGTAGTCACGTTGCGCTTGGATCAAGTTAGCTGGAAGGTCAGCTGAACGGTAGCTATCAAAGTAAGTAATAGCTGCTGAGAAAGTTGGTACTGGCACACCAGCTTGAACCGCAAGAGCTACGATATCACGCACTGCTTGTTGGTACTTAGCAGTAACATCCAAGAAGTATTCATCCAAAAGAAGGTTCGCAAGGTCTGCATCACGGTTGTAAGCATCTGTAATCTTTTGCAAGAAACGAGAACGGATGATACAGCCATCACGCCAGATAGATGCGATATCTGCAAATGGCAAGTTCCAGTTGTTTTCTTTAGAAGCTACACGCAATTGAGCAAAACCTTGTGCGTATGAAATGATTTTTGAGAAGTAAAGAGCTTGACGGATTTTTTCAATCAACTCAGCCTTGTCTCCTTCAAATGTGAAGGTAGCTGGTTTTGGAAGCACCTTGCTAGCATGTACACGTTCTTCTTTGTAAGTTGAAATGTAACGTGCAAATACTGACTCAGTGATGAGTGACAATGGTACACCAAGGTCAAGTGATGATTGGCTAGTCCATTTACCAGTTCCCTTGTTACCTGCAGCATCAAGGATGTAGTCTACGATTGGCCCATCTTGACCTTCATCGTCTTTACGGCTCAAGATATCAGCTGTGATTTCGATCAAGTAGCTGTCCAATTCACCCTTGTTCCACTCAGTAAAGATTTCAGCCATATCCTCTGCAGAAAGGCCTAGCAAGTGTTGCATCAAGTCATAGCTTTCTGCGATCAATTGCATGTCACCATACTCAATACCGTTGTGAACCATTTTCACATAGTGACCAGCTCCATCAGGACCGATGTAAGTCACACATGGTTTGCCATCTTCTGGTGCTTTAGCTGAGATTTCTTCAAGAACATCCGCAACCAATTCGTAGGCTTCTTTTTGTCCACCAGGCATGATAGAAGGACCTTCAAGGGCACCTTTTTCACCACCAGAAACCCCAGTGCCGATAAAGTTGATACCTGAGTTTGCCAATTCTTCATTACGACGGATGGTATCTTTGTAGAAAGTATTTCCTCCGTCAATCAAGATATCACCCTTGTCAAGGTGTGGAAGAAGGGCTTGGATAGTAGCATCTGTACCAGGTCCAGCTTGAACCATCAACATGATACGACGAGGTTTTTCGATTGAGTTTACAAAACTTTCAACGTCATAGCTTGGTACAAAGTTCTTTTCAGGATGGCAAGCAATTACATCTTCAGTTTTTTCTTTACTACGGTTGTAAATAGCAACTGTGTAACCACGAGATTCAATATTTAGGGCAAGGTTACGGCCCATTACGGCCATACCTACGACACCAAAGTTAGCTTTTGTCATTTGACACTCCTCTTGTTTAATTTGTTTTATTTTATCATTTTTACTTTTGAAAAGAAAGAATTTTGTAACGACTGCTTAGTAGTCCAAGTCATCCGCATGGCCAGAACCATTTCCAACAAAGTATCCTGTCTTACAGTTAAGGGTAAAGAGATAGGTTCCGTCTGGCTTGTAGAGGTTGTAATAACCATTGCCATTAACGATATTAACACGTTCAAGGATATATTGGTTGCCAGTGATATAGCCACGTGAACGTGAAGTCGCTAAAATTTGTTCCAAGACACCATCCGCAAAATCCCAGGCAGAGTTGTTACTATCATCAATAGCAGACTGATTATAGGCAACACGACTAGCACTTCTTTGAACAGCAACCCCTGCACTCGAGAGACCCATATTGACTTCACTTCGACTACTTCTAGTCTCATTTGAACTACTTGGTTTTGTCTCACTAGTCGTATTTGAACTTGCTTGACTAGAACTGCTAGTTTGGCTTGAACTTGAGCTTGAAGCACTTGTTTGCTGGCTCTTACCAAGGCTAATAGCCTTATCTAGCACTTTGTCAATCTCAGTATTGCCAGTTTTAATATCCGTAAATTTAGCATCCGATTTGACTTTGGCATTGGTATCCAAAACACCATCCACAATAGCTGGTTTTTCAAATTGAGCATTGACTTCTTGGATGGCCTTGATTTGCGTTTCTAAGCTGTCATATTTCGATTTAGCAAGTGCATGTTCGCGACTACCTTCCAGTTTATCAAGCAAGGTTTTGAGTTGACTCAGTTTATCAAACTGGCTATTCTTCAAAGCTGTTTTATTGCTATCAGTGTAGAAGGCATCGTATAAATTATTAAATTCTTCTACTTCTGCCTGCGTATTTGTGGTTGATTGAGAAGTCTGAATTTCCTTGGTCGAACGCGCTACTTGACGATAGACATAATAAGCAGTTCCAAGGATAAGAACCGATACGGCTGCTAGAATCCCGTAAATCAACCATTTCTTCTTACTTTCTCCATCTTCACTATCCGTAACTCGAGAAAATGTTGGGACTTCTTCCCCTTCAAACAATTGTACTTCTTCAGTCTCCAATTCTTCGACAAGAGGAGCTTCTGAAACTCGTGTTAATTCTAAATCATCAAACTGACCCAATTCATCTTCTGGGGCTATAGAAGTTACTCCTGTTTCCTCACGAAGCTCTTGAAGCAAATTATCCAGAGTCTGAGGCTCCTCTACCTCTTCTTTTTCAACTAAATCATCCTTACTAAACTGACGCGTTTCAAACTTATCTGCCTCAATTTCATCTTTATGTTGCTTTACATACTTGTCTAAGATAGAATCTCCAGGCAATACACCTGCTTCCACCTCTTCGTTTTTACGCATGGCTTGTCCAACCGTTAGCTCTTTGGCATCTTCAAAATCAAATTGAGGTTCTTGATGTTCTGCCTTATGACGATTCCGTCTTATCTTACTCATGAGTATCCCTTTCTATTTTAACTCTTGGCGTTTAACACGCTGACCAAAATATTGATACAGATCTACTTTCAAGGTTCCGTTGTATAACTTACGTTTCTTATCCGCCTGACTACCGTATTTGCTTTCAAATGCTTCATCACTAGTTAGGATAAACTTACTCCAAGTTTTCAATGGTGCGAATACTTGCCCCATCTCAGCATAGAGCTTGGTAACTCCTACATAATCTGATAAACGTTCTCCATATGGCGGATTGGAGATAATCACGCCATTGATTTTATCAGAACGTAAATCCTGCACGCGCATCTGCTTAAAAGTAACGTCTCCTGCAACACCAGCTGCCTGAGCATTAGCTTTAGCAATTTCCACCATGCGAGCATCAATATCACAGCCCATAATATCCAGTTCAAGATCACTGTCTACTTTTTTAGCCGCTTCTGTACGCACTTCCTGAATCAAGCGATCGCTGACCCAGTTCCACTCCTCAAATGCAAAAGAGCGACGAAGTCCTGGTGCCATCTTTCGAGCAATCATGACAGCCTCGATACAGAAAGTCCCCGAACCACAGGTCGGATCAATCAAAGGCTTGTCTGGATACCAGTTAGAAAGTTGTAAAATAGCTGCCGCCATGTTTTCCTTGATAGGTGCTCCCCCTTTTTCGGTACGATAACCACGTTTAAAGAGGCTAGACCCTGTCGTATCAATCATGACAGTTGCCACATCTTTGAGAATAGAGACCTCAATCTTAAACTCTGGGCCATTCTCCATTAGTGGAATACCTTCTGGGCGAGCATAGTGTTTCTGCAATTTCTTGACAACAGCTTTCTTAGAAATAGCCTGTACACTTGGCTCATTGTGAAGTTTAGATTTAACACATTTGGCCTTGGAAATCGGAAACCGAGCTCCGAGTGGTAAATAATTTTCCCAATCTAAAGCGAAAACTCCCTGAAACAGCTCTTCAAAAGTCTTAGCTGGGAAAGTTCCTACGATGATCTTGATACGATCTGCTGCCCGAAGCCAAAGGTTGGTTTCAATAATAGCTCTCACGTCTCCTTGAAAACGAACACGTCCATTTTCAACCTGACAATCGTAGCCCAACTCTCGCACTTCTCGTCCCACAACAGCTTCAAGACCTGCTGCAGCAGTTGCAATTAAATTAAATTCTTTTTTCATGTTACAGTCTTGCAAGACCTTTCTATATGTCCACTTTAAAAAATGAGGTTGAGAAAATTTCTCAGCCCCAACCTATATGCAATTTTCTATAAGCCATGTTTTGTTCCAGAAGTGACTAGGACCACTTCCTTCGATAATCATCTGTCTACCACTAACAGCTCTAGCTGATAGCAGTCAGAATACTACGTTCGTTTCCGCGTACTCCATGCCCCGACCAAAATTTGGGTTGCTAGCTTGAGGGGTTTACCGCGTTCCACTCTCTCCGTTTCCAGAAAGACTCCGTCACTGTGGCACTTTCAAGCCTACTCTGGCCTATCCAAGGACTTAGCCATTTCAACTGCCGTAACGATTTCTCGTCCCTAGGCTTATGGTTTCGCCTAGCACAAACACTACAGGCATCACAGCCTGTGCTAGCATGGACTTTCCTCATGAGAAGCAACTCTCCTCACGCGATTATCCAAAAATTGCACACCTCAAATAACTACTTAGAAATCTGAGTTATCTAAAATTTGTTTACCAAAAACTTCTTTTTCCAATCGATTCAGGCGTTTCAAAATATCAAAATTCGTCATAGAACTTGTAGTTGCCGCTTCAAGGGGTTCTGTTTGAACTGGTGAAGGTTTTGGTTTACGAGCTAATTCTTCCTTCAAATCCGCAATTTCCTGACGAAGTGACTTGACCAAGGCCGCATAGGTTTCATAGTCCTTGATGACATCGTCTAAAAACTCATCAACTTCTACTTTACTATAGCCACGGACTTCACGTCCAAACTCTTGTTCAAAAATATCTTTCGCTGAAAAAATAATACTTGCCATGTCTCTCTCCATTCTCGCTTGCTAGTATTATTATATAAAAAAAGCCAAACAAAAATCAAGGTCAAAGCTTCAATTTTCGGAAAAATTTTCAGCAAGTTCATTTAACTGATCAAATGTTAATCTCTTTATAAAATAGTCCTCTTGATTTTTCATCTTTTGGTAAAAATAAGCTAGTCTCGTTTCATTTTCCTCATCATAAAAAAGATAAGAACTATTCGTATTTTCCAATAAAAACTGCTGGTAATCTCTTAACTGACCTTTGTGTTCATAACGAGGATAGGCATATTTGACAAAGTCTACCTGCTTAAAGCGGCTCAGTTTCATCTGATTACCTTCATTCCAATTTTCCCCATGTGTTTCAAAAGCAAAAATGGTAGCCAAGTGGAAACCGTATTCGGTCTTCATTTCCTGAGCAACCTCTAAAACCCAATATTCAAAACCCAAAGTTCCGGTAAATACAAGCCAAGTCACCCCATCTTCTGCCATAGCTTCTAAATCCCTACGTATCGCTTTTTTAATCAATTTAAGACGAGGATCCTTGTCAGAAAACAAACCCAAATCAAAAGCAGAATAGCCTAAAACCAAAGCTGTAGTCATTTTTAACCCTTCCTGTGCAAATTTATGATATAATAGAGTGATGTTATTGTACCAATAAGGAGAATTATGGTCAACTATCCTCATAAAATTTCATCAAAAAAAAGACAAACATCTCTTTCTCAACCAAAAAATTTCGCAAATCGAGGAATGTCTTTTGAAAAGATGATCAATGCTACCAACGACTACTATTTGTCTCAGGGATTGGCAGTTATACACAAAAAACCGACTCCTATTCAAATCGTACGAGTGGACTATCCACAACGAAGTCGTGCCAAGATTGTTGAAGCCTATTTTCGACAAGCTTCAACGACAGACTATTCTGGCGTTTATAAAGGATATTACATCGACTTTGAAGCCAAGGAAACAAAACAAAAACGTGCGATTCCGATGAAAAATTTCCATCCACATCAGATTCAGCATATGGAACAAGTCCTTGCCCAACAAGGAATCTGCTTTGTCCTTCTTCACTTTTCTTCTCAGCAAGAAACCTACTTATTACCGGCACATGATTTGATTCGCTTCTATCATCAAGATAAGGGGCAAAAATCAATGCCACTTGGATACATACGAGAATACGGTTACCAGATAAAACTAGGGGCATTTCCGCAAATTCCCTATCTCGATGTCATCAAAGAACATTTACTAGGTGGTAAACAAGATGAATAAATACATTCTTATGCGAATAGTAAAGTATACTGGGATTTTTTTCCTAACTCTCTTTATCGCATTATTTCTATTGGGTGGAGGAGTTTTCCTCTATTTTGTGAGCAAAGCTCCAGCCCTATCAGATAGTAAATTAGTTGCGACAACTTCTAGCAAAATTTACGACAATAATAACGAACTCATTGCCGACCTGGGCTCTGAACGCCGAGTGAACGCTCAGGCCAATGAAATTCCTACTGATTTAGTCAAAGCCATCGTGTCTATCGAAGACCATCGCTTCTTTGACCACAGAGGGATAGACACAATTCGTATTATGGGAGCCTTCTTACGTAACTTACAAAGTAATTCTTTACAAGGTGGATCAACCCTAACCCAGCAGTTGATTAAGTTAACCTATTTCTCAACATCAACTTCGGATCAAAACATCTCTCGAAAAGCACAAGAGGCTTGGCTCGCTATCCAATTGGAACAAAAAGCTACCAAACAAGAAATCCTTACCTACTACATCAATAAGGTCTATATGTCAAATGGTAACTATGGTATGCAGACAGCAGCCCAAAATTACTACGGAAAAGACTTAAAAGACCTCTCTCTACCTCAATTAGCTTTGCTAGCAGGTATGCCACAGGCACCCAACCAATACGATCCTTACTCTCATCCAGATGCAGCGTTGGACCGTCGTAATTTGGTTCTTTCAGAAATGAGAGGACAAGATTACATTAGTGCTGAACAATATGAAAAAGCTATCAACACACCTATCACTGATGGTTTACAAAGTCTTAAGTCAGCTGCTACTTATCCAGCGTATATGGATAACTATCTAAAAGAGGTTATTGAACAAGTAGAGCACGAAACGGGATATAATCTTCTTACTACTGGAATGGAAGTCTACACCAATGTAGACAAGGACATTCAACAAAGACTTTGGGATATTTACAATACAGATGAATATGTCTCTTATCCAGATGATGACCTTCAAGTAGCCTCAACTATCGTAGATACTTCCAATGGTAAAGTCATCGCCCAACTTGGAGCTCGTCACCAAGCAAGCAACGTTTCATTTGGTACCAACCAAGCTGTGGAAACCAACCGTGACTGGGGATCAACCATGAAGCCAATCACTGATTATGCCCCAGCCTTAGAATACGGTGTATATGATTCAACTGCAGCTACTGTCCACGATATTCCTTATAACTATCCTGGAACAAGTACCCCTCTCTACAACTGGGATAGAGCATATTTTGGTAACATTACTCTGCAATATGCCCTTCAACAATCTCGTAACGTACCTGCTGTTGAAACACTAAACAAGGTTGGTTTAGATAGAGCTAAAAACTTCCTAAATGGTTTAGGCATCGACTATCCTGTAATGCACTATTCAAATGCTATTTCAAGTAATACAACTGAATCTGGTAAACAGTACGGTGCAAGCAGTGAGAAAATGGCTGCGGCTTACGCTGCATTCGCTAATGGCGGTATCTACCACAAACCAATGTACATCAATAAAATCGTCTTTAGTGATGGTAGTGAAAAAGAATTTTCTGACGCTGGTACAAGAGCTATGAAAGAGTCTACTGCCTACATGATGACAGAAATGATGAAAACAGTCTTGACATCTGGAATAGGTTACAACGCCTATCTGCCTGGAATTCCTCAAGCAGGTAAAACAGGTACTTCTAACTACACAGATGATGAAATTGAAAAACACATCAAGAACACTGGCTATGTAGCTCCAGATGAAATGTTTGTTGGTTATACTCGTAAGTATTCTATGGCCGTTTGGACAGGTTATACCAACCGTCTCACTCCTATTGTAGGTGATGGTCTCACAGTTGCTGCTAGAGTTTATCGTAGCATGATGAGCTACCTTACTCAAAATAACCATCCTGGAGATTGGACAATGCCTGAGGGACTATATAGAAACGGGCAGTTCGTATTCCTAAACGGAGCAAGAAATACATGGAGTACTCCTGATACACAACAAACACAATCAGATGTAGAGAATCCCTCTACAACAACTGAAAGTTCAACTACCCAAGTAACACCTACTCCTGGTCAACAATCAAATAATCCTGCTCCAACAAATCCAAATCAGGGACAACCTGGCCAACAAATCCAACAGCAACCACAGGCCCCTCAAGTTCAACAACAACCACAACAGTAAACGAAAATCCTGAGAACTAGAAATTCTCAGGATTTTTATATAGTAGATTGAAATAAAATGTGAACAAATTGATTAGGAAATTCAAACTCTACTCTTCGAAAATCTCTTCAAACCACGTCAGCTTCACCTTGCTATATATATATATATATATATATGTGAGTGACTTCGTCAGTCTTATCTACAACCTCAAAACAGTTTTTTGAGCAGTCTGCGACTGGATTTCTAGTTTGCTCTTTGATTTTCATTGAGTATAATTTCTAACAATGTTCTAGAAACAATGGTGTAGTATTGTAGACTCAATAGGCTGTATTATTCTAGATTCAACTCCCTCTACTAGAAAGACATATAAAGGAGTCGGCTACAAACCAAACTCCCTTACCTTTATTTCACATGTTTCACAAGGTCTTCTTGCGCTTTTTTATTGGATTCTTCTTTTTCTTTCATCCATTTTTCTTGGGCTTTTTGGTATTCCTCTACAGTGACTGCCTTGTCTTGAAGTTCCAAGTATTTGTATAGGAGCGGATCGCTTGTCCCCTTGTTACCAGAGAAGGCAAACGGCATCGTAAATGGTACCATCTTAGACAAGATTGGGCGACCAGTAAGTGTTGTTGTTGGGATAATCAAGGCACTATCTGTCAACCAAGCTTGTGCAGCTGCGTATTTATCATAACGTTTTGCTACGTCTGTTGTCTCATTTCCAGCTTCAGTTACTAATTTCTCATAGTCGTTTAGACCAACAGTTTTAGCTGCAGCATTATCTGTACCAGCATCAAAGCCAAGGTAGGTTTTAGTGTTTTCACCAGCTGATGGTTTGATAATATCGAGGTAAGTTGATGGATCGGCAAAGTCAGGACTCCAACCAACATTATCTGAAATATCCCAATCTTCCCCAGCTGCTGTCTCAGCAAAGTAGGTAATATTCAAGACTTCATCTTTTTGTAATTGTTGAATATCAATTACGACATTATCTGCACCCAAGGTTTCTTCAACCGATTGTTTAAAAGACTGTACGCGTTGAACTTTTGTAGTTGCTGTCTGGTCAACTGGCATATCCAAATGAATTGGGAAGGTCACGCCTTCTGCCTGTAAAGCTGACTTAGCCTTCGCAAATTCAGCCTTAGCCTTGTCTGGATTGTAAAGACCATCTTGGGCATCGGCAAGATTAACATCCTTCCATTCATCTCCATAAGTTACTAATTTTTCCTTGACCATATCGCCAAAGTTTTTACCATCTGATTGAACAAATGTTGGTGGAACAAAGAGATTACGCAAGATTTTGCTGGCACCACTAGCACCGTTCACTTGTGAAGCATAGGCTGTACGGTCAAAACCAAAGGCAATAGCCTGACGGAAATCCTTGTTTAAGAGAGCCTTTTTGGTAGAAGTCTTTTGTTCGTCGCTGGTCTTAGATGTGTGTTTATAAGATTGACGGTCAATATTTGTCCCTACTAAATAAGTCGTAGAGTCTTGTTGAGTATAAACGATATTGTCTTTCATACTCTTCTCAAGCTCTGCAAAACTTGCATTTGTTGGATAAAGTCTAGCTGCTGTAAAGCTTCCATCCTTAAAATTCTCTGCTGGTTTGCTGGTGTCTTGACCATCCCAGAATGACAATTTGATCTTGTCAACATGAACATTGTCCTTATCCCAGTAGTTAGGATTTTTCGCAAATTCAACGGAAGATTTAGCCACAAGAGATTTTAACAAATAAGGACCATTATACAAGATACTGCTTGGATCCGTAGCTTTGGCAAAATCATCCCCTTTTGAGTTCAAAAACTCTTCATTGACTGGCGCAAGTACACCCATAGTTGTTTTAGAATTCCAAAAAGTTTCAGGTTTGTTCAAGGTGTATTGGACTGTTTGATCGTCAAGGGCTTTAATCCCAACTTGAGCAAAGTCTGTAGTCTCACCTTTTGCATAGGCATCTAGACCTTTGATTGAATCTTGTACCAAGTAAAGGGCTTGTGATTTCTTATCTGTTGCATATTTAAGACCTGTCACAAAGTCCTGTGCCTTAACAGGAGCATACTCTTCACCTTCTGCAGTATACCACTTGGCATCCTGACGAATCTTATAAGTATAAGTCAAGCCATCCTTAGAAACTGTCCAGTCTTCTGCCATAGAGGGAATAAGATTCCCATAGCGGTCATTTTCAAGTAATCCATCAATGACATTACTAGTAATGTTTGAAGTAGCTGCCTTACTGGTTGTTAAATAGTTGAGATTATCTGGATCTGTCTCGTATGTAAATGCAAAGGTCTGTTCACCTTTAGCGCCTGAGCCCCCTGAACAAGCAGCTAAAACACCCGCTGCTAATAAAGTCACTCCCGCAAGAGCCAATACTTTTCTTGTTTTCATAGTCTTCTCCTTTGTTTTTTTATTCATTATAGACCCTTTTTCAAGTCCTGTCAATACAATTTTCTGAATTTTTGAAAATTATTTTTTAAACAATAAGTTTGCAAAAATATGAATAATATCAAAAAATCCCTCAACTACATTACATAGTCAAGAAATTTTTAATACTTTTATAAATGAGAACTGGTGGTCAATTTTACTTATTTAATCTAACTCATTTCTCACACACTGCAAGGCTGCTCCAATTACTTGGTGCATATCGTAATAACGATAGTGTCCTAAACGACCACCAAAGATAACATTCCCTTGCTCATCGGCCAATTTTTTATACGATTTATACAAATGATTATTACGATCATTATTAACTGGATAATAAGGCTCATCACCTTTTTCCCATGTTTTGGAATGTTCTTTAGTAATGATAGTCTTTGCTTGACTCCCAAACTCAAAATGTTTGTGTTCAATAATGCGAGTATATGGGGTATCAGCATCCGTATAGTTCACAACTGCATTTCCTTGGTAATTTTCCATATCCAGGGTCTCATTTTCAAAACGAAGACTACGATACTCTAGTTCACCCAACTTATAATCGAAGAATTCATCAATCATACCGGTAAAGACAATCTTAGGGAAGTCCTTCATATATTGCTCTTTATTGGCAAAGAAATCAACATTTGTTTCTACATCAATGTTTTCATGATCCAACATTTTTTCAACTATCTGAGTATAACCACCAATTGGAATTCCTTGATAGGTATCGTTAAAATAGTTGTTATCATAGGTCAGGCGTACTGGCAAACGGCGAATGATAAAGGCTGGAAGTTCCGTAGTTGGCTTGCCCCACTGTTTCTCTGTATAGTCCTTGATTAATTTTTCGTAGATGTCTGTACCTACAAGAGATATCGCCTGTTCTTCCAAATTTTCAGGAGTTTTACCATTTAAAACCGCACGTTGCTCATCAATCTTAGCTTGTGCTTCTGCTGGCGTTACAACTCCCCAAAGTTTATTGAAAGTATTCATATTGAAAGGAAGGTTATAAATCTCTCCCTTATAGTTTGCAACTGGAGAGTTTGTGTAACGGTTAAACTCTGCAAACTGATTTACATAATCCCAAATCTCCTTATCAGAAGTATGGAAAATATGAGCACCATACTGATGAACTTGAATTCCTTCCTCTTCACGAGTATGGATATTACCCGCGATATGATTTCGTTTTTCAATGACTTTTACTTTTTTTCCTTTTAAGGCTGCTTCATGGGCAAAGACTGCACCAAAAAGACCAGCACCAACGATAAGATAATCGTACATCTTAAGCTCCTTTGGAGTTTATTACCTGCCTCTTTTATTAGACTAGAAAAATCATTCTATTGCTTATCTTACTTCTTGTTTGTAAAATTCTTTCAAGGCATCTTTCCAGGTTGGAATGACAAATCCAGTAGCTTTAGCTTTAGAAAGGCTCATTGTTGAGTTTAGCGGACGTTTAGCTTTTGCTGGAAATTGGCTTGAATCTACTGGCTTGATTTCCACATCTGTATCTTTCAAAATTTCAACTGCAAAATCATACCAAGTTGTGTCTTCTGTAGCATCATTTGACAAATGATAATAACCAAATTCCTTGCGGTTTTCAGCCAGGTAGGTCATGAACTCAGCCAAGGTACGAGTCCAAGTCGGACGACCGTGCTGGTCATTTACAACTGTTAAAGTCTTATGATTTTTCGCAAGATTTTGCATGGTAAAAACGAAATTTTTGCCATAATTTCCAAATACCCAGGCAGTACGGATAATATAGAAATTAGACACATGCTTCTCAACTAACTCTTCCCCCATACGCTTAGTGCGTCCATATTCTGTCTGTGGATCTGGTCGGTCATCAACTTCCCACTCTTGTCCAACTGGTTTCTTACCGTCAAAGACATAGTCGGTAGAAATATAAACTAGAGTTGCACCATGCTTTTCAGATGCTTTTGCGACATTCTCTGTCCCTGTAACATTGATGGCAAAGTCCAATTCTTTTCCTTCATCCTCTGCTGCATCAACAGCGGTGTAGGCTGCACAGTGGTAGACTAAAGTTGGTTTCACCTCTTCAAAAACTTTCTCAACCATTTCTGCATTGGTAATGTCCATTTCAGCCACATCTACTGCTACGTATTCTTCATTACGCTCATCCAATAAATAACGAAGTTCAGTTCCTAATTGGCCTTTTGCTCCTGTAATTAAAATCATCTATAGACCTTTCTAATATGTAACTCTTTCCACTATAGCAATAAAAAGCAGTTATTTCCTGCTTTTTATAATGTAATAATCTCCTGAGTCTTAGCATAATTAGCTTCAACAGCTTCTTTCTCTGCTTTCCACCATTCTTGATTATCTGTATACCACTTGATTGTTTCCTTGAGCCCAGCTTCAAAGTTGGTGAATTCTGGTTTCCAGCCCAACTCATCACGGAGTTTACTTGCATCAATCGCATAACGAAGATCATGTCCTGCACGGTCAGTCACATGATCATAGGCATCCGCAGCTTGTCCCATTTCCTTAAGGATAAGTTCCAAAACTTCCTTGTTGTTCTTCTCGCCATCAGCCCCAATCAAGTAGGTTTCACCGATTTGACCTTTTGTTAAGATTGTCCAAACGCCTGAAGAATGGTCATTGGTATGAATCCAATCACGAACGTTCTTTCCTTCACCGTAAAGTTTTGGCTTAATTCCACTTAGGATGTTGGTAATCTGACGTGGGATAAATTTTTCAATGTGTTGATAAGGACCGTAGTTATTTGAACAGTTGGAAATCGTTGCTTTGACTCCAAAAGAACGCACCCAGGCTTTGACAATCAAGTCTGAAGCAGCCTTGGTTGATGAATACGGAGAGCTTGGGTTGTATTTTGTTTCAGCAGTAAATTTCTCACCTGGACCTTCACCATGACCTGGCAAATCCTCGCGTAGAGGGAGATCACCATAAACCTCGTCTGTAGATACATGGTGGAAACGAAGATCGTATTTACGTGCTGCTTCTAAAAGAGTATAGGTTCCGATGAAATTTGTATGGATAAATGGTGATGGATCATTCAGCGAATTGTCATTGTGGCTTTCCGCTGCATAATGAACGATAGCATCTGCTTGAGCAGCCAACTTGTCTACCAACTCTGCATCCGCAATGTCCCCAACAACTAACTCAACACGATCACCTAAAATTGCCTCAATATTAGCGCGGTTCCCAGCATAAGTCAACTTGTCTAATACTGTCACATGAACATCTGGAAAATTCTTGTAAACATAGTGGACAAAGTTGGAACCGATAAAACCAGCTCCACCTGTCACGATAATTTTTTTGTATTCAGTCATATTCTTTCCTTTTTACAAATCTTCTTTTTTCAAAGGTTTTACATCCTTAAGTAGTGGATGATTTTTATCTGCATCTGAAACCTCTGCTTCTGCAAGATTTTCCCATTCAATGCCAAGGCTTGGATCAGCATAATTCACAAAGGCATACTTGGGTTTGAGTTCAAGAGCCCAGTAGTCATTGACCAAATAACTATAAGAAACTGTATCTGATAGGACTTGGAAACCATTGGCCACGCCTCGAGGAACAAAGATTCCCTTACTTGCATCAATTACTGTCTGATAGGTATTTCCAAAGTTTTCGCCCTCGCGTAGATCAACCCAAGAACCCAGAACTTTCCCACCATCTGCTACAGAGATGTACTTATCCCAAGGTTCTGCGTGGAGGCCACGGAGAACATTTTTACGTGAGAAGGATACATTGTTTTGCAATTTTCCTTCTGCAAAGAAAGACTCTGGAAATCCAAGTGGGAGCATTTTTTCCTTTTGGAAATTTTCTTTAAACCAGCCACGATTATCACCATGAACAGGGATATCAAACTCCAACATACCTGGAATTGCATCAACCTTGCGTGCTGCAAGCGTCTTTCCGAAAAAATTATCTGTCATCTATGCTTCTCCAATCAAACGGAGCAGATACTGCCCGTATTCATTTTTCTTAAGTGGTTGGGCTAAGGCCAATACATCTTCGCGACTGATATAGCCCATACGGTAAGCAATTTCTTCTAAGTTTGCTACCTGAACATTTTGCATCCGTTGGACTGTTTCGATGTACTGTGAAGCCTCTAGTAAACTTTCATGAGTGCCAGTATCCAACCAAGCAAAGCCACGTCCCATAACCTCAACCGATAAATCTCCACGATCTAGGTAAGCCTTGTTGACATCTGTAATTTCCAATTCACCACGCGGGCTTGGTTTTATATTTTTGGCAATCTCTACTACATCATTATCGTAGAAATAGAGGCCTGTAACTGCATAATTTGAACGAGGATGTTCTGGCTTTTCTTCGATAGAAATGGCGTTCATGTCTTTGTCAAACTCAACAACACCAAAGCGTTCTGGATCCTTCACGTGATAGCCAAAGACAGTCGCTCCTGAATCCTTGTTTGCTGCCTTTTGTAACATCTTAGAAAGACCAGGACCGTGATAGATATTGTCACCTAAGATCAGAGCAACGCTATCATCACCAATAAATTCTTCACCAATAATAAAGGCTTGTGCCAAACCATCTGGACTTGGTTGCTCTGCATAAGACAATTGAATCCCAAACTCAGAGCCATCTTGAAGAAGCTCTTTGAATCGATGCAAATCCTGTGGAGTGGAAATAATCAAAATATTCCTAATCCCAGCCAACATCAATGTTGAAAGTGGGTAGTAAATCATCGGTTTATCATAAACCGGCATAAGTTGTTTTGATGCAGCGCGAGTCAAAGGATATAAACGTGTCCCCGAACCACCTGCTAGAATAATACCTTTCATAGTAGGGTACCTTTCTTTGTTGTTTTAGATTCAATTCCTATTAATTGTATACTGCTCTAAAATCAAAATAATCGTCACAGTTTTTCAAATTATTATCTAAAAACACAGAAAAACTCTTCTTTATCTATAAAAATTCACTTATTTCATATTATATTTAGCATAAAATGAAATAAGCGAATTCTACTTTGTTTGCATACAATTAAAAATCAATTCCTAAGGATGTTTCAAATAACTGTGTAAGAGGCATAATTCCACCATTTCTTAGTTTTTCAATGCTAAATTACATAGTAATCAGAGATTCATTAAAAATCTCTAACTTCCTCATCGTAAAAAATGACAATGAGATACTTATTGATTTCAATTAATTAACAGAATACGAACTAGACAAGTGAGTGCGTCTACTTGCTAAACACTTTCAAGCGTTTACTTTCCTCATTCAGTCATCTTAATCTACGACTTACATCATCAGATAAGTCATACTCACCATTTAAACTAGATAAAATATGTTGTTCTTCTTCATCAGTCTTCTCTTCAATAAGTACATCTTTAAAAATTAGTGCCATGATTATCACCTCACTGTAATTGTTAAAGTGTTGTTACTTTATTCTATCAAACATAAGACGCAAAAACAAGCCATAATCCGATAGAATATCAATCCCCTCTACTATCAAAGAAGTCATTTCTATCAAATTCGTTCCATTTTATTCCTGTTCTATTAAGAATTGATTATTTTATTAAAAATATACAATTCAGTTTTTCCGCCAAACTATTTTATCCACTATCCCTGTATAGCTCTGTATTATCTTAACAACTTTAGTAGAGACATTTTCCTCAACATAGTCTGGTACAGGTAAGCCAAAATCCTCATCTTCTGCCAAGCTAACAGCAGTTTCAACTGCTTGAAGAAGAGAATTTTCATCAATACCTGCCAAAATAAATCCTGCCTTATCTAGGGACTCAGGGCGTTCTGTACTTGTACGAATACATACAGCTGGGAAAGGATAACCTTGACTAGTAAAGAAACTACTTTCTTCTGGTAAAGTTCCCGAATCAGATACTACAACAAACGCATTCATCTGTAAACAATTATAATCATGGAATCCTAGTGGCTCATGCTGAATCACACGTTTATCTAGTTCAAAACCGCTCTCTTGTAGCCTTTTCTTTGATCTAGGATGGCAAGAATATAAGATTGGCATATTATACTTTTCAGCTAATTGATTAATTGCCGTAAAGAGAGAGAGAAAATTTTTATCTGTATCAATATTTTCCTCACGGTGAGCTGAAAGTAGGATATAACCTCCTTTTTTCAATCCCAAACGTTCATGGATATCTGAAGACTCAATGGCAGATAAATTTTTATGTAACACTTCTGCCATAGGAGAACCAGTTACGTACGTGCGCTCTTTAGGTAAACCACACTCATGTAAATACTTACGAGCATGTTCAGAATATGCCAAGTTAACATCTGAAATAATATCAACAATCCTACGATTAGTCTCTTCCGGTAAACACTCATCCTTACAGCGATTGCCAGCCTCCATATGAAAAATTGGAATATGTAAACGCTTGGCAGCTATAGCTGATAGACAAGAATTTGTATCCCCTAAAATCAATAAAGCATCTGGTTTAATTTGGTTCATCAATTTGTATGAAGTATTAATAATATTCCCTACAGTAGCACCAAGATCATCTCCAACAGCATCCATGTATACATCTGGAGTGTCTAAACCTAAATCATCGAAGAAAATACCATTTAAATTATAATCATAGTTTTGTCCAGTATGTGCCAAAACAACATCAAAATACTTTCGACATTTAGTGATAACACTACTTAGACGTATAATCTCTGGACGTGTTCCCACAATAATCAATAACTTAAGTTTGCCATTATCTTTAAAGCGAATATCACTATAATCCGTCTTAATTTTCATTTATTTCTCCACTTGTTCAAAAAAAGTATCTGGATGGCTAGGATCAAATGACTCATTAGCCCACATTACAGTAACTAGATTTTCTGTATCAGAAAGATTAATAATATTATGTGCATAGCCCGGTATCATATGTATAGCTTCAATCTTATCGCCTGACACTTCAAAGTTCAGAATAGGATATTCTTGCCCGTTTTCATCCAGTCCTATCCTACGCTCTTGTATTAAAGCACGACCAGAAACAACCATGAAGAATTCCCACTTAGAATGATGCCAATGTTGCCCTTTAGTAATGCCAGGTTTAGAAATATTGACAGAAAATTGACCCGCATTTTCCGTTTTTAATAGTTCCGTGAAACTACCTCGTTCATCTATATTCATTTTTAGAGGGAACTTAAACTTATCTACTGGTAGATAAGATAGATAGGTAGAATACAATTTCTTTTCAAAAGATCCTTGAGGAATTTCAGGCATAACTAAACTATCTGGCTGTTTTTTAAATGTTTCTAACAGAGTAACAATCTTTCCTAAAGTTACATGATAAGTCGTTGGTACATAACAGTAGTTTCCTGATGGGTTAGGTAAGATTTGTAATCCATCTAAACTGCAACGATGAGGATTTCCTTCTAATGCAGTTAGACACTCTTGTATCAAATCATCAATATACAGCAACTCCAATTCTACACTTGGATCATTTACTTGAATAGGTAAATCATGGGCTAGATTATGACAGAAAGTTGCTACAGCAGAATTGTAGTTAGGACGGCACCACTTCCCATAAAGATTCGGGAAACGATAAACTAAGACAGGTGCTCCCGTTTTCTTTCCATATTCAAAGAAGAGTTCTTCCCCTGCTAGCTTAGATTGCCCATATACAGAGTTCGCAAATCGGCCTTCTAAACTAGCTTGAGTAGAACTCGAGAGTAGAACAGGACAAGTGTTTTCATACTTTTCTAAAATCTCCAATAATCTACTGGAAAAACCATAATTTCCCTCCATGAATTCATCAGGATTCTGTGGACGATTGACACCAGCTAAATGGAATACGAAATCGGCCTTCTTACAATATTCTTCTAATAAAATTGGATCTGTATCACGATCATACTGAAAAATCTCTCCAATCTCTAAATTAGGACGAGTTCTATCTCGTCCATCTTTCAAAGCTTCCAGAGTACAGATAAGATTTTTTCCTACAAATCCTTTCGCTCCTGTGATTAAAATATTTTTAATCATGCCCCCTCCTTGTTTTATATGCTATTTTAATAGTCAACTCTCTCGACAATACATGATACATTATATATCCTTGATAATTTTAATATATCTTAAAAGATTTTACATCTCTTCATCTGCTACCATATCACGAATTGCTGTCTGTATTTCATCTAATTCTAGCAACTTTCTTTTAACTTGCTCTACATCCATCAAATCAGTATTATTACTATTGAATTCTGTCAACAAATTTCTATTCGTACTACCATCTTTGAAATATTTATCATAGTTAAGATTACGATTATCACTAGGAACTCTATAAAAATCACCCAAATCAATTGCATTTGCGCACTCTTCATTAGTTAATAATGTTTCATAAATTTTTTCTCCGTGTCTAATACCTATAATCTTAATATCTTGTTCTGAGGCAAAAATTTCTGATACAGCCTTAGCCAACACTTCAATCGTACATGCTGGTGCTTTCTGAACTAGTATATCTCCAGATTTTCCTTCTTTAAATGCAAATAAAACTAAATCTACTGCTTCTTCCAATGTCATGACAAAACGTGTCATGCTAGGTTCAGTAATTGTAAGAGCATTTCCTTGCTTAATTTGCTCAATCCAAAGAGGAACTACAGATCCTCGGCTACATAGAACATTCCCATAGCGAGTCACACATATCTTTGTATGCTCAGGATTTACCGTCCGGGACTTAGCAACAGCAATCTTTTCCATCATAGCCTTAGATGTTCCCATAGCATTAACAGGATAAGCTGCCTTATCTGTAGAAAGACAGATAACTTGCTTTACACCAGCTTCGATAGATGCAGTAAGAACATTCTCAGTTCCCAAAATATTAGTTTTTACCGCTTCTATAGGGAAAAATTCACAAGAAGGTACCTGTTTCAGAGCAGCAGCATGAAAAACATAATCCACACCATGCATAGCATTTTTTACCGAAGCTAAGTCACGCACATCTCCGAGATAAAAACGGATTTTCCCAGCCACTTCTGGTGCTTTTACCTGAAACTCATGACGCATATCATCTTGTTTTTTTTCATCTCGCGAAAAGATACGAATCTCTGAGATATCTGTTTCTAAAAAACGCTTGAGAACTGCATTCCCAAATGAACCTGTCCCTCCTGTAATTAGAAGAGTTTTTCCTGTAAATTGTGACATATTATTTTCCACCTTTGGTCTTGTTTAAATCTTCTTTAATCTGTGTAGTAGAAATTTCTTCAGTACGAGGTAAATATACTACTTCTACGCCCTCATCTTTCAAAAAATCAAACTTACCTTCCCAATCATCACCAATAACAAAGATATCAGCATAATACTTCTTTACATCTTCTCGTTTTTGTTCCCATGAAATCTCAGGAATTACCAGATCTACATAACGAATAGATTCAAGCAAAATTTTACGTTGTTGATAATCAAAATATGAAATCTTATCTTTTTGAAGATTAAATTCATCAGTAGATAGACCTACTATTAAATAATCTCCCAAATCTTTAGCACGCTTCAATAAATTGATATGACCGTAATGAAGCAAATCAAAAGTCCCGTAAGTAATCACTCTCTTCATTTTTCTTCCTTTCCATATATTCCTAAATCAATCAAATATGGTCTATGCCCAACACGTTCTTCTAAAGGTGGCAACTTCATGTACTCACCATAATGTGTAGTCAAGTATTGATGAAAATCACCAGGTAATAAAATTGTGATTTCTTCAAATTTATGTTCAACTAGGGGATATAGTGTTGTTTTTAGAACATACTCTACATTTCTTACCGGAAAATCTAAACAAGCAAATGCAGATTGATTTGTTCCATTATATAATCTAGAAAATTGATCAATTTTTTTGAGTATTAAACTTTTAGGAATTAATTTTAAGCTATAATGAATACATCTCCTTAGCATAGCTTTTAAACCTTGAATCAAGTTCTCAGGAGCCTTAGAAACAGTAGGTAGCATCCTCATCACATATAACTTTTTATAAAACTGTACAGCTTTAAATTGTCTCTCATTTTCTATCTCATTGTCTGGAACCTCGTCAAATGGAAAAATATCTACATAAATACCACTTTGTGTTTTTAAATTTCTTTGGGCATACTCTAAGAACAAAGTCCCTTTTAACATTAGTTTACTGTAAGAATAGGGTGATCTTCTATCAGAGGAGGGTGATTGTAAATAAAACTCTTCTCCTAAATACTGTTCAGCTACTCTCAAAAAGTTATCATAATTCTCACGTGTCATACCAATATCAATATCGTCATCCCATGGTATAAATCCTTCATGACGTATTGCTCCAAGAGCACTTCCACCAATTAAAAAATACTCTATATTTTCTTTTTTACATATTCGAATAATTTCTTTTAATATTTTGAGTTCAAGCTTCTGAATCATATCTAATTCATCTGCGCTGTAATTAATCATTTAAATTTCCACTTTCTAAAGAAATAGCTATACCGTATTTCTTTATATTTTTATATTATAAACCACTCTTATAGTGTTTGCAAAGTACAGACATAAAGAATATAAAATCAGTTAAATAAATTTGGCAAAAGTGCCTCATAAAAATAAAGGACATTTTCTCTTAGATACCACCAAAAACAAGTAGCACCTAAAACTCCGAAAATAATATAAAGTCCACTCTTTAATTTTATAAATGATCGTTGCATAAATGGTTGTAAAGCTGCAATGGCTATAAAATTTAAAACAACAGTAAAAATTAAATAGCGAGTAAATGCTGTACTAAACATAATTAGGGGTAAAAAAATTGTACTAAAAAAACTATGTTGATACACCAAGTTTATAAAATTGGTCACTTCCTGAGGGAGATTTGAAACTGTTTTTGCAATCTTTTTGAGGTTAATACTAATTAGTAGGTTGAAAACATAGTAACTATCATACAATATAAAACCAAGACGAGTCGATTTCGCTGTATAATACATAACACGACTTTTAGTTGCCTCGCTCCCTAACAGTTCAAATATTTTAGTCAAGTAGCTAGAATTATTACCTACCAATAGATTTGTCACAATTAAGACCGTAGATATAAATACCAATACCCATAGCATCTTACTAGTATTTTTTTGTCTATAAAAAATAACAAATGGTAAGAAATAAATGATAGATCCATGAAACAGAAACGCTATGAACATCAATCCTATGAATATGAATCGATGATTTTGTGAAAGATAATAATGCGCTATAAGTGCTACACTAGCTGCTAAAAAGAATCTTAGAACTTCTAAAGTATAAAAGAAATAAAAAAGAGATAGCAATAAAATTAGAAGATTATAATTACAATGCAATTTTTTAGCAACAAAATAGAAACATGCTGAGGAGAATAGAAAAATACATGCTAAAAAAACTTGAAAAGAGATGGAGTGATGTGAAAACCAATCTGCAAAAAAATTATACGCATGGTCTGAAAAATACAGACTACTTTTTCCTACAGCATATCTTGCACGATAATGAGTTAAATCTGAAAATCCTTCTCGGATATTTCCTGCATAGATAAAAAACAAAACTAACCAAGATAAAAATGCTAGAAAATTTATACGTATCCTATTGACTACGACTAATAGATTTGTTAAAAAACTTATATAAAATAAAGCTGAAATCATCTACTTTTTTTGAATCCTTTCTTTACAAAATCTAATGCTTGAAAAACAAATACATCTCGCGTCAACAAGCTCAAGCCAAAGTAAACTACTATCCCAAGAACGATTTGCTTAATAGTTGTTCCATAATTTGCTGGATATCCTCTGAAGGGAACAATAATAATTATCCCCATTATCATAGAATAAATAAGATATTTAAATAATGACTTCAAAATAGGTATAATAGGTATATCCTTTGACATTATATAGTATTGCACTATAACAGAAGAGGTAAGTGATACTATAGTTGCTAAACAAACACCTACTACTCCAAACATTGGAGCAAGTAACAAATCTAATAGAATATTTAAAATTGCAGCTAAAGTATTAGAAAAGAATAAGACTTTTGTTTTATTAACTGCAACAAAATACTGACTACCTGAAACTCCTAGCAAAGCATTACCAACAGCAATAGGAGCAAGCCATTTAAGAGCATCCATAGATGGAATAAAACTTTCACCTAAAAACCACGGAACAAAAGTATCTGCAATAGCATAAAGGCCAATCGACAATGGAACAGCTAAGAACAAAGAAAATTCAGCTGCAGTTGTCAGATACTTTTTCATATTTTCTAACCGTCTATTACGAAATTCATTTGCTATTCGTGGCATCATAACAGAATTTAATACTACTATTAAAGAGAGTGGTATCTGTATAATCTTCTCTGCATTACTATAGTAAGAAACATTGCTGATTCCAGAACTTAAAGATCCTAGAACAATTTTATCAGCAGATAACATAATTTGCATGATGATGCTTGGTAAAAATAGTTTGAGACTCCCTAAAATAATCTCCGTAAAACGATGAATATTTATCTTTGGTCTACTAATAAACATCCTTAATTGACTGTAGGCTGATACATTTGCTACTAAAACAGAGAGTCCATATATGAGCACATATAGAGTTAGATCTGTTTCGCTTTTTACAAATAAGAAGGTCGCTATCGTAAATAATAACTTAGCAATAATGTTTTTTAATACAACATACTGCATTTCCTCTAAGCCACGATAGAACCACGTACAATCAAGAATAGACCCAAAAAGCCAAATGGAAAAAAGTTGAAAATAAACTTGATAATTTGAATTTATGTTAGAAAAAATGTATAAGCAGAATAGTGAAAAAAATCCTAAAATAATCTGAATAGCCAAAATACTCCAAAATGTCTCTGATAGTTCCTCTTTATCATCTCTAGTATAGGCACATTCGCGATTTCCATAGTGACCGATACCTAGTAAACCTAAAGTATAAATCAAAGTAACGATTGAATTGGCATAATCGTAAATTCCCAACTGGTGTGCGCCCAATACTCTAGCAACATATGGAGTAATCAATAGTGGTAATATTAAAACTACCACTTGATAAATTAAGTTATATAGATAATTTTTAGAAATTTTACTCAAAACTCTTCTCTCTCATTATTTTTTTAAAAACACTAATATATCTGATATTAAATTGCGGAATGTAGGATAATAAGCATAATACTTCAATTGGAAATGAACTATTTGCATAAGAGTACCATCTTTTAAAATCTCTCTACGTCTCTCAAGAACCATTGCCATATTTTCAAGTTGAGAAATTATTTTTATGTCTAAATGTTCTTTACGAGCCACATCAAGTAAGAAAACTGCAATTTGATAACTCGTATCCACTTCAACAACTCGCCGTTCACGATTAAGAGATTGCTTAGGAGCAGAAGCACTTGTTTCGTGGCGACGAAAATGTATTAAGCGTTTTAAGTATAGATATAGAGTTCCTCTTACCATAGCTAGATTCCATAAAATATTATCATGGCCAAATCTATCTATATCATACTTTTCTAACAGAACTATCAACTCACGCTTAACTGCAAAAGTACATCCTGGTCTCATAACAGAAATACTCTTGTTTTTTAACGAAAACGGGACTACAGCACCATTATCTAACTCAACATCCTTAATCTTGATTTTATCATTTCTACCAAAATCGAGAATCTCATAGTTACTAGCTAATAGTTCTATTGACGGCGATTTATGAAACTCTTTTACCATCAGTGAAATTTTATCTTTATTCCAAATATCATCTTGATCACAAAGAAAAACTACATCTCCTGTTGTCTTTTGAAGCGCTTTTCTAAAGTTTTTTCTCCAACCTATATTAGATGAGTTTTTTATCAATACCCAATTATCAAGATGATACTTCTGAATATACATATTAAGTAAATCAACTGTATTATCTGTTGAACAGTCATCAACAATAATAACTTCATCAGCCATTAAACTCTGAGTACGAAGCGATTCTAGCTGCTCTAGCAAATAATCTGCTCCATTATAGGTTGTCATTGCAATAGATATCCTCATTTTTCCTCCATAAATTTCAAATGCTCTTCAACCATTGTTTCAATAGTATAGTGTTTAATAGTAGATAAAGCGTTTTGAGATAATTGAACTCGTAATGAGTCATCTTGTAATACTTGGCTTAACTTTTGAAAAATAGCTTTCCAGTCATCGACCCTATCAATAACATATCCATTATAACCATTCGAAACAAGTTCAATTGCAGCAACACATGCAGATGTAGAAATAACAGGAAGTCCGTGCGACATTGCCTCGTTTACAACAAGTCCCCAAACATCAGACTTTGTTGGTAAAACAAATATATCAGATAGCTTGTAGTATTGTTTCAGTTCAGATGTCTGTAAAAAATCAATAAAATGAAAACGGCTATCTTGTCCAATAAGATCAAGTAAGTATTGTTTGTATTCACTATCAGGACTTGGTCCTACAATCAAACATTGTACATTGTCTGATAGATTCTGAACAGCCTTGATTAAAACATCCACACCTTTACCAGGGATGATTCTACCAACAAATAAAATTGTTTTTTTAGTTGGACTGAATCCCAGTTTCTTTCTTAAAAATTGTTTTTCTTCCTCATTGACAATTTGATGTCGTATGTCTTTCTCTGATAAGGAAGTAAATGAATACCGATAAATATTTTCTTTATTCACATGATAATGCGCTAAGAAATCATCACTGGACTGACTTGGGCTAAAATAATAGCAGGGTTTCGTAAGAATAAATTTTTTAAACTGGTATTTTAAAAAGTTCTCGCTTTCTGGTATCTTACCGCCATCAATTTCTAATATAAACGGTATCTTAGAAAAAACACACTTTAAATAACCAAATAATTCTGTTCGATAAGAATAGTTAGTCAAAAAAATATAGTCATACTTTTCAGGAATTAAATACTGGAATATAGCTGAATTTAATTTCTTCTCATCAATATTACCTTCACTTAAAAAAATGGCGGTAAAATTTTTAAAAGTCTCACGGTAATCAAATCTAATATCTTGAGCTCCTGTTGCTTCGAAAATAACAGTTAAATCCACAAATTTCCCAAGTTGATTATAGAAATCCACACGATAAGGCGATGGAATATTAGTTACAAATAATACTTTTTTCATGATTTATCTACAATTCTTTCATAAGTTTTTGTTAACTTATTAACCATATCAGACAGGTTATAACCCTTAGCAATAATTTTATCAACTGCCCCAGTATCCCGTCCTTTGGTCTCCAAAATCGTTTCACACCAATATTTAACTGTTTCATCCAATGATAAAAAACGTATATTATCAGTTAAATTAATCTCACTGGGAAAATTATCAGAAACTACTAATGGTAAACCGTTGATTTGCATCTCTAGCACAGCTATACCAAAACCTTCAAAAAGAGATGGGAAAACACCTACATCAAATACATTAATCAATTTGTTTACATTAGAAGACTCACCTAAAAAACTAATCTTATCCAATATTCCTAATTGATTTGCTTGCTTTTTAATAACCTCTTCCAATTCTCCCTTACCTATGAGAACAAGATGAGCATCTTCTCTTTCATTGATAACTTCCGCAAAAACTTTAAGAAGAAAATCATGATTTTTCTGATAATCAAATCGTCCTACATGACCAATAACAAACTTATTTTCTAAATTTAATTCCTTACGCAAATCTTTAGATAATTGTGGACTATAGATGAACTTTTGAACATCAATAGCATTAGGAATAACTTCAAAAGAGTGATTACCATACAACCACTCTCCTGCTTTTTCCGAACAAGCCCATAGATGAGTAGCATATTTCGGAATTTGCTTCTTGAATTGGTCATTCAAAAACCTCTTCAATAAACTTTTGTTTGTATAGTTTGTATTATGGCAATGTGAAATACGAATAGGAATATTACACTCTTTTGCAATAGATAAAATTGTACTATTTCCTGCATCAGCATGCGCATGAACTACATCATATTTTCCATTCAGCATAATTTGCTTAATTTGACGATAATTTTTTAAAGGATTCCTTCCTCTGGCAGGAACTCTAAAGATTTTACCTCCAAGATTTAAAATATCTTCATCGCGTACACCTTTGGACAATGTATGGACTAAAAAATCAATTTGAATGTTTTCAGAATGCATTTTTTCATAAACATTCATCATAAAGGTAGATACACCGCCTCTATCCATAGTCCCGCCGTTAACGTATAAAATCTTTATCATATCAACTCCAGTTCCACTAGTATAAATTGAGTATATTTTCTACAAAATACTCTTTTGACAAATTAAAATTAGGATTCCTTTTACATTGACTCACTTCTTTTAGGGATCCTAGTATAGAAGTAACAGTTCTATCACTACACACTATACCGTACATATGTGTACTTTCTATACTCCCCCCAGTTGGGTAGCTCACAACTGGTGTCCCACAGGCAATAGCTTCTAAATTAGTTGTCGGATAATTATCCTGTGTTGTCGGGTTGATAAATACATCTGCCAACGTGTACCAAGCAGAAAGTTCTTCCACACTATCTGTTGTGGTCAGACCAATAATCTCTTTAGGAAGTTTATTCAATTGTTCTTTTGATAATCCTATCAAAACTAATTGTTGATAAGATTTTAGCTGTGTAGATAATTCTAATAGATCATCCAAGCCTTTACGCTGATCCCAGATAGAAGCCACACCAAGCAGTACCTGTTTGCCTTCTAAGCTAAATTTTTTTCTCAATTCCTGAGCCTCAAATAGCCTTGGTTTAAATATAGTAGTATCAATACCGTTATGAATAACTGTTACGGGATATTCTTTCAAAAATGAATTTCTTACCAAATTTGCCAACCACTCTGATGGTGTAATAAGTGTCAAGTTTGGAACACCTGTAAACAAATTTTTTTTACGTTTAAAATTTCTAGATGAAAAATCAATTAATGACTTTGGATAATCGTTTTTTTGACTCGAATGATGGCACTGTCCAATTTTTTCACATTCTAAAGTATCAAAGTAAGCACCATGTCCAGTAAAAGCCCAACAATCATGTAAAGTCCATAAAATTTTCTTTCCGCAAGTTTTCAAATAGGAAAATAATTCTCCTACATGAATATAGTATCCATGTAAATTATGCAGATGAATAATATCAGGATCATATTCTTTCATCCAAGTGATAAATTTTCTAGTTGCCGCTTTACTTCCAAAACCAGCATTATCAAAAATTCGAGCTTGTAAGACATGTCTATTTACATCCACTCTAGAGCCTATTTTAACTGCGTAATCTCGATACTGTGTCGGCACATGCTCACGTCCATATGCAATCTTAACTTCATGCCCCTGCTTTGTTAAAGCGGTTGCGATATCCGTACAAATTCTACCTGTACTCCTAATACCACAAACAGTATTAATCATCAAAATTTTCATTAGGAAAATTCCTCTCTCAAATACTTTTCCAACTGTGTCATAAACTGCTCTTTAGAAAAGTGCTTTTCATAGTAATAACGAGCTTGCTTCCCTAACTCCTTTTGTTCCTCTATAGATAACATACTGAATTCACAAATATTTTGTACTAATTGTTCCACATCTTGTTCAGAACTAACATAACCACAATTTGCTTCCTCTACGATTGCTTTAGTATCTCCTGAAATTGCACCTATAATTGGTTTTCCTGCTGCCATATAAGATTGTACCTTTCCAGGTATAGTACGAGAAACTATCGAGTCTCCTATTAAAGAAACTAACATAGCATCTGATTTTTTATAGAATGTTGGCATTTCTTCCAAAGAACGTCTTCCATAAAAGGAAACATTCTTCAACTCCAATTCATGAGCTAAGGCTTTCATACTTAGCAATTCCGTACCATCTCCAACAAAATGAAAATGAATTTTCTTGGGTAAATCGGTATTCTTTTCTATCAAACTGGCAGCTTTCAAAATAGTTTCCAAATTTTGTGCTTTACCAATATTACCAGCAAAAGTTAGGTCAACACTTTCTTTATTAACTCTCGATTCATCAGGGATAAAAAGATCTTCTGCATATTGTGGCAAATAAGTAATCTTTTGTTCTAATATATCAAATTGTTGCACAAAATAATTCTTAAATGATGGACTAGTGACAAATATATAATCGCTAGCTCGATAAACTCTTTTTGAGATAAATTTAAACAACTTGAAAATCAAGCCATCTTGTTTCACTCCCCCTACAGTTAAACTATCTGGCCAAACATCCATACAATATAGAAACAGGGGCTTCTTATACTTATTTTTATAAACCATACCAGCCCATGCCATCATAACTGGAGATGATTGATTTACAAAAACACAATCAAATTCTGATCCATCTTTTGCTTTATACTGTCCTAGTAAAACTCCCATCGATGAACTGATAGCAAAACTAAAATAATTTAATATCCTATGTAAAGTACTTTTTCCCCTTGGAATTGTATAGGAACGAAAAACAGTAACTCCTTCTATAGTCTCTCGTCTATTTTGGTTATTCAGATAATCTGCATATATTTCACCTTCAGGATAATTAGGAATTCCTGTTAAAACAGTAACTTCATGACCTCTCTCAACAAGATCTTCACAAATATCTGATAATCTAAAAGGTTCTGGTCTATAATGTTGACTAACAAATAAAATTTTCATTTCACTATCTTAACTCTCTCGTTTACTCCCCTCTACAATTCCTTTTCGTTTCAATACGTAAGGTATTGTTCTTACTATACATTTTATGTCCATTATTAATGATCTATGTTTTACATAATAACCATCCAATTTTGCTTTCATATCTGTAGACAGATTGTCTCGACCATTAATTTGTGCCCATCCCGTTAATCCTGGTAAAACATCATTTGCACCATATTTATCTCTTGCTTCTACTACATCCAATTCGTTTATTGCTACCGGTCTAGGGCCCACAATACTCATATTACCAACAAGAATATTACATAGTTGAGGCAACTCATCTAAAGATGTTTTTCTTAAAACACTTCCTACTCTGGTAATCCACTGCTCTGAATTGTGTAAATCTCGAGTAGCTACATATTTGGGAGATTCTACTTTCATTGTTCTAAATTTTAAAACATAAAAAGATTTCTTATGAAGCCCAAAACGTTTCTGCTTAAATATCGCTGGTCCTTCTGAATCCAGTTTAATCGCGATTATAATTATAATAAAAATCGGACACAGTACTATTATGCCTATTAAAGATAGAGTTATATCCCCTAATCGTTTTATTACACTGTACATAAACTATTTCTCACTATAAATTCAAATTCTATCTTATTCCCATCTTTCAAATTAAATCGTTCAGTTCATGCAACTACAAAAACTCAGTATATCTTTGGTAATTCAATGATTTATGGGAATATAATCCTTTTATCTGCTATAACAAATAATTTTTTCTCATCTAAACAAAATTTATTTGTTTCATTAATATATGACTTCTCAATAATGGATTAGAAAGTTCAGTTCAATTGTTCTTACAAATAGACCGAGTATTTCTTGAAGAAATATCAGTTTCTGAAATTGCAATCAGTATATAAGCTAGTAAACTAACAGATATATTCTATAAGATTAGCAGAGTTACATTATAGAAACTCCTTCCTTCTATGCTGGACTCCCTAACCTCATTTTATCTTTTACCATAAGAACCATAACCACCGTAAGAACCATATTTTTCACGTTGAACATCAAATTTATTGAGAACGACCCCTAAAAATGGTTTTCCTGTTTGTTCTAACTGGCTTTTAGCTTTTTGCACTTCTCTTCGTTTTGCAACTCCGGCTTCTACAACTAAAATGGATGCATCGCATTTTTGCACAATAATAGCTGCATCGATTACAACTCCAATTGGTGCCGTATCAACGATAATATAGTCAAAATATTTACGTAGGGTTTCAATCATAATTCCAAAGTTGTCACTTTGAAGAAGAGCTGTTGGATTAGGAGAAGCCACTCCTGACTCAATGACAAACAAATTGTCAACATTTGTCTCACAAAGTCCATTTGACAAATCCTGAGTTCCAGCTAGATAGTCTGTCAAGCCTGTAATTCTTTCTCTTGACTTAAAGACTCCAGACATCACTGAGTTCCGGATATCTGCATCAATCAAAAGAGTCTTATATCCTGCACGTGCAAAAGCCCAAGCAATATTAGTAGAAGTTGTAGATTTTCCTTCACTAGGATCAACTGAAGTGACTGCAATAACTTTTAAGTTATTGCCACTCAATTGTACATTTGTTCGTAAAGCATTGTAGTACTCTTCTGCTTTTTTAACAGTATTAAGTTTCTGTTGTGATAATTCTAACTTTGCCATCTCTTCTCCCTTACTTTACTTTATCCAGCTTTGGAATGACTCCAAGGAGCGAAATTTCCATAACCTCTTCTATATCTTCTGGACGTTTTACACGGTTATCAAATAGTTCAATCAATAGCACTACTACAATCACTAGGCCTACTCCAAGACCTGCTCCCATCACAGTATTACGACGAATATTTGGTGATGATGGAGCAATTGCTGGACGTGCCTCCTCAAGGGTTGTTACATCTGAAACTCTGGTAACTGTAATAATTTTTTGGGCTGCAACTTCTCGTAAAGCATTTGCAATACGACTGGCCTCATCAGGTTTATAATCACTGACCGAAATAGATACGATACGTGTATCTGCAGGAACTGTTACCTGAATCTTTTTAGCTAACGCTTTAGCATTGATGGTCAAACCAAGATCAGTGACTACCTTCTCTAGAACGTCTTGTGAGAGAATGATTTCACGATAGTCCTTAACCAAATATGTTCCAGCTTGTAAATCCTGATTCGTCAAACCTGGTTGGTCACTTTGGTTTCGATTGACTACATAAATTCGCGTCGTGCTTTTATATACTGGTTTCAGAATAAAACTACTGTATGCAAATGAAGCTCCTCCAATCACAATTGCTGCAAGAAGGATTACTAATTTCTTTACCCATAGTGCCTTTAGCAACTGAACAACGTTCACTTCAATAATATCTTTTTCTTTCATATTTTCTCCTAAATTAATTGATCCATTATAATTTTTCTGGGATTTTCTACAAAAAGTTCTTTCGCTTTTTTCGCTCCATATTTCTTAGCAATGATATCATATGCCTGTTCCATATATGGAGGTCTACTGTCTAAATTGTGCATGTCACTTGCAACTACATGAACTAAGTCACGTTCTAAAAAATACCGAGCTCTCTTTTTCATGAATTTATATCTTTCACCAAAGAGCTTAGGTTTTAAAACATGATAACTATTTATCTGAGTATAGCAACCCATATCAATCAGTTCGCGAACGCGTTTTTCATTATTCTCTAAAGCATCATAACGTTCAATATGAGCAATTACTGGTGTGATCCCCAACATCAAAATATTACTCAATCCCGTATGAATCTCACGATAGGGAGTATGCATGCTAAACTCAATCAAAGCATAACGACTATCATTAAGAGTAGGAATTTCTTTTCTTTCTAGCTTTTCTAGAACATCCAGAGTATAGTATATCTCTGCGCCATAAGCAATGACTAAATCATCTGCTACTTCTCTTGCAATTTCACGAACCTTAATAAAATTTGCTGCAATTTTTTCTTCTGGAGTTTCAAACATCCCTTTTCGACGATGCGAAGTAGACACAATCATTCGAACTCCTTGATTGTAAGCTTCTCTTAAAAGTGCTTTGCTATCCTCTATCGACTTTGGCCCATCATCTACATCAAAAACGATATGCGAATGGATGTCTATCATTTTATCTACCCTCCATCACATCCTGTATAGCTGCTTTGACTGTAGCTAAACTACTCTCATCTATTTCCATCATATAGAGGTTACTATCTGGCATTGCATAAGAAGGAAGATCCATCCGACCTGTCCCTTTTAAATCTTGAGAATTTACTTTATAATTCCCTCCACTTTCCAATTGAGTATTCACTAGATCCATCATAGTCTCAATCGGCATATTTGTTTGAAGAGAATCCTGCAATCCTTGAAGAATACTACTATAGTTCTTCAAGGCCTCTGTAGAAGTTAACTTCTGAATAATTGCTACAATGACCTTTTGTTGGTTGCGACCACGGTCACGGTCTCCATCGGCTAGCGAGTAGCGTTCACGTACAAAACCTAGAGCTTGCTCAGAGTCTAGATGTACATTCCCCACTGGGAAATGGAACTTCCCATGTAGAGCTGAAAACTCTTGATCGTTATGAACATCTACCCCTCCCAATAGGTCAATCAGTTTCAAAAATGAGGTGAAATTCAAACGAACATAATAATTAATATCTACACCATAAAGGTTCTCTAGGGTATGAATAGATGAGTCAACCCCATATATACCAGCATGAGTCAATTTATCCTTTTGATTGTTTCCACCATCGGCAATAGGAACATATGAATCTCGTGGAGTTGTTGTAAGAAGGATTCTCTTCGTATCCCTATTGACCGTCATTAGAATATTGACATCTGAACGAGAAACTGAACTAATGGCACCGTAAGTATCAATCCCACTGACATAGATATTGAAAAAGCGATCTTTAGATACCTTAGGAGTCTCAACCTCTTTAGTCATTTTTTTAGTGTAAATTTTCTTGATTTTAGAAGCATAATCCGGATACTCTGCCTCAATAATATTCTCAAATACACTATTTAAGACAATGGCTTTGGCCTCTCCAGAAATCAAACTTTTATAAGTTGATAAGTAAGAATTACTTTTTTCAACCGTCAAATCCTTATTTTGACTCGTCTTAATATCAGAGATTAGCTTTTGAATATTCTCATTATCCGTACCTGTTGGCCCCATAACACTAGATAATTGGGTAACATGATTGATATCACTATCCTTTAAAACAACGACGCTGAGAGAATACTCTGAATAATTTGAAGTTGCATTAATATGACTTGTGAATCCCACAAATTGTTGCAGAGCAAACAAAGAAACCGAACTCACTAAAACAGCTAGTGTCAAAAAGAAAATCGTGAACTTTTCGGCTTTTCTATAGATTATTAGTAGTGTAGCACTAATAGCAACCATAAAGGTAAAAACTGCAACTACAACATTCAAGTTTCTAAAAGCAAGTATATTATACTTAAAGATTAAGAACAATAAAAACCCGCTCAACAATGAATAAACAAGCGCCAAGAATATGTTAATATTCTGTTTTGTTTTCTGTGAGCGTGATTTTTTAAAACGTCTACTCATGATTATCACCTATATATTTAATAGTCCTATTATATCACTTTTTTAATTTAAATTCTACAATTAATACTTTTATAGATAATCTTTGATCCAGGTTTTTCGTGTCTCATAAAATTTTAATTCCTACTCGAAAGTAGAAGCACTATAGTATTTTTGTAGTAGTATTATTTGATATCAACATCATATATCAGTGTTTCTAAACTCTTTTCTATAAATAAAAAAGTATAATCACACAAGAGTCTGATACTCAATGAAAATCAAAGAACAAACTAGGAAGCTAGCTTCATGTTACTCAAAACACTGTTTTAAGGTTGCAGATAGAGCTGACGCACTTTGGAGAGATTTTCGAAGAGTATGAACTTACAATATACAAAAAAAACAGCCCTATCAAGATGGCTTTATAAAAACCATCCAATAGAACTGCTCGTTATTATTTAACATGCTTTTCTGCTTCTTTTTGAGCTTTTTCAATTGCTTTTTTGCTCTCTTGCTCCCATTTAGTCTTGGCTTCTTCATACTGTTTAGTCGTAACTGTATCTTTTTGCAGTTTCATGTACTTATAATTATTTCCATCACCCTTGATACCAACCAATGAATAACCTCTTGTAAATGGTGTCACTTTAGTTACAGAAGCTGTCCCACCATTTGACATAGCTGACATAATGAGAGAGTTATCGATCATCCAAGCTTGAGCTTCAGCGTATTTTTCATAACGCTTCGCTACATCTTTGTTTTCACTATCCGCTCCCTTAAGCATTTTAGTGTAAGTATCCAAACCTAAGCTAGCAATTTTTGCTTTATCTTCCTTGGCATCTAGACCAAAAATCTTTAGGTAGAATCCATCCTCTGCATTGAAAGGATTGAGATAAGTTGATGGATCTTGGTAATCACCTACCCAGCCATCAAAGTTCAAATCGTAGTCTCGATCAGCTGGCGTTGGTGCTAAGAAGGCTACGTTATTAAAATCATCTGTTGACAGTTGCTGAACATCAATGACAATATTATCAGCACCCAAAACTGATTCAAGAGTCTGTTTAACAGAGTTCATACCTGTCACAGCATTTTTATTCGTCTGATCAACCGCCACATCCAAGTGAATAGGGAAGGTCGCACCTTGACTTGCCAATTCTTTTTTAGCTTCCGCAAATTTTGCTTGGGCTTTTTCTTTGTTGAAATAAGCATCCTGCGCATCTGCTAGGTTCATACCCGCCCACTCTGTTCCATAGTTGACCAATTTAGAAGCGACTACTTCTCCAAAGGTCTTGTCTCCAACTTGGACAAATGTTGGAGGCACCAAGGTGTTACGAAGAGTCTTGCTAGCTGCTTCTTCCCCATTTGACTGGGCAGAATAGGCTGTGCGGTCCAGGGCAAAGTTCACTGCTTGGCGGAAGTTTTTGTTCAAGACAGCTGTTTCAGTTGATTTCTTCTGCTCATCTGTCGTTTTAGACGTATGGTTGTAAGCCTTACGGTTGACGTTGAAATTGAAATACCAAGAAGTCTTGTCCTGCAAACTGTAAATGATATTATTCTTATATTTTTCCTTTGTCTTAGCAAAGTTTGAACTATTTGGATAAACACCAGCGATTGAATAAGCTCCGCTTTCAAAGTTACGGATGGTCAATTCTTGGTCTGAGCCATCAAAATAAGCCAATTTCACGCGCTCAATCGATACCTTATCGTGATCGTAATAATGAGGATTTTTCACATACTCAATAGATGATTTTGATGTGAAGTCTTTTAACAAATAAGGTCCGCTGTAAAGAATGCTATCTGGAGATAGAGTCCCAAAATCTTTCCCTTTTGAATTTAAAAACTCTTCGTTGACTGGGAAAAGAATACTGTTGGTTGTTTTTGAATTCCAGTAAGGCTCTGGGCGTACCAAAGTATACTCAACCGTCTGGTCGTCAATGGCCTTCACACCAACCTTAGAAAAGTCAGAATCCACTCCTGTAATATAATCATTCAATCCCTTAATCGAGTTTTGAATCAAGTCAATGGCCTGTGATTTATTATCCACTGCGTACTTAATACCTGTCACAAAATCCTGTGCCTTGACTGGAGCGTACTCTTCACCGTCAGCTGTGAACCATTTGGCATCTTTTCTCAATTTATAGGTATAAGTCAGACCATCGCTCGAAACAGACCAGTCTTCTGCCAAAGATGGAACTAGGTTCCCGTGGTTGTCATTTTCAAGCAAGCCATCAACTAGGTTGGTAATGATGGCTGTATTATCAGCGTAGTAGTCTAATAGATAGTTAAATGTAGTTGGATTTCCACTAAAGGTTGATGAGTAAGTTTTTGTATCTGAACCTGATTGTCCGCAGGCAGCCAAAAGCAAGGCAGCCGCAAAGGTCAGGCCTGCGCTAAGAACACGCTTCTTTGTATTCATCTTCTTTCTCCTTTATGTTAGTTTTTATAACATAAACTTATTTTACCAAAATAGCCAGAATTTGTAAAGTTAATTGAATTTTTAGAATGAAAATTTATAAATGTAGGCATAAAAAAACAAAGGATTTCTGTCTTTCATACAGTCCTCCCTTGTTTTTATACTATTTCAATTTTAGATTTTTCTGTTCAGAAATATTTAGCCCAACTCCACACAGAAAGCATCCCATGGAGCCAAGATTTGTTTTTCAAAGACTTCTTGAGCCACAGTATTTTCAATCAAGACAGATTTAACTTTTCCTTCTACTACCAAGCCTTGCTCTTTATTGGACAAGTTAGCTACGACTAGGAATCGACGGTCACCATCTTTACGGATATAAGCAAAGACCTTGTCAGCTGTTTCCAATAGTTCAAAGTCAGCTCGAATCAGCCAGCTATTCTCCTTACGGATTTGAACCAGTTTCTGATAGGTATAGAAAATAGAATCTGGATTTCCTAGCGCTTCTTGAACATTGATTGCTTGATAGTTTGAATTGACTGCTAACCAAGGTTGACCTGTTGAGAAACCAGCATTTTGGCTCTCATCCCATTGCATAGGGGTACGGGCATTGTCACGACCAATGACACGGATACTGTCCATGATTTCTTCCATCGGAACGCCTTTTTCAAGCGCTTCACGTGCATAATTGAGGGACTCAATATCTTCTACTTGGTCCAGTGTTTCAAATGGATAGTTGGTCATCCCAATCTCCTCACCCTGGTAGATATAAGGTGTCCCTCTCATGAGATGAAGCAAGATTGCAAAGGCTTTGGCAGATTTTTCACGATATTCTTGGTCATTTCCCCAAATAGAGACGATACGTGGGAGGTCATGATTGTTCCAGAAAAGCGAATTCCAACCGTCCTCAACTCCTAACTCTGTCTGCCATTTGTTGAAAATTTCTTTTAACTTAGCGATGTTCAGCTCTTTTTGGTAATGCCACTTAGGTTGCCCTTCCTGATACTGAAGACAGATATGCTCAAACTGGAAGACCATAGACAATTCTTGCCCCTTTGGATCAGAGTAGAGTTTGGCAATCTCTGGCGTTGCACCCCAGGTCTCTCCCACTGTCAAGAGATTCTTATCTCCAAAGGTCGCCTGATTCATTTCCTTGAGATAGGGGTGGAGCATAGGACCATTATTGACTACTTTCTCGTCAGGAATTTTCCCAATCATGTCAATAACATCCATGCGGAAACCACCAATCCCTTTATCAATCCAGAAGTTCATCATCTCATAGATTTTCTGGCGAAGGTTTTCATTTTCCCAGTTGAGATCAGGCTGTTTCTTGCTGAAAAAGTGGAGATAGTATTGACCTGACTTTTCATCGTATTCCCAAGCTGATCCACTAAAAATAGAATCAAGATCGTTTGGTTCATCTCGCCAGATATAGTAGTCTCGCTCAGGACTGTCAGGATTTTCACAGGCTTCGACAAACCAAGCATGTTCATCCGAGGTATGATTGACCACCAAGTCCATGATGATACGAATATCACGCTTATTGGCTTCCGCGATCAGTTGATCCATATCCTCCATGGTCCCAAAAATAGCTGCAATCGCTTGATAATCAGCAATATCGTAGCCATTATCATCCATAGGGCTGTCATAAACGGGAGAAAGCCAAATTGCTGTAATTCCTAACTTGGCTAGATAGTCTAACTTACTAGTAATTCCTGGCAAATCGCCAATTCCATCTCCGTTGCTATCCATAAAGCTCTTAGGATAGACTTGATAGACTACGGCATTGTGCCACCATTTTTCTTGCATCTTCTTACCTCATTATTTTAATAATCTGTAGTCTATGATAGCGCTTTTTAAAATTTTATGCAAGCGTTTGCCTAATCTTTTTGATTCCTTTTTTAACTCCATAGTTTCCTAACTTCCAATTTTTTATTATAATAGAGGTCAGAGGTAAAAAAATGAAAAAACAAGCTTTTAGTTCTGAACAATATTTGAATCTACAGCGCGACCACATCTTGGAGCGCATTAACCAATTTGACGGCAAGCTCTACTTGGAGTTTGGTGGCAAAATGTTAGAAGATTTCCACGCTGCTCGTGTCCTTCCTGGTTATGAGCCTGACAACAAAATCAAGCTCTTGCAAGAATTGAAAGAGCAGGTTGAGGTTGTGATTGCCATTAACGCTAGCAACATCGAGCACTCTAAAGCACGTGGCGACCTGGGCATTTCTTATGACCAAGAAGTTCTTCGTTTGATTGACAAATTTAATGAATTAGGGATTTTTGTTGGTTCCGTTGTCATCACACAGTACGCTGGCCAACCAGCCGCAGATGCCTTCCGCAACCAGCTCGAGAAAAATGGAATTGATTCTTATCTTCATTATCCAATCAAAGGATATCCGACGGATATGGACCACATCATTTCTCCAGAAGGCATGGGGAAAAACGACTACATCAAAACCAGTCGCAACTTGATTGTCGTAACTGCTCCTGGACCTGGTTCTGGAAAATTGGCAACTTGTATGTCAAACATGTACCACGACCAAATCAATGGTATCAAGTCTGGTTACGCTAAATTTGAAACCTTCCCAGTTTGGAATCTTCCCCTTCATCACCCAGTCAACTTGGCTTATGAGGCTGCCACAGCAGACCTTGATGATGTCAACATGATTGACCCTTTCCATCTCCAAACTTACGGAGAAACCACTGTCAACTACAACCGTGATATTGAAATTTTCCCAGTTCTCAAACGCATGCTAGAACGTATCCTTGGTGAATCTCCATACGCTTCACCGACAGACATGGGTGTCAACATGGTTGGCTTCGCTATTACTGATGACGAGGCTGCTGTCGAAGCTTCTAAACAAGAAATCATCCGCCGTTACTATCAAACTGTTCTTGATTTTAAAGCCGAAAAAGTTAGCGAATCTGCTGTTAAGAAAATCGAGTTGCTCATGAACGACCTCGGCATCACACCTGCAGACCGCAAGGTTGCTGTCGTTGCTCGTCAAAAGGCAGAAGAAACTGGCGGACCAGCCCTAGCCCTTGAATTGCCAAGTGGGGAAATCGTGACTGGTAAGAACTCCGAACTCTTTGGTCCTACAGCCGCTGCCTTGATCAACGCCATCAAGAAATCAGCTGACATTGCTAAAGAAGTAAAACTCATCGAGCCTGAACTTGTCAAACCAATCCAAGGTCTTAAAATCGATCATCTAGGTAGCCGTAATCCACGCCTTCATTCAAATGAAATCCTGATTGCACTTGCCATCACAGCTACAGAAAATCCTGACGCTGCTCGTGCTATGGAAGAGCTTGGCAATCTCAAAGGAAGCGAAGCCCACTCAACCATCATCTTGACAGATGAAGACAAGAATGTCCTTCGTAAATTGGGTATCAATGTAACCTTTGACCCTTATTACCAATACGATCGCTTGTATCGTAAGTAAAGATTTGAACCTCTCCACTATCGGAGAGGTTTTCTCTCTGTCTCAGGAGCCGGCTTTATGTTATAATGAAAGAAGAAAACTGAAAGGATTTACCATGTCAAAAGAAGTTATTGTTGAAAGTTTTGAACTTGACCACACTATTGTTAAAGCACCATATGTCCGCTTGATTGGGGAAGAAACAGGGCCAAAGGGAGACATCATCTCCAATTATGATATTCGCTTGGTGCAACCAAACGAAGACTCTATCCCTACTGCTGGCCTTCACACTATTGAGCACCTCTTAGCCAAACTCATCCGTACCCGCATTGACGGTATGATTGACTGTTCGCCGTTTGGTTGCCGTACAGGTTTCCACATGATTATGTGGGGACGCCATACCAGCGCTGAGATTGCAGCTGTTATCAAGGATTCGCTCAAGGAAATTGCTGAGACCACTACTTGGGAAGATGTCCCTGGAACAACCATCGAATCTTGCGGAAACTACAAGGATCACAGCCTCTTCTCTGCTAAAGAATGGGCGAAACTCATCTTGGAACAAGGAATCTCAGATGATGCCTTTGAGCGTCATGTGATTTAGACACAAAAGGAACCAGTTTTTTCAGCTGGCTCCTTCTTTTTTTATTCTCAAAATTTTGTCTTAGGCTTTTTCACGAATAACTAAACCACCATCTTCCATATCTGCTTCTAGGTGTTTGGCATCCAGGTGATCCAAATGGAAGTCTGTCACCTTATCCCGAATTTCTTGTTCAACCACGCGACGGAGAGGACGAACACCCATGACTTCGTCATAACCTTCTTCTGTGATATAGTCCTTAGCTGCTTGACTGACTACCAAATCAATGTCTTTCTTAGCCAAGGTTTGGTTAACTTCAGCCAACATCAAGTCCACAATCTTAGAAAGGTCTTCCTTCGTCAAGTGTGAGAACTCGATAACTGCGTTAAAGCGGTTAAGGAATTCTGGGCGGAAGAATGGTTTCAAACGATCCATCAACTCTGGTTTATCCGCATCTTCTGTCAAGTTGGCTTCATAGCCAAATCCAGCATTTGATGTCGCAATAATGACAGTGTTCTTGAAGTTCACTGTATTTCCTTGACCATCTGTCAAACGACCGTCATCCAATACTTGGAGGAGAAGAGTGATCACTTGAGGATCAGCCTTTTCAATTTCATCCAAGAGAATGATAGAGTACGGATTGCGACGAACACGTTCTGTTAAGGTATTGCTATTGTCATCATAGCCCACATAACCAGCTGTTGTACCGATTAGCTTAGATACGGCTGTACGATCACTGTATTCAGACATATCCAAACGAATGATGGCCTCTTTGGTACCAAACATATCGAGCGCCAATTGCTTAGCAAGTTCTGTCTTACCAACTCCAGTTGGACCTACAAAGAGGAAACTACCGATTGGGCGATTGCCCTCATCGAAACCAGCACGGTTACGACGGATGGCACGAGCTACAGCTTCAACTGCCTTGTCTTGGCCGATTACCTTGTCTTGCAGACGATGAGCCATATCCTTGAGGCGTTCGATGTCTGATGCTCCCATTTGTGAAACTGGAATACCAGTCATACGTTCCACAGATTCAGCCACATCGTTGACACTTGCAGTCACCTTCATATCTTCTGTGTGGTTTTCGATTTTCTTTTCCAATTCTGCAATGCGTGTTTTATAGTTTAGAGCTGCTTCAAAATCTTCTGCCTCAACTGCTTTTTCTTGCTTGTCTTTTTCTACCTCTATTTCACGTTCAACAGCATGAACATCTGTTACAGGATGTTGTGCTGCCAAATGAGCTGCCGTTACGTCCACAAGGTCGATAGCCTTATCTGGCAAGCTACGTTGTGGAATGTATTGGACAGAATAATCCACCGCTGCTTTCAAGACTTCATCTGGCAAGATAACATTGTGGTGTTGTTGATAAAGGTCACGAATCCCTTGAAGGATTTTAAAAGTATCTTCTGCTGAAGGAGCGTTGACCTTGACTTCGTTGAAACGACGAGCAAGAGCCGCATTCTTCAAGATGGTGTTACGGTATTCGTCTTGAGTTGTCGCTCCAATAACGGTTAATTCACCACGAGAGAGAGCTGGCTTGAGAATATCCGCAAGTCCTTTAGAACCACTGTCTCCACCAGTGCTACCAGCGCCAAGAATTTGGTGAATTTCATCAAAGAAGAGGATAATATTCCCTGCTTCTTTCACTTCATTGACTAAGTTTTGAACGTTTTCTTCAAAACTACCACGGTATTGAGTACCAGCCTCAAGACCTGAGATGTCAATGGAAATAATTTCCTTGTTCTTGATAGCAGCTGGAACATCGCCATTCACAATGGCTTGCGCTAGGCCTTCGACAACAGCTGTCTTACCAACCCCTGCATCTCCAACAAGGACAGGATTATTTTTGGTACGGCGTGAAAGGATTTCAGATGTTTCTTGAATTTCCTTATTTCGTCCGATAACAGGATCCAACTTGCCCTCACGAGCTTCCGCTGTCAAGTTTCGACCTAGTTTAGCAAGGACACCGTCTTGTTTCATACCTGAAACCTGTTGTTGCATTTGTCCATCAACTTCTGCATTTCCTGGCAATTGACCAGTTGCACGATAGTGAGCGAATTCCTCAGGTGTCACTTCACGTCCATTAATCAAGTAACGACGATTTTCAGAACTATATCCTCGCATACCACCCATCAATTGGTTAAATAAATCATCCATGTTGTTAAAATTATTAAAGTTGTTGTTCATATTCTTTACCTCTTTTTGTTTACTTAGTTATGATTACTGATATTGACTATCTTTGACCTTTATTTTAAAAAATTTAGACTAGCTAAATCGCTACTCTACGTACTATTTCTGGTTTTTCTTTTTCAAGCAGGAGTAGACTATCTTTACTTCTGAAGATTTCTAGATTAAACATAGACACACCTCTTTCTACTTTACTTTAAATAATACTCTTCGAAAATCTCTTCAAACTACGTCAGCTCTATCTGCAACCTCAAAACAGTGTTTTGAGCAACCTGCAGCTAGCTTCCTAGTTTGCTCTTTGATTTTCATTGAGTATAAGTGTTCGAGTAAGGCTTTCATTTACCTTACGTTCATAATATACTACATTAGTCAGAAAAGGTCAAGAGATTTGACTTTAATTGACCAATATTTTTTAGAATGCAAAAACACCCTGAAACGTCAGGGTGCCATTCTTACATCAAATACAAAATTGCTAGCGTCAGGAGACTTGCTAGAAGTCCCATTCCCCAAAAGAAGAAGTCAACCTTCCACTCGCTCCAAGGATTTCCTTTACCAGACAATCCTCCAAGCTCAAAATGGTGATGCACAGGCGTCATACGAAAAATACGTTTGCCACCAGTCATTTTGAAATAACTTACTTGCATCATAACCGAAGTTGTTTCAAAAACATAAACAATTCCGATAATCAAGAGAGTCCATTCTTGGTGGAGGGCCATAGAGATAGCTGCCAACATTCCACCGAGAGCCAAACTTCCCACATCCCCCATAAAGACCTTGGCAGGCTTATGGTTAAAGACGAAGAAACCGAGTAAACCACCAATCATGGCCAGAATCACCAGAAGAATATCCATCTGACCTTGCACATAGGCAATAATTCCATAAGCAGACAAACTAATCACCACTGAAACACTAGCTAGACCGTCAATACCGTCTGTCAAGTTGACTGCATTTGAAAAACCAACTAGCCAGAAAAGGGCGAAAAGAATATAGAAAATCCCTAGATGTACTTGGTAACCAAAGACTGAAAGCATATCGCCACCGCGATCATAGAAAAGGTAGAAAACGACCCCTCCTAGGAGCTGAAGAGCCAATTTTTGCTTAGGATTCAGCCCCTCATTGATTTTACGAAAGACCTTGAGAAAGTCATCTAAAAATCCGACAAGTCCATAAAGGACCAAGATGAACAAAATCATTCCCACATTATTGGTCAATTGTTTTGAAAAAAGAGCAACGAGGAAACTCACCACAACTGTAGCAATAAGGAAAACAAGTCCCCCCATAGTTGGCGTCCCAGCTTTTGCCTGATGCTGTTTGACATCCTCATGCATCTGCTGGCCTGTAATTTGCGCCTTTCTATAAAATTGGATAAAGGCCGGAATTCCTACCAAAGTTAGTAAAAATGTCACAATTCCAGCACTGATGGAAATAAACATATTAGTCTCCTAAAGTTAATGTAATTTTTTTAATGTCCTTGATAGCTGTGTTAGCACGAACATCTTGCTTCTGCACAGTAGAACCTGAACCTTCAAATACAAGTTCTATATTTAACCACTTAGAAAAAGCTTCTGCGGTTGCTTTTGTCCAACCATACATATCTGGAACTTCCTCTGCTTTATCAGATAAGAGGAGAACTTGCTGGTTAGGAGCAAGATTGGTTCCTTCTTCTACAGATGATTCTTTAATCTTTGTTCCTGTTCCTACAACGATTGGTTGCACAATATTGCGACGTAAGGCTTCCGCCAAATCGCCAGGTGAAATGTCCTTGATGCTAGGCATGGCATAGGCGCTTTGATTGGTTACCTGATCTAACGTTTTAGCGGTAGATTGCAGGTTAAGGGAATCTTTCATAGCCACCGCTCTTTCCAAGATAGGGTTGGCAAATTCTCCCAACTGGATACCTGAATAATGTTCAGGTTGCTGTACCGTTACATACAAGATAAAATCAGGATTTTCAGCAGGATTCATAGTCACAACTGAGAAAATATAATTGGTAGAACCAACCAAGTATCCTCCATTTTTCTCATCAGCGATTTGAGCCGTACCGGATTTAACTGCTACATTTTGTCCAGGAACTGTTATAATTGGCTTTCCTGTGTAGTGATTATACATAGTTCCATATAGAGGGTCCGTCCCAACTAAGATCATGTGATTTCGAGTTGTGCTTGCTGCCTCTTTGGAAACAGGATTTCCTACTATTTCTTTTTGTGACTTACGTACAGACTGATTGTTAGTATCATAAATAGCACTTATAAATTTTGGCTCCAGCATAACTCCATCATTAGCAATAGCTGTAAAGGCACGAAGCATTTGTGTTTGTGTCACTGAAATTCCTTGCCCAAATGAGCTTTGAGCAATATTAACAATATTATCAGCTGGAAGTTGACCAGCGTATTCATCTGTCAAGCCAAAGCGAGTTGGAACCCCAAATTTAAAGCGTTTTAGATAATCCAACCAAGTAGCATCTCCCATTTTTTGTTCAAGTAGACTCATTCCAACATTACTGGAGTGAGCGAAACCTTGTAAGAAAGTCATCATCCCACCAGTAGTCAAACCACCATTAACATCCCAATCTCGAGTCGTCACATCCGCCATTTTAAATTCACTGCTATTGAAGTATTCTCCACTTGGGAAGGTATTATTATCAATAGAAGAAGCTAACGTCATAACCTTCATGGCTGATCCTGGTTCATAGTTACTTTGATAAAGAATATCACGCCAAACAAAATCCTTAGTGATTCCTTCTTTAGTATCTGCATTAAATGTCGGTCGTTGGGTGGTAGCAAGGATTTCACCAGTCTTTGCACTGACCAAGGTCGCGGTCATATACTTACCTTTTACTTTTTCTAGAAAGGCATCCATCTGAGTTTCCATGAAAGATTGGAGCGGACTAGACAATGTTGTATAAACATCCTTGCCATCCACAGTTTGTTGCGATACCAGTTCTGTACCTGGTACGATATTTCCTACACGGTCTTTTTCATAGGTAATAATACCGTCTGTCCCAGCAAGAATGGTATTTAAAGAACTCTCCAAACCAGAAGTCCCTAACAAACTCTTACTACCATCCTCATTTTCATGAAGTTGGGCTAAGCCAATAAAGCTAGAAGCAAATTGTCCATTTGGATAGCTTCTGTTAGGGCTAGTTGTAAAGTCAATCCCTTCCACACTAGCATCTTTCAAATCTTTTTTAATAGCCATCATATTGGCATAGGTAATCCCATTTCCTTTTGCACCAAAGGAAACTTGGGTCAGATTTGGTTGAGCTAATTGCTCTTTCACATAAGCTTCATCCATGTCTAAATACTTATGGAAGACTTCAGCTACCTTATTAAACTGCGAATCCTCTACATAAAGAATTTTTCCAGTTGCTGATTTGTATTTTTTATCAATGACAGCATAGACATTATAGGAGGTTGCATCCTCAGCAATCGGGACTCCATTTCGGTCATAAATAGTCCCACGTTTGGCAGGGACTGTACGGGTTATTTGGTGAACTTTCTTAGCCTCTTTGACTAGATCCGTTCCAAATTTACTACCACTCCCGATAATAACAGCAAAATTAACCAAAAAGACAGCGAAAAGTACGACAGCTAACAAGCTGATGTACTTCCCTACTATTTTACGGTTTTCTGCTGGAGATTTACGGTTTCTAATCGCAAATCGGGTTATTCTTTTTGTCCACTTCATATCTTACTCCGCTGATCGAATATTCTCATTATTCAATTTTAAGTCCTTAGAATTGGCGATTTCTTTCAAGCGTTCTGAACGAATCAATTCATTCACTTCCTGCTTAGCATCATCGAGCTCTGTCTTCTTCTCTTCTATCTGTGCATTGATTTTTGTCAAATCACTTTGCACTTGCAAGAGTCGTGTCTGCATAAAGATAATACTTACTGCTAGGACGAGAGCCGTAAACGCAATGGAAAGATAAAAAGCCTTCTCCACACGTGAGAATTTTTTTATACGATTCTGCAAGAATTGACTGGTTGTTTCTTTCTTATCTACCATTTTTTCCTCTTACTTGTGAATTTTTCTGGCCACGCGCAACTTGGCTGAATGCGAGCGGTTGTTGGCTTCTAACTCCTCTGCACTTGGCAAGATTGGCTTACGGGATACCAATTCCATCTTGGGCTTGAGATCATCTGGGATGAAAGGCAAACCTTTGGGAACTTCCACTGTTGAAGCCTCCTTGAACAATTGCTTGGTCAAGCGGTCTTCCAAGGAATGAAAGGTAATCACTGAAATTCTACCATCCAGAGCCAACATCTCCATAGCCTGCTGGATAGACTCATCTGCCGCTCCCAGTTCATCATTAACTTCAATTCGAATAGCCTGGAAAATCTGCTTGGCAGGATGACCCTTCTTCTTGAGTTCCTTAGCAGGTTTGGCCGACTTGATAATCTCTGCCAGCTCCGTCGTTGTCTCGATTGGCTTGACTTCACGTGCTTGTTCAATCTTACGGGCAATCTGTTTAGAGAATTTGTCCTCGCCATATTTGAAGAAAATACGAACCAAGTCATGATAGTCATAGTGGTTCACCACTTCATAGGCTGTCAGACTAGCTTCCTGATTCATCCGCATATCCAGTGGCGCATCCTTTTTATAAGAAAAACCACGCTCACGCTGGTCCAGCTGAGGACTAGACACTCCCAAGTCATAACAAATTCCATCAATTTCCTGAACACCAGCTTCGCGCAAACGTGCCTGTAAATGACGGAAGTTATCCTTGATAAAAGTCACCATCTCCTTCTCAATGTAGGAAGCCAAGCGTTTTTGCGCATTGTTAATGGCATTCTGGTCCTGGTCAAAGGCATAGAGATGGCCTTTTTCACTTAATTTACTTAATAAATATTCGCTATGGCCCGCTCCACCCAAAGTCGCATCAACGTAGATACCGTCAGGCTTTACGTCGAGCATATCAATCGTTTCGTGGAGTAAGACCGTTACATGATGAAATTCTTTTGTCATATCTTATCTATTTTACCACAAATCTGACTAGCTTGCACTAGTCAGACAAATAGGCCAAAAACAAGTAAGATTTCTTTAAGAAATATGTCAAATATGCTTGACATTCACTCCATAGAAGAATATAATGTAGTCAAATATATACGACATAAATCAGAAAGGAGTCCAGATGAATCGTGTGAAAGAATTTCGCAAGGAACTGGGCATTTCCCAGCTCGAACTCGCCAAGGATATCGGTGTCTCGAGACAAACCATCAATATGATTGAAAACGACAAGTACAATCCAACTCTGGAACTCTGTCTCAATCTCGCCCGCAGCCTCCAAACTGACCTCAACAGTCTCTTTTGGGAGGATGATTTTTAAAAAAGGAGCAAACTCATGAAAAAAGAAACCTTTACTGAAAAACTCATCAAACGCACATACGGTATTTCTGATCCACTTGACGAATACAAACGACGCGAGGCTGATCGTATCGGCAATCAAGTCTTTATCTTCCTCTTTTATCTGATGATTTTCGGAAATCTTATTCCACTCCTTCTGGCCTATAAATATCCTCAAGAAGTGGCTCTAATCTATCCTCCTCTGATTTTAGTGATTGCCCTCATCGCTGCTGGATATCTCACCTATCAAATGCAAAAAACAGGGATTACAACTATTGAACCAGATATGCTGAGCGAGAAAGTAAGTAAGCAACTACACTACCCAGGTTTTAAAGCAGGTTTGTTCTTTGGTCTATGGATGTTTTTTATAACTCCTCTTCTCGGTATACTCATAGGTGAAGGTCAGGACTATTTTCAGTCTCTTCTCACTATAAGAAATGGTGTATCAAGCATTCTCGGTTCTATTTTCTTCGGAGCGAGCATACAGTTCCTCATCTCCCGTCGCATTGCAAAAACTAAGAAAAATCAAGATGAGGATTAGGAGGTACCTTATGAAATCACTACTAACTTTACTTACCTATCATCTTTTGTTCAGTTCTCTGCTCATCTTCATCATCGTTTCAGGGAACTTGCCAATCAGCTAGATATTCCTCGGGCTAGTCTTTATTCCAGCACTTAACAAAGGACTGACTTATCTAAAGATTGACTCCCCAAAAACACGCATACTCAACTTAGCACTATACTTTATAATTCTATCTTTTCCACAACTGATGCTCATCTCAAGCGGTTGGAAATATTATTTACTGCTGACTATCGCTATCCTTTCTTCTATTACTTATCTTTATTATCTCTATCAATTCGTAAAAGAAACAAAATAACATCGTTCATTTAGGAGAAATCACCCATGAAAAAAGAAGACTTAACAACTCGCCTACTTCGAAATTTCTTTCATATCCAAGGGCCTTTTGATGAATGCCGTCAAGAGGTTATCTACAAGGCTTGCGCCCGTTCCATGATCCAAATCTTTTACTCTTCCTTCATTCTCTTCCTATTCTATATTTTGTTCGGAAGCTTTATAGAAATTGTTCGAAATGTTATGCCCTACATCTATTTTGGACTCATTTTGTTCATGAGTATAAAAGCTCAAAAAGCCGTCCAAGAACTCCATCTAGAAAAAGATGACAAGTCAGAAATCATCCTCAAAACCTACAGCAAAGCCCAAATCAAATTTCGAAGCTGGGTTGTGTTTATCGGTCTTCAGATTGGCCTCTTTACCCTACTCATCTTTCATAAAGTCTTCGTTCAGCAAATATCCTTTTCAGATTTTGGGAAGTTGCTCATGCAATTCGATAAAAGTGGTCCTTTCCTGATGTATGGCCTGATCATCGGTAGTATTTTTGGAACTCTGACCTACGGATTTCTATCACTACAGGAGGAGAAAACTCCTAAAAATACCAAACAGAAGGAGAAAAGCAAGCAATGACTTCACTATACGATTTTTCAGTCTTGAACCAAGACAATCAAGAAACTCCACTAGATGCCTATTGTGGGAAGGTTCTTTTGATTATCAACACTGCTACTGGATGTGGTTTAACGCCCCAGTACCAAGGTCTCCAAGAACTCTATGATCGCTATCAAGAACAAGGTTTTGAGATTTTAGACTTCCCTTGCAATCAGTTTATGGGACAAGCACCAGGTAGCGCAGAGGAAATCAACGCCTTCTGTAGTCTACACTATCAAACCACCTTCCCACGTTTTGCCAAAATCAAGGTCAACGGTAAGGAGGCAAATCCCCTCTATGTTTGGTTGAAAGACCAGAAATCTGGTCCACTAGGAAAACGAATCGAATGGAATTTCGCTAAGTTTCTCATCGGTCGAGATGGGCAAGTCTTTGAACGCTTCTCTTCCAAAACAGACCCACAACAAATTGAAGAGGCGATACAAAAATTACTATAATTAATAATCTCACTATGATTAAATCTCCTTTAGCCTATTGAATAGTGGGATTTTTTGATTGGCTTTGACTTACACTCTTCGAAAAACTCTTCAAACCGCGTCAACGTCGCCTTGCCGTATATATGCAACCTCAAAACAATGTTTTGAGCAGCCTGCGGCTAGTTTCCTAGTTTGCTCTTTGATTTTCATTGAGTATTAAATAAAAAAAGTGTACAAATGTCTACTAGGAATATCAGAAACATCGTGAGTTGTAATCAAACTAAAAGGACTTAGCTCTATACAATACAGAACTAAATCCCATGAGTAAATAATTATCCTAACTTTAGCATCCCTACAGAAATTTCAATTTTTCTCTATTTGATACCAGACATTAATTTTTCAATACGTGGAACGTAGAAGAGTAAGATAATACTGAATACAATCGTAATTCCTCCAACAATTCCATAGTAAGCAACTTCAGTTTCGCTTGTATAAAATTTTACAATTTGAGCATTGATAGCTTGGGCAGCAGCATCACTCAAGAACCAGATAGACATCATTTGTGCTTGGAAGGACTTTGGTGCTAGCTTGTTAGTGACTGATAGACCAATCGGCGAAATCAACATTTCACCCACAATCACAATAGCCCAACTCATAATCAACCAGAAAGGACTGACCTTAACATCTGTCCCAAAAATCATCCCTGGCAACATCATCCACAAGAAGGATAAACCCGCCGCAAATAAGCCATAAGCAAATTTCTTAGAAGAGGACGGTTGCTTTTTACCCATTTTCCCCCACAACCATGCAAAAATCGGCACATAAATCATAATAAAAAGTGGATTAATACTTTGGAAAAAGCTAGATGGGAAATGAATCTGATTCCCAAATACATTAAAGTAAAGTCGAGTTTGATCATCCGCAAATAGAGCGAGAACAACAGACCCCTGCTCCTCAATAGACCAGAAGAGTACTCCAGCGATAAATAAAGGAATGTAGGCAAACACTCGAGATCTCTCAGTAGCAGTTATTTTCTGACTAGATAAAATTTTGAAGAAATAGTAGATTGGAATAATTACCGCAATTATTGTAAAGATATTAACAATCATATCCACGTTAAACTGGTGAGTAAAGACTAAAACTATAACCACGAGAATAACCATGACAAGTGTAATCAGCAAACGTTTAATCAAGGTCTGCCGCTCCTTCTGTGAAAGTGGATCAGTGGGGTAAAGACTTGATTCAGGCAGGTATTTCTTCCCATCTAAAACATACTTCACCAGACCAAAGAACATCCCAATGGCAGCTAATGAGAAACCTAGATGGAAATTGACTTCCTGACCTAGATAACCCACTAGATAAGGGGCAACGAAGGCACCTAAGTTAATACCAAAGACAAAGATACTAAAACCTGCATCCTGTCTATCATCCTCTTTCTCATAAATTCCCCCAACCATATCTGAGATATTGGGTTTTAAAAATCCAGTTCCAAAGATAATCAAGGCAATAGAAAGATAGAGAGCCACTTGTCCAAAAGGTGTTGCCAAAGCAATATGACCTAGCATAATCAGAATCCCACCGTAAAAGACGGTCTTACGGCTTCCTAAAATGCGGTCACTGACAAAACCACCGATAACCGAGGACAAAAATACCAGTGAGCCATAAATCGCCATAACCGATGCGGCTGTGGTCTTATCCATCCCCAATCCACCATCTTGCACACTATAGTACATGTAGTAAAGTAGGATAGCTCGCATCCCATAGTAAGAAAAACGCTCCCACATCTCTGTAAAGAAGAGGGTGGACAAGCCAATAGGATGTCCAAAAAATGTTTTCTGTTTTTCCATATATATTCTCCTTAAAAATATAATAACTCATTTTACAGAATTTTCAAACAAATGTTAAACAAATTCTGTTTATTTTAGAAAATTTTTTGGAAAAATCTATTTAGATTAGTTTACGCTTTATCTTCAATTAAAAAATATCAAACTTATCTATAAAATTATTAATGTGTAAAACTAAAATTATATTATCAAACAATCAACATTCCATTCTTGAATACATTCAAAAGCAAAAGAAGGAGAACTCTTGATTTTTAGACCAAAAAAGACATCCAAGAGAAAATTCTTGAATGTCTGTAAACGTTGATATAATCGTATTGATTAACGTTTTGAGGCAACTGACCTTGTCAGGTTGCAGCCACATTTGTAAGCGACTAAAGTCGCAACAACTGTGTCAATTGCACCAATTTAGTAAAAAAGTACAAAAAAGAACACCCCGAAAGGTGCTCTTTGTAAGTATAGTAATTCTGGCTCTATAATATTTGTAGTGGGTAAATCCCCTATGGATATTATGGAGCCTATTTTGTTGTAGAAAAAAAGTCCCATAAGATCTATAATGAAAAGCAACCAAACCATCATTAGAAAGAATCCTATGGAACAATTACATTTTATCACAAAATTACTAGACATTAAAGACCCAAATATCCAAATTATGGATGTCATTAATAGGAATACCCACAAGGAAATCATCGCTAAACTGGACTACGACGCTCCATCTTGTCCTGAGTGTGGAAGTCAAATGAAGAAATATGACTTCCAAAAACCGTCTAAGGTTCCTTACCTTGAAACGACTGGTATGCCTACTAGAATTCTCCTTAGAAAACGTCGATTCAAGTGCTATCATTGCTCGAAAATGATGGTAGCTGAGACTTCTCTCGTCAAGAAGAATCACCAAATCCCTCGTATCATCAACCAAAAGATTGCCCAGAAGCTAATTGAGAAGACTTCTATGACCGATATTGCCCGTCAGCTGTCTATTTCAACTTCAACTGTTATTCGCAAGCTCAATGACTTCTGTTTTAAGTCTGATTTTTCTTACCTCCCTGAGATTATGTCCTGGGACGAATATGCCTTCACTAAGGGAAAGATGAGTTTCATTGCTCAAGATTTTGATAAGCTCAATATTATCACTGTTCTTGAGGGTAGAACACAAACTATCATAAGAAATCATTTTCTGCGCTACAATCGCTCTGTTCGTTGTCAGGTGAAAATCATTACTATGGATATGTTTAGTCCTTACTATGACTTGGCTAAACATCTTTTTCCGTATGCCAAAATCGTTCTAGATCGCTTCCACATTGTACAACATCTTAGCCGTGCTATGAGTCGTGTTCGTGTCCAAATCATGAAGCAATTTGAGCGAAAATCTCATGAATATAAGGCTATCAAGCGCTACTGGAAACTCATTCAACAGGATAGCCGTAAACTGAGTGATAAGCGATTTTATCGCCCTACTTTTCGCATGCACTTAACCAATAAAGAGATTATTGACAAGCTTTTGAGCTATTCAGAAGACTTGAAACACCACTATCATCTCTATCAACTCTTGCTTTTTCACTTTCAGAATAAGGAACCGGAGAAATTTTTCGGACTCATTGAGGAAAATCTAAAGAAAGTTCATCCTCTTTTTAAGACTGTCTTTAAAACCTTTCTAAAGGACAAAGAGAAAATCGTCAATGCCCTTCAGTTACCCTATTCTAATGCCAAATTAGAAGCAACCAATAATCTCATCAAACTTATCAAACGCAATGCCTTTGGTTTTCGGAACTTTGAAAACTTCAAAAAACGGATTTTTATCGCTCTGAATATCAAAAAAGAAAGGACGAAATTTGTCCTTTCTCGAGCTTAGCTTTTCTTCAACCCACTACAGTTGACAAAGAGCCAAAATTTAGAAGAGGTTATCAGAAGGTTATCACAAAGCTATTCAAGCTCAAAAATCGACAAAAAAGCACTTTGCAAAATCTTTGCAAAGTGCTTTGAAACGTTGATATAATCGTATTGATTAACGTTTTGAGAATTGTGATGCTTTACGAGCTTTCTTAAGACCTGGTTGGGGCATCACTTATTTTATCTAATTGCAAAATGCTTTAAAATCAATGTTTTCATTAGTTTTCGGAAAATAAAACTTCAACCAATTTCAATCAATTTCATCAAAATAAGGTAAACTTTCATCAAAAATAAGTACAAATCGAACCAGAATATCAAAGGTTTACCTTATTTATTTTTTTAAAAACTCTCTATTTTCATTCCTCTAAACTTTTAAAATAATAACGATTTTTCAAACAAATAGAGCAATCTGAAGGAGACTTAAATAAAGCAACAACTAAGTCGATGACCGTTACTTTTTATGGACTATAAATAAAGATGACTTAATGAGATACCCAATAGATTTCTATACAATCAGGAGCATATAACTATATCTAAATTTATTTAGTTTAATTATATTCAGACTTTTACGACAAGCACTTTATTTTAAATATTTATTTCTGTCTTCAAACTCTAATTGACTCAAATGCCCTAAAAATAACTCTACTAATGCATTATTTAATTTTCCGTCAATACTATAAGGATTGCGTAACTTATTTTTTAAAAGTTTAATACGTGAGCTTCTATCTGATTCACCTAGAGATTCCAATTCAGAATAAAATTCTAGATAAAACTTTTGAACAGGAATCATGTCTATATACTCCCTTTTATTACAAGCTACTAAAAATTTACTTGTAATAGTAGCAATCTCTAATTTGTTAAGATACTCCAAATCAGAACTATCCCAAGTATATATGGAAATCATTTCATGGAAAAATATAAGATTATCATCACTCGATAAAAGTCGATAAATAAAATCACGCTTATTGATACTCTGGTTTGTTCCTGTATCTAAATAATTCTCCTCAAGTAGATACACAACTATGCCAAGTATAACATCTAGCATCTGAATTATTCTTGATTCTTCAGAATCGATTCCTTCGACAGAGTTAACATGATAACTCTTCCCTCTGTACAATGAATGTGCATTCATTTGGTCGTATATTTGTTCAAAAACACCAAGAGTTTGATATTCTGTACTATTATCCATGATAATATCCAAACCATCAATTTGATTATCATCCCTAACTAAACCATAAAATAGACGTTCCGGTATTTTTACATAAAAATATTTTCTCAAATCTTGGTCTGAGAATCCTAATGTTCGCCCTAATTGAAAATAATGTTCATTATTCAGGCGATATATATTAAATTTGATACACGAGCAAGTAAGAAAAAAATTGAGCACCTGAAAATATTTCTTAATATCAGCTCCTTGATAGTCCACGAAATGTAACTCTGATGTTCTTTCCAACTTACTCAGTATTTCTTCAATTTGTGACTCAATTCTGTCCAATTCTGTTTCTTCAATCGAAATAGCCCCATAGTACGAGTATTTTGATTCACGGTCTATTTTCATTGATTCATCGAAATAAATTTTATATTTCATACAATATCCTTTACTTTATAGTCTTATTTTATCATATATTTGCACAAATTACTTGACATTTTTCATAAAAGATATTAGAATAATTCTACTAGCAATTTTTCAATTGTTTGACTGACAACTTTCTTCCCCGCTGTTGGGAGGCTGGCTAGCAGTCATTATTAAAAGCTTTCTTCCCCGCTGTTGGGAGGCTGGCTAAAAAATAAAGAGGGGCAAGTTTAACTTGCCTCTCTTTATTTTTTTATTTTACCTGCTAATTCCGTTTGAAGGAATGGTTTAATTGAACCAAGAATAATTGCTGTGGCCTTCTTATTCTGTTTATCAGTTCTTGTTCTTTTATTAAACATATCAAGCATGAATCTATAATCATTTTCAGGATTATAATTATTCCATTGATTTGGCTCAAACGCTCCGATATCCAACAAATATCGTAATAGTTTACGGCTAAAAAATTCAGATGATAACTGAAGATACTGATTATCCTCTACAGCATGCAATAACTTAAACAATTGCTCTTTAACATCTACTAGATGTTTCAAATCATCACGCTCAAACTTCTTAATGCAGGAACTACCAATAGGGTATAGCTCATTCCCATTCAGTTGGTTTTTAATTGTAAAAAGGTAACGAAGATGCTCTTTACCACATATACATGACTCCTCCAAACGCTCATCTTCTTCAACATCTACAATTTCCCACTCTGTAACAGCATCCTCCCAATATTCCGACTCGGAATTATCCATCACATCCTTAATAAGAGTTTGAAAATAATTACTTCTGTCTATCATATGACTTAACTCCTTCCCAACATTTCATTCATTACTACAATTGATTATTCATATCTATCATGTACAAGTTCCTTGAATCCCTTGCCCACTAAAAATGCATTACATTTTCCAACATCCCAATTCCCTGTTGAACAAATAAATAGTTCATAAAGAAATTCTTGTTCATTTCCTAAACGAAGCACTTTGCCCGATAGTTCAACTAACTTCTTACTAACAACAGGGGGTAATTTCATCGCAACACAAATTGCAATAACACTTTCAAGTTTAGGTTCTGTTTTCCCATTTCTTAAATTAGAGATTGCCTTCAAACCTAGATAACTCGTATCAGCCAATTCCTGATTCCTAACATCACGCCATTTCATCACCTCAGTCAAAGCAGAACAAAAACTATTTAACCCTTGTAGTTTTAACATGATTTCCATTGTATCAGCTACGTGGGCATCGACTTTCTCAAGCCACTCATTCTTATCTTCAGGATAGCTAATAGTGAATTGAATATCAGAATCTGCATCTCTGTTAAGTAATAAAGTTAAAGAGGTGGAACTTCCTGATTGAGTTCTTGAAACAATATCAAACACTACACAACATTCTTCCATATGATGTCTTGCATAATCTGTTAAAAAAGGATTGCCTGCAAGGTCATATGAAACAAACTTATTATCATTTATGCAAAGATGGGATTCTACATAAATCAATGCTCCAGTTTCAACAAGACTCTTTAAGTTTGGTTGTGCTAACAATTGCAAACCAAGTTGAATTAAGTTTATTGAGAAAGTCTGAGTATTTTCTAAATAACCATCTTTCCATTTGTGAGTTGGAACATATTTATCATCAATATAAATGAATGCCCCCTTCACTATATCAAATCCACATTCTGCCAATCTAACTTTAGCAGAAAGACGTGATACCCCAAAGAACAGAGCTAATTCATCAATCCATTTCTCAACAATATCAAGTTCATCTTTCGTTTCACTATGTTCAATGAGTCTTTTATGTCTCACTCGTGCTTCTTGGATGAACATCCCCTTAGGCATCAGTATTTTGGGAGCAATAGATTCGGCATGCCATTCCATCCACCCTAGAATATCAGACAGATTCTGTTCTCCGACATTACTAGTAGTAGATAGAACTGATAACTTTTCTTTTTTCACTCGAGCCAATTCCAAAGCATAGCGATGCAGTTCCCAATGAACACATTCATGAAGGATTGTATTTCTTACAACTCCAATATTTCGTAGTTGAAGAAGTTTTTCCTCTATGACTATTGTACCTGAGGAAATTCCTTTTTCAGGTACATCTTGAAAATAGACTTGACCAAAAATAGAAGCATCTTTAGTAATGTTTTCATATTTTAGTTGTAGCCCCATTTGTTGGGCTATAGTTTCAGGTTCAATTCTAGTCGGGGTCAGTAAAGCATCTGGTTCATATTTCTTCAATATCAATTCAGCAAATTTATCCAAATCATCTTTCCAAATAAAAGGAATAAGCTTATCCGAAAGAGGTTTCTCAAAAATGCTATAAGTTCCTTTTTCGTAAGAATCAACCTTCTTAATTCTAAAATTTTTGATTCCTGTATCAGGTTTCCCAATACATGATATACGAAGCCAACGATTTTTTTCATAAGATGAATCACGATTATAGTTATACCTGAAAACAGTTGCATAGACATTGGTTAGAATATCTATGTCAATTTCATCATCTTCACGCTTTCCAGCATAAACATACATCACTTCAATATCGGTGACTTCAACTTCATCATCATCATTGTCGATAACCCCTAAATCTTCAAGATGCTCTAAGAAGTAATCTTCACTCACCTTATAAATATCATTGTAGAAAGTGTTTTTAATATAACTAGTAAAAGAAATCAAAGTTCCTCCTAAAATCCAAATAATTCATCAATTGGACGCCATTCTGACATATTATCTTTCCATTCACCCTCGTTTAAATATCGAAGAGTTCCAGCGATATCACGAACAAAAGCTCCTTTCAAGCCATATTTATCAAGGTACACTTTTAGAGCTTCATATTTCAACGGTGCATAATCATCAATATTTTTATCTTCACCCTTTGCATTTACTCCACCTTTAGTTTCAATGATATAGATATCACCATTCTTTATTTTTACAATGTAATCAGGATAGAAATGATGAGATGAACTTGCTGTGTTATAAACTAATGAGAAGTATTCAGTTCCCTTATCTCCATTCTTATAAACAAAGTCAACCACATCCTTATCTTGTTCGATATAATCCTCAAATAAGCGTTCCGCTTCACTACCCTTGATAATCCTACTCTCGTATCCCTCGTATACATTGGTTTCTACAACAGTTTTTTCCAATTTTGGATTGTAAATATAACGTACGTTCTTAGGGATGGAAAACTCATCTTCCTTAACTTCTACAAGTCCCATACTGATTGTTGGATAAATGTCTACTTTTCTAAACACTTCGCGAAGTTCTCGCCAATTATTCAAAATAAAGGCTGTCCACTCATTCGCTTCTAATTTTAAGAGCTTATGTTTATTAGGCCTTTTATCATCCATAAAAAATCGTCTTAATAAGGCTTCGACCTGACTCACTTTTAAATGAGTGACACGGTCAAGTTCATGATAAGCATGAAGTAAATCCAGTCGGTTTGCTCTGAAATTCGCTTCAACTTTTCTTTCTCTATCTTGCAAACGGTCTGAATGTTCAAGTGTATCGAATCTTCCTTGTTTATAACTGTTCACAATAGAAGTACCAAATTTAATGCTTTGATTCTCTAGTTTTTGTTTGTTCGATGCCACATCATCTGTCAAATTCCATTCTCTAACCAATCCCTGATAAAGATTTTCACGTACGGCCTTTTCATCCTGTCCTGCATGTAAATCAAGAGCTCTCTCTCTAACCAATTTAAAATCTTTGGCAATATCCTTCCGTTCTAAAGGAGGTGTCGGGATTCCTACCCCTTTTTGCCCATATGCTCCATTTAGAAAGTCATTATCAAATGTATAAATGTAAGAATTATCCAATACATCTACATCATAGTGACCTTTTAAGGGTTCAGGCATTCTACGGATACGACCAATCGTCTGAATAGTAAAGGTATCCCCCATTTGTTCACGTATCTTTATTAAGATTTTAGCACGAGGAGCGTCCCACCCAGTAGCGATTGCCTGTTTGATAATGAGATATTCAACCTCATTATCAAGGTCTTGAACATCGAGATAATTTCGTTTCTGTTCTGCCAACCAAATACCTAGTTTGCCATCTTCGTATGTCTTATATAACTTATTTTGAATATAATCCTCAATACGACTAACTAATTCGGGTTCAGAATCAGATTTGTCAGGTAATTGAACCAGCACTAATGGATTTATACCTGCAATGTTATTTTTAGTGTACTCTTGTACTATCTCTTTTCGTTTTAGCTCAGCGCTCTTAAACAGCAATTCAAATTCTCTACTGATGTCAGGATTAGCATCTATAAACTCCTCAATCCCTTCATTGACAACTACTGATTTTGTAATCAAACCTGATTCGATAACTTCCTCTTCAGTAACTTCATAGAACTCTATCTTATCAGGAACCCTAGGGTCTTCAATAGTTGCTGAAACCCTAACTGTTTTAGAAGCTTTAAAACGTGAAATGATATCTCTTGCCTTCTTAGTATCATTTCGATGTGCTTCGTCAATAACAAGAATAAAATGACGACCAGATTCAAAAGCTTTTTCAATCTTGTATTCAAGATTTTCTCTCTCATTGTCCGTCAACATAGCATTTTTGTTTTTACCTACAACCGATTCATAGTTAATAAAAGTTGCTGTATCCTTACCAAATCCTTGAAGAAGAGCACCTGCAAGTGATTGCGCCTTGATGGAAGAAAAGTTTTTCGCTTTGTCCTGACTTTGTTCTTCAAGTTCTCCTGCACCAGGAGTAAACCATACAAAAGCAACATTATCATGGGTACTCGCGATATAAGTATCCATCCATTCAAGAAGTGTAATTGTTTTACCTGAACCTGTTGGTGACTTAATAACCATCTCATCAACACGATATTCAGGCGCTGTAAATTTCAAAAGCTTATCAACTAGCTTTTGTTGGAAATTTTTTAATTCAATCATGACCACATGTCCTTTCCGAAGTAATAGTTTGGAATTTCTTGTTTCGTGATGTTCTTGTCACGAAGGATTCGTTCTTGTTCAGCATCAAAGAAAATTTCAGGATGAATAAAAAGCGTAGAATTTTCTAAAAAATCTGATTCATTCATCTCATCTAGCTGGTCTTCTGACAAGATGACCTGTACTTTTGGATTTGAAATATCTACTCCAAACTCCAACTCAACAAGAGGTGTAACATAGTTTAGTAATTCATATTCAAGGGAGACATCAGGAAATTCTTCCTTAACGACAAAATCTGTTTTAAAATATTTTAGATTATGAGGTAGTTCTTCTTGAATATTGGCCAGACGTTTGTAGGTAACCTCTTCACAAATATTGTTTTCATTATTGGTACAGAGGATATATTTCCGATTTCCACCATCTTCTCCATTCAGTTGAGATACTGCATGTCCTGTTGTTCCTGAACCAGCAAAAAAATCAAGAACAACCGCGTCTTTTTCTCCTGAAATTGTAAGTAATAGCCTTAAAAACTCCAGCGGTTTTGGATAATCAAATAATTTTTTTGCTCCGAGACTATTTCTCAAATCAATTGAAGCTTTTTTATTCCCTTCAATATCAACGAGCAGGTTTGATACCTGTTTTGTTCGTCCTGTTGCATAATATTTTACATATGGAACCCATTTTGAATTTGTAATCCCATCAATCGTTTGAGATTGAAAATTTTTTTTCTCTTTCCAAACAATCATATCATCTTCAACTAATTGATTAAAAGAATTTTGAGCAACTCGCCATCTGCTCAAATACTCGTGTGGACCGAAAGGATAGACTTCTTCTCCATCTGGAGAAATAATAGGATAAAACATATTCGGTCTGTCCTCTCGTCTATCCTCATTTCCGGTTTTTCTCAATTGTAACACTGAGTATTTTCCTTTTTCATCTTCTTCTTTGAATCTAGATAAATCTTTTTCTGAAAGTGGAACACCTTTTAAAATGAATTTATCTGTTTTTCGGTAAGTTAAACAATAATCAAAAGAACTCCCAATTTTGTTTGCATCCTGCCCTGTTGTTGTCCCAGTTGCACGAACAAAGTTTCCAACGAAATTTTCGGCACCAAAAATTGAATCACAAAGCAATTTCAATTGTGCTTGTTCATTATCATCAATCGATATAAAGATAACTCCTGTCTCTCTCAATAATTCTCTAGCTAAATTCAATCGAATACTCATAAAACTTAGCCACTTAGAATGGGAATAACCATCATTTTTATCAACAATTTTATCATTGTATACAAAATCTTTATTCCCTGTATTGTATGGAGGGTCAATATAAATAACATCAATCCTTCCTGAGTGGGTTTTTTCCAAAAGGTGTAAACTATGAAGATTGTCACCCTCTAGTAGGAAGTTATAATCTTCAGAGTCTGGCTCCCCCACAATCATTTTAGTTTCATCTTCAACGAAGACAGGAATTTTGGTCTTCATCTCCTCTTCAACCCACTCAGCATGTTCCTCCCAAACAAGACCATACTTCTTAGTATTAAGTAGACGAACAAGATTTTCTAATTTATCAACATCTTCACTTCGTCTATCCTCACGAGCCTGTTTTAGCAATTCCTGAACATATGCAATTGCTCCCTCTTTCTCATTCTTATAGGGGCGTTCAATAAAGTTTTCACGCATTAGAAAACACCTCCTTTGCATACAGAAGGTGTTTTTTTACATACTGAAAAAAGGTAAAAACTACCTTGTTGCTTGTTGCTTGTTGCTTGTCGCTTGTCGCTTGTCGCTTGTCGCTAATGGTATCAAGTTCATAGCCTCCTTGTAAATGTTTTCAACAAGTCTATTATACCATGAACAGTTGCATAAAAAAATTTAATACATTAAAAATTAAAAAATAACCTATCAAGTCATTTTTGAAGTCATTTTGAAACATGATTCTTAGGAAATTATTTCAAACCCCTTGTCTCATCAAATCTAATCATAGTGACTTATCAAGTTATATATTTATATCCCAATACAGATTAAAATGAAAATGTCCTTAGCTAAGACGGTCACGCTCACGACTTAAAACGGGTAACAATCTAAACATCCATTCGGAGGAATTAAATATGACAATTAAAACCAAACATAGACAGGGTGGATACTCTGTCGCAACTGCATCACAATATGTGAATCCTACAAAACCTATTCATAGTTTGAGTACAGAACTTGAACCACAGCAACTTTTTGAGGATGGAAAGCCTACTGGCGAAATCATCGCTTATAAGGCAACCTTCATCCAAGAAGGACTCGAACCGTTCCAAGTTAAGTTTGAAGACAAAATTAAGCTACCTGATTTCATGAGTTTGATTCAATTCGATAACCTTCAAGCCGTTGAAGTACGCTATAACGTTTACTTTAAAGCTGATGGCATTAAGGAGGTTAAATAATGGTATCTAAAACAGATGCCGTCTTGCAATCATACTTGCTCCAGAGCCTTAATATGGCTCTTGGAGCCTTGATGCAAGGCGAAACAAGTTATACAAACAGTTTTAACATCGTCATTCAAGAAAACGGTTTCATCTTCATCCCACGGCTTCCCTGTGCCTATATTTTAGATGATGAACTCTATAATAAAATTTTCTTGATTGCTAACGCATCCCTATACCCACATTATACTTTATTGAAGCAAAATGCAACATACTTTGTCCCTCTAAAAACGGATGATATTCATGTTCAGCGAGGACTCTTCTTTCCGTGGAAGATGGGAATTTCAAAACGATTGGTCATTCCTGACCTTGATAGATATACAACAAGTTTACCCAAAAATCAAATTCCAATTATGGAAAATTTTGCGCTTAATCTTGATAAGGTCAATCACATTGCAATCTGTGGAAATAGTGGTTCGGGTAAATCTTATGCTCTTACTTATCTACTAAGTGTACTCAAAAATCAATCTGATTTAATTATCGTGGACCCAAAATTTGACACGCCTAGTCGTTGGGCTCGTGAACATCAAATTGCCGTGATTCATCCCGTTGAAAATCGTTCTAAGTCCGATTTTGTATCAGAAATCAATGAGAAATTAAGTCAATGTCTGGAACTGATTCAAAAACGTCAAGCAATCCTATACGAGAATCCACGTCATGAGTTCACTCATATGACAATTGTGATTGATGAAGTTCTTGCATTATCCGAAGGAGTCAATAAGACGATTAAAGAATCGTTTTTCTCACTCTTGTCTTCTATCGCACTTCTTGGACGTGCTACAAGGATTCATTTACTATTGGTTAGCCAAAGGTTCGACCATACTACCATTCCCATTTCTGTTCGTGAACAACTTAATGTCCTCATCCAGATTGGCAACATTAACAAGAAGACGACACAATTTCTATTTCCCGACCTCGACCCAGAAGGTATCGTTATCCCTATTGGGCATGGAACAGGTCTGATTCAAGTGATTGATAACGAACATCCTTATCAGGTACTTCCACTACTATGCCCAACATATTACACAAAGAAAGGAATTCTTTAATGGTGAAAAAATCTTACTTTATGAGGACATTCAACCTCAATATCAATCTAATTCTAGTTTCATTTCTAGCAGGATTTATAGGATGGTCTCTGGAATTTCTATCAAATCAGTTTAAACTAAATCCTCTCAGTTTTTTCGACCTCTCCCAGTTCAATAGCTATTTAGAATTAGGAAGCAAATATTCTTATACAGCAATGTCCATCCTTCTATTTATACTATTTGTCTCTGTAATGTTTGAAATTCTAAATCGATTTCGATTTGATAGTCTATTCAACTATTTTAAGTCCGTATACTTTACATTCAAACTTCGTCAGTTTTTAACGCAACGTGAAAAATCAGAAAAAGTAACAACGATTGACAATCAGAATATAACTACCTTCAATCCCATAAATAGTAGTTTTAATCACTGTGCACATAAGAGTATCGTAGACATACGAAAAGATGATGTGACGGTTTTCGTCAAAGTCCCTAGAGACCAGCAGGGGCAAAAAATTTTGGCTGACATGACCTCTCAACTGAAAGAAGAGGTTTCGAGTCAACATCCTGACTACTACTTTTCAGCACCTAATCGGATCCGTAATAAGCTATGGTTAGTTGGTAAAAAACGATAAAAAGGGGCTATGGCTTGCGTTAAGCAGTAGCCAGATAGCCCCTTCTAGCATTTTCCAAGATAATTTGGGTTACTACGACCCCCAATTATCCTATAATCAGTAATCAGAAAGGCGTATCAAAATGACAAAAGAACAACGCTCTAGCAAGTGGACATTCCTTTTTTACAAAGAAAGTGCCCCTGCTGACTACCTTGAAGTTCTTGAAGAACTACACATCCCCTTCGTCCTGAGTCCTTGGCACGATAAGGATATTAATCGACAAACTGGGGAACTGAAAAAATCTCACAAACACGGAGCTTTCTTCTTTGATTCTCTCAAAAGTTATAAACAAGTTTCTGATCTAATCAAGGACAAGTTGAATGGCCCTGCTCATGTAGAAATCGTACAATCACCCAAAGGACTTTTTGACTACTTCATTCATGCCGAAAATAAGGAGAAAACTCAATATGATATAGATGATATTGAAGTTGGATGTGGTTTTAATCTTGATAAATTTCTTGTAGAAAATAACTCACATGATTTCATGCATGAAGTTGTGGATATTATTGAGCAGAATGACTTCACAGAGTTTGAAGAACTCGTCTGGTATGCACGAGCTAATCACACACCACTTCTTGGACTTATCATTGAGCGTACCTACTTTTTTGCTAAGTATTTGGATTCACGTCGATGCAATCCAATGAGAAACCAAGATAAGAAGGAGGATAATAAATGCAAGTGATTCTTCCTGATGAACAGATTCATCAGATTCAACTATTGCTATCAAACCTTATCCAAAAAGAAATTGAACAGCAAATAGAAAAAAATGCTTTAAGTTGTCCCTATTTGAACAAACAACAGACTTGCGACTATTTAGGAATTTCCAACAATACTCTTGATTCATGGATTCAAAGGGGGCTTCCATCAATCAAAATTGGAAAAACAATTCGATTCCACAAAGACGCTATTGACCGCTGGCTAAACAGTAACAACTAGAAAAATCAAGATTTTTATTTTATAATGGTCATGATATTTTCTGGTTCGATATAAAGGAGAATATCATGACTATCAGTAAGACAAAAAACGGAACTTACCGCTTAAAAGTCTATATACCATTAGAAGCACGAATGCCTCTTGGTATCGTTAACAATAACTATTATGATAAGAGATTTAAAACAAGAAAGGAGGCACGACAAGCAGAGATAGACCTACTGACGAAGCTAAACCAAATTGAAGATAACGTCTTTTCGGGACTAGGAAAAGAAGATATTCTTTTCTCGGACTTCTATAATAATATTTGGTGGGAATCCTACAAAGCAGGACAAACTACATCTACTTCGAAGCCACCAAGCAGGTCAACAATTGCTAATACCAAAACATGTTTTAAAAAGCATATACTACCACTTCTTGGCAACTATACGATTCAATTTTTAAACCAAAATAAACAGGTTATTCTAAATTTGATGACGGCAAAAGCCAACGAATATGCCAACTTCAAAACTTTACGAAGTTACGTTATTTCTATTTTTGATTGGGCAGAAGAACTTGAATATATTGAAGCAAATAGAATTGCAAAAACTTTAAGACGAATTAAGGCTGTTAAAAAAATTCAACTTGCAGAATCAAAACGTGATGAAGATTTATATTTAACTCATGAGCAACTCCAAGAATGGTTCTCAGCTTTTAAAGAAGATTTAGAAAACGATAAAATATCACTCAAAGATTACGTCCTTTTCTATCTCACTTTTTTCCTTGGAGATAGAAAATCAGAAACATATGCTCTCCAGTGGAAACATATCGACTTTTCAAAATCTCAGATTCAGTTAATTCAGGCTTTAGATAGATATGGACAAGTAAAATCTACCAAAGGAAATAAAAAAACTATCTTTTCTATTTCTAGCGACTTGCTTCAACTTCTAACCTTATGGAAAAAACAACAAAAATATGAACTAGCAAAGTTTGGTATCATCACTAATCCAGAACAATTCATCTTCACTTACATAGATACCAGAGGAAATATCAATAAACCTTTACACTCTGACTATCTCAATAATAAGATGAAAACTATCAGAAAGCGACACCCAGAGCTTACACACGCTACACCACATAAACTACGTCATACGGGAGCAACACTCGCTAAACAGGCAGGAATGAGCTTAGAAGCTATTTCCGAAGCTCTAACACATAGCGACACAGGTACAACACAGATTTATGTCAATACTTCTAATGTAGTCCCTATGGCAGTCGGTGAATTTGCCTTAAAGTCTCTAAAACAATAAGGTTAAAATAAGGTAAACTTTGAGGTGAACTTTTTCAAAAAACATAAAAAAAGCACCCCTGAGGTAAACTCTTGAGTGCTTTGAAACGTTGATATAATCGTATTGATTAACGTTTTGAGAATTGTGATGCTTTACGAGCTTTCTTAAGACCTGGTTTTTTACGTTCAACTTTACGTGAGTCACGTGTAAGAAGTCCTGCGCGTTTCAATGAATCGCGGAAGTCTGGGTCTACTTGAAGAAGGGCACGAGCGATACCGTGACGGATAGCTCCTGATTGACCAGCGTATCCACCACCTACAACGTTAACGAAAACGTCGTATGAACCTACAGTTGAAGTAACTGCGAATGGTTGGTTGATGACAAGACGAAGGTCAGCGTGTGGGATGTACTCTTCAACATCTTTTTTGTTAACAGTGATTTTACCAGTTCCTGGAACAAGGCGAACGCGTGCAACAGCGTTTTTACGACGTCCAGTACCTGCATATTGTGCTTGTGACATACTTTATTGTTCCTTTCCTTAGATAAGTCCTGAAATATCAAGAACTTCTGGTTGTTGTGCAGCGTGAGTGTGCTCAGCTCCAACAAATACTTTCAACTTCATACCTTGAGCGCGTCCAAGAGTATTGTGTGGAAGCATACCTTTAACTGATTTCTCGATCAAACGTACTGCATTTTTAGAACGAAGTTCACCTGCAGAGATTTGTTTCAATCCACCTGGGTGGTTTGAGTGAGTGTAGTAGATTTTATCAGTTGCTTTTTTACCAGTCAATTTAACTTTTTCAGCATTGATAACAATTACAAAGTCACCTGTATCAGTGTGTGGTGTAAATGTTGGTTTGTTTTTTCCGCGAAGTACGCTAGCAACTACTGCAGAAAGACGTCCAAGTGGTACATCAGTTGCGTCAACTACGTACCATTTACGTTCAACTTGGCCTGGTTTAGCCATAAATGTTGTTTTGTTCATGATTTCTCCTATATATAGTTCGATTTTTGTTTACGGTGATGGGTGTTCCTTCCCATCGAAAAGTATTTGGAAGGTTCCGGGGCCTTTCAAATGGGGTAAACAATACCGCCTACTATAATACCAAATTTCACCCCTAAAAGTCAATAGATATGAAAAATATTTTTCTGAATTCTACTCTTTTTATCTGTAGAAAACCTCGCTTTCGCGAGGCTCTTCTATTTATAAGATAAGGCACGTCTAAAGGTTTTCCAAATCCCTAAATCATCCGTTTGAAGGACTAGGCTGGCATACATGCGTCCGATAAATCCTGTTGCTACCACCGCAAAAATTACTGTAATAGCTAGCGAAATCCATGCTTCTACTCCCCCTGCATAGCCATTAATGGTTCTAAATGGCATAAAGAAGGTCGAAATAAAGGGAATATAAGAACCAATCTTCAAGATGAGATTGTCACCAGCTGCACCCAGAGCTGTCACTCCAAAAAAACCACCCATAATCAAAATCATCAAAGGAGATAAGGCTTTTCCTGCGTCCTCAGGACGAGAAACCATAGAACCTAGGAAGGCTGCTAAAACAACGTACATAAAGAGGCTAACCAAGACAAACAATAAGGTGTTGAGCGAGAAAGCCTCTCCTATATGGTTTAAAATACCAGATTGTGCCAAGATTGGTAGGTCTTTAAAGAGAAGAATGGCAGCAAGTCCACCCACGACGTAAATGCCAATATGGGTCAAAATCACAAGAAGCAGAGCCAGCATGCGAGCGTAGAAATAATGACTAGCTCGGATACTAGAGAAGACCACCTCCATAATTTTGGTGCCTTTTTCACTGGCAACTTCCTGAGCCGTCACACCCGCATAGGTAATCAGAATCATATAAAGAAAGAATCCTAAAGCGCCTGCTGCAATTGTTTGAATAAACTTTTTATTTTCCTTGGCTTCATCAATCTTTTCTGTGAATTGAATTGTCTGCGCTAAGCGTTTTTCCTGCTCTTGAGACAAGGAAGCAGTTGAACGATTAAGCTGATTTTGCAGTTCGTTGAGTGTACCTGTAACTGCAAATTTAATTCCGTTTTCAAGCGATGTTTCGCCATGATAAACAGCCTTTAAGACACTATCCTCTTGGTCAATGGTCAGATAGCCTTTTAATTTTTCATCTTTAATCGCTTCTTTGGCACTTGCTTCGTCTTTATAGTCAAAGTTAACACCATTTACATTCTTCAGTCCTTCTGCTACAGACGGCACTGTTGTCACTACTGCCACTTTATCATTTTTAGCCATTGAGGAGCCTTGGAGATAAGCAATTCCTCCAGAGATTCCTAAAAAGAGGAACGGCGAAATCACCATAAAGAAGAAACTCCACGATTTGACATGTCGAAGATAGGTTTCCTTGATTACAACCCACATATTTCTCATACTTCCACCCCTGATTCTAGTTTAAAGATTTCATCGATTGTTGGCGCTTGCTGGTCAAAAGTTGCGATATATTGACCTTGAGTCAAGATTGGGAAGAGTTCCCTACCAGCACTTTCATTCTCCAAGATCAATTTCCAACTGCCTTGTTTGGTCAAGCTCACCTGTTTGACATGAGGAAGAGTTTCCAATTCTTCCTTGCTTCGTTCACTTGAAACAAAGAGACGCGTTTTCCCGTATTGATTCCGGACATCCTGGACTGGTCCATGCAAGACCACACGGCCATCTCGAATCATCAGAATATCATCACAAAGTTCCTCGACATTGGTCATGACATGGTCAGAGAAGATAATGGTTGCTCCGCGCTCTTTTTCTTGAAAAATGACTTGCTTGAGCAATTCTGTATTGACTGGGTCCAAACCACTAAAAGGCTCATCCAAGATAATCAAGTCTGGTTCATGAATCAGAGTAATAATGAGCTGAATCTTCTGCTGATTTCCTTTTGACAGACTCTTGATTTTATCAGTCAGCTTCCCTTTCACTTCCAACCTCTTCATCCATTGAGGGAGTTTTTCCTTGACCTCCTTGCCATCCATACCTTTTAGAGTCGCCAAGTAACGAACTTGCTCAAGGACTGTCAATTTAGGCATGAGACTGCGTTCTTCAGGCAGATAGCCAATCCGAGCGTAGGTCTCCTGACGAATATCCTGGCCATCCAGACTGATTTCTCCTTGGTATTCTAAAAACTTCAAAATACTGTGGAAAATCGTTGTCTTCCCAGCACCGTTTTTCCCGACTAATCCCAAAATACGACCTGGTCGCGCTTGAAAGTCAATACCAAACAAAACTTGCTTGGGTCCAAAACTTTTCTCTAGACTTCTTACTTCTAGCATCTTTCACCTCCGAAATTTCTTTCACTCATTATACTCTTTTTTGATAGCCTTTACAATGATTTCTGTCCGTTTTTAGAAGATTATTGCTATGTAAAATATAGCTTGGAGCACTTTTAGTGATAAATTCATTATACAGTACAAACTCCAATTTATCTTCTCTGTTCCTCAACTGTCCATTTTTGATCCTGAATTGTTATTTAAAAAGCAAAAATCCACCCTGGAGGATGGATTGATGAGTTAACGCACTTCTGCATTGACTTTTTCTTCAAGCGATGCTTGGATTTTTTCCATATAGCGTGCGACTTCTTCGTCCGTTAAGCTGTCTTCTGGATTTTGGAAGGTCAAGCTATAAGCCATTGACTTCATACCAAATCCCAATTTTTCGCCTGAGAAGACGTCAAAGAGTTTGATATCTGTCAAACGTTTCACACCGGCAGCTTGGATAGCATCTACAACTTCTTGGTGAGTCACTTCTGCCTTGAGAAGGAGGGCAACGTCACGGCTAACTGCTGGGAATTTCGTGATTTCCACAAATGGAGCAGCTGGTTGAAGGGCAGCTTCGATGACTGAAAGGTTAAGCTCAGCTACATACGTTTCTGGAATATCGTAGGCCTTAGCAGTGACTGGGTGTACTTGACCAAGGAAACCAAGAACTTGGTCACCAAGTGAAATGACTGCTGTACGACCTGGGTGGAGGCTAGCAATTTCAGCTGTAGCTGTATAGGTCACTTCTAGTCCCAAACGAGCAAAGAGGGCTTCAAGGATTCCCTTAGCATAGAAGAAGTCAACTGGAACTGCTGCCGTTTGGAAGTCTTTTTCTGCAACCAAGCCTGTCAAGGCAAAGGCAAAGCTGTTGATCTCATTTGGAAGTTCTTCTTTTGGATTACCTGTTTGTTCAAATACTTTTCCAATCTCGTAAAGGGCCAAGTTTTTATTCTTACGAGCAACGTTGTAAGCAACAGTATCAAGGATTCCAGAAATCATATTTTGACGGAGTACAGAACGGTCCACGGTCATTGGCCACATGAGTTCCGTGAGGTTACTTGGTTGAGCTGTAAACTCGACTGCCTTTTCAGGAGTTGTTAGAGCGTAGGTGATAATTTCTGTCAAACCTGCTCCTTCAGCAATGGTACGAACTTGACGGCGGAGTTTTTGTGTCGCAGTCAATTCACCAGCTGTACCATCATCTTTTGGAAGGCTGGTTGGCAAGCGGTCATAACCATAGATACGAGCGATTTCTTCAAAGAGGTCTGCTTCGATAGTGATATCCCAACGACGACGTGGTACGCTAACTGTGAAGCTATCTGCATTGCCAGAAAGGCCAAAGCCAAGACGACGGAAGACGTCTTCTACATCAGCATAAGAAAGTTCAGTTCCAAGAACACGGTTAACATCGGCAAGAGTTGAAGAAACTTCCACATCATAAGTATCCAGTTCACCCGCTGAAACGATACCTTTACGCACCGTCGCACCTGCAAGTTCAGCAATCATGCTAGCTGCCGCATCAAGGGCTTCGTTAACTGTTGCCACGTTGATGCCTTTTTCAAAGCGAGAAGATGATTCTGAACGAAGGTTGAGGCGACCGCTGGTCTTACGAATTGATTTGCCATTGAAAACAGCAGCTTCAAGGACAACACGACTAGATTTTTCAGAGATTTCTGTTGCTTGACCACCCATGACACCGGCAAGGGCTACTGGCTTGTCAGCCACAGTGATGACTAAATCATTTGTTTCCAAGTCACGTTCTTCACCGTCCAAGGTCACTAATTTTTCATCAGCACGTGCTTCACGCACACGGATGTCATTTCCTTCAAAGGTATCCAAGTCAAAGGCATGCATTGGTTGACCAAAGTAGAGCAGGATATAGTTGGTCACGTCCACTACGTTATTGATTGGACGGATGCCTTCATTCATAAGAAGGTTTTGCAACCATTGTGGACTTGGTGCGATAGTCACATTGTCCAAGATACGGGCCGCATAGTAAGGCGCCTTGTCTGTCTCAATGCCCACAGAAAGAGCATCTGCTGCAGCTTGGTCAGTTTCTGAAAGAGTAAATTCTTTAAAGTTGACCGCCTTGTCATAGATGGCTGCAACTTCGTGAGCTACTCCACGCATAGAAAGAGCGTCCGCACGGTTGGGTGTGATAGACAGTTCGATGATTTCATCATCCAAGTCTAGATATGAGAAGACTTCCTCACCTGGAACGGCATTTTCTGGCAAGATTTGGATGCCATCTGCGAATTCCTTTGGCACAACTGAGTCAGAAATTCCCAATTCACCAAGTGAACAGATCATCCCAAGTGACTCAAGACCGCGGATTTTCCCTTTTTTGATCTTGTAATTGTCAGCGATGCGAGCTCCTGGAAGAGCCACCATAACCTTGATGCCAGCACGCACATTTGGGGCACCACAAACGATTTGACGGGCTTCTTCTTCGCCAACGTTAACCTGACAAACATGGAGGTGAGTTTCTGGCACATCTTCGCAAGACAAGACCTCACCGACGACAATTTTCGAGAGACCGGCAGCAGGTGATTCGACACCTTCTACCTCGATCCCTGTAGTTGACATTTTTTCAGCCAACTCTTGTGATGGCACATCAATGTCCACCAATTCTTTTAACCATTTATAAGATACAAGCATAATTCTGATTGTAAGATCCCACCAAGTAAGACCTTTTCAATTCCTTTCTTTTTCTTCGAGTCAGCCCTTACCATTTACCTGACTAGGACTGTATTACATGTTTCAATCTTATTTAAACTGTTCTGAGAAGCGGACATCTCCTTGGTAGAATCCACGGATATCGTTGATTCCGTAACGGAGCATAGCTACACGCTCTTGTCCAAGACCAAAGGCAAATCCAGAGTAAACAGTCGCATCGATACCACTCATCTCAAGGACACGTGGGTGAACCATACCGGCACCCATAATCTCGATCCAACCAGTTTTCTTACATACGTTACAGCCATCTCCACCACACTTGAAGCAAGAAACATCCACCTCAACAGATGGCTCTGTGAATGGGAAATAAGATGGACGCAAACGAATTTGACGCTCTTCGCCGAACATCTTTTGCACAATCAATTGAAGGGTTCCTTGAAGATCTGCCATAGAGATATTTTTCCCTACAACCAAACCTTCGATTTGGTGGAATTGGTGACTGTGGGTTGCATCGTCCGTATCACGACGGAACACACGCCCTGGTGAGATCATTTTCAAAGGACCTTTAGAAAAATCATGAGCATCCATAGCACGCGCCTGAACTGGAGACGTGTGGGTACGAAGCAAGATTTCTTCTGTGATGTAGAAAGTGTCCTGCATATCACGGGCTGGGTGATCTTTTGGAAGATTCATACGCTCAAAGTTGTAGTAGTCTTGCTCCACTTCAAAACCATCCACGACTTGGTAACCCATCCCAATGAAAATATCTTCGATTTCCTCACTGGTTTGTGTGAGGACATGACGGTGACCAGTCGCAACTGGACGACCTGGAAGCGTCACATCGATGCTCTCGCTAGCCAGTTGAGCTGCAACTTTCTTTTCTTCCAAAAGCTTAGCTGTTTCTTCAAAGGCTGCGGTCAATACATCACGAGCTTCATTGACGTGTTTCCCGATGATTGGACGCATCTCAGCAGAGACATCTTTCATCCCTTTGAGAATTTCAGTAAGCGAACCCTTTTTACCAAGGACAGAGACACGCAATTCTTGCATCTCTTTTTCATTTTCAGCAGTAATCTGCTTCAAGCTAGCCAGCGTTTCTTCACGAAGCGCTTTTAATTGTTCTTCAATAGTTGACATAATTCCTCCATCAGTCGCTCGTAGATAAAAAGAAAACCACATGCCAAAAACTCCACTCGGAGCGTTGACACGCGGTACCATCCGTTTTTATCTGACAAGTCAGACCTTCATTTCTAAATCCATGCGCAAGTGAATTCACCCAGCTTTCATATAGAGAGCTTGCAGTCACGGCTCTCCTCCCTGATATACTTCCCTTGAGTTACTAGTCTTGCAGATTTCTATTCAATTACTACATAGTTTATCAGATTTTTAGTTAAAAAACAAGTTAGATTAGACTAATTTCAGTATAAAAAGGAACAAGACACAATGCACTACCTATTTGTAGGGCCTATTTCATCTGCTTTCCTTTTCAACAAAAGAGTTACTGCTTGATTAAAACCATCACACCAGTTATACCATTTTGCTTCATACTCATCTTGAGCTAAGATATGATTTTTTAAATCTAGAACAGAGTAAATTTTTCTTTCTTCGCAGGCTTGCACATAGAGATGATATAGTTCATCACCACCATCTCTATCCCACTCAGCAGAAATCGTATCCCGACCTGCCAATAAAGCCTGATAAGCCCTGTGATGCCCATCTGTAATCAACAAGCAATCTCCGAACGCAAGAATACTGATTGGATCGACTTGGATTTTTTCTGCCGACTGGTAAAGCATCTGAATATCTTGCAACTTCTTTTCTGATAAGTATAGTTGAGTCGGATGAAGATCTGCTATATTGACTTTCATTTCTTTCTCCTCAAGGGAATTTGATACTCACTTCTGCTTGCCTTTAAATCGCCATTGGAAGCGGAGCTTGTCATAGAAGGGAAACTCGATAAACAGGACTCCCAAACCCACACAGAGACTGGCAAGGACGTCTGATGGATAGTGAACTCCTAGATAGACCCTTGATACCAGCACACTGACTAGGTAGAGAGCAAGGACGATTTGCACGATTTTTCTCCAGACTGGATTTTTAATCCGTTGACTGAGAATGACAATCAGAGAGCCAATCATCAAGGTTACAGCCAGAGAATGCCCACTTGGGAAGGAAAATCCTTTCTCCTCAACCAAGTGTAAAATAGCTGGTCGTGAGCGCTGGTAGATATTTTTAAAGGTCACGATTGAAAGACCTGCTAAAGCCAAATTCGCCAGCATAAGTAGGCTTTCAATCTTCCATCGCTTACGATAAAAGATAAAAGCTGTAATGACAACCCAAGTGATAATCACCGGAATATCAATCAAGCGTGTGATGGCCCTAAAAAGAATAGTCAAATAATCTGGTAAGTCTCCTCGAACGGCAGTCTGAATCGGTTGGTCAAAACCGACCAGCGTTTCAGGGTAAAATTTGACAATATAGCCAAGAATAACGAAAAGTAAAAGGGCAAAACTGCCCTTCATTAAAAATGTTTGTTTATCTTTCATAATGTTTTAAGGTTGGTTTCAAGAGAACATACAACAACCAGAATGAAACGGAAAAGATTACACCCTCAATCAAGTTAAAAGGCAATACCATAGTCATTAGGTAGTTGGACAGTCCCAAAATTTTTCCAATATCAAAGTTAGCAAACTTAGCGTACAAAGGAACAGCGTAAACATAGTTGAGAACCAACATAGCTACGGTCAAACCAATAGTTCCAGCTAGAGAGCCTAGTAGGAAACGAAGGGTTGTCCGTTCCTTTTTCCAAATCAAAGCAAATACGATGACAAAAACTCCCAAAGCCACGATATTCATCGGCAAACCAATGTAAGTATTCACTCCCTGACTGTTAAGAAGCAGTTTCAAGAGTGAGCGAAGCAAGAGAACTCCTAAAGCAGCAGGCAAATCCATGACCACCAAACCCACAAGGACTGGCAAGATACTAAATTCGATCTTGAGGAAGGATGCCGCTGGCAAGAGCGGAAAGTCAAAGTACATCAGCACAAATGAGATGGCTGATAGAATTGCAATGGTCGAAAGTCGACGTGTGTTTGTCATAACAGGTTCCTCCAATTTTCTATAAAATCAGAAGAAGTTGGAAAGGATTCCTCTATCTATTCTCACTTTTTATATCCCAAAAGTTCCCTCTCACTCTATTAAAGCAAGCGGTTACAATCCGGCTATAAATCTATCAGAACAGACAAAGCCATTCTTTCGTCTTCTCCCATCCAGACTATACTGTCGGTTGTGGAATCTCACCACATCAGCTTGCGCTCGCGGACTTATTTGGCTAAAATAGCTAGTCAAATTTACCGCCGGTCGGGAATTTCACCCTGCCCTGAAGACTCTTTTATCATAACAAAAAACGCTTGCAAGCGCAAGCATTTTGTTCATTTTCATTATTTATTTCAATTTATCCACTTCATAGGTATGAACAAGCTCAAGACCTGCAAAGTTCTGCTGGCGAAGGGCTTCGTAAACAATCATGCATACTGTATTAGAGACATTGAGGCTACGGACGTGTTCATCATTCATAGGAATACGGAGAGCTTTCTCAGGATATTCCCGCATAAAATCCTCAGGTAAGCCCTTGTCTTCACGCCCAAAGAGGAAATAATGCTCCTCATCAGTCGATAAATCCACCTCAGAATACACCTTCTCAGCGAATTTTGAAATCAGATAGAGTTTTCCCTTCATCTGAGACAGGAAATCCTCTAAACTCTCGTAAAAATAAATCTCTAGCTTATCCCAATAATCCAAACCAGCCCGCTTCATCTTGCGGTCATCAATAGGAAAGCCCATAGGTTTGATGATGTGGAGGGGAGAATTGGTCGCAGCGCAAGTACGCGCGATATTGCCTGTATTTTGTGGAATTTGAGGTTCAAATAATACAATGTGATTTGTCATGACTTGCTTCCTTTCACCATTGCAAAAAAATAGCCACACTGCCCGGAGTCAAGCTCAGCAAACAGCGTGGTTAAGGCATCGTTAACTTACCTCACAACAGGTTTGAAGTAAATCAGCGAAACTACTTTCTTAGTATAACACTTTCAGAATCATTGTCAATAGAAACGACTTGATTTTTTCAATTTTTTCAAGCTATTTCCAAGGGTTTCTAGGAGAAAATTCTTAAATATCTGCAAAAATTGCTTACTCTTTTATACCTATCTGTGGACTGGGAATGATGATATTATGACCTCGTTATCTCAAATACTGCTGTATGAACCCACTCATTATGAATTTGTAAGTCATTTTCTATAACCCTACTAAAGGTGAAGCCATTTTTTAAAAGCACTCTCTGAGAAGCTAGATTACCTATTGCCGTTCCTGCAATGATTCTATTGAAACCATAAGTCGTGAAGGCTTTTTCTAAAACGAGTTTAACCGCTTCGCTTGCATATCCTAAATTGCTAACATTTTCCCCAATCCTATACCCAAGCTCTGCTGTTTTTCTATCCTTCCCTAAAACACTTAAATTGATTCTTCCAACCATAACGCCTTGTGCATCTCTAATAAGATGCATGTAGACATCATGATTCTCTTGTTCCCTTAACAATTCCCTCGTAATTTCTTTAAAAGCTTCTAACTCAAAATAGTTAGCTGGTCTAGGAGGTAAATTCCGCTCAAAATACTCTCGATTTTCTTTTTCAAAAGAATAGACGTCTAAACTATTTTCTTCAGATAACAGCTCTAAACTGATCATTACAAATCCTCTCCCATCATTATCTACATTCAAATTTTCTCATGTTTATACAAAGTGAAATTAACACGATTTAAATTAAGTACTTTTACTATTTTATATCGTCTCTACATTATGACACTGAACTTAGTTGAAAATGATTATATTTGAATAACTTTGATTTTGTAGTGTAAATTCTACTATCAAAGTAGATAAACTAATTCATATTTTATCAAAAAGTTTCAAGCATACAATTATTAACTTTATTTCTCATAACATCTATCAATAAAAAGTTATAGAATAATTTCTCTTTACTTATCTAATGAAAACTTTGACAATACTATTTCCAAGGGTTGTAAAATCGTCCCTGATTCTGCAAGATAAGTAGTAAACTAGCTACTAAAAATAAGGTTGCCAAAAGCAAAGTAAGATAATCTCCTTTTTTCAAGGCCTGGTAACTATACCAAGTCCGCTTTTTATCTTTTCCAAAACGGCGAAGCTCCATAGCGGTCGCGATAGTATCAATGCGTTCTAGAGAGCTAAAAATCAAAGGAGTAATAATGCGCAGATTGCCTTTGATTCGTTGCATGAGAGAAGCTTTCTTGGATAATTCCATCCCACGCGCTTCCTGTGACATCTTGATGGTAAAGAATTCTTCCTGCAAATCTGGAATATAGCGCAAGGTCAGGCTAACTGAATATGCAATCTTGTAAGGCACACCAATTTGATTTAAACTGGAAGCAAACTGACTAGGATGAGTTGTCATCAAAAAGATAATAGCCAGAGGAATGGTGCAAAGGTACTTAATGGCCAGATTTAGCAGGTAAAAGAGCTCTTGACTGGTCAGAGTGTAGGCTCCGATTCCCTGCCAAATCACACTTCTCTCTCCGTAAAGTCCAACCCCATATTCAGGAGAAAAGAGATAGACCATCAAGATGTTTAAAACGGCAAATACCGTCGCAAAAACGGCTACAAAGGAAACATCTTTAAAGCGAATTTCTGACAAATAGAGGAGAAAGACCGAAAAAATAGCAATCAGAACAAGCAGTCTGGTATCATAGCTAATCATGGCAGCCAATGACACGAGAATGAAAAAGAGAAGTTTCCCAGCTCCTGACAAGCGATGAATCACAGTATCTCTATGCTGGTAACCAATTAATTTTGCTTGCATCCTTCTCTCCTTTCTTTGTAAAATGCCGTCAAAGCAAGTGGATCCACGTCGAGTTTCTTAGCCAAGTTGAAGATAGAAGTTTCTTTTAGATTGGCTTTTACTAATAACTCAGGATTGCTCAACAGACTAGCTGGATCAGTATCAGCAATCAATTCCCCGTCCACCATAACAAGAGCCCGATCTGAATAATCCAGCATCAATTGCATATCATGAGTAATCATGACAATCGTATGCCCTTTTTGATGCAGCTCTTCGAGAAATTCCATAATCTCAGTATAGTTCTTCTGGTCTTGACCAGCTGTCGGTTCATCTAGGAGGATAATTTCAGCTCCTAAAACCAAAATCGAAGCAATGGTGACACGTTTTTTCTGTCCAAATGATAGGGCAGAAATGGGCCAATTACGAAATTCATAAAGTCCACAGATTTTCAAGGTTTCATAGACTCTCGTTTCAATTTCCTGCTCGTCCACACCTCGCAAACGTAGTCCCAGAGCCACCTCATCAAAAATCATATTGGTTGAAATCATTTGATTGGGATTTTGCAGCACATAGCCTACTCGTTCTGCCCGCTCTGCAACAGAATCTCCTTTGATATCCTGTCCTTCCCAAAGATAGCGGCCCTCCGTCTGAATAAAGCTACTTAAGGCCTTGGCTAGAGTTGATTTCCCAGCTCCATTTTTTCCAACAATGGCAATATTTTCGCCCTTTTTAATATCCAGATAAATGGATTTTAAAATCAGTCTATCATCATAAGAAAAAGACACATCCTCTAATCTAAAGAGTGACTGCAATTCTTGGGTTTCTTCTGCCAGCTCCGTCTGTAACTGAATCTGGCCTTTTGAGATAGACAAGTTATCCAGATTTGCTAATTGTTCTTCCTTGACTAAATCCACACCCAATTGACGGAGAGTAGTTAGATAAAGGGGTTCTCGAATTCCATTTTGAGTCAACAGATCAGTCGCCAGTAGCTGGTTAGGGCTCCCATTAAAGAGGATGCGACCATCATTTATCAAGACAATTCGATCCACAGGGCGATGCAGAACATCCTCCAAACGGTGCTCAATAATAAGGGTCGTCGTCCCCTCCTCCTTATGAATATGGTCAATCAATTCGATAATATCCTGACCTGACTTGGGATCTAGATTGGCGAGTGGCTCATCAAACAAAAGGATCGGACTCTCATCAATCAAGACACCAGCTAGACTAACTCGCTGCTTTTGTCCACCAGACAAATCCTGAGGACGATGATTCAGCAAAGAAAGAAGGTCCAGCTTTTCAGCCCATTTATGAACACGACTTTTCATCTCTTCTAAAGCTGTCACATCATTTTCCAGAGCAAAAGCCAAATCCTCTGCTACGGATAAACCGATAAACTGCCCATCTGTATCCTGCAAAACTGTGCTGACCAGATGAGATTTATCATAGATGCTCATATCAAAGGCTACTTGCCCCTTGATCAAAAATTCTCCAGACTTCTGCCCCTTGTAAATATTGGGAATAATCCCATTCAAACACTGACCCAAGGTAGACTTACCTGACCCAGATGGACCAACAATTAAGACTTTCTCTCCCTTGTAAATGGTCAAATTCACCCCTTGCAAGGTCGGTTCTTGTTGCGTTTCATACTGGAAAGAGAAATCCTTCCACTCAATTATAGCTTCTTTCATCTTACTCTCTTCATTCGCTTCTTAGACTTCTATTTTATCATAAATCGAACTCTTCTTGCAGTCTCTTCTCTTAAAATCTTAGCGCCAAAAAGATTCCCAGCCTAGCTAGCTTGCTTGACTAGTCTATAAGTAGTGAAAAAGACCGGTTGCCCAGCCTTTTCCCTTATGTTAATCCTTTTTCAAACTTCCTGAACGAGTCTGCGTACGTGAATAAGCTATCAAAAGAAGAGTTCCTGCAATAGCAATAGTCACAGCGTTAGCAATTCCCGCAACAATCCCTTGGGCAAATACTTTTTCTGCCGCTTCTTGATAAATCACAACATCTCCAAGTGGTGCCAAGACTCCCCAAACAAGAGCATTTGCAACAATCTGAATGAGGTTAAAGAAGACAATATCTTTCAACCCAAAAATACCCTGTGTTACTCGAATGTATTTTCTAAAGAGACCTACAGCTAGACCAAAGAGACCGCTAGCAATAATCCAAGTCCACCAAAGACCGTAGCCAGCAAGAGAGTCCTTCACTGCATGCCCAATTAAACCAACAAGTAATCCCACTAGAGGGCCAAAAATGATAGACAAGAGGCTCTGTACCGCATACTGAAGCTGGATGCTTGTATTTGGAACAGGCGTCGGAATGCTGATCATCCCGATGACAACAAAGAGCGCAGCTCCAACACCGATAGCAACAACTTGTTTAATTGATTGATTTTTCATCTATATTCTCCTATTTTATGATTCTATTTTCTTTATTTCAATGGTCCAAGATGAACCGACACCTACATTATAAGCCTTGGCAAAAGAACCTTGGTTAATAGCCAGACCTAAACGATAGAGAGAATTAATGTAAAGGATTGGTTGCCCAATTCTCACATCCGCAAATGATTTGCCATAAACAACCTGATTTTGATAGACCAGCATATCTGCATGATAGATAGTCACTTCAAAACGATCACCGAATTCTGGTTCCAGCTTGTAAAATTCTCCTCGCGTGATAGAGGTCCAAAGCGAACCGAAACGCACATCCAGAATGTCGATTGCTCCCTTCACCAGATGATCCTCAATGATTGTCTCTACGACTGGAAGCTCTACAATCTGGTCCACACTGAGTTCTGGCCCCACTTCCTCAAAAGTAATGTGACCACTGGCTAGTTTAGCACCAGTATAGGCATAAACATCACGACCGTGGAAGGTATAAGAATGCTCTGTATTTTGACGTCTATTGGCTACTTCAGAAATCTCACGAATAGCTACAATGCCAACGTGTTTTTTGATAAAAGAAAGCGTCCCATTGTCTGGCGTGACAATGTATTGATTTTTTGCAGTCTTGGCAACCACGCTCTTACGTTTCGAACCGACACCTGGATCGACAACCGATACAAAAGTCGTTCCCTCAGGCCAGTAATCCACCGTCTGAAAGAGACGATAGCTCCCCTCAAAAATATTATAAGGCGTGATATCGTGCGTCAAGTGATGGATTTTTAAGGTTGGGGACTCTTCTAAAGCCACTCCAATCATAGCCGATACCGCACCATCAACCAGACCAAAGTCTGATTGTAATACCAGTAAATTATTATTCATTTTGTCTCCTTGTATACCCTTTATCATACCATATTTCAGAGAAAGGTGCTAATAGCTATTTTAAATGATTGGGATATAGTTTTACCTTATAACAAAATTCCATTAAAAGCTCTGGTTATTAGCTAGTAGGTGCATTTTTTCTTGAAAAAGGGTATGATAGTTACATCATGAAAAAGTAGGTTTTATTATGAAAATTATCCTTGTCGGAGGGGGAAAAGTTGGTTTTGCCCTCTGTCGCTCCTTGGTTGCAGAAAAGCATGATGTTTTGCTGATTGAGCAAGACGAAGCTGTTCTCAATCATATTGTTAATCGCTTTGATATCATGGGTATCCTTGGTAACGGGGCCGATTTCACCATCCTTGAGCAAGCCAGTGTTCAGGATTGTGATATCTTTATCGCCTTGACTGAATACGATGAAGTGAACATGATTGCAGCAGTTCTAGCCAAAAAAATGGGAGCTAAAGAAACCATCGTTCGGGTGCGCAATCCTGAATATTCTAACTCTTATTTCAAAGAAAAGAATATTCTCGGTTTTTCTCTTATCGTTAACCCTGAACTCTTAGCTGCCCGCGCTATCGCCAATATCATTGACTTCCCCAACGCCCTATCTGTCGAACGCTTTGCTGGTGGACGCGTTAGCCTGATGGAATTTGTCGTCAAATCAACTAGCAGTCTTTGCCAAATGCCCATTTCTGATTTTCGGAAAAAATTTGGCAATGTCATTGTCTGCGCTATAGAAAGGGATCATCAAATTATCATCCCAAGTGGTGATATGACCATACAGGATAAAGATAGAATCTTTGTCACTGGTAACCGTGTTGATATGATGCTCTTCCATAATTATTTCAAATCTCGTGCTGTGAAGAGCCTTCTCATCGTTGGAGCAGGTAGAATTGCCTATTATCTACTAGGTATCCTCAAAGACAGTCGTATTGATACAAAAGTCATCGAGATTAATCCTGAAAGGGCACGTTTCTTTAGTGAGAAATTCCCTAATCTGTATATTGTCCAAGGAGATGGTACCGCAAAAGATATCTTACTAGAAGAAAGTGCTCAAAACTATGATGCAGTAGCAACCCTAACAGGAGTTGACGAAGAGAATATTATTACTTCTATGTTCCTGGATAGTGTCGGGGTGCAAAAAAATATTAGCAAGGTTAACAGAACTAGTCTCCTTGAAATTATTCATGCGCCTGATTTCTCAAGCATTATCACTCCGAAAATCATCGCTGTAGATACAATCATGCACTTTATTCGTGGTCGTGTTAATGCTCAGTATTCAGACCTTCAAGCCATGCACCATCTAGCCAATGGCCAAATCGAAACCCTGCAATTCCATATCAAGGAAGCCAATAAAATGACTGCCAAACCTCTTTCTCAACTAAAATTGAAAAAAGGAGTTCTTATTGCAGCCATCATTCGAAAAGGCAAAACGATTTTCCCTACTGGAGAGGATATGCTTGAAGTCGGTGACAAACTTCTAGTAACGACCTTACTGCCGAATATCACTAAGATTTATGACTTAATCGCGAGGTAAGAGATGAATAAAAGTATGATTCGTTACCTCCTTTCAAAGTTACTTCTGATTGAAGCTGTTCTTCTTTTGGTTCCTGTGGCTGTTGCTATCTATTACCATGAATCTAGCCAAGTTTTTACAGCCCTCTTTTCAACAATAGGGATTCTCGTATTGCTAGGCGGTTCAGGGAGTTTGCAAAAACCAAAAAATCAACGGATTTATGCCAAGGAGGGAATCTTGATTGTGGCCCTCTGTTGGATCCTATGGTCTTTCTTTGGCGGTCTCCCCTTTGTCTTTTCTGGGCAAATTCCCAGCGTTATCGATGCCTTTTTTGAGATTAGTTCTGGCTTTACAACTACTGGAGCAACTATTCTGAACGACGTTTCAGTTCTAAGTCGTTCCCTTCTCTTCTGGCGAAGTTTTACCCACTTGATTGGAGGAATGGGAGTGCTTGTTTTTGCACTTGCTATTATGGATAATGCCAAGAATAGCCACCTAGAGGTGATGAAAGCTGAGGTTCCTGGCCCTGTTTTTGGTAAGGTTGTATCCAAGCTCAAAAATACTGCCCAAATTCTCTATCTCCTTTATCTAGCTCTCTTTTCCCTCTTTGTCATTATCTATTATCTAGCTGGCATGCCCCTATTTGATAGTTTTGTCATCGCTATGGGGACAGCAGGTACAGGAGGTTTTACAGTCTATAACGATGGAATTGCTCACTATGGCAGCTCACTAATTACCTATCTGGTTAGTATCGGAGTTCTGGTTTTTGGGGTAAATTTCAACCTCTACTACTACCTCATGCTCCGTCGCGTCAAAGCCTTCTTAGGAGATGAAGAACTTCGGGCTTACTTGGTCATCGTACTGGTTTCTACAGGCTTGATTAGTCTTAATACCCTCTATCTCTATCCAGGATTTTCTAAGAGCTTTGAAATGGCCTTCTTCCAGGTTTCCAACATCATTACAACAACTGGTTTTGGATATGGAGACATTACCAACTGGCCCCTCTTCTCTCAGTTTATCCTTCTCTTCCTCATGGGAATCGGTGGTTCTGCTGGTTCAACCGCAGGTGGACTCAAGGTTATTCGAGGCCTCATCCTTTCAAAAATTGCCAAAAACCAGATTTTGTCAATCCTATCCCCCCACCGTGTTTTGACCCTCCATGTTAATAAAACAGTGATTGATAAGGATACCCAGCATAAGATTCTCAAGTACTTTGTCATCTATGCTATGATTTTGCTAGCACTTATCTTTATTGTCAGCCTAGATAGCAATGATTTTCTAGTTGTGACCAGCACTGTCTTCAGCTGTTTCAATAATATCGGGCCTATTCTAGGAACAACTTCTAGCTTCTCAATCTTTAGTCCTATCTCAAAAATTCTCCTCTCCTTTGCAATGATTGCAGGTCGTTTGGAGATTTATCCAATCCTACTTCTCTTTATGAAGAGGACTTGGTCTAAGAGATAAAATACAACCACACCTTGTGTCTTACAAAGTGTGGTGTTTTTATACTATTCAAATCACGTCAACGTCACCTTGCCGTACTCATGTACAGCCTGCGGCTAGCTTCCTAGTTTGCTCTTTGATTTTCATTGAGTATCAAATACCTACCGCAACTCAACAAGTATCTTTGAATCCCGGTCAGATATTTCAGTGCCTGACTTAAGGAATTTAATAATCCAAAAAACAACCCTCAGTCGACTGACCGAGGGTTACTTATTTCATTATTAAAGAACTTGATTAGCTCAATGCATCCAAGGCATCATCCATTGAAAGAACTTCGTGGAAGACACGTTGTGTCAATTCAGTTTTTTGTTCTGGAGTGAGGTATTTAGTGTTTACACAGTATCCAGAGATACGTACGATAACGTCTTCACCAGACATGATCTTTTCGTAAACATCGTTCAAGTCCATAACGTTCAAGTTAACGTGTTGTCCACCGTTTTCGAAGTAACCATCAAGGATTGTTACCAAGTTATCAACTTGTTCGTCACGAGTCTTACCAAGAGCGCGAGGTGAAACTTGAGTTGTCAATGAGATACCGTCAGCTGCATAACTAAAGTCAAGGCTAGAAAGTGAGTTCAAGTTTTGCAACCATCCACCTTTAGCTTTGTTAGATGGGTTAGCACCTGGTGAGAAGAATTCAAGTTTAGACAAGTTCACAGAACCATCTTCGTTGAGGTATACACCTTTGTGAACTGGTGAGTTACCAGTTTGTTTAGAGTAAGCAACGTTAGATGTGATAGTCAAAAGTGAAACTGTAGCTTCTGCGTCTTTGTAAAGTTTGTGGCTACGTAGACGAGTAGTGTAAGCTTCGATCAACCATTCTGCCAATTCGTTTGAACGTGGGTCATCTTCACCCCAACGTGGGTATTCACCGATTGTTTCGTAATCGTAGATGTAGCCATTTTCGTCACGGATTGGTTTAACTGTAGCGTATTTGATAGCTGACAATGTATCAACAGTGTTAGCAAATCCACAGATACCGAATCCCATGTTCGCACGTTGTTTAGTTGGCAAGAAGGCCATTTGAACAGCTTCGTAGTTGTACTTATCAGTCATGTAGTGGATGATGTTCAAAGCATCTACGTAAGTGTCAGTCAACCAGTCAAGAGATTTTTCAAAGTTAGCTTTAACTGATTCGAATTCAAGAACTTCGTCACGGATTGGTTCGATGTCAAATACTTTGTAGTCTTTGTGTACATCGTCGTAACCACCGTTCAAACCAGTAAGAAGGGCTTTCAATACGTTTACACGCGCACCGAAGTACTGGATGTTGTGGCGTTGTTCTTCATTTTCTGGGTCAAGTGGAGATACACAGCATGAGATACAGCTCATTTCACCATATCCGTCTTTAGCCATTGTTGTTACACCTTCGTATTGGATAGAAGAGTGTTTGTGGCTCATGTGCATACAGTAGCGACGGAAGTTGTATGGCAATTTATCAGTCCAAAGAACTGTCAAGTTTGGCTCAGGAGAGTTACCGATATTGTCAAGAGTGTTCAAGAAACGGTAGTCCATCTTAGTAACACGGTGACGACCGTCGTTACCCATACCAGCCATAGAAGTTGTGATGAAAGTTGGGTCACCTGAGTACAATTGGTCATAAGCTTTTGTACGAGCAAATTTAACTGTACGAAGTTTCATAACGAAATCATCAACGAATTCTTGGATTTCTGATTCAGTAAATGTACCACGAGCAAGGTCACGTTCTGCAAAGATATCCAATACGATTGGTACACGTCCTAGAGATGTAGCAGCACCGTTGATAACACGGCAGACAGACATGAAGGCGATGTTAACCCATTGGATTGCTTCTTTAACGTTCATCGCTGGTTTGCGAACGTCAACTCCGTAAAGGTCACCCAAGCGAACAACTTGTTGCAATGCTTGGTATTGAAGGTTGATTTCTTCACGAAGACGGATTGTTTCTTCATCAATTTCTTCGATTGCATTCCAGTCGTTTACTTTTTCTTGCATCAAGTAGTCTGCACCGTAAAGAGCAAGACGTGCGTAAACACCGATGATACGTCCGCGTGAGTATGCATCTGGAAGACCAGTTACAGTGTGTGCGTGACGAGCGCGACGGATATTTGAAGTGTAGGCACGGAAGATACCGTCGTTAACTGTTGTTACGTATTTAGTAAAGATTTCGTGAACAGCTGGGTCTGGTTCGTATCCATTTTCTTTCAAAGTAGTTTCAGCCATACGGATACCACCTTTTGGCATGAAGTTCAATTTGAAGAGTTCGTCATTTTGGATACCAAAGATAACTTCGTTTTCTTTATCGATAAATCCAGCAGGGATATCAGCGATAGATGTTGGACGAGTGTCCATTGGGAAACGAGTTTCTTCGTAGTGAGCCTTAGTTTCTTCTACAATTTTTTTGATGTGAAGTGAACGTTCTGTTGGTCCTGCAAGGAAGCTTTCGTCTCCATCATAAGGTGTGTAGTTAGCTTGTACGAAGCGTGATACACTTGCTTTTTCTTTCCAATCTACGCCTTTGAAGCCTTCCCAAGCTTTATCAAAAATATCTTGTGCTTCAACAACTGTCTTAACAACCATGTTAATGTCCTCTTTTTTCTTTCTAGTAACAACTATCTGTTACATTCATGAGACAAGTATACCACACAGTAATCGTTTTCAACAAGTGGAAAACCCCTATTTTTACACTTTCTTTTCTAAAACAGTCTATATTTCATTCCAAACTGTATTATATTTTTGAAAAAACAAAGTCCTTTTTTCTTTTTTTCAGAAAAAAGGGTATAATAAAAGAAAATAAGCAGTAAAAAGGTGCTAGACATGTTAATTTTCCCTTTATTAAATGATTTGTCAAGAAAAATCATCCATATTGACATGGATGCCTTTTTTGCTGCGGTAGAAATCAGAGACAATCCTAAACTCAGAGGAAAACCTGTCATTATCGGCAGCGACCCTCGGCAAACAGGTGGGCGGGGAGTCGTTTCTACTTGTAGCTATGAGGCGCGAGCTTTTGGTGTCCATTCTGCTATGAGTTCCAAGGAAGCTTATGAACGATGTCCCCAGGCCGTCTTTATCTCAGGAAATTATGAAAAATATAAAGCTGTGGGACTCCAAGTTCGAACTATCTTTAAGCGTTATACAGATTTGATTGAACCCATGAGCATTGACGAAGCCTATTTGGATGTGACAGAAAACAAACTTGGTATCAAGTCAGCGGTCAAAATTGCTCGCCTCATTCAAGAGGATATCTGGCAAGAACTCCATCTAACTGCTTCTGCTGGCGTTTCCTACAACAAATTCTTAGCTAAAATGGCCAGCGATTATCAAAAGCCACATGGTTTGACAGTGATTCTACCTGAACAAGCTGAGGATTTTCTCAAACAAATGGATATTTCCAAGTTTCATGGAGTAGGAAAAAAGACGGTGGAAAGACTTCATCAAATGGGAGTTTTTACCGGTGCTGATCTACTTGAAATCCCTGAAGTGACCCTAATAGACCGTTTTGGCAGACTGGGCTATGACCTCTATCGAAAGGCTCGTGGTATTCACAATTCCCCGGTCAAATCCAATCGCATCCGTAAATCAATCGGCAAGGAAAAAACCTATGGAAAGATTCTCCGTGCCGAAGAAGATATCAAAAAAGAGCTGACTCTTCTATCAGAAAGAGTCGCTCTCAATCTCAGTCAACAAGAAAAAGCTGGAAAAATTGTCATTTTAAAAATCCGCTACGAGGACTTTTCAACTCTTACTAAACGAAAAAGTCTGATTCAAAAAACACAGGATGCTAGCCAGATAAGCCAAATAGCCCTGCAACTCTATGAAGAATTAAACGAGAAAGAAAGAGGTGTCCGCCTGCTGGGGATTACCGTGACTGGATTTTAATACTCTTCGAAAATATCTTCAAACCACGTCAGCGTCGCCTTACCGTAGGTATATGTTACTGACTCTGTCAGTCTTATTTACAACCTCAAAGCAGTGCTTTGAGCAGCCTGCGGCTAGCTTCCTAGTTTGCTTTTTGATTTTCATGGAGTATAAAACCTTGAAGAGCTGACCCTTCAAGGTTTTTCTTATACAAATAAACGAACAAAGCTGTAAAGTAGCAAGACACCACCAAGCACGATGCGGTATTTACCAAAAAGAGTAAAGTCGTGTTTTTTCACATAGCTCGTCAAGAAACGAATAGCGACCATGCTAACTGCAAAGGCTACTCCCATCGCAACCAATAGCAGGAACAATTGCCCAAAGCTCAAGAGTTGTCCTGCTTTCACAAATTTGAAAATCTTTAAGGCACTAGCTCCAAACATAACAGGAATTCCAAGATAGAAGGTAAATTCTGTCACAACAGAACGACTGGTTCCATTCAATAAACCACCGACGATTGTGGCCCCAGAACGGCTAGTTCCTGGCAAAAGGGCAAGAACTTGGAAGAGTCCGATATAGAAAGCTGTCGTATAAGGAAGCTTGTCCAACTCTGTCACACTTGGCTCGATAGCACGCGCTTTATTGCGCTTTTCCAAATAGATAAAGGCAATCCCATAGATAATCAACATAAGAGCAACAGAAACCATATTATGGAAGTGGGTATCAAACCAATCGTCAAATTTAAAGACACCAAGCAAAGGTAAAGTAGCAACTAAGACCTTCAACCACAGTCTCCAAGTCTTACGAACTTCCTGCTTGTCCTTAGTCGGTTTGAAAGGATTGAGCTTGTTAAAATAAATCACCATGACTGCTAAAATAGCACCAAGCTGAATCACGACATTAAACATGGACATAAAGGCTTCGTTTTGATTTTGATATTGGATAAATTCCTCTGCTAAAATCAAGTGACCTGTACTGGAAATGGGCAACCATTCCGTAATTCCTTCAACAATCCCGAAGAAGATAGATTTTAAAATTTCAATAAGATACATAGATTACTCCTTTTTTCTATCTTCCATTATAGCATACTTTTTCAGTCTATGGCAGTTCTCTTTAAAAGGCGCCGATACTGCCACCGCCTCCGCCTCCAGAGAAGCCACCGCCAGAACTTCCACTTCCAGAAGATACAGAATAGGTACTTGCTGTATTTGCGACACTGGCATAATGGCTCATTTGCGCGCTTGAATGATAAAACATACTGTGCCAGCCATAAGCTACATAGAGATTGATATCTGGATTTTCCACTTGGATATGATGAACCTTCATCAAATGACTAACCTTATCCGCATAGCCAAATAAGGTTGCATAGACCAAGAGGCGATTCCAGACCACAATACTTTCCAATTCAGCCTGATCCAGTCGTGCAATCTCACGCAACATATTTTCAAAACTGGTCCAGAGATAGTAGACCTCAGCTCCCGCTTCATTTAGAACACCATCACGATTATCTAGTCGAAGTTTCCAATAATAGAAAACAGCCAAAACCAAACCTAGAAAACCAAGTATTGGCAAGGGGAGGTAAAGATAGCCATGAACGTCTAAACTGTACAAGAACAAACCAAATCCGATAAATAAGGGCAAGATAGTGGAAATACCCATACCCACCTGCAAGGCCTTTTCTCCACCAGTCAAGGAACGATAATAATCTGGGAGGCCCCAGAAGGAAACTCGATTTCTCACTCCTTCTTGCATCTCTTTCAATACTTCTTCAAAAGACGATTTGAGCTGACGCCCCTTTGCTTGAATCCGTTTTTCATCAGAGACTTTTGCTCTACGATAAAGACTATCAGATACCTTATAATCTGCAAACAAATTGGAAAGAGTTTCTTCTTTTTTGCCTGAAAAAGCCAGATTTAGACAGTCTATCTCAAAACTTGACAAAGCATCTTCTCTTACCAGCCTCAAGCCAACTGCATCTCCTTCTGAAATGATAGAGACATTCCCACGGTCTATTACATCTAACAAAGTAGCTTGAATGAGTTGATCAAAGGTGAATTTGCCAGCCCCCTTGACTAAGGGACTCACTTCCTCCAAGGAGGTCGAGTAGACAGCCTCTGATAAAACCATAGGCTCTAATTCCATTGGTGGTTCATAGAGACGATGATTTTTGGCATATTTGACTGAAGAAGTGGTCTTTCTTCTATAAATCAAATAGAAGCAGACACTCAATAACAATGATATGGAAAGTATGGAAGGGAAGACCCAAGTAACAAGTTGTTTACTTTGCTCTTTTTCTTTAACAATCGAGTCTTCTATCTTATTAAACTCTTCTAAACGATTCCCTTTCAAGCCCTGATCCCTAGCACTAGCAAAATCGGTCCGAGGCCAGTAGGCATGCAACTCAACTCCACGCTTAGCCGGAAGATTGTCTAAACGAATAGTATAATCAAGGTTACTCTTTTCAATCGTTCCCTCTCTAAAAAGTTTCCCTGTATGGAAAAAGAGTTTTTCAGCCCCCTTATCTCCCCTTACATGAAATTCAAACTTTCCAATAGCCCCTGAACTATCTGTTAAAGGTTGCCAATTTAATTCAGCAATGTCATCATATAGGAAAAGCAAATTCTTTAAGTTCCAGACAAGGTCAACTTCAACTGTGTCACCTTCCTGACCTGGATTATAAACTTTAACAGTATAACCATCTGCTCCTTCTATCACTTCGCTAGTAACGTCTGTCAATTCAGCACCATTTTTCGCGGCCTGAACCTTTGGATGAGGATCAATGTCAAATCCACTAGGCATCTTGCCAGCACGTCCAAGTCCCACGATTTGGCCTTTAAAGTCCTCCTCAAACTGGTAAACTATCTTTTGTCTAAATTCTGCCGTATTGTCTGCATGAATATACAAATCACCTTGATAAGAGTTTATCTTAAAATCAATGGCAAAAACAGAAAGTGGCAGAAGGCAAAACAAGCCTAACACCAGTAAGAAAAAAGTTTTTTTCATCAACTAAGCCCCCTTTTTATCTTTGCTATCATTATATCATTTTTTCTCAAGTAAGGGCTTACCCATATTGAAAAATAAAGTTTTTTTCGATAAAATAGGAGACAGTTATTTTTTAATAGATTAGAAATAGGAGAAATCATGAGAAAAATATACTTATCTATTTTCACAAGTCTCTTGCTGATGCTAGGACTTGTCAATGTTGCTCAAGCTGATGAATATTTACGCATCGGGATGGAAGCAGCATATGCTCCCTTTAACTGGACCCAAGATGATGATAGCAATGGAGCTGTCAAAATCGATGGAACCAACCAGTATGCCAATGGATACGATGTCCAAATTGCCAAGAAAATCGCTAAAGACTTAGGTAAAGAACCTTTGGTTGTTAAGACCAAGTGGGAAGGTCTAGTCCCTGCCCTTACTTCTGGTAAAATTGATATGATTATCGCAGGTATGAGTCCTACTGCTGAACGCAAACAAGAAATTGCCTTTTCAAGCAGTTACTACACTAGCGAACCAGTTTTACTTGTCAAAAAAGATTCTGCCTATGCAAATGCCAAATCTTTGGATGACTTTAATGGTGCAAAAATTACTTCTCAACAAGGTGTTTACCTTTATGACTTGATTTCACAAATCCCAGGTGCTAAAAAAGAAACAGCCATGGGAGACTTCGCTCAAATGCGCCAAGCTCTTGAGGCTGGTGTCATCGATGCCTATGTTTCTGAACGTCCAGAAGCACTAACTGCTGAAGCTGCGAACTCTAAGTTTAAAATGATTCAAGTAGAACCTGGTTTCAAAACTGGAGAAGAAGATACGGCTATCGCTATCGGGCTTCGTAAAGATGATAATCGTATTAGCCAAATCAATGCCAGCATTGAAACCATTTCAAAAGACGACCAAGTTGCCTTGATGGATCGTATGATCAAGGAACAACCCGCCGAAGCAACAACAACTGAGGAGACTAGCAGTAGTTTCTTTAGCCAAGTCGCTAAAATTCTTTCTGAGAACTGGCAACAACTCTTGCGTGGTGCTGGTGTCACTCTTTTAATCTCTATCGTCGGAACCATCATAGGTCTCATTATCGGTCTTGCCATTGGTGTTTTCCGTACTGCTCCTCTCTCTGAGAATAAAGCCATTTATGGATTACAAAAACTAATCGGCTGGATACTCAATGTCTACATTGAAATTTTCCGTGGTACCCCAATGATCGTTCAATCGATGGTTATCTACTATGGAACTGCCCAAGCTTTCGGTATCAACCTTGATCGTACACTGGCCGCTATCTTCATCGTTTCAATCAACACTGGTGCCTACATGACTGAAATCGTCCGTGGTGGTATCCTAGCAGTTGATAAGGGACAATTTGAAGCAGCGACTGCTCTTGGTATGACCCATAACCAAACCATGCGTAAGATTGTGCTACCTCAGGTTGTCCGCAATATCCTACCAGCAACTGGTAATGAGTTTGTCATCAATATCAAAGATACATCTGTATTGAACGTTATCTCTGTTGTTGAACTTTATTTCTCAGGAAATACCGTGGCAACTCAAACCTATCAATACTTCCAGACATTTACAATCATCGCCGTGATTTACTTTGTCCTCACCTTTACCGTAACACGTATCCTACGCTTCATCGAACGCCGAATGGATATGGATACCTATACTACAGGTGCTAATCAAATGCAAACGGAGGATTTGAAATAATGACACAAGCAATCCTTGAAATTAAACACCTCAAAAAATCCTATGGACAAAACGAAGTGCTAAAAGACATTTCTCTCACTGTCCACAAGGGAGAAGTTATCTCTATCATCGGAAGCTCTGGAAGCGGAAAATCGACCTTCCTCCGCTCCATTAACCTACTCGAAACGCCAACTGATGGACAAATCCTTTATCATGGGCAAAACATCCTCGAAAAAGGTTATGACCTCACACAATACCGTGAAAAGTTGGGAATGGTGTTCCAATCCTTTAATCTCTTTGAAAATCTCAACGTTCTTGAAAATACAATCGTCGCTCAGACAACTGTCCTTAAACGTGAACGTACAGAAGCTGAAAAGATTGCCAAAGAAAACCTAGAAAAGGTCGGTATGGGGGAACGCTACTGGCAAGCGAAACCAAAACAACTCTCAGGTGGTCAAAAACAACGTGTGGCCATTGCTCGTGCCCTTTCAATGAATCCTGATGCTATTCTCTTTGATGAACCAACATCAGCTCTCGATCCAGAAATGGTTGGAGAAGTACTTAAAATCATGCAGGAACTTGCCCAAGAAGGCTTGACTATGATTGTCGTAACCCACGAAATGGAATTCGCCCGTGATGTCTCCCACCGTGTGATCTTTATGGATAAGGGAGTAATCGCTGAAGAAGGCAAACCAGAAGATCTCTTCACCAATCCTAAAGAAGACCGTACAAAAGAATTCCTTCAACGTTATCTCAAATAAAAAGAAAAGGCTGCATCAATCGTGCAGTCTTTTTGCTTGGTCAAAATGAAAAGGCAGACCCAATTCAAGAATCCGCCATTATCCAAAGATTAATCTTCAAATTTTTCATGATTTTTTTCATAGAAATCAATTAAACCTAGAGCTGTTTCAAATGAAATATTTTTTACTTTTGCACGACCCTGCGCTAGAGCAATGATAGACATTTCACGCGCATTCGTTTCTTTAGAGATACGGTAGCCTGTGATTTTCTTATCACGAACCCAGCCAACAACTGATTCTACTTTTTCAAAGTTTGACTTAGCCATGTCCTTCTCCTATTTTCTTCTTTACGATATATTATTCTATACGTTTTTATGTCTTTTGTCAATAAAAAAACATATATTCAATAAAATAAAAGATTTTTATTTTTCTTACTTCTTTTTTAAAGCCGATAATATATAGGTTTTTAGTTGCTATAACCCATTAGTAAGCACCAAAAAAATAATTGAATTATTAAACTTCAAATTTGCAAAAATATTCAATTAGGAAAAATACCAGCTTCTCAATAGGATAAACAGGAGTCATATTCTATATCTTCATTTTAATCTATAAGTTTGTCAAAGATAATCTTCCTTTTCGGACTACCTCATATCTATTTCATCCTTTCTATTTCCTTGGTTCCCTTCCTGTTACTATTTAACTTTTTCAACCGGTACAATTGACTTATCTCATCAAATTTTGCATATTCTTATAACACACCGCGATTACAATCAGCATTTAGAATAGCACTTCCTAATATTCCAACTGCTCTACTCACCTCATATCACTGCTGCCATATCCTTATTTTCAATCAACTCACCAAGTTTAGCTTATGAACATTGATTATTTTTTCTAATTCCTATTATATTTAGCCAAATTCGAAATTAGATATATATATAATATGGCATTCTAAAAAACATCCCTATATATAACAAGTCATTCTTCTTTATTATTATAAACTGAAACAAAAATAATAGGTACTATAATAAGTTGTAGTAGAAATAGTACGATAATTTTCCTAAGTTCATAGGAATCGCCCCCTTTCTTCACCCTCATTATAGCACCTATACATCTATTGTGCAAATAATATGATATTTTTTTATTAATCCTCAGACAAGCATATTATAGAGCGTTTCATTACCATTTAAGTTAATATAAGCTGGATCGAAACCTTCCATTCTACGAATCAAACCTGCATAATCATGCTTATCTGCCAAAGCGATCCCAATCAATACAGGCCCTGTCCCCTTACTAGCTCGTTTGATATACTCAAAGCGTGTGATATCATCATTTGGCCCCAGAATATCATTTACAAACTCACGCAGAGCACCTGGACGCTGTGGAAAATTGACCACAAAGTAATGCTTGATGCCATCATAAATCAAGGCACGCTCTTCCATTTCTGGCATACGGTTGATATCGTTATTTCCTCCAGAAATGATACAACAAATGGTTTTCCCCTTGATATATTCAGCCAAAACCTCTAAAGAGGCGATACTAGCTGCACCAGCAGGTTCCGCGACAATCCCTTGTTTAGAGTAGAGGTCAATCAAAGTTTCAGAAATCAATCCCTCATCGACACCTACCAAAGTTTGAACATGTTGACGAGTTGCCTCATAGGTCAATTGTCCCACCTTTTGCACAGCAATTCCATCCGCAAATTTATCAATTTCTTTTAGTTTGACAGGTCCACCAGCTTCAAAGGCAGCCTTCATAGAACGTGCTCCATTAGCCTCTACCCCAATGATTTCAATCTCTGGGCTTGTTTCCTTGATATAAGTAGAAACCCCAGCAATGAGACCTCCGCCGCCAACAGGGACCAAAACAGCATCAAAATCAATCGATTCTTTTCGAGCTTCTTCTAAAATCTCATAAGCAACTGTCCCTTGACCAGCTTGAACATGGGCATCATCAAAGGGATCAATAAAGGTACGGTTTTCAGAGAGTGTAAATTCTTGAGCTGCTTTAGCTGAGGCATCAAAAGTATCTCCAACTAGTTTAATGGTTACGAAGTCCCCACCAAAAAAGCGAACTTGACTAATCTTTTGTTGCGGTGTTGTAATAGGCATAAAAATAGTTGCAGGGATTTTCATTTCATTACAAGTATAGGCTACTCCCTGAGCATGATTTCCCGCAGAAGCGCAGACTACCCCACGCTCACGCTCTTCCTTGCTGAGCTGGGAAATGGCATAATAGGCACCACGAATTTTAAAGGAACGAACACGTTGAGCATTTTCCTTTTTCAAATAAATCTTAGCACCATACTTCTCCGATAAGTAATGGTCATAATCCAGCGGGGTATTCACAACCACACCGTTCAAGACCTTATGAGCCTTGATGATATCTTTTGAACTTAACATCATTTTCTCCTAGACTATTTCATACTATCACAATCCATCCTCTTAAAAGAAAGATGAATTGATTATAAAAGCGAGTTAGTCCCCCAACTCGCCTTCACCTTAATTTCTATAAATTAGTTATAGATTTTGAATGCATCGTCGTCATTTTTACCAACGAAAGGCATTGCTTTACGCAATTCTGCACCAACTTTTTCAATTTCAAGGTTAGCTGCTTGTTCACGGTAAGCAGTCAATTTTGGACGTCCAGCTTTATAGTCATTTACAAAGTCATTTGCAAATTTACCATTTTGGATGTCTGCCAAGACAGCTTTCATGTTTTCTTTCACTTGCTCAGTAATTACACGAGGACCTGATACATAGTCACCGTACTCAGCAGTATTTGAAATTGATTGACGCATTTTCTTGAATCCACCTTCGTAGATCAAGTCAACGATTAATTTCATTTCGTGAAGAACTTCAAAGTATGCCAATTCTGGAGCATAACCTGCTTCTGTCAAGACTTCGAAACCTGCTTCGATAAGGGCAGTCAAACCACCACAAAGTACAGCTTGTTCACCAAACAAATCTTCTTCAGTTTCTTCTTTGTAAGTTGTTTCAAGAAGACCTACACGAGCAGCTCCAACACCTTTACACCAGTCCATAGCAATGTTTTTCGCATTTCCTGTTGCATCTTGGTATACTGCGTAAAGAGCTGGAACACCAAATCCTTCTTCATAAGTACGACGTACCAAGTGTCCTGGTCCTTTAGGAGCACACATGAAGACATCTACATCTGCAGGAACTTTGATAAATTCAAAGTGAATGTTGAAACCATGAGCAAATCCAACTGCATTTCCAGCTTCCAAGTTTGGAGCGATTTCTGCTTCGTACAATTCTTGTTGGATTTCGTCTGGTGCCAAAATCATGATAACGTCAGCCAATTTAGTAGCTTCTGCTACTGTGTAAGTGTCAAATCCATCTTCTTTTGCTTTATCAAAAGATTTACCTGGACGTACACCGATGATGACATCGCGACCTGAATCACGCAAGTTTTGAGCATGCGCATGTCCTTGTGAACCATAACCGATAACGGCGATTTTTTTACCGTCAAGTGCTGCTACTTTAACATCTTTTTCGTATTCCATTTGAACTGCCATAGTTTTTTCTCTCTTTTCTATTATTTATTGCCTTTTAGGCTGGTTTAACAAATTTAAGTTGGATTTTTAATCGCGGGTAAATCCAGTTGCACCCGTACGAGCGATATTGCGAATACCGTATGGTCGAATGACTCGCAATAGAGCTTCACTCTTTTCAGCATTTCCTGTCATCTGAATGGTAATCGAGTTTGGCGCTACGTCTACCACCGTTGCACGGAAAGGTTGAATAATCGCTAGAATCTCAGCGCGCTTCTCAGCTGGCGCTGCCATCTTAACCAAAATCACCTCGCGCTCCAAGTGTGGTTTATCTGTAATATCTCTAATGCGAATCACATCAATCTGACGATTGAGTTGCTTAATGATTTGCTCCACTTCATCATGTGAAGCTACATCAATAATAATGGTGATACGCGATACATTCGGATCTTCTGTTGCTCCAACAGAGATGCTTTCGATATTAACCTGACGGCGAGACAGGACACCGGTAAAGCGATTGAGGACTCCTGAACGATTTTGTAGTTTTGCTGTTAACATTCTACGCATGGAACTTCACCCCCAACATCTCATGATTACTCTTACCAGCTGGTACCATTGGTAACACCTGTTCCTTACGAGAAATATCTACCTCGATTAGCATAGGAACATCCTCAGTGATGACTTCAAGGTCTTGATCCAAGGTCTCAGGATTGTCAAACTTATAGTTTTTAATACCGTAAGCTTGTGCCATCAATTGGAAATCTGGAAGGGTATCAAAGACTGACTCAGATGTTCTACCTTCATAGAAGGATTCCTGCCACTGACGAACCATTCCAAGCGAGTGGTTGTTCAGCATAACCACCTTGATTGGCACCTTGTAAATGTTCAAAATAGCCAATTCTTGGTTAGTCATTTGGAAACCACCATCCCCAACAAACAAGACTACTTCCTTATCTGGGTTGGCAATTTTAGCACCGATTGCTGCTGGAATTCCAAATCCCATGGTTCCTAAACCACCTGAAGTCACTAACTGACGTTCATTTTGGTAGGGATAATACTGGGCTGTCCACATTTGGTGTTGACCAACGTCTGTTACCACAATGGCATCTCCATTCGTCAATTCACCAATTCGTTCAATAACAGCTTGCGGCTGAACCACACGCTCTTTCTTATCATAAGAACGAACGCGGTTCTTGTCCTTGGTAACTTTTTCAATCCATTTTTCAGTATTGTTATGAACTGTCGGTTCAGCCAGCAACATTTGCAAGGCTTTCTTAGCATCTCCAACTACAGGAATATCTGCACTGATAATCTTGCCAATCTCGGCTGGGTCAATATCAATGTGAGCAACCTTAGCATTCTTAGCGAAAGTCTTAGGATTCCCAGTCAAGCGGTCATCGAAACGACAACCAATACTAATCATAAAGTCCGCTTCCGTCATGGCAATATTAGCTGCGAATGACCCGTGCATACCTCCCATTCCAAGGAAGAGTGGATGACTCGTTGCAATCGTACCTTGCCCCAAAAGACTGGTTACCACTGGAATTTGATATCGCTCTGCAAATTCATTTAGTTCCGCAGCAGCTTCAGCATAACTAATTCCACCACCAGCTAGCAAGACTGGCTTTTTAGCCTTGGATAATTGCTTCAAAATTTTCTTGATTTGCATATCATTTGGCTCAAGAGTCGGTTGATAGCTTGGTAGGTTCACTTCTGGTGAATAGATGAAGTCCGTTTCTAAAGCAGATACGTCTTTAGGTAGGTCAATGACAACTGGCCCTGGACGTCCTGTAGTTGCGATATGGACAGCTTCCGTAATGATTCGAGGGATATCAGCTGTCTCACGAACTTGGTAATTGTACTTAGTGATTGGCATGGTAATTCCAACAATGTCTGCCTCCTGAAAGGCATCTTTCCCAATTCCTGCTCGCGCCACCTGACCTGTAAAGACCAAAAGGGGAACACTGTCGCTCATGGCATCCGCAATCCCTGTAATGGCATTTGTTGCTCCTGGTCCGCTAGTGACGACGGCAACACCCAACTTTCCAGTTGATTTGGCATAACCTTCAGCTTCATGCAGACAACCTTGCTCATGGCGTCCTAGAATGTGGCGAATGCCTTTAAAATTATATATCGCATCATAAAAAGGCAAGACTGCACCACCAGGATAACCAAAGATGGTATCAATTCCTAAATCACGAAGTGTTTCCAAAACTAGGTCAGACCCCGTCTTAGGAGATTCTAAACTGATTTTCTCCATTGTTCCCCTTTCTTTCCTCTTAAAAATAACTTGTTACTATCATACCACTTTTTCAAAATTTTTCAAGACAAAAGAAGAAATTTTCTGAATTTTCTATTTTAACGTTTATTTATGAATGTTATTTTAGTTTTTATTTAAAAGATACCGATTTCATTATTTAAAAAGAAAAAAAGAACCGATTTCTCAGTTCTTCATTAATCTTATTCTACACTAAATAGGTATGGGTAAACAGGTTGTTGACCTTGATGAATCTCGACTTCAACATCTTCGAATTCTTCTGCGATTTCTTGGGCAATTTCATTGGCAAGTTCTTCGCTTCCGTCTTCACCGACATAGAAGGTTACGATTTCACTATCTTCATCCAACATATGTTTCAATGTTTCAGTCAATGTTTGGTGCATGTCAGGATTTGACACAAGGATTTTCCCATCCACCATACCAAGATTATCATTTTCATGGATTTCTAAGCCATCAATGGTTGTATCACGAACAGCTGTTGTGACGCTTCCGCTAACGACATCGCTAAGAGCTGCAGTCATACGCTCTTGGTTTTCTTCGATGGACTTGCTTGGATCAAAGGCGAGAAGACTTGTCAAACCTTGTGGCAAAGTACGAGCTTCCACCACTACTGCTGGTTGCTCCAAAACTTCTGCTGCAGATTGAGCTGCCATGAAGATATTTTTGTTGTTTGGTAGAAAGATAATGTTACGAGCATTGACCTGTTCAACAGCCTTGATAAAGTCTTCTGTTGAAGGGTTCATGGTTTGACCGCCTTCGATAACATAATCCACACCTTGAGAACGGAAGATATCTGCTAGACCTTTACCAGCCACTACAGCAATCAAAGCATACTCTTTTTCTTCAGCCGGCTTGCTAACTTGAGCAGCTTCTTTTTCAACCTGTGCTTCGTGTTGGTTACGCATATTGTCAACTTTTACCTTGACCAAGCTACCATATTTGAGACCTTCTTGCATAACAAGTCCTGGATCTTCTGTATGGACATGGACTTTGACGATTTCATCATCATTGACAACAAGGAGAGAATCCCCGAGTTCATTCAAGTAGTTACGGAACTCGTCGTAGTCAAAATCTTTGGCATAGGTTGGACCTTGCTTAAGAGCTACCATAATTTCAGTACAGTAACCAAAGGTAATGTCCTCAGTCGCCACATGACCAGCCACAGACTTATGGTGCTCTGCATTGATCATTTCGCTCATGTTGGCAGGAGTGGCTACAAAGTCCTCAGATGCAATATATTCGCCAGTAAGGGCTGAAAGGAAACCTTCGTAGATAAAGACCAATCCTTGACCACCTGAGTCCACAACGCCAACTTCCTTCAATACTGGAAGCATGTCTGGCGTTTTAGCTAGAGCAGTTTTAGCACCTTCCAAGGCTGCGCGCATGACTTCAACAGCGTCATCTGTTTGCTCAGCTTTTTTCTTAGCACCGATAGCAGCCCCACGAGAAACTGTCAAAATCGTTCCTTCAACTGGTTTCATAACTGCCTTGTAGGCAACTTCCACACCTGATTGGAAAGCAAGGGCCAAGTCTTGACCTGTTAACTCGTCTTTATCCTTGATAGCTTGTGAAAATCCACGGAAAAGCTGAGACGTAATAACTCCTGAGTTCCCACGCGCACCCATCAAAAGACCTTTGGCAAGAATGCTCGCTACCTCTCCAACTGTAGAAGCTGGCTTGTCTGCAACTTCTTTAGCTCCATTTTCAATGGTCATTCCCATGTTTGTTCCTGTATCTCCATCTGGAACTGGAAAGACGTTTAATGAATTGACATATTCAGCTTGCTTATTCAAGCGAGTTGATGCAGCCTGCACCATTTCTTGAAATAAGCTAGTAGTAATTTTTGACACGGTTATTCTCCTACAACTTTGATATTTTGAATGTAGACATTTACAGTCTGAGCAGTAATTCCAAGCTGGTTTTCCAAACTAAAACGAACACGCTCTTGAATGTTTTTTGACACTTCGCTAATCTTTGTTCCGTAGCTCAACACGGTATATACATCAACTGCAATACTGCCATCTTCGGCTGCCTTTACGACAACACCTTTAGAATAATTTTCCTTACCTAGCAGGGCTTGGAAATTATCTTTGAGGGCATTTTTACTAGCCATACCGACCACACCAAAAATCTCAGTTGTTGCACCACCTACGACGGTTGCAATCACTTCATCTGTTAGTTCGATTTGACCATCTTTTGTATTAATTTTTACAGTCATCCTTTTTACCTCAACTAGTTGATACTCTATTTTATCATATTTCAGCCCAAGTGTAAAAGCAGAATACTGTATCAGCGGATATTTACTCCGTTTTTCAAATGATTTTATACCCACAACAAAAGAAAAAAGACCCTAAGGTCTCCTTACTTTCATTATTAAACGCGTTCAACTTTACCTGATTTCAAAGCACGAGCTGAAGCCCAAACTTTTTTAGGTTTACCATCGATAAGAACAGTAACTTTTTGAAGGTTTGGTTTTACGGCACGTTTTGTTTGGTTCATCGCGTGTGAACGGTTGTTTCCTGATACAGTCTTACGACCTGTAAAGTAACATACTTTAGCCATTGTGTTTTCCTCCTATTAGATCTAATATAGCGGATGTGCTAGCACCACATACCGTACTATGTTATCACACTTTCTTCATTTTTGCAAGGGAATTGGAAGATTTTTTTATTTAACGTAGACAATTCCCAACTTCCCAAAGGCCACATCTCCACGGATAATCAAGGTTTTGCTGGTTGGGGCTAGAGGAGTATCTGCCTTGGCTACGCCACAGAAAGTTTCTACCTTTAAATCAACTCCCCAATGTTGAGGAACATAGATAACTGCATTGCCAAAACCGACTTCTATCTTCAAGGTTGCGCTATCTCCCAACATCTCTGCATTGTCATAATATATCTTGGCATTGCCAAAACCAACTTCTACTTGATCTTCTACCAATTCTTGCTCTTGCTTGTAGAAAGTCCCAGTCCCAAAAGCAACTTCCTTATCTGTAAGAATGGTCTTTTTACCATCATACCACCATTTTTTCCCATTCCAAGTTCTGTTAGAATGAGTGAGTGCGCTGACACCCATTACGATTAAAATACTTGCCCAGAACAATGACTGATTGGGAATTGGTAAAATGCCATAAAAGTGGTTAGCAATCATTAAGGCTACTAAAGCTGTAAAAGAAGCTGAAGTTAAGTGGCGACGCAACAAAGCTCCAACTGATTGATAAGCAAAAAATCCAATACCGATCAAGGGCCAAATTTGCCCACCGAATGAAGGGATTCCAAAATTCCCTTGTAATAATATTAAAGCCGCCAAAATAAGCAACACAATACCAAATGCTTTCTTTTTCATGTTCTTACCTCATGTTTCTTAGATTTTCTTTTAGGAGGGATTGGTAATGTCGTGAGACATGAACCTCCTTGTGGGTCTGATAAAAGGAAATGGTGCCCGTTCCTGAAAAGGACTTGTCCACCGAGTAAACCTGACGGATATTTGCAATAGTCGACTTGGATACCCGACTAAAATAACGAGGAAGGATAGCCTCTAACTCATAGAGTTTAAGCCGAACCTCGTAGGCATCTTTCTGGGTATGGGCGTAAATCTTGCTACCTTCCGTCTCAAAGAAGAGAATTTCCGATAAGTCCAGATAATATTCACCTGTTCCCTTGTAAAAAATCAACCGAGGAGACTTGGACTCTTGCAAGAGCCACTGTAAATCCGCAATCTCATCTGTCAAAGCCGCTGCCTTGATGACAATTTCAGTTTCCTCTAAATTGCTGTCAATTTCGATTCGTAACTTCATTCCATCTCCTTTCTGACTCTACTATATCAAAGGAAAAATAAGAAAACAAGAGCAAAAAAGCAAGTGGTTACTTTAGACTCGTAAGTGGTTGTAGGACCACCTTAACTTACAATTCAAAATAGAAAGAAAATCACACCCCACACAAGACCACAAATATAACCAACTACTACATCCTTGGGATAATGCACGCCACCTAGGACTCGCACAAGTCCGAGGAGGGCTGACAAGACCAACAAGATAACCCCTACAGATAGACTAGCGTGTAAGCAAGCCATGGAGATAATGGTTGCTGAAAAGACATGACGACTAGGCATAGACTGACCAGGACTATCTCTGTCTAGTAGCGGTACAATTTCCCAAACTTCATAAGGCCTAGGGGCATTGAGTTTCTTACGGAGAAGGGACAAAATCACAAAACCTGACGCAGGGACAAACACATACATCAAGACCTGCTTCCCAAGTCCTTCTTGGAGATAGGTAATTACTAACAAGGTTAAATAAACTATAGGCATGACTACTGTCATGAACCGATTGAAAACTCTTAACAATCTCAGAAAGAGAGGATTATTTTTAATCTTACCAGCAATGTGGTCATACCATTCTTGATAATTTTTCATATATTTTCTCATCACTTACTCAAATTTTGCTTATAGGGAAGCACTTGTCTTCTAGTATAGTGCAGAAAAAGAAGGCCGTCAAGCCTTCTTTGGTTTTATTCTTCTGCTTCGTCTTCTGTAAACTGACTGTTGTAGAGGTCAGCGTAGAAGCCTGCTTGCGCCATTAGCTCATCATGATTGCCTTGCTCGATGATATTGCCATCCTTCATAACAAGAATCAAGTCGGCATTTCGGATAGTAGACAAGCGGTGGGCGATGACAAAGGAAGTTCTGCCTTCCATCAAACGGTCCATGGCTTTCTGGATCAATTCCTCTGTCCGTGTATCAACCGAAGAAGTCGCTTCATCTAGGATTAAGAGTGGCGCATCTTTCAGCAAAGCACGAGCGATGGTCAAGAGTTGTTTTTGTCCGACAGACAAGGTCACTGTATCGTCCAAGACAGTATCGTAACCATCTGGTAGAGTCATAATAAAGTGGTGAATTCCTACAGCCTTGCTGGCTTCAATCACGCGCTCATCACTAATACCCTTTTGGTTATAAATGAGATTGTCTCGGATAGTGCCTTCAAAGAGCCAAGTATCCTGCAAGACCATTGAAAAGGCATCGTGTACTTCCGAACGCTTCATCTCCTTGGTATCTATATCATCAATGCGGATGCTTCCCTTATCAATTTCATAGAACTTCATCAAAAGATTAACAATGGTTGTCTTACCAGCTCCGGTTGGCCCGACAATGGCAACCTTTTGACCTGCATGAGCCGTCGCAGAAAAATCATGGATAATTGTTCGCTCTGGTGTGTAACCAAAAGAAACTCGATCAAAGACAACTTGCCCTTTCATATCGCTCAATTGTCTTTCTTTATGAGATTCATCTTCCATTTCCTCTTCACCTAAGAATTCGAAGACACGTCCCATAGCTGCACTAGCCTGCTGAAGACTGGTAATCCCTTGGGCGATTTGTGAAAGGGGCTGAGAAAAGATACGAACATAGGCCATAAAGGCAACGATAATCCCGATACTAATCTGCCCATTCAGAGCTAAGGCTGCACCAACGATAATCACTAGGGCGTAGCTAAAGTTCCCAATAAACATCATAATCGGCATCATAATCCCTGAAATAAACTGAGATTTCCAGATACTGTCATACAGACGATGGTTTAATTTCGCAAACTCTTCTTTCGTGCTCTCGATAGCATTATAGCTGGTCACTACATTATGGCCAGAGTACATTTCTTCCACATAGCCATTGACAGCTGCCAAATCCTGTTGTTGACTCTTAAAGAAGCCCTGGGATTTGCCCATAAAGACAGACACGAAAGCAAAACCGATAAAGGTAGAAACAACCGTCACCAAGGCTAAAATCCAGTTCATCCCAAACATGGTTACTAAGACTGCTAAAACTAATAAACTAGATGAAAGAACTGTTCCCAGACTTTGATTAAGGGATTGGGCTGCAGTGTCAACGTCATTGGTTACACGAGACAAGGTATCCCCCTGAGAGTGTCCATCAAAATACCCTAATGGTAGGCGATTGATTTTCTCTGCAATGGCTGTTCTCAAACGCTCTGAAAAACGTTGAATGGCTGTTGTAAACAGAAAGGCCTGCAAATAATTTGATAAAAGTCCAATCACATAAATCACGGCCAAAAAACCACCAATAGCTGCAACCGCCGCGACATCCACACTTGTTTCCAAACCACTAGCAATAATATTAGTCATTTCCTTGATGCGGGTTGGACCATATACAGTAACGATATTAGATAAGATTGTTGCTAGAAAGGCAATCAGAAGGGCAAACTGGAGACCTGCAAGATAGGGTTTACTCTGTTTCCAGAGAGACATTTTTTTATTTTCCATGTTCCAATTCCTCCTTCGATAGTTGTGAATAGGCAATTTCTTGGTAAACTTCGTTATTAGCTAGAAGTTCCTTGTGGGTGCCTTGGCCCACGACTTTACCTTGATCCAAGACCAAAATCAAATCAGCATCCATAATCGTTGAAATACGCTGTGCGACGATAAGCTTGGTCATAGATTTTGTTTTCTCTGCTAAATCTTGACGTAAAACTCGGTCTGTCTTGTAGTCCAAGGCTGAGAAAGAGTCATCAAAGATGAGGATTTCCGGCTTCCGAGCTAAGGCACGCGCAATGGCCAGACGCTGTCTTTGACCACCTGAGAAGTTGGTTCCTCCTTGGGCTACTTCTGACTCTAAGCCCGCTTCCTTGTCTTCGATAAAGTTCTTAGACTGAGCCAACTCCAAAGCTTGCCACATAGCTTGTTCACTAAGCGGTGTTTCTTGACTGTGTCCAAAGTCTAGATTGCCCTTGACATCACCTGAAAAGAGAACAGCTTTTTGTGGAATATAGCCGACCTTATTTCTCAACTCTTCCAAGTCATAGTCTTGAACATTGACACCATCCACTAGGATTTCTCCATCTGAAACATCGTAAAAACGTGGAATCAGATTGACCAGAGTTGATTTACCAGAACCTGTTGAACCAATAAAGGCTACTGTTTGACCAGTTTCTGCTTTAAAGCTAACATGTTCAACAACCGCCTCCGAATTTGCCGCATAGCGGAAGGTCACATCCTTAAACTCGACCTGACCTTTGAGATTTTCATCAGCCAGCTGCGCTTGAGCAGGATTTTGGATAGAAGAATGCAAATCTAAAACTTGATTGATCCGCTTGGCAGAAACCATGGTTCGAGGAAGAACGATGAAGAGCGCCCCCGTGAGAAGGAAGCCCATGACAACCTGCATAGCATAAGACATGAAAACAACCATGTCACTAAAGAGAGGCAGACGCTCCGTCGGAGCAGCATCGTTGATTACATAGGCCCCAATCCAGTAAATCGCAACACTCAAACCACTTGAAATCCCCATCATGATGGGATTCAAAATGGCCATGAGACGGTTGACAAACAAATTCAAGCGTGTCAATTCATCATTTGCTGCTGCAAATTTTTCATTTTGGTAATCCTCTGCATTGTAGGCACGAACGACGCGAATACCTGTTAAACTTTCACGAGTGATACTGTTCAGTTTATCTGTCAGCCCCTGAATCAAGGACTGTTTTGGAAAGGCTAGCGTCACCAAAACGATCGTCATCAAAACGTTGACAATCACTGCCACAAGAATGGCCCAGAGCCAGTATTCTGAATGGCCTAAAATCTTCCCGATGGCCCAGATAGCCATAATCGGACCACGCGTAACCACTTGCAAGCCCATGGTAATCAACATCTGAACTTGGGTAATATCATTGGTCGTACGAGTTAAGAGACTAGGGATAGAGAATTTCTTAATCTCTGTCTGCGAGTAGTCTAAAACTCGGTTAAAAATATCACTTCTCAGCCTACTAGTATAAGAAGCAGCCACTCTAGACGCAAAAAATCCAACTGCAACTGCGGACAAGAAGGCCAGAAAGGACATTCCCACCATCATGCTTGCTGGCTGCCATAACTCATCTAAGTTGCTACCCTGAGTTCCTAGTAAATCCGTAATTTTCGAGATATAGGTTGGCACTTCCAACTCTAGATAAACTTGAAAGCAGGTAAAGAGAATGGCTAGGAAAACAATCCCCCATTCTTTTCCACTAATTCGTTTTGCTAATTTCTTCATTCTCTCCTCCTATTCTCTTGATATTTTTCTGTAGTTGAGCAAGGACCTTCTCAAAGATCAGTAATTCATCTTCATCTACGTCTTCTATCAACTGCTTGTCAATGCGCTCAAAGAAGGCCTTAACCTGCTGCATTTGAGAGCGCGATTTGTCCGTCAAACGAACAAATTTTGCCCGCTTATCGCTAGGACTCGCCTCCAATTCCACCAAACCATTTTGCACCATACGCTTGACCAAATTACTAGCAACAGACTTGGTAATATTGAGTTCCTGCTCGATATCTTTAATCAAGACCAAGTCTTGGTTTTTCTCACGATTATCCAAAAAACGTACAACCTGACCTTGAGGTCCACCCATAAATTCAATGCCACTACGTTTGGCTTCCTTTTGCACCATCAAATGAATCTGGTGACCAAAACGCTTAAAGACCAACATCGGTTTATCCATGCTATCTCCTTTCTAACCATCACATTTAGTTCTCCTAGGAACTAATTAAGTTTTCATGAGAACTATTTTACCACTTTGAAAAGAGATGTCAAGAAAAAAAGTTTCCATGAGAACTATCTTGGTTTAAATTGACATTAGGCAAGAGTTTTTATATAATAAGTACTCACTACTGTGGGTAGAAATCCATTCACTTAATGAGGAGAGAAAACTTTCAAATGAAACCAGAAGAACAAAGAGTTTTAGGAATCTTAGCAACCATTTTTGGAGCCATCGCACTTTTAGGATCCTGGATCCCGTTTATTAACTATCTATCGTTGTTCATCGCCATCGTCGCATTTATCTTGGGGATTATCGACCTTATCGTCAACCACAAAAAACGGAAAATAATGGCTATTATCGGAACATCCCTGGCAGTTGCCTCTGTTGTACTTTTCTTTACGACTCAGGTACTATACGCTGATGTCTACAAAGAGTATGCCAGAGAGTTTAACCGTTCCTACATAGATACGAGTGCCTCAATGGAACGCGAAGAAGAAAGCGGCTCGACAGACGATACCTTCACCTGGACCCAAGAACAGTTCGACGCCTTAATCGAAGGTGACCGTGACAACAAAGGAAAAGGTGGTACCGACTACAAGGATATTATCGACAAACACGGACAGCCAGATTCCGAGTTTGACTTCACTCTTGGGGGTTACAATACGAAAAAAATCACCTATATCTCCATTGGAGACAAGATCAAGACTGTTACCTTAACTTTTGCAAAACAGGACGATGGACAGCTCTTGCTCGTCCAAAAACATGCAGTCGGTCTAGGTCTAGAAAAAAGCAAGCAACAAAACGATTCTGAAACCTGAGTCTAAGTTCAAATATCAAAAAAACGAACAGCTAGTAAAACTGTTCGTTTTTCTATTAGAATCCGTCTACGTTTGTGTAGATTTTTTGTACGTCTTCGTCGTCCTCAAGAACGCTGTAAAGTTTTTCAAAGGTTTCAAGGTCATCGCCTGACAATTCCACTTCTGACTGAGGAATCATTTCCAATTCAGTCACTTGGAATTCTTCGATACCTGACTCACGAAGGGCAACGATAGCCTTATGAAGGTCAGTTGGAGCTGTGTAAACTGTGATTGTACCTTCTTCTGCTTCTACATCGTCCACATCCACATCTGCTTCAAGCAATTGCTCAAAGACTGCATCGGCATCTTCACCTGCAAATACGATAACTCCCTTGTTGTCAAAGAGGTATGAAACCGAACCTGAAGCGCCCATGTTTCCGCCGTTTTTACCAAAGGCTGCACGGACGTTGGCCGCTGTACGGTTGACATTTGAAGTCAAAGTATCCACGATCAACATAGAACCATTTGGTCCAAAACCTTCGTAACGTCCTTCTGTAAAGGTTTCGTCTGTGTTTCCTTTAGCCTTGTCCAAAGCCTTATCGATAACGTGTTTTGGCACTTGGGCTTGTTTAGCACGGTCGATAACGAATTTCAAAGCTGAGTTTGATTCTGGATCTGGATCACCTTTTTTAGCTGCTACATAGATTTCTACACCAAATTTTGCATATACTTTAGAGTTAGCTCCATCTTTAGCCGTTTTCTTGGCTACGATATTGGCCCATTTACGTCCCATTAGGAATCTCCTTTTTTCACATTTTAATCTTTCTTATTATAACACAAGTTTTTTCGATTTTCACTAGAGGAAATAGATTTTATTTAGCAAATACAGCTAGGAGAGCACTTTAGTTGCCAAGATTGCCTTGCCTTCTTTTATCAAGGGGTGACGGAATAATGAGAAGTACAGTTGAATGGTCATGGCAACCCAGATTAGGGGTTCGCAAAGAATAACTCCCTTATAGCCTGCCCAAGGGATAATCAAGACCACAAAAGCGATTTTCCCGATTAGTTCGATAAAGCTAGAAACCAGAGGAAGGATTTTTTGCCCCAAGCCCTGCAAACAATTGCGATAAATCAACAAGAGACTCAAAATAGGATAAAAAGCCGAGCTGATTTGCAAGTACAGACTACCATTTTCTACCAAATAGCTATCCGTCGAACTAGCCAAGAAGGAAACCAAGGCTGGACTGGCAAAAAAGAGGAAGATACAAACAAAAACTGCCCAGGATATACTTAAACGACTGCCGATTCGAAGACCTTGAACAATGCGGTCTGGTCGCTTAGCTCCTAGATTCTGAGAAGCAAAGGTCGTCATCGAGGCAGAAATAGCGGTCATAGGAAGAAGGGCGAAGGCCATAATACGGCGAGCTGCCGTCTGGGCACTAATAATCACTGCCCCAAAGGTATTAACAGAAGACTGTAAAATCACACTGCCGATAGATACAATTGAACTCATCAAGCCCATAGCCAAACCTTGCTCCAAGAGATCGGCGTATAAGGCCTTGTCCCATTTAAAATGCTTGAGTTGAGGCAAAAGTTCAGGCACACTCTTACGGATATAATAAAAGCAAAGAACCGCTGATAAGCCTTGCGAAATAATGGTAGCAAGACCCGCAGACTGAACTCCCAGATGCAATTGCGTAATGAAATAGAGATCCAGAACCACATTAACCAGAGCAGAGAAAATCAGAAAACCAAGCGCAGCTAGACTGTCCCCAATAGACCGCAACAAACCTGCAAAGAGATTATAGGCAAAACTGACACCAACACAGGTCACAATCATAGAAATATATTGATAGGACTGAGGGAGGATTTCAGCAGGGGTATCTAGGTATTGCAAGAGTGGATACAATCCAAGAAAGCCCAGCAGCATCACTACAACACTCAAAAGAACACCTAAAATCCAGGTAGCTGCTACTGCTTCCTTGATTTTAGTGAAATTCCGAGCTCCATAATAGCGGGCAATGACAATTCCCATGCCATTGCCAACACCAAGAGTAAAACCTACAATCAGGTCAAAAATTGCTGTCGTCGCCCCTACTGAAGCCAAGGAATCTTGACCCAGAAATCGCCCAACAATCAAGACATCAGCAGTATTATAGAGCTGTTGAAAAATATTAGACAGCAAGATTGGGAAGGCAAAACTCAAGAGCGAGGGAAGAATAGGACCATGTATCAGGTCCACTGTTCGTTTTTTATTCATAAGGCTATTATATCAGCTTTCGAAAGGAGCGACAAGAAACAGCAAACTGTAGGCAATCTGAAATCTTGAACAAAGAATCGAGAAAGCAGTGAATTTCTCCACTACTTTGACAGCTTATTCTTCAATTTCGATTTCAAGTTCATCACCTAGGTCAAGTGTGACTTCTTCATTCACAGAATCTGCTTGAACTGCTTCATCTTTTTTAGTTTCAACACCTTCTACAGAAGCTTCTTCTCCGTCAACCAAACCAAATTGAACACGGACTTGATGGTCAATTTCATCAAAGACTTCTGGGTGATCTGCCAAGTATTTCTTAGCATTTTCAGAACCTTGCCCAATTTTCTCATCCTTGTAAGAGTACCAAGCTCCTGCTTTTTTGATGATATCCAAATCACTTGCGATCTTCAAAAGCTCACCAGTCTTAGAAATCCCTTCTCCGTACATGATTTCAACGAAGGCTTCCTTAAATGGTGGAGCCACCTTGTTTTTCACGACCTTAATCTTGGTTTCCTTACCAACATTGGTATCTTTTTGGTCACCAGTTCCCTTGATTTGCGTACTTCCACGAACATCCAAACGCACTGATGCGTAGAATTTCAAAGCACGTCCACCAGGAGTTGTTTCTGGATTTCCAAACATGACCCCAACTTTTTCACGCAATTGGTTGATAAAGATGGCAATTGTTTTGGTTTTATTAATAGAAGCACCAAGTTTACGCATGGCCTGGCTCATCATACGAGCCTGCAAACCAACGTGACTATCACCGATATCTCCATCAATTTCCGCACGAGGTACAAGGGCAGCAACTGAGTCGACTACGACAAGATCCACAGCACCTGAGTCAATCAATTTTCCTGCAATCTCAAGACCTTGCTCTCCTGAGTCTGGTTGGGACAAGAGCAATTCGTCAATGTTGACACCAAGGGCTGCAGCATAAGCTGGATCGAGGGCATGTTCCGCATCGATAAAGGCTGCAATCCCACCTTCTTTTTGCGCTTGCGCAACTGCATGAAGGGCAACCGTTGTCTTACCAGATGACTCTGGTCCATAGATTTCGATGATACGTCCCTTAGGATAACCACCTGAACCAAGGGCAATGTCAAGCGCCAAGGAGCCTGAGCTCATCACTTGCACCTTTTGCTCCGCACGTTCACCCAAACGCATGATTGATCCTTTACCAAAGTCTTTCTCAATCAATTTGAGAGCGTCATTCAAGGCCTTTTCACGTTCTGCCCCAAATTTTTTTGAAATTTCTTCTAATTTTTTTGGTTTTTTCGCCATTCTATTCTCCTACATTCTAATGGTCCTCAGACCTATCTACTATTATATCAAAAGTTGGTTACTTAATAAAGCCTTGCGAACTAGGTTAAAGGCATGCATAACCGCAATGTGACGTACATCTGCTCGACTTCTGCCTCCAATATTCACCTTGATGACCTCAGTTCCTTTCTCTTGCGCCAATCCTATGTAAACTGTCCCAGCTGGGTGCCCTTCTAGGCTATCTGGTCCTGCCACTCCAGTCAAACTAAGGCCAAAATCAGACTGGGTCTTGATTCGTGCCTGCTCAGCCATCTTCTGAGCTGTAAATTCAGACACTACACCATGTTCTTCCAAATCCTTGGCAGGAATATCCAACATCTTTGATTTTTCCTCCAAGCTATAGGTCACGAAACCACCCTTAAATATACTTGAAGCACCCGAAAAATCAGCTACAGTGGCTTGGAAAAGTCCTGCCGTCAAACTCTCTGCTGCCGTAATGGTTTTCCCTTGCTTTTTCAGTTCTTCTACCACAATGCTAGCTAAACTAGTTTCTTCCCCATAACCATAGCAAAGTTCTCGTAAACAAATTCCTTCAAAGGTCTGATACTCCAAGATTTGGTTTTCTAAGATATCCAGCGCTTGATTCGCCTCTTCTTGACTGCTAACCTTTGTTGACAGACGTAGAGTGACTTCTCCTGTCTTGGCATAAGGGGCCAAGGTCGGATCGGTTTGATTATCAATTAAATCAGCCAAAATGGTCACCAACTGACTTTCGCCAATTCCAAAGAAACGAAGAACTCGGGAATACAGCTTGCTCCCTGTCATCAACTTAGGTAGAAGTTGATTTAAGACCATGGGTTTCAATTCACTTGGTGGACCTGGAAGGACGACGTAGGTCACTCCTTCGGCCTCTAACATCCCCCCCACAGCCAGTCCTGTTTCGTTTGGCAGTGGAGTCGCTCCATCTACAATTTGGGCTTGTCTTTCGTTATTCGGTGTTCGGGCATAGTCTGGTCGCTGGGCAAAAAAGACATCTAACTTCTCCTGCGCCTGAGGATCAAAGACTAATTCTTTCCCTAAAAATTTAGCCAGAGTTTGTTTAGTTAAGTCGTCCTCAGTTGGCCCCAAACCACCTGTCAAAATCACCAGACTACTACGTTGACTGGCAATCTCAAGCAAAGACAAGAGACGAGCTTCATTATCTCCTACAGCCATCTGAAAATATACGTCTACCCCAATCTCTGCTAGTTTTTCTGATAAAAACCGGGCATTGGTATTGACAATCTGTCCTGTCAAAATCTCTGTTCCAACAGCAATGATTTCTGCTTTCATGTTTCCTCCTACCTATCTATTCGTATTTTTTTGAAAAAATCGCAGGAAATTTCCCACGATTAATTTTTTATTTGTATCAAGAAAGTTAATTGTCTTCGTCACCAACAGGTGTTCGTCCAAATAAATCTTCAAATAAGACAACATTTGTTTCAAGTTGAGTGACTTCTTCTTGTCCCAAAGAACGTCTCAAAAGATTCTGCATTTCCAACATATGGCTTCTCGTAACAATTTGATAAGAAACGCCTTGTAGCATCTCCCCTTCACCCTTCAACTGTTGTGTTTCAATGGTTTTAAATGAATCTTTATAGCCCAACAAGCTTGGAATACTTTTCGCAGATAAATCGATATTAGTCTGCATATTAGTACTTAGGGCTTTTAAAATAGATTGGTAGTGACTGACACTATTCAAGCTAAGAACTTTTTCAACAACTTTTTGAATGACTTCACGCTGACGCTTCTGACGTCCGTAATCTCCTTCTGGGTCTTGATAACGCATTCGTGAATAAACAAGCGCTTCTTCTCCATTTATTGTTTGTTCCCCAACGCCAATAGAAATGGTGTTGAATTCTTCTTGGTCACTGATAGAAATCGGGAAACCTAGCGTGTTATTGACGGTAATGCCTCCTACTGCATCGACTAATTGTTGCAATCCTTGCATGTTGACCATAATATAGCGGTCAATATGGATATTCATCATCTTTTGAATAGTTGAAATAGCTAATTCTGCACCACCACCAGCATAGGCAGCATTTAACTTCGCTTCTTCAATACCTCCATCTTTATGCTGAATTTTAGTCAGAATGTCACGTTCCAAACTCAACATCATGGTTTTCTTTGTGTGAGGATTAACGGTCAGCAAAATCATACTGTCACTATTTCCAGCCCATTGATCTGTACGCTCTACATTCCCAGTATCAACCCCCATTAACAGAATGGTCAAAGGCTCTGTTGCTTCAATAACCTTGGTTTCTTCCCCTATTTTTTTATAGGTCTTTGATAAGGTTTGTGTGCCTTGCTGATAAATAGTATACGCAAAAACACCGACACCTAAAACTGTCACAGCTAGAAAAGCTAGCACCATTCCAATAATTTTTTTAACCATATTTCTACTAATCTATCAGTTTACCCATCAAGTAAACATCGATAAATTTCCCTTCTTCTATATATGCTCCACGCTCTTGGCGACCTTCAATTACAAAGCCATGCTTTTGATAAAGATGAACTGCTGCTTGATTACGAGTTTGGACAGTCAGCTGGAGACGACGCAGAATGCCACTTGCTTGTGCCCACTCTATCGCTTCTTCTAGCAACAAACTTCCCAATCCATTATTCCAATATCTTTTTCCAATCACAATGAAGAGATCTCCAATATGACGGACTCTCTTGCGCTGGTCAGCTGTAATATTTATAATACCAGCAATTTTATCATTTAAGAATGCAAGTAAGGTTATCTGATTGTCCGAACTAGCTTGCTTGTTGAGGAATATTTCCATCTCCTCACTAGTCAAGAGAATACCATCTCCGTCTAAGCTGGTAAAATCTGTCTCCAAACTCACACGATTTAAAAAAGCCACTAATTCAGCTGCATCTTTAGGCTCTGCTTCCCTAATGAGCAATTCATACTCCATGTTGAAGCTCCTCTAAGAGTTTTTCTGCACGCAAACCCTTTGCTTGGAAATGTAATCTGCGACCGTCCTCTTCTTTTAGAATTTCCAACTCTAAATAAGTATCTGGCAAGGCATCTCCTAAGAGATTGCCCCACTCAATAGCAGTCACTCCACCACCAAAGAGAAACTCATCTAAATCAATAGAATCAGCATCCCCCTCTATACGATAAACATCTAGGTGGTAAAGCGGAAGACGACCTTCATACTCTCTTACGATAGTGTAGGTTGGACTTTTAATCATTTGAGAAATCTGTAAACCTTTAGCAAGTCCCTTAGTAAAGGTCGTTTTACCTGCACCCAGCTCTCCAGTTAAGATTAAAACATCATTCTTTTCTAATAGATGGCCCAAGCGTTCCCCTAAGGCTTGTAGCTCTTCTTCATTTTTTGTGTACATACTCTTATTATACCAAAAACTTTTCTTTTGTGTCTATTTTCCTGCTAAACTTACCATCATAACATCCATAAAAACAAGCTTTCTCTAAAAGAAAATGAGCGTAGCAATGACCAATACAAGATCTCGGAAAATATGACCATAAAAGGAAACTTCCTTTTTAACCGAATTTGGGACAAGATAGGCTGCAAAAAACAAACCCAGTCCAATATAAATCAAAAGAGAGACAATGGTCATTGGATTTCTTAAGAAAAGAAGTGTTGCTAAAATAGTCACCAACACTGTCTTTTTTCTGTCTAGAATAGCAAGAAAATCGCGCATGTATTTTTTCAAGGGTAAAAAAATCAGCAAATCTAGCCCAAATAGAAAGAAAAAGGATGGCAATAAAAAGTCAACTAATTCTTGCTGCAGCGTATTTTTGATGAACAAGTTATCTGACAGGACAAGAACAGCTCCTAACAAATTAATTAAGAGCAGGATACCGTAAAGAAGCTTCACTGACTTCTTACTAGCTAGGACACTATGAACTTCTTGCTTACGGGTATAAAGATAATTTACTCCAGCACAGATTCCTGAAACGAAGACCATGCTTCCGATGAAAAAAGCTGTACTTTGTTTAAAGGACAAGATGCATTCCTTCCATAGGAAACAGCTACTCAAACTGATTTGAATTAAAGCTAACAAAAATAAGATTCTCATTGATTTCATCTTTTCTCTCCCCTCCTACCAATCATTATACTCGGAGAAAAGAGAGAACTGTTTTCAATCTTCTCAAATGTCTCTTTTAGACGCTAAACAAACACGAAAGGCTAATACTCAATAAAAATCAAAGAGCAAACTAGGAAGCTAGCCGCAGGTTGCTCAAAACACTGTTTTGAGGTTGCAGATAGAGCTGACGTGGTTTGAAGAGATTTTGGAAGAATATAAATTGAAATAAGGCTGATAGTATTAATTTCACTATCAGCCTTACAGGTTATTTAACGTTTCAGAAAAACTATAATGTCAAGATTAACTAAACAGTATCCAATTCCTTCAAATAATTTTCTATCTTCATCAACATTAAAGGATTGTTATAAATCTTACATAACTCTCTTGCTTCTATATAATAATTTTTGACTTGTTCTTTGTCTAGAAACTTGGCTCCAGCATTTCCTACAAGAATAAGTAGGGGAGCCAGTTGGTAGCTTGTCTGTCTTTGTTTACAGAGTTCAATCGTCTCAAGAGCTTCTTGGATGGCCTCGTTATATTTTTCCTTTGACACTAGGTAGTGAGCGTAGTTGTAACGAACTCTGATGTAGCCAAATAAAAACTCTTGATGCTCAAAATTTTTTGTCTGATATAACTCCATTAAATGAGAGTAGTTTGCCTCATATTCTTGTTCACGACCCACTAAGGAATAGAAATTAGATAGAGTATTCAATACCTGTAAATAAATCAGAGTATTTGAAGAGACTTTTAATAATATATTTTCCAATGAAGAAATAGCCTCACACTTACTGTCATATTGATAGAAGTCAATAATAGCTTTAATCCATTCAAGGTAAGTTCGGTCTTCTAGTGTTAGAAAAGTACTTCGTTCAATCTCTATTCTATAAATATATTCCAAATTGTCATAATTTCTGTCATCTAATAGTCGAGCAGATAATTGCTTGAAATTAGAGAGGTTAGATTTAATTTCAATTTGTTCATTAAAAAAATAATCTAATGGTACTTCAAGTCGTTGGGAGAGTTTGAACAAAAGGTCTGCGGAGGGAATGAAATGTCCTCTCTCAATTTTACTAATCTGGCTTTGTTCACAAATTCCTTCTGCAAGAGTTTGTTGGGAGAGTCTCAACTCTTTTCTTTTCAATCTGAATTTCTCTGCGAGTGTATTCATTAAAGATAATAATCCTTCCTATTTGCTTAATTTCATTATAAAATTTTTAGTTCAAAATAGCAAGTTAAAGGAATAAATAATTCTCTATGGTAATAATAAGAAAAAAAAGTTCAAAACATAATAAAAACAATTGACTAAATAAAATATATCTGTTAGAATAAAAACAAGGAAACAGAAAGGGGTTTCATTGTATGAGAAAAAAACGTGGAATTAAAAAATTAGTTACATTTGCATTGCTAGGTGTTTTTATGTTTAGTAATACAATTCCTTACCAACAGTTTATTCAGAAGAATAAACAATTGGAGATTCGAGTGCAATCGCAAAAGAAGTCCAATGGTCTTGATGTTGGGAAGGCTGATTAAAGAATAATGGAATAGAATTAGTCTCTAGTATATTCGCTTTTATTATTCATTAAAAATTGTAGGGGCAAGTTTGAAAAAATAAAAGTTAGTTGATTGATTACTTCTCTAAATTTTGGGCACACTAAAAAGAGGTCTTGATACCCAACCTTTAAAATTAAAGCACCTTGAATCCGTGCTGTTGTGCAAAACGAACAGCATCTTGGACAGACATTGTCTGATCTGAATTTCTTATTTCTGTAAGACCTTGTAATCTTGGATTATAACTCTCCTGTTTTAAAAGTACGTGGTAGATGGTAATGAATAATCTGCGACAGATAGCGATGGTAGCTTTTCGATGCCCCCGTCGTTTCTTGAGTTTGAGATATTTATTTCGTAATTCAGGGTGCTTCTCTGATTTAACCACGGCGTTAGCTATTTGAACAAGAAAAGGTTTGAGATAGTGACCACCTTTCGAAATACAAGTAGAAAATTTCTTTCCTGCACTTTCATTGTTGGCAGGAACTAATCCAGACCAAGAACAGAGTTTACCCGCAGTGTTAAAAACAGTCATATCAGCTCCGATTTCAGAGATAATTCTGAGGGCAGATAGCTCTTCTTTGAAACCAGGCACGGTTTGGATTAGCTTGACCTGTTCTTGGTATTCTTGTCCGAGCTTCCGAATCATGGTTTCTAAATCTTCTTTACAGACGGCAAGTGCATCATAGTGTTCTTTGATGATTCTGATTTTCTCAGCTTATTCAGGTGTCACATTCCCCTCAATAGCGATTTTCAAGTCTTGCACCTTATCCTTCATTCGCTTGTGAACCAACTGTTCAATGTTTGGTTTCTCCTCTTGATGTGTTCGGAAACGACACTTGCAATCTGAAGATTAGACCAAGTCAGACAGTTCTGGTAACGATTCTTCTCGCTAACTTGAAGTTGTGTTAATTTCATGCGTTAGCGAAACAGATCTCGGAGTTGTCTGATTTTAAGAGGTGGGATAAAGCTAGAAGCAACCAAGTCATGCTTGAAGAGGTCGGCTATCCACTGCGCATCTTTCTTGTCGGTCTTCTTTCCTCTGATAGCCTTGACATACTTGGAGTGAGCCAAGCAAATGTTGCAGGATTTTTCAAGGATATTGAAGACAGGAATCCAATATTTACCGGTGGATCCCATACAGACATCAAAGCAAGAATAGTATTCTAACCAATCTCGTAGCTGTACTAAACCATTTGTAAAAGTTGAGAAACGTTTACGATGGTAGGTTGTGATTCCTTGCTTATCGGTGATAGCAATAACCGCTACAACAAAGGTTTTATGCACATCAATGCCACAACAATTAGGATAAATGATTTTTAACACGAGGGGTCTCCCTTCACCAAATTTGAGTCTGCCTATCCCTTGACTATTCTTTCCCTTCACAAACGAGTCACTTATTCAATTATAAGTTTACGTGCTCCTAGTCACAGTTAGTTGTGCTTGATGGAAAGAATGACACCTATAAAAATGCGAGGTAGTGGCTATACCACTCACTTATTCACCTCCCCGTGATTTGTAGTAGTGATAGGCTTTCTCACTATTATTATAAAACAAAATAAAGAGCACAACACTTTTTCATTCTGTGTTGTGCCTTGAGTGAAACGAAAGGAATAAATTATAAAAATGAAGAAAACATTTTATCGCAAATTCGGTATTTCAATTATTGCTAGTATTTTATTGGCTAGTCAGCTATCTACAGTATCTGCTTTGACTGTTATTTCTAATACAGGTGAAGAATATGAGGTAAGTGAAACTTTACAAGAGAGTCCAGGAAGTAATAATTTTTCCCTTCCAGATATTTCACCGACTTACGGTCAATTTTTTACAAGTCAGCCGGAAGCAATTATTGGGAGTAATGACTTAGTTTCTATTGAGAATACTTTACAATATCCTTATTCTACATCAGTCTATGTAGAGTCTGTATTTCATGGTGTAGAAAATGGTAAAAACAAAACTTATAGGGGGAGTGCTAATTTTATAAAGGACAATATTCTTATTACTGCAGCTCATAATATCTATAAACATGAGTTTGGAAAAGATGCTGAAGAATTATATGTTACTCCTGCTGCCACACCCAATAATGCTCCATTTGGTACAGTAAAAGTAAAGAAATATTACTATCTAAAAAATTATGTGTCAGACAATCCAAGTACGCATTCAAAGAATGATTTAGCGTTATTAGTTTTAGAAGAGCCTATTGGGACTAAAACAGGGACACTTGGTCTCTCATCTTTATCTACAAATCTTTCTGGTTTGAATGTAACTGTTACAGGTTATTCAGCGCTCTCTGAAGCTGTACAGATGTATACAGATACTAGAAACGTAATACGTGATACAGGTGATTTCTTATATTATGATGTAGATACATATGGTGGCGCTAGTGGTGCTGCTGTCTATGATGCTTCACATCGTGTCGTAGGTGTACACATAGGAAATGAATCAAGAGGATCAGATATTGTTAATTTGGCAGTAAAATTAAATGAACAAAACCTATCCTTTATTTATTCCATCCTTGAGGGACATTCTATTGATGGTTGGAAATTGATTAGTGGTACGTGGTATTACTATAAGAATAGTACGAAACAAACAGGTTGGCAAAGTATAAATGGCAAATGGTATTATCTTGAAACCTCTGGTTCAATGTCCACAGGTTGGAAATATGTACGAGGAAGATGGTATTATTTAGATAAGACCAATGGTGATATGAAGACTGGTTGGTATAAAGATGGTTCAACGTGGTACTATCTAGATCCTACTAATGGAGATATGAAGACTGGTTGGATAAAAGTAGGAGGAAACTGGTATTATCTCAATTCCTCTGGAGCAATGGTTACAGGTAGCCAAACTATCGATGGTAAAGTTTATAATTTCGCTTCATCTGGTGAGTGGATTTAATATTGGAGGTATATATAAATGAAACTTTTGAAAAAAACTATGCAAGTTGGACTAACAGCAATTTTCTTTGGTTTGCTAGCTACCAATACAGTATTTGCAGATGATTCTGAAGGTTGGCAATTTGTCCAAGAAAATGGTAGAACCTACTACAAGAAGGGTGACATCAAAGAAACGGACTGGCGAGTGATTGATGGCAAGACCTATTATTTTGATTATAATGGTGAAATGGTTGTTGGTTGGCAATACATTCCAATGCCAGTTAAAGGATATACCATTGGTCCTTACCCTAATGGTATAAGATTAGAAGGTTCCCCAATGCCAGAATGGTACTACTTTGACAAAAGTGGAGTGCTACAAGAGTTTGTTGGTTGGAAAGCATTAGAGGTTAAAACTAAAGACAGTGTTGGAAGAAAGTATGGGGAAAAACGTACAAAACCGGAAGATAAACAAGAGAAGAGTTTTTACACGAACTATTACTTTAATCAAAATCATTCTTTAGAGACAGGTTGGCTTTATGACCAGTCTAATTGGTATTATCTAGCTAAAACGGAAATTAATGGAGAAAACTATATTGGTGGTGAAAGACGTGCAGGTTGGATAAATGATGGTTCAGCTTGGTACTATCTAGATTCAGAAACTGGTATCATGCAAACTGGTTGGAAGGAACTTGGCAATAAGTGGTACTACCTCCGTTCATCAGGAGCAATGGCAACTGGCTGGTATCAGGAAGGTACCACTTGGTATTATTTAGACCAGCCAAATGGCGATATGAAAACAGGTTGGCAAAACCTTGGTAACAAGTGGTACTACCTCCGTTCATCAGGAGCAATGGCAACTGGCTGGTATCAGGAAGGCTCAACTTGGTACTATCTAAATGCAAGTAATGGAGATATGAAAACAGGCTGGTTCCAAGTCAATGGTAAATGGTACTATGCGTATGGTTCAGGTGCTCTAGCTGTTAATACCACAGTAGATGGTTACTACGTAAACTATAATGGTGAGTGGGTTAAGTAACGAATACTAATCGTAACTGTAGTTGATACTTAACTTAGTAAAAAGGGCTTTTTTCTACCATTTGTCAACGCTATCAATTTTTAAGAATTAAGGCTCTTTGTTAACTGTAGTGGGTTGAAGAAAAGCTAAGAATGAGAAAGGACGAAGTTAGTCCTTTCTTTTTTATGTGACTATTAGTCCGTCTCGCACCTAACGGAGCGAGATGAACTAATAGTCACTTAATCAAAAAACGCACCATATCAAAAACTAAAAAGTTTGATATCATGCGTCATGTCTTAAACTAATTGACTATACTTTCTATTCAAATGAGCTTTTAACCAATTGATTGAACCAATCCACTCTTAAAACCAAAGAGCAATTTCTCGCTTAGCTGACTCTTCTGAATCTGAACCATGTACAACATTTTGAATAGCTTGGTTTTCACTAGCAGCTTTTGCAAAATCACCTCGAATCGTTCCTGGTAAAGCTTCTTCTGGACGAGTCGCACCCATCATAGTCCGCCAAGTTTCGATTACTTTGGGACCAGAAATGATACCTACAAGAACCGGTCCTGAAGTCATAAATTCACGAATCGGCGGGTAAAAACTCTGACCAACTAAATCCTGATAGTGCTGGTCAATCAACTCTTCTGAAACCTGTGAACGCAACTCCAATTTTTCGATTGTAAATCCACGTTGTTCGATGCGTTTCAACACTTGACCCACTAGTCCCCTTTTTACACCGTCTGGTTTAATGATAAAAAATGTTTGTTCCATACCCGTCTCCTTTGTCAGCTTCTTTCTTTTATTTTACCACATTTCATGGAAAAATGGAGAAAGTTTTCAGAAAAAGAGAAAGAGAACCCGAAGGCTCTCTCATTCTCTCTTATTCTACTGTTTCTTCCACAGTTTCAACGGCAGTATCCATAACTACTTCTGTTGTTTCTTCATTCCCTTCTTCCTCTACTGGAGGATTAAGGTATTCTTCTTCGTTGATAGCATGTGGTTCAAGGTTACGGTAACGGGCCATACCAGTACCTGCTGGGATGATCTTACCGATGATAACATTTTCTTTAAGTCCAAGGAGATGGTCTTTCTTACCACGGATAGCTGCATCCGTAAGGACACGAGTTGTTTCCTGGAAGGAAGCCGCTGACAAGAAACTGTTGGTTTCAAGTGAGGCTTTGGTAATTCCCATAAGGACTGGACGACCAGTCGCTGGCACTCCACCTGCGATAAGGACATCTTTGTTAGCGTCTGTAAAGTCATTGATATCCATGAGGGTACCCATGAGAAGATCTGTGTCACCTGGATCCATGACACGGACTTTACGGATCATTTGACGAACCATTACCTCGATGTGTTTGTCACCGATTTCTACCCCTTGGCTACGGTAAACTTTTTGTACTTCACCGAGAAGGTAAGTTTCAACTGACAAGACATCACGAACTGCAAGGAGACGTTTTGGTTGGATAGAACCTTCTGTAAGAGCAGCACCACGCGCTACTTGGTCACCAACTTCAACACGCATACGAGCGGTAAATGGAACGACGTACTCACCTTCACCAGTTTCACCCTTAACAAAAACTTTCTTAGTACGAGTTGATGCATCTTCTTCGATAGCGGTAACTTGTCCTTTAACCTCTGTGATAACCGCTTCCCCTTTAGGATTGCGGGCTTCAAAGATTTCTTGGACACGAGGAAGACCCTGAGTGATATCGGTATTTGAGGCAACCCCACCCGTGTGGAAGGTACGCATTGTAAGTTGTGTACCAGGTTCCCCGATAGATTGGGCAGCGATTGTACCAACTGCTTCACCAACTTCAACCGCATCACCAGTCGCCAAGTTGATACCGTAACAGTGACGGCAGACACCGTGACGAGTGTTACATGTAAATACAGAGCGGATAGTCACTTCTTCCACACCAGCATTAACAATTTCACGCGCCTTGTCTTCTGTAATCAACTCATTTGGACCGATGATAACTGCACCAGTTTCTGGATGTTTAACGGTTTTCTTAGTGTAACGACCATTGAGACGCTCTTCTAGAGACTCGATCATCTCTTTTCCTTCCGCGATAGAACGGATCAAGAGACCACGGTCTGTTCCACAGTCATCCTCACGGATGATAACGTCTTGGGCAACGTCAACCAAACGACGAGTCAAGTAACCTGAGTCGGCTGTCTTAAGGGCCGTATCGGTCATACCTTTACGCGCACCGTGAGTTGAGAAGAACATTTCCAATACCGACAAACCTTCGCGGAAGTTTGAAAGGATTGGCAATTCCATGATACGTCCGTTCGGAGCTGCCATCAGACCACGCATACCGGCAAGCTGTGAGAAGTTTGAGATGTTACCACGGGCTCCAGAGTCCATCATCATAACGATTGGGTTCTTAGGATCTTGGTTGGCAATCAAGCGTTTCTCTAGTTTTTCACGGGCTGCACGCCATTCAGCTGTAACAGCATTGTAACGCTCGTCGTCTGTAATCATACCACGACGGAATTGTTTGGTGATTTGTTCTACACGTTTGTGTGATTCTTCAATGATTTCAGCCTTGTCATCAACGACTGGGATATCGGCAATACCCACTGTCAATCCTGCAAGAGTTGAGTGGTGGTAACCGAGGTTCTTCATACGGTCAAGTAGGGCAGAAGTTTCTGTCGTACGGAAACGTTTGAAGATTTCAGCGATGATATTTCCAAGATTTTTCTTCTTGAATGGAGGGTTGAGTTCAAGTTTGCTGATTGCTTCCTTGATATCTCCACCAAGTGGCAAGAAGTATTTAGCTGGAACGCCTTCTGTCAAGTTGGCATTGTTTGGTTCTTGCAAGTATGGTAGACCCTCTGGCATGATGTCATTGAAGAGGATTTTACCAACTGTTGTAAGCAAGACCTTGTGTTTTTGCTCTTCTGTCCATGGTTTGTTGAGGCTGTCTGTTGCAATACCAACACGTGAGTGAAGGTGAACATAACCATTACGGTAAGCCATAACCGCTTCGTCACGGTCTTTGAAGACCATTCCTTCACCTTCGCGACCAGCTTCTTCCATGGTCAAGTAGTAGTTACCCAAAACCATATCCTGAGATGGAGTAACAACTGGTTTACCATCTTTCGGGTTCAAGATATGCTCAGCAGCTAGCATCAAGATACGAGCTTCTGCTTGGGCTTCTTCTGAAAGTGGTACGTGGATGGCCATTTGGTCCCCGTCAAAGTCGGCATTGTAGGCTTCACAGACAAGTGGGTGCAAGCGAAGGGCCTTACCATCAATCAAGACTGGCTCGAAGGCTTGGATACCCAAACGGTGAAGGGTCGGTGCGCGGTTCAAAAGCACTGGGTGTTCTTTGATCACTTCTTCAAGAATATCCCAGATACGCTCATCTCCACGTTCGACCAAGCGTTTAGCCGCTTTGACGTTTTGTACGATATCACGTGCAACAATTTCACGCATCACGAATGGTTTAAAGAGCTCGATTGCCATTTCACGTGGCACACCACATTGGTACATCTTAAGAGTTGGACCAACGGCGATAACGGAACGTCCTGAGAAGTCAACACGTTTACCGAGCAAGTTTTGACGGAAGCGTCCTTGTTTCCCTTTAAGCATGTGGCTCAATGATTTCAGTGGACGGCTACCTGGTCCTGTGATTGGACGACCACGACGACCATTGTCAATCAAAGCGTCAACCGCTTCTTGAAGCATACGCTTCTCATTTTGAACGATGATACCTGGTGCATTCAACTCAAGCAAGCGAGCCAAGCGGTTGTTACGGTTGATAACACGGCGGTAAAGGTCGTTCAAGTCAGATGAGGCAAAACGGCCACCATCCAACTGCAACATTGGACGAAGATCTGGTGGAATAACTGGAAGGATGTTGAGAATCATCCATTCAGGTTTGTTTCCAGACTTGTAAAAGGCATCCAAAACATCCAAACGACGGATAGCTTTGACACGTTTTTGTCCAGTCGCTGTTTTCAACTCTTCTTTGAGTTCAGCAATTTCTTTTTCAAGATCTACTTGTTTTAAAAGGTCTTGGATAGCTTCGGCACCCATCTTGGCAACGAATGATCCATAACCATATTCACGCAAGCGCTCACGGTATTCGCGCTCTGTCATGATAGACTTGTGCTCAAGTGGTGTATCCTTAGGATCAATCACCACATAAGCTGCAAAGTAGATTACTTCCTCGAGGGCACGAGGGCTCATATCAAGGGTCAAGCCCATACGGCTTGGAATTCCCTTGAAGTACCAGATGTGAGATACAGGAGCTTTCAATTCGATATGCCCCATACGCTCACGACGAACTTTTGTACGCGTTACTTCAACCCCACAACGGTCACAAACAATCCCTCTATAACGAATGCGTTTGTACTTACCACAAGCACATTCCCAGTCTTTTGTAGGACCAAAGATAACTTCATCAAAGAGTCCTTCACGTTCTGGTTTCAAGGTACGGTAATTGATTGTTTCAGGTTTTTTGACTTCTCCATAAGACCATGAACGGACTTTACTTGGAGAAGCTAGGGTGATTTGCATACTTTTAAAACGATTTACATCAACCACTATTTCTTCCCTTTCTATTCTAAGTGAACTGCTTTTTCTTACTCAGCAGCTTCTTCTGTTGCTTCCGCTTTTGTTGCTTTTTCAGCTTCTTCAGCTTCAAAGGCTGCTTTAGCCTCTTGGGCTGCTTTTTCGCGGGCTTTTTCAAGGTCATCTACGTGGATGACATCTTCGTCCATTCCTTCATCCAAGTCGCGAAGTTCCACTTCTTGGTCATCTTCGTCTAGGACACGCATGTCAAGACCAAGAGATTGCAATTCTTTGACAAGAACTCGGAAGGATTCTGGAACACCTGGTTTTGGAATTGGTTTTCCTTTTGTAATGGCTTCATAAGCTTTCAAACGTCCGTTGATATCGTCAGACTTGTAAGTCAAGATTTCTTGAAGGACATTTGATGCACCGTAGGCTTCAAGAGCCCAAACCTCCATCTCACCGAAACGTTGTCCACCAAACTGAGCTTTACCTCCGAGTGGTTGTTGGGTAACGGTTGAGTAAGGTCCGACTGAACGCGCGTGCAATTTATCATCAACCATGTGGTGGAGTTTGATCATGTACATGACTCCGACAGAAACACGGTTATCAAACGGTTCCCCAGTACGTCCATCGTAAAGGATCGTTTTGGCATCGCTATCCATACCAGCTTCTTTAACAGTTGACCAAAGGTCTTCAGAACTTGCTCCGTCAAAGACTGGTGTTGCGATGTGAATACCAAGAGTACGAGCAGCCATACCAAGGTGAAGCTCCATAACCTGACCGATATTCATACGTGATGGTACCCCAAGTGGGTTCAACATGATATCGACTGGAGTTCCATCTGGAAGGTAAGGCATGTCTTCTACAGGAACGATACGAGAGACAACTCCTTTATTTCCGTGACGTCCGGCCATCTTATCTCCGACCTTGATCTTACGTTTTTGAGCGATGTAGACGCGAACCAGCATGTTGACACCTGATTGCAACTCATCTCCATTTGCACGTGTAAAGATCTTAACATCACGAACGACACCATCGGCACCGTGTGGTACACGAAGAGAAGTATCACGCACTTCACGAGATTTATCTCCGAAGATAGCGTGCAAGAGACGTTCTTCAGCTGAAAGGTCTTTCTCACCCTTAGGTGTTACTTTACCTACAAGGATATCACCCTCTTTAACCTCAGCACCGATACGGATAATACCCATTTCGTCAAGGTCTTTAAGGGCATCTTCACCAACGTTTGGAATTTCGCGAGTGATTTCTTCAGGCCCAAGCTTTGTATCGCGTGTTTCTGATTCGTATTCTTCAAGGTGAACAGATGTGTAGACATCGTCTTTAACCAAGCGTTCGCTCATGATAACAGCATCCTCGAAGTTGTAACCTTCCCAAGTCATGTAGGCAACGATTGGGTTTTGTCCAAGCGCCATTTCTCCATTTTCCATGGAAGGTCCGTCAGCGATGAAATCGCCTTTTTCAACGACATCGCCAACTTTTACGAGAGTGCGTTGGTTGTAAGCAGTACCTGAGTTTGAACGACGGAATTTTTGGATGTGGTAAACATCTAGCGAACCATCCTCACGACGAACCTCTACCTTGTCTGCATCTGCGTAAGTAACTTTACCATCATACTGAGCAATCACAGCCGCTCCAGAGTCGTGGGCTGCCTGGTATTCCATACCAGTACCAACGTAAGGTGCTTGAGGATTGATCAACGGCACAGCCTGACGTTGCATGTTGGCTCCCATGAGGGCACGGTTGGAGTCATCGTTTTCCAAGAAAGGAATACATGCTGTCGCAACGGCAACTACCTGTTTTGGTGAAACATCCATGTAGTCAACAACATTAGCTGGATACTCTTGGTTGACCCCTTGGTGACGTCCCATGACAACTTTCTCAGCAAAGGTTCCATCTTCATTTAGACGAGAATTAGCCTGTGCTACAGTAAATTCATCTTCTTCATCGGCTGTCAACCAAACGATTTCGTTCGTGACAACACCTGTTTCGCGGTCAACCTTACGGTATGGTGTTTGAACAAAACCATATTTGTTCAAGTGTCCATAAGATGACAAGTTATTAATCAAACCGATGTTAGGTCCTTCAGGTGTCTCGATTGGACACATACGACCGTAGTGAGTGTAATGCACGTCACGAACTTCATATCCAGCGCGGTCACGTGTCAAACCACCAGGACCTAAGGCTGACAAACGGCGTTTGTGAGACAACTCAGAAAGCGGATTGTGTTGGTCCATGAACTGTGACAACTGTGATGAACCAAAGAATTCTTTAACTGCAGCTGTTACAGGACGGATATTGATGATTTGTTGTGGTGTCAAGACTTCGTTATCCTGAACAGACATACGTTCACGGACATTACGTTCCATACGAGAAAGTCCCAGACGTACTTGGTTAGCAAGCAATTCACCGACCGCACGGATACGACGGTTTCCAAGGTGGTCGATATCATCTACACGGCCAAGTCCTTCAGCCAAGTTGAGGAAGTAGCTCATCTCAGCAAGGATATCTGCAGGAGTGACGATACGAACCTTGTCATCTGGATTGGCATTACCGATGATCGTTACAACACGGTCTGGATCAGTTGGAGCAACAACCTTGAATTTTTGAAGAACAACTGGCTCTGTTACTACGGCAGCATCATTTGGAATGTAGACAATCTTGTTCAAGTCGCCATCCAAATAGCTTTCAATGCTTTCAATCACGCTACGAGTCATGATTGTACCAGCTTCTACCAAGATTTCTCCAGTTTCAGGATCTACCAATGGCTCTGCAATGGTTTGGTTTAGCAAACGTGTTTTAACATTGAGTTTTTTATTGATCTTATAGCGACCAACTGCTGCCAAGTCATAGCGACGTGGGTCAAAGAAACGAGCTACAAGCAAGCTACGTGAGCTTTCAGCAGTCTTAGGTTCACCTGGACGAAGGCGTTCGTAAATTTCTTTCAAGGCTTCGTCGGTACGAGAGTCCATTGGGTTCTTGTGGATATCTTTTTCAACAGTGTTGCGAACCAATTCGCTGTCACCAAAGATATCAAAGATTTCATCATCACCTGAGAAACCAAGCGCACGAACCAATGTTGTAAATGGAATCTTACGAGTACGGTCGATACGAGTGTAGGCGATATCTTTTGAGTCGCTTTCAAGTTCCAACCAAGCTCCACGGTTAGGGATAACAGTTGAACCGTAGCCCACTTTACCGTTTTTGTCTACTTTATCATTAAAGTAAACACCTGGTGAGCGGACCAACTGAGATACGATGATACGTTCACCACCATTGATGATGAAGGTACCCATTTCTGTCATGATTGGGAAATCACCAAAGAAAACTTCTTGGGTTTTAATTTCGCCTGTTTCTTTATTGATCAAGCGGAAGGTTACAAAAATTGGTGCTGAGTAGCTAGCATCGTGGATACGAGCTTCTTCTAGCGTGTATTTTGGTTCCTTGATTTCATATCCAACAAATTCCAACTCCATTGTGTCTGTGAAGTTTGAAATTGGCAATACATCTTCAAACACTTCCTTAAGACCGTGGTCTAGGAAAGCTTTGAATGAGTCAGTTTGAATTTCAATCAAATTTGGTAAGTCAAGAACTTCTTTAATTCTTGAAAAACTACGACGGGTACGATGTTTCCCGTATTGAACGTCATGTCCTGCCAAGATGATTCTCCTTTGTAAATAAGTTCCAAGCCTTGTCAATCAGGCTTTCTAATCGTCATATGGTTGTAAAACCCTTATCACCGTGTCCTCTTGACGAATTTTCAGAATCTTTAAGTCTTTGTTACAAATACTCAAAATCCTGAAAAAAAGCACAAAAAGAGCAGCTAAATCTGACTTTTTCAGAAGATTTAACTGCTGTGAGCCTTGTCTGGACAATATTTCAGACAAAACCTACGACAAATGATTACTCATATTATACCCTATTTAGCTAGATTTTTCAAGGGGATTGACGATTTTTTGACAAAATCTTTTCCTATGAGAATTGGCATTCTACTGTCACTTTGCAAACTTCATTTTCAGTTTAATAGCCCAAGAAAAATATAGTAAATTTAGATTTTCCTATTTTATCCTAGCCTATTTTTCTTGACTTTACTCGCTTTTTCTTTTAATATATATGTATAAATATATAAGGAGGTTTGTTATGGATATTTTGCTTTCTGAAACAGAACAAAATTTGCTAATGTTATTGGAAGAACTAGCCAAACACCAGGATTGGATACAAGATTCATCTTTATCAGAAAATCTGAATCTATCAGTAGAAGAATTGCAAGAACACCTTTTTAAACTTGAGCAATTATTTCCAAACCTCCTTATTCGATCAAGAAAAAAAGGCATCCAATTACAGTTTGACCTCCAAAATAGCTTGGATCCTCAGATTGCAATCTTTGAACAATCTGCAACCTACTCTTTTTTGAACTGTCTGTTTTTCAAAGAGGGGCAATCACTTGACCAAATGTGCCAGACGCTTTCGACTAATCCAGAGCAGATTGAGGAAATCATCCATTGTCTCAACACTAAACTTCCACAACACTATGGCGTCAGTATCCAACCTTCCCCTTTGGTCTTGGGAGGAGCAGAAGAAGACATCCGCGCCTTTTATCTAGACTACTTTAGCCAAAGTTACAGTTTTCTTGATTGGCCCTTCCCTTCTATTTCTGAAGAGGTACTCACTCACCTGATTCAGCTATTTTTAAACGCCCAACAAGTTTCACCTAACCTCAGTAGCTTACGGCAAATCAAATATACCCTGGCTATCAATCTAGAGCGGTTAAATAGGGGACGTTTCATCGAAAATCCTACTCCTCTTTTAACCAGTCACTACAGCTCTCTTATGCAGATTCCCCAGTTTGAACAAGATATCAAAAAGCTGGCTAAAAAGCTTCATTTCGAACCGAAAAAGGAAACACTGGAACAGCTATTTTCAAACCCAATCAAATCTCCTCAAAGCACAAACAATCCTAACAATGGAGCACTGGGTGATATCCATCACATTCAAAAATCCTACCGTCTATTGAGTCAAATTCTAGAAGAGCTGGCTAAAGAATTTCACCTACAGATTGAAAATAGAGAAGAATTGATTTGGCTCCTCCACTACACTGCCCAAGCTGATTTCTTCCATTTACTCAACAATCAGTCTCTCGACAAACAGAAATCCCAGATTTTAAGCAATTATCAAGCAGAACTTCCAAAACTATTTGAAGTAAGTCAACACAAATTTCAATCTTATCTGACTGAGATGGGACTAAACAGTAAGCCAAGTAAGCAACAAGAGATGGTCTACACCTTCACTATCCAAGGGCATCGAATTTTAGTCCAACTGCTTCAAAAACTTCCCAAAATACGTGTTTTGGTCATTAGTCATCTGGATAACCATCACGCACAAAGCCTAATCGACACCCTAACTCACTACGGCAACAATCTCTATCTATTTGATTCTTGGGAAGAATCTACGATTTCTTTCTCGATTCTCAATCAAATTCCGCACGATATTGTTATCACTACCTTTCCTGTCACTAACTCTCCTAAACCAATTATCTACAATCGTAACTTCTCTACTTCAGAATTATTCCTCCATCTCCACCTTCTGGCTTCTCAAATTCATAAAGAAAGACTAGCTGAGTCGTAACAGAAAATCTGTTGCGATTTTTCTTTTGTTCCAATTTTAAGAAAACGCTTGCATATTGTTTTACTACATGCTATACTGATATAGAAATTTATTGATTGGAGAATGATTATGAGAAAAACACCATCTCACACTGAGAAAAAAATGGTTTACAGCATCCGTTCCCTCAAGAATGGAACTGGTTCTGTCCTTATCGGCGCAAGCCTTGTCCTACTTGCTATGGCTACACCAACTATCTCAGCCAACGAAAATACTACAACTAGTACAGAAGCTTCGAACACTATTGTTCAACCAACTACTGGTACAGCTGACAGCTCTGGTAAGAACGAAAGCGATTTTTCTTCACCTAACAATGCAAACGCTTCCCTAAAAAAAGAAGAAGCTCCTGCAACAGAGACACTTAGTCCTGCTGCAAGCCCAGCTGATGCAGCACCACAAACCGGGCAAGATCGTTCAAGTGAGGCAACTACTTCTACGAGTCCAGTAACAACTGAAACTAAGGCCGAAGAGCCAATCGAAGACAATTACTTCCGTATCCACGTCAAAAAACTTCCTGAAGAAAACAAGGATGCTCAAGGACTATGGACTTGGGACGATGTTGAAAAACCTTCTGAAAACTGGCCTAACGGAGCTTTGTCCTTTAAGGATGCCAAAAAAGATGACTACGGCTACTACCTAGATGTCAAATTAAAGGGAGAACAAGCCAAAAAAATTAGCTTCCTCATCAATAATACAGCCGGAAAAAATCTAACCGGCGATAAATCGGTAGAAAAACTGGCACCAAAGATGAATGAGGCTTGGTTGGACCAAGATCACAAGGTTTTCTCTTACGAGCCACAACCTGCAGGAACTATTCGCGTCAACTACTACCGTACAGATGGCAACTATGACAAGAAATCTCTCTGGTACTGGGGAGATGTGAAAAATCCAAGTAGTGGTGAATGGCCTAACGGAACAGACTTTACGGCTACAGGCAAATATGGTCGCTATATCGATATTCCACTCAAAGATGCAGCTAAAGATCTTGGATTTTTATTACTAGACAGAAAGAAACAAGGAGACGATGTGAAAATCCGTAAAGAAGATTATAAGTTCACAGATTTAAAAAACCATAGCCAAATTTTCCTAAAAGATGATGACGAAACCATCTACACCAACCCCTACTATGTGCACGATATCCGCATGACAGGAGCTCAACACGTAGGAACTTCTAGCATTGAAAGTAGTTTTTCAACACTTGTCGGTGCTAAAAAAGAAGATATCCTCAGACACTCCAACATCACTAATCATCTAGGAAACAAAGTAACTATCACTGATGTTGCAATAGATGAAGCTGGTAAGAAAGTGACCTACAGCGGAGATTTCTCTGACACAAAACATCCTTATACCGTTAGCTACAACTCTGACAAATTCACTACCAAAACAAGCTGGCGCCTGAAAGATGAGACTTACAGCTATGATGGTAAACTCGGAGCTGAACTCAAAGAAGAAGGAAAACAGGTTGATTTAACTCTCTGGTCACCAAGTGCTGATAAGGTTTCTGTTGTTGTCTACGACAAGAATGACCCTGAAAAAGTAGTTGGAACTGTCGCTCTTGAAAAAGGGGAAAGAGGAACTTGGAAACAAACTCTAGATAGCACAAACAAACTAGGCATCACAGATTTCACTGGCTACTATTATCAATACCAAATCGAGCGTCAAGGTAAAACTGTTCTTGCACTCGATCCTTACGCTAAATCCCTCGCTGCTTGGAATAGTGACGATGCTAAGATTGACGATGCCCATAAAGTGGCTAAAGCTGCCTTTGTAGATCCAGCTAAACTAGGACCTCAAGACTTGACTTATGGTAAGATTCGCAACTTCAAATCGCGCGAAGATGCTGTCATCTATGAAGCTCATGTGCGTGACTTCACTTCAGATCCTGCCATCGCAAAAGATTTGACTAAGCCATTTGGTACTTTTGAAGCCTTTATCGAAAAACTAGACTACCTCAAAAACTTGGGTGTAACCCACATCCAGCTCCTTCCAGTCTTGTCTTACTATTTTGTCAATGAGTTGAAGAATCACGAACGCTTATCTGACTATGCTTCAAGCAACAGCAACTACAACTGGGGATATGACCCTCAAAACTACTTCTCATTGACTGGTATGTACTCAAGCGATCCTAAGAATCCAGAAAAACGAATCGCAGAATTCAAAAACCTCATCAACGAAATCCACAAACGTGGCATGGGAGCTATCCTAGATGTCGTTTATAACCACACAGCCAAAGTCGATATCTTTGAAGACCTAGAGCCAAACTACTACCACTTTATGGATGCAGATGGTACACCTCGAACTAGCTTTGGTGGTGGACGTTTGGGGACAACTCACTATATGACCAAACGCCTACTAGTTGATTCTATCAAGTATCTAGTTGATACCTACAAAGTTGATGGATTCCGTTTCGATATGATGGGAGACCATGATGCCGCTTCTATCGAAGAAGCTTACAAGGCTGCACGCGCCCTCAATCCAAACCTAATCATGCTGGGTGAAGGTTGGAGAACCTATGCTGGTGATGAAAATATGCCTACTAAAGCTGCTGACCAAGATTGGATGAAACATACCGATACTGTCGCTGTCTTCTCAGATGACATCCGCAACAACCTCAAATCTGGTTATCCAAACGAAGGTCAACCTGCCTTTATCACAGGTGGCAAACGTGATGTAAACACTATCTTTAAAAATCTGATTGCTCAACCAACTAACTTTGAAGCAGACAGTCCTGGAGATGTCATCCAATACATCGCAGCCCATGATAACTTGACCCTCTTTGATATCATTGCCCAGTCTATCAAAAAAGACCCAAGCAAGGCTGAGAACTATGCTGAAATCCATCGTCGTTTGCGACTTGGAAACCTCATGGTCTTGACAGCTCAAGGAACTCCATTTATCCACTCTGGTCAGGAATACGGACGCACCAAACAATTCCGTGACCCAGCCTACAAGACTCCAGTAGCAGAGGACAAACAACCAAACAAATCTCACTTGTTGCGTGATAAGGACGGTAATCCATTTGACTATCCTTACTTCATCCATGACTCTTACGATTCGAGTGATGCTATTAACAAGTTTGACTGGACTAAGGCTACAGATGGCAAAGCATATCCTGAAAATGTCAAGAGCCGTGACTATATGAAAGGGTTGATTGCCCTTCGTCAATCTACAGATGCCTTCCGACTTAAGAGTCTTAAAGATATCAAAGATCGTGTCCACCTCATCACTGTTCCAGGTCAAAATGGTGTGGAAAAAGAAGATGTAGTAATTGGCTACCAAATCACTGCTCCAAACGGTGATATCTATGCAGTCTTTGTCAATGCGGACGAAAAAGCTCGTGAATTTAATTTGGGAACTGCCTTTGCACATCTAAGAAATGCTGAAGTTTTAGCAGATGAAAACCAAGCAGGACCAGTCGGAATTGCCAACCCGAAAGGGATTGAATGGACTGAAAAAGGCTTGAAATTAAATGCCCTTACAGCCACTGTTCTTCGAATCTCTCAAGGCGGTGCCATCGTTGCCCCAGCTGTGGAAGAAAAAACAGAATTTGATCTTTCTAGCTTAACACAAGAGCAAGGTCAAAATAACGGCCAAGACAATATTCCAAACCGAGTAGTCAAACCGGAGCAGCAAACTCCAGCTCCACAAACTAAACCTGATTCTACAAAACCAGATGCAAAAGTAGCGGATGAGGATCATAAACCTAGCCAAGCTACAGCTGATTCACAAGCTGAACAACCAGCACAAGAAGCACAAGCATCATCTGTAAAAGAAGCTGTTCAAAACGAAGCTGTAGATAACTCTAGCAAGGAAAATACACCTGCACCCCTAGCTAAACAAGCTGAACTTCCAAATACAGGAACCAAAAACGATCACAAACTCCTGTTTGCAGGAATTAGTCTCCTCGCCCTTCTAGGTCTCGGTTTCTTACTAAAAAACAAAAAAGAGAACTAAACTAGCCCTCCTATAGAAAAATCCCCCAAGCATTATAGCTCGGGGGATTAATTTTTGTACAATATTTGTCGTCCTAATAAGCTTGATTAGGATTTTTTATTAAGCCTCTTTCATGGCAAAATAAGCCCGTACTTTTGGAGCCACTTGCGTGCCGAAGAGTTCAATAGCTCTTAGAACTTGTTCATGAGGCATAGAACCAAGCGGTAGATGGAGCATGAAGCGGTCCAAACCTAAATCCTCTATCATGCGAATCAATTTTTCTGCCACCTGATCTGGATTACCCACAAACATAGCACCATTTGGCCCAACTTGTTCAAGGTATTGCTCATAACTCAATTCTTGCCAATGAGGACGGTCTTTGGAAATAGCATCCACCACTTGCTTGGTCGGATGGAAATAATCTTTCACAGCCTGATCGCCATCCTCAGCAATCCAACCCCAAGAATGGGCTCCGACCTTCAGCTCATGATTGGCATGACCCGCTTCGCTCCCAATCTCACGATAAGCCTGAATCAACTTTTTAAAATAACGAGGATTGCCACCAATAATGGCATAGACAATCGGCATGCCTGCCTGAGCAATCTTCACTGTTGATTCAACATGACCACCTGTCGCTATCCACAAGGGCAATTTGTCTTGAACTGGACGAGGATAAACTTCTTTGCCAGAGATTGTTTGGGTCAATCTACCTTTCCAGTCTATCTTGGTCTTTTCATTAACTAACTGAAGCAAGTCTAATTTCTCATCAAAGAGGGCTTCGTAGTCTTTCAAATCATAGCCAAACAAGGGAAATGATTCTGTAAAAGAGCCTCTCCCAGCCATAATCTCCGCTCGTCCATTTGACAAAGCATCGATAGTGGCATACTGTTGGAACAAACGAATCGGGTCCATGCTTGACAAAATGCTGACTGCACTGGTCAAACGGATTTTTTTGGTATTGACTGCCCCAGCTGCCAAAATAATCTCTGGAGCTGATACTGCAAAATCCGTTCGATGATGCTCACCAATCCCATATACATCCAAACCAACCTTGTCAGCCAGTTCAATCTCTGCCAGCAACTGGCGAATGCGTTCAGCATGACTGTAAGCCTTTCCAGTTCCCTCAAGCTCCGTTGTTTCCCCAAATGTTGAAATTCCCAATTCTACCACAGTGATTCTCCTTGTCTATTTCGGTCCTTCAATTTGAAAAATTATTCTAATACTCAATGAAAATCAAAGAGCAAACTAGGAAGCTAGCCGCAGGCTGCTCAAAACAGTGTTTTGAGGTTGCAGATGGAAGCTGACATAGTTTGAAGAGACTTTCGAAGAGTATAACACGAATCATGAGTACAAGCAACCAATTTGCTCACAAGAAAAAGCCTAGATAAACTAGACTTTTTTAGCTTATTCTACCGTTACTGATTTAGCAAGGTTACGTGGTTTATCAACATCCAGACCACGGTGTAGGGTTGCAAAGTAAGCGACCAATTGCGTTGGTACGACCATTGAGATTGGTGAGAGGTAAGTGTGTACGGTCGTAAGAACGATGTCGTCTGTCTCTTTGGCAACATTTTCTTCTGCGATAGTGAGAACCTTGGCACCACGGGCTGCGACCTCTTGGATATTTCCACGAGTGTGGTTGGCAAGGACCGGATCTGACAAGAGGGCCAAAACAGGCGTTCCTTCTTCAATCAAGGCAATGGTTCCGTGCTTGAGTTCTCCTGCCGCAAAGCCTTCACACTGGATGTAAGAAATCTCTTTGAGTTTGAGACTTGCTTCCATGGCTACATAGTAATCTTGACCACGTCCGATGTAAAAGGCGTTACGAGTTGTTTCAAGAAGCTCGCGAACCTTGGCTTCAATGGTTTCTTTCTCAGAAAGAGTTGATTCGATAGACTGAGCTACGATTGACAATTCATGAACCAGATCAAAGTCTTGCGCTTTAGCATTACCGTTTGCTTCACCGACTGCTTTTGCAAGGAAAGCAAGGGCTGCGATTTGTGCTGTATAGGCCTTGGTTGAAGCCACGGCAATTTCAGGCCCTGCATGAAGGAGCATGGTATGGTTGGCTTCACGTGAAAGAGTTGAACCTGGGACATTTGTCACTGTCAAGCTCGGAATCCCTATTTCATTAGCCTTGACCAAAACCTGACGGCTATCCGCTGTTTCACCAGACTGGCTAATAAAGATGAAAAGTGGTTTTTTGCTAAGAAGTGGCATACCATAGCCCCACTCAGATGAGATTCCAAGCTCCACTGGTGTATCCGTCAATTCTTCTAACATCTTCTTAGAAGCAAATCCTGCGTGGTAAGATGTTCCAGCTGCAAGGATATAGATGCGGTCTGCATCTTGAACAGCCTTAATGATAGCTGGATCTACCACTACTTGACCCGCCTCATCTGTGTAGGCTTGGATGAGTTTACGCATAACAGTTGGTTGCTCATCAATTTCCTTAAGCATGTAGTAAGGGTAAGTTCCCTTACCGATATCTGACAAGTCAAGTTCTGCAGTGTAGCTAGCACGCTCACGACTGTTACCATCATAGTCTTGAACTTCCACGCTATCCGCCTTGACGATTACCAACTCTTGGTCATGGATTTCCATGTATTGGTTGGTCTCACGAATCATAGCCATAGCATCTGAGCAGACCATGTTATAGCCTTCTCCAAGACCAATCAAAAGTGGTGATTTATTCTTAGCTACGTAGATAACTTCAGGATCTTGTGAGTCAACCAAGGCAAAAGCATAAGAACCACGGATGATGTGAAGAGCTTTTTTGAAGGCTTCAAGAACTGAGAGACCTTCTTCTTCCGCAAATTTCCCAATCAAGTGAACAGCGATTTCTGTATCTGTTTGCCCCTTGAAGTGGTGACCTGCAAGGTATTCTTCCTTGATTTCAAGATAGTTCTCAATCACCCCGTTGTGCACCAAGACAAAACGTTCAGTCTCAGAGCGGTGTGGGTGAGCATTGTCCTCAGTTGGTTTCCCGTGAGTTGCCCAACGAGTATGTCCGATACCAGTCGTTCCCTCAACACCAACTGTCTTGGCAGACAATTCTGCGATACGGCCTACAGCCTTAACTAGATGATTTTCAGCACCACCTAAGACAAAAATTCCCGCAGAATCATAGCCACGGTATTCGAGCTTTTCAAGCCCTTGAATCAAAATATCAGTTGCATTTGTGTTTCCAACAACACCAACAATTCCACACATAGTATATACTACACAGACCAGCTGTGCTTTCTCCTTAAAATTGGTATAGTCTGATTCCTCTTTTATAGAATCAGCAAAAACAGTATATACTTGTTTCTTTCACTTGTCAAGAATAAAAATTGGTATAGTTGAAATTAAACTCCTGTAAGTAAAAGCTCTGACCAATTAGGACAATCAGTCAGAGTCTTTTTTAAAATCCATTATTGTCGCTTAGTTCCTTGAACCAGTGGCCTGATTTCTTCAGACGGCGTTCTTGCGTTTCCAAGTCTAGTTCGACCAAACCATAGCGATTTTTATAGCTGTTGAGCCATGACCAACAGTCAATAAAGGTCCAGATTAAGTATCCTTTACAGTTGGCTCCATTTTCAATAGCACGGTGTAGTTCACGAAGATGACCTTTTACAAAGTCAATACGGTAATCATCTTGAATCATTCCATCTTGACGGAATTTTTCTTCCCCTTCAACACCCATACCATTCTCAGTCAACATCCACTCGATATTGCCATAGTTTTCCTTGATATTTTGGGCGATGTCATAAATCCCTTGCTCATAAATTTCCCAGCCACGGTGAGGATTGATTTTACGTCCAGGCATAACATAAGGCTCGTAAAAATGTTCTGGTAAGAGTGGACTATCTGGATGCTTAGCAAATCGAGGTGCCATAACACGCAAAGGTTGATAGTAGTTGACACCAAGGAAGTCTACCGTATTATCACGAATGATCTCCAACTCTTCCTCTGTAGCATCAGGCAAGAGACCGTGTTCATGCAAGATTTCTACCAACTCCTGTGGATAAGTCCCCAAAACAGACGGATCTAAGAAAGATTGGGCTTGAAAAAGGGCCGCAATACGAGCAGCTTTGACATCAGCAGGATGCTGGCTACGTGGATAAGCCGGTGTCAAGTTGAGGACAATCCCAATTTTGGAATCAGGTAAGAGTTCATGACAGGCCTTGACCGCTAGACTGCTAGCTAATTGTGTGTGGTAGGCTACTTTAACCGCCGCTTCTGCATCCACCTTATGTGGATAATGTGCATCGTAAAAATAGCCAAATTCTACAGGAACGATGGGCTCATTAAAGGTAATCCATTGATCCACTAAATCTCCATAAGTCTCAAAACAGAAACGAGCATAGTCTTCATAGGCTGAGACAGTCGCCTTATTTTCCCAACCATCACCAGCTTCTTGAAGAGCAAAAGGCAAATCAAAGTGGTAGAGATTGACTAACAGACGAATCCCCTTAGCCTTAATAGCCTCAAAGACCTTACGATAGAAATCCACACCTTGAGGATTGACTTTTCCACAGCCTTGTGGAAAAATCCGTGACCACTGGATAGAAGTCCGAAAGGCCGTGTGACCAGTCTCTAACAAAAGCTCAATATCCTGTTCCCAATTTTCATAAAAAGTCGATGTCTTATCTGGACCAATCCCATTATAGTAACGATTTGGCTCCACCTGATACCAATAATCCCAGAGATTATCTCCCTTACCGTCACCAGCTACACGCCCTTCTGTCTGCGGCCCAGAAGTAGAGGATCCCCAGACAAAATCCTTTGGAAATCTTAGCATATATTTACCTCTTTATCTAGTCATTTTTCCCATTATACAGAAAAAACAAGGTAAAAACTAGTTACATTTTTTCCTTGTTTTTCTTCTGATTATAGTTTTTATTTCTTGCTGAGGATTTCAAGCGTTTCAAGCACATTATCTGCATGAACTTCGATAGTGTCACCAGTCGCTTTAATCTTAACTTCTACGATACCATCGGCTGCTTTTTTACCAACAGTGATGCGGATTGGCAATCCAATCAAGTCGCTATCGCTGAATTTGACTCCGACACGTTCGTTGCGGTCATCTGTCAAGACTTCGTAACCAGCTCCCATCAAGCTTGCTTCAAGTTTTTCTGTCAAGGCTTGCGCTTCTTCATCCTTGACATTGACAGTAATCAAGTGCACATCAAATGGTGCCAATTCTTTAGGGAAGTTGATTCCCCAAGCGTAACGGTATTCACCTTTTGGCGTTTTATTAACAAAGAGACGAGCGTGTTGCTCCATAACTGCTGAGAGGAGACGGCTGACACCGATACCGTAACAGCCCATGATAATTGGCACAGCACGGCCATTTTCATCCAAGACATCTGCTCCCATGCTTGCTGAGTAACGAGTACCGAGTTTGAAGATGTGCCCAATTTCGATACCACGCGCAAAGTTAAGGACACCTTGTCCGTCTGGAGAAATTTCACCCTCACGAACTTCACGGATATCCACATATTCTGCAGTAAAGTCACGACCTGGGTTCACACCAGTCAAGTGGTAGCCATCTTCGTTAGCACCCACAACTGCATTGCGAACATCTTGCACCTTACGGTCTGCAATGATTTTAACATTCTCTGGCAAACCAACTGGGCCAAGTGAACCAAATCCTGCTTGAACAACGTTTGCAACTTCTTCTTCGCTAGCAACGTCAAAGAAATCTGCTCCCAAGTGGTTTTTCAACTTAACTTCATTGAGCTGGTCATTTCCAACTAGAAGGGCTGCAACAAGCTCACCATCTGCCATGTAGAAGAGAGTTTTAATTGTTTGTTCTTCTGGAACGTTTAGGAAGGCTGCAACTTCATCGATTGATTTAACATCTGGTGTTGCAACACGAGTCACTTCTTCTTCAGCGACAACACGGTTACTTGGTTTGTACTCGTTTGTTGCCATTTCTAAGTTAGCTGCATAGCTAGACTCACTTGAGTAGGCGATGGTATCTTCACCAGAAACCATCCATTTAAGCAATTCTGCCTTGATTTCTTCTTGCACTTCTGCAGGAATTTCGTCAAATGAGGCAACTGACTTGTCCAAGACAACCCAGCGGTCAAGATCTGTACGAGCAGGTGTAATGGCCATAAATTCTTGGCTGTCCTTACCACCCATGGCTCCACCGTCACCGATGATAGCCTTAAAGTCTAAGCCACTACGAGTGAAAATACGCTCATAGGCAGCCTTGTACTCATCATAAACACTGTCCAAACTATCATAGTTAGCATGGAAGCTATAAGCATCTTTCATGATAAACTCACGTGTACGAAGAAGTCCATTGCGTGGGCGTTTTTCATCACGATACTTAGGCTGGATTTGGTAAAGGTTGAGTGGCAATTGCTTGTAAGACTTAACAGAATCACGGACAATAGCTGTAAAGGTTTCTTCGTGAGTTGGGCCTAGGATAAAGTCTGATTTTTCACGGTTTTTTAGCTTGTAAAGGTCTTCACCATAAGTTTCATAACGACCTGATTCGCGCCACAACTCTGCACTGAGAAGTGCAGGAGCCAACATCTCAACAGCACCAATCTTATCAAATTCTTGGCGCATGATGTTTTTGGCTTTTTCAATCACACGATTGGCAAGTGGCAAGTAAGAATAAACACCTGCAGATACTTGACGAACATAACCAGCTCGCAACATAAGAGCATGGCTGATAACTTGAGCATCGCTTGGCATTTCGCGAAGCGTTGGGATAGGCATTTTACTTTGTTTCATAATATTCCTCGATTATCTAAAAAAGAGTCGCATAATGTCATTCCAGGTCACAGCAATCATCAAGACAACCATGATGACCACTCCGGCCAAGGTGACATAGGTTTCAATTTCTTGTTTTAATGGTTTACGGCGGATAGCTTCTAGGATATTGAGAACAATCTTACCACCATCCAGAGCTGGAATCGGAATAAGATTAAAAATCCCGATATTAATGGAAATCATTGCCAAGAAGTACAAGACGTTTTCAATTCCATTTTTAGCAGCATCACTACTTTCCTTAAAGATGGCAACAGGTCCACCTAGCTTGTTCAAATCCGGTTGTAAAATCAGATTTTTCAAAGCCGATAGAATTCGGAGAGCTGAGTCAGCAGCGGTTGTGAAACCACCCACAAACATGGATAGAAAGTCCGACTTAATTCCCGGTTGAACACCTAGAAGGTAACGACCTTGATTTTCTTCAGGAGTAACAGTGACTTGCTTGTCTCTACCCTTTTCAGAAATAGTCACATCCAAGGTTGGGGCCGTCTTATCTTTAGTTTCTGCTTCCACAGCCTGGATCAAACTTTCCCAGTTGCTAATCTCATGTGAACCAATCTTGGTAATCTGAGCTGTCTCTGGTACTCCCACCTTAGCCAAGGCCCCTTGGGGCATAATATGGAACTGGTTGGTATCGACATCTCTGACACCACCCTGCATAAAGATTAAAATCCAAAAAACAACGACACCTAAGATAAAGTTGTTCATAGGACCTGCAAAGTTGGTAATCAGTTTGCCCCAGATAGTTGCATTTTGATATTGTACATCCAAGGGAGCAATCCGAACCTCAGTTCCATCTGCTTCCACAACCGTTGCATCGTGATTCACTGCAAATGTTTTTTCTTCTTCCAGAACCAAGCCCTTGATAAAGAGCTTGTCTTCAAAGTCAAACTGGGTCACCTGCATAGGGAGGGCCGTTTGATCCAATTTTTTACCTGAGAGATTGATGCGTTTAACCTTACCGTCATCAGTAAGCGTCAAACTGACAGGAGTCCCTGTCTTGATTTCAGTCGTATCATCACCCCAACCGGCCATACGAACATAGCCACCCAAAGGCAAGATTCGAATGGTATAGGCCGTCCCGTCCTTGCCAATATGAGCAAAGATTTTGGGTCCCATACCAATGGCAAATTCACGCACTAGAATTCCTGATTTCTTGGCAAAGTAGAAGTGCCCGAACTCGTGCACCACCACAATAATCCCGAAAACCAGAATAAAGGTTAAAATTCCGAGCATAGTATTTCCTCCGTCTTTTGATTAAAAGAGTCCAAATAAGTGCATGATTGGAAATACAAGCAACATACTATCGAAACGATCCAAAACACCACCATGTCCAGGGATAAATTTCCCAGAATCCTTAATACCAAAGTGACGCTTAATCGAACTTTCTAGTAAATCACCAAATTGTCCAGCTATGCTAAAGAAAATAGCAAAGACTGACATCTTGTAAATTCCATACGGAAGAGCAACTGTACTGTCAACTATCATAAAGATAATGGTTACTAAAATTGCTCCTAAAACACCGCCAAAGGCACCCTCAAGTGTTTTATTAGGCGATACCCTTGGTGCTAATTTTCGTTTCCCATAGTTCATCCCAGCAAGATAGGCACCACTGTCGGTCGCCCAGACGATACACAAAGCTAAGAGAGCCTTGTCCAAACCTGCAACACGAGCATCTAGTAAGGCATTAAATCCAAAGCCCACATAGAAACTCATAGCAAGAGGGAAAACAGCATCCTCAATCGTATAAGACTTGCTAAAAACAGTCGTTCCTAACATAATTGAAATCAACACACTATAGGCAACCACATTCCCATCAACTGGCAAAAAAGTCAGGTAATTCTCCAAGGGAATGGTCAGGGCAAAGGTTGCAAAGAGGGTCAAGAGCCCCTCCATAGTCATGGTCTCTAAACCTCTCATCTTCAAAAGTTCATGCATGGCTAGCATGGCTATAATTCCAATTGCTATCTGAAGCAAGAGTCCCCCAATCATCAAAATCGGTAGGAAAATAGCCAGGGCAATCCCTGCGAACAAGGTTCTTTTTTGTAAATCCTTTGTCATATCTCCTCCTAAACTCCTCCAAATCGGCGATGACGACGATTGTAGGCAAGAATGGCTTCCTGCAAGGCTACTTCGTCAAAGTCAGGCCACAAGGTATCTGTAAAATAGAGTTCACTATAGGCCCCCTGCCATGGAAGGAAATTACTCAAACGTAATTCTCCACTAGTACGGATAATCAAGTCCGGATCTCGTACATTCTTAGGCAAATGCTGGGTAAAGAGATAGTTGCCAATCAAGTCCTCTGTGATGTCACCTGGGTTGATTTTGGCATCTAAAACATCCTGGGAAATCAACTTAAGCGCCTGTGTAATCTCAGCACGTCCACCATAGTTGAGGGCAAAATTAAGAATCAATCCTGTGTTGTTCTTAGTCAATTCCTCAGCCTTGGTTAAAGCTTCAAAGGTTTGCTTAGGCAGGCGGTCCGTCTCCCCAATCATCTGAATCTTAACATTATTTGCGTGCAATTCTGGGACATAATTGTCATAAAACTCTACCGGCAAGTTCATGATAAACTTGACTTCCTGATCGGGGCGGGTCCAATTTTCCGTAGAGAAAGCATAAACTGTAATAACCTTAACTCCCAGTTTGTTGGCTGCCTTGGTCACAGTTTGCAATGCTTCCATGCCCGCCTTGTGTCCAAAGACTCGCGGTTGCATACGTTTTTTAGCCCAACGGCCATTTCCATCCATGATGATGCCGATATGAGCAGGAACCTGTGTCGGAACCTCTACTTCCACAGCCTTATCTTTCTTAAAAAATCCAAACATGATCTTATTCCTATTCAAAAATCTATCGTTTCATTATACCATATTTCCCCATTTTCTTCTATCACTAAGCTATTTATTCTCAGGCACAAAGCCCATTTTTCAAAAAAATAAGTCGCCTGATTGGGCGACTCTATTTTTATAGGGAGATTATTATGAAAAAGTTTTAGGAGTTTAAGTTAAGGTCTTCTTAACTTATGTACTTAGTATACACTTCCTAGCTTAAAGTTTCCTTAAGTATTTTTAAAAATCAAATTTTTCCATTTTTCTTGCCAATTTTTCTTGGATAATCGTGTTTGATAGAGCTTCATTCGGTCTTCATTTTCTAAAAAATGAGGAGTTGGGCGAACTTGGAAATTCAAAATATCCTCAAGTCCATAAGGAGTAAAGAATTCTAAAGCGGAGTCTTCATTCAATCGGAGCCCAATCGCCGTACACCGTTCTGGATACTTACTCATAGCATCACAAGAACTGCTATAGGGAGCAGTGTGAGGGCTATGCTGGTGCATATAGACCTGATTTTTCAACTCCCACTGGTACTGAGGAAAATCCGCTCTCAACTTTTTCTCTAGGGACAAGGTTTCCTCATAAGAAATATCTGGATCAAAGAAAATGACATCAACATCTGTTTCACAGTCAAAAGGTGGTTTCTCTGACAAGAGATTCCATATGAAATTTCGTACCGAACCTGCTGCCAACCACGAGTCTTTCAGACCAAGATCTCGGATGATGGTCAGAATAGCCATCATATCCGGATTTTCTCTAAAAACTTCTAGTATTTCTTGATCATTTTTCACTGTATTCATAACCTAAATGTTCGTAGGCCTTAGCCGTTGCAACCCGTCCAGACCGTGTTCGCATGATAAAACCTTTTTGAATCAAGTAAGGCTCGTACATGTCTTCCACCGTCTCGCGCTCCTCAGCAATATTGACGGAAAGAGTGCCTAACCCGACAGGGCCACCACCGTACATCTCAATCATGGTACGAAGGATTTTTTGGTCCACATAGTCCAAACCTTCATGGTCAACATCTAGCATGGTCAAAGCCTTATCAGTAATAAGATCATCGATAACCCCGTTCCCCATAATCTGGGCAAAATCGCGCACGCGCTTGAGGAGACGATTGGCAATACGAGGGGTTCCACGACTACGCAAGGCCAGCTCGGATGCTGCCTCATGAGTTATTTCCATCTCAAAAATATCTGCTGTCCGCTCAACAATTTCTGTCAAGTCAGCATGGGCATAGTATTCCATATGACCTGTAATCCCAAAACGTGCCCGTAGAGGATTTGAGAGCATACCAGCCCGAGTCGTCGCACCAATCAAAGTGAAAGGTGGCAACTCCAAATGAACACTGCGACTGCCTTCACCAGCACCAATCATAATATCGATGTAGAAGTCCTCCATGGCACTGTAAAGTACCTCTTCCACCGACATGGGCAAACGATGAATCTCGTCAATAAAAAGGACGTCCCCAGGCTCTAAGTCATTCAAAATCGCTACCAAATCACCGGCTTTTTCAATGACAGGACCCGAAGTCTGCTTGAGATTTACTCCCAATTCATTGGCAATAACAAAGGCCATGGTCGTTTTTCCCAAACCTGGAGGGCCAAATAAGAGCACATGATCCAGCGCTTCATCCCGCATTTTGGCAGCCTCGATAAAGATTTGGAGCTGGTCCTTGACCTTGTCCTGACCGATATATTCACGTAAATACTGAGGACGGAGCGTGCGTTCTACTAACTCCTCGTCCCCCATTATCTCATTATCTAAAATTCTACTCATGGCTCTATTATATCAAAAAACAAAGCCACAAACAAAAAAGCCACCCGATTGGGTGACTCCCGACTTTAGCACTTATTCGGTGTCGTTCTTCGATTAGTCGATAAATGGCTAAACAAGGACAAATAGTGTCAAAAAAGACCTCAAGCTTAATGTGGAAGTTAGCTTGAGGTCTTTTCTAGTCCATGATATAGAACTAGTACTCAATTCCTTTTTATTATCCCACAGTTCACAAAATTTGTCAAAGGTTTATATCCTCAGCTTCTCAAGCTTTAACCGTTTTACAACAAGACTTTCAAGTTTAAGAGAAAGTTAGGGATTCTATCAATTTCATAGAAATTTTGATTTAGTAAATGAAGAGACAATCTTACATGTCACTCCTCATTTAATACGCCACTACTGGACAAGCAAAATCATTATTACAACAGTTCCAGTCCTTCAATTAACAGTCACTTACAATCAAATTGAGTTTGAAGTAGCCGAAGCAACAACAGACCTATTTCTTAGTCATATTTCCTAAAAAAGTCCCCTCCAATTCCCCGACCAAAATCAGAAAAATACCGAAAAATATCGAAAAATGATTTTTAGAATAGTCCCCAAAAGCCTGAAATAGAGCCAAAAAACTCCACCTGATTGGGTGGAGTTAAGGGAGATTATTATGAAAAAGAAAAGTTTAGGATTTTATTAAATAAAGTTAGGAGGTCTTTATTTAATAAAGATATAATACAATACGAAGCTTAAAACTAGCTTAACTTTTCTCAAATTTTACTATTTTATACTCAATGAAAATCAAAGAGCAAACTAGGAAACTAGCCGCAGGCTGTACTTGAGTACGGCAAGGTGACGTTGACGTGGTTTGAATTTGATTTTCAAAGAGTATTACAAAAAAATTCTATCACCATCACCTACCCATGAAAAAAGCCACCTGATTGGGTGACTTCATTAGGAGATTATGATGAAAAAAGTTTTAGGATTTCATTAAATAAAGTTAGGAGGTCTTTATTTAATGACTATATAATACTAGACTAGCCTTAAACTTTGCTTAAGAACAAACAAGTTTTATTATTTTTCTCTGTTTATCCAAGTCATTCCTATACAATCATAGGTAGATAAGGCTTCAAAACCCAAAGAACGATAAAATCCCACGTTTTTTTCTGTCTGGTCTGTCACCAGCTGGACTTGATAGGCATCTTTGTAATCCTCTAAAGCCTCTTTCATCAAGGCGCTACCAATCCCTTGACGCTGATAGATTGGTAAAACAATTAAATCCTGAAGCAATACTGATGAGAATCCATCTCCAACCAAACGAATCAAGCCCACCACAGCATCGCCATCAAGTGCCACATAAATCGCTAATGAATGAGATAAGGCCTGCTCCAGCATCTCTGATTGATGGGTATAATTTGTCCAACCGACAGCCTGATAGAGATGCAAAACATCCTCTAGCTTGACAATTTCTTGCTTTTTAATAGTAATCATCTCAACACCTCTTAAAGCTCTCTCAAGCTCTTGTACTGCTGTCCATCTTTATCAAAATTTTCAGGACGCAACCATTTTTCCAATCGAGCTTTGACTTGAGGCCAGTCCTTATCAATCATAGACAACCAATCCGTATCCCTCGTCCGTCCCTTATAAACCACTGCCTGACGGAAGGTTCCTTCATAAATAAAGCCCAAACGTTCCGCTGCTCGTCTGGATGGCAGATTTAAGGCATCGCATTTCCACTCATAGCGACGATAGTTAAGCTCCTCAAAGACATAGCAAGCCAAGAGATACTGGGCTTCTGTTCCTATCCGTGTCCCCCTGAGTTTTGGAGAAAAAGTGACAGCTCCCACTTCTATTACTCGGTTATTCTGGTCAATACGCATGAGAGAAAAAGTTCCCAAAGACTTACCAGTTGCCTTGTCTATGATTGCATAGTAAAAACGGTCCTTACGAGCTAACATCTGATTTAAAAGGGTAACCAGCTCCTCCATATCTACCACTGGCTCCTGAAAAAGGTAGGTCCACATCTCCTGAGGCGTATCAGGGCCATAAACAGCTAGCAAATCCCTCGCATGTTTTTCTACCGAGAGAGCCTCTATCCGAGCATAACGCCCTTCTAAGAAATCAATAGAAGGCAGTTTACCTGGTGTATAACCTTCCATTGACTCACCAATCATCTGACCATATTCATTTACTGGCATAGTATTCTCCTTATTTCGCTTTTCAAACTTTATAGTTGCCCATAGTATATCATACTTTCATAAGAAGATACAAAAAATCCCCCAGATTCTAACTCTGAAGGATTCATTTCTTATTTTACAACAATATTAACCAATTTATTCGGTACCGCAATCACTTTCACGATTTCCTTACCGTCAATTTCTGCTTTAACTTTTTCATCCGCTAAAGCGATTTCTTGTAATTCTTCACGTGAAAGGTCTTTAGCGACCATGAGTTTGGCACGAACTTTTCCTTTGATTTGGACAACGATTTCGATTTCGTCTTCAACCAATTTGCTTTCATCCCATGTTGGCCAAGCCACGTAAGAGATTGACTCACCTGTTGCCGCAACAGTTTGCCAGAGTTCTTCTGCCAAGTGAGGCGCAAATGGGGCAATCAATTGGATAAAGCCTTTAGCGTAGTCCACATAGAGCTTGTCTTCCTTGTTAGCCGCGTTGACAAAGACCATAAGTTGTGCAATAGCTGTGTTGAATTTGAGGGACTCGATTTGCTCAGTAACAGCTTTGACTGTTTCATTGTAGACCTTGTCAAGAGCGCCATTGTTTTCCGCAAGGATTTCTTTACTTGTAATCAAACGGTAAACACGGTCCAAGAATTTACGGCTTCCTTCCAGACCTTCTTCTGACCAAGCAATCGAAGCATCAAGTGGTCCCATGAACATTTCATAGACACGAAGGGTATCGGCACCGTATTGTTCCACTACGTCGTCTGGGTTGACAACGTTCTTAAGCGATTTAGACATCTTGGCTGGTGCTTGCTCCAACTCTTCCCCTGTTTCCACATGGAAGAAAGAACCGTCACGTTTTTCAACCTTGTCGGTTGCTACAAGAGCGCCACGGTGGTCACGGTAGCTTGTTCCCAAAATCATTCCTTGGTTAAAGAGTTTTTGGAATGGTTCCTTAGTCGGAACAACACCGAGGTCATAGAGGAATTTATGCCAGAAACGAGCGTAGAGCAAGTGAAGAACGGCATGCTCTGCTCCACCAACGTAGATATCTACTGGCAACCATTGTTTGAGGAGGTCCTCGTCAGCCAATTTCTCAGTATTGTGTGGGTCAATATAGCGGAGGTAGTACCAGCTTGAACCTGCCCATTGTGGCATGGTGTTGGTTTCACGACGACCTTTGACACCATCTGCACGAGTCACTTCAAGCCAATCTGTCAAGTTAGCTAGTGGACTTTCTCCAGTACCTGAAGGACGGATATCCTTGGTTACAGGCAAGACAAGTGGCAATTCACTTTCAGGAACAGGTGTTGAAGTTCCATCTTCCCAATGAATGATAGGAATTGGCTCACCCCAGTAACGTTGACGGCTAAAGAGCCAGTCGCGGAGGCGGTAGGTAACTTTCTCTTGTCCACAACCTTTCTCTTCCAACCAAGCCACAATCTTAGCAATTGCGTCTTCTTTATTCAATCCATCTAGGAAGTCTGAATTAACATGAAGACCATCTTCTGTGTAGGCAGCTTCTTCAACGTTTCCACCTTCAAGTACTTCGACGATTGGAAGGTCAAATTGTTTGGCAAATTCCCAGTCACGTTGGTCGTGAGCTGGAACGGCCATAACGGCACCTGTTCCGTAACTAGCAAGAACATAGTCGGCAATCCAGATTGGAATTTCCTTACCATTGACAGGGTTGATGGCATAAGCACCAGTCCAAACACCAGTTTTTTCTTTGGCAAGATCTGTACGAGCCAAGTCAGATTTGAGGCTAGCTTGATGTTTATAGTTTGCTACAGCCTCTGCTTGCTCTGAACTTGTGATAGCGTCTACTAATTCATGTTCAGGAGCCAAGACAGTGAAAGTCGCACCGAAAAGAGTATCAGGACGAGTGGTAAAGACTGTGAATTCCTTGTCCGTTCCCTTAACTTTAAAGGTTACATTAGCACCAGTTGATTTACCAATCCAGTTGCGTTGCATGTCCTTGATAGGGTCTGGCCAATCAAGTTCATCTAAGTCATTGAGTAAGCGCTCTGCGTAAGCCGTGATTTTGAGCATCCATTGGCGCATTGGCTTGCGGACAACTGGATAGCCTCCACGCTCAGATGTTCCGTCAGGAAGAACCTCTTCGTTGGCGATGGCAGTTCCCAATTCTTCCACCCAGTTTACTGGCACTTCAGCTTCATAGGCCAATCCTTTTTCGTAAAGCTTAGTAAAAATCCATTGCGTCCACTTGTAGTAGTTTGGATCTGTTGTGTTGACTTCACGATCCCAGTCGTAAGAGAAGCCAAGCGCATTAATTTGGCGTTTGAAGTTGGCAATGTTCTCAGCTGTAAATTCTGCTGGATCATTACCAGTATCCATAGCATATTGCTCTGCAGGCAAACCAAAAGCATCCCAACCCATTGGGTGAAGGACGTTGTATCCTTGCGCACGTTTGTAACGGCTGAGGATATCGGTTGCTGTATAACCTTCTGGGTGTCCTACGTGCAGACCCGCTCCAGATGGATAAGGGAACATGTCAAGCGCATAAAACTTCGGTTTTGATGCATCTGTTCCTGTCTTAAATGTATGATGTTCTGCCCAGTAGCCCTGCCACTTAGGCTCAATTTCTTTATGATTGTAAAAACTCATGGTCTCTCTCCAATTTTGTGATGTTACTATTATACCATTTTTGGGGAAATTTGAAAGACGAGAAATGTTCTTTTGGTCTTGGATGGTAAGAAAGTTCGAATAGCAAATCCAACTTATTTAGCAGTATAAAAAATTAGCTAGCACTTGAAATTAACTTATATCGATTATTTGTCTCTTCCATCTTTTCCCCCTAGCGTCTTTGACTCATATTCCCAGTTTTAGATTTCTTTAAGGTTTTTATTATATCCTATAGAACTCTGCAAATTATAAATGTTGACCAAATTGTAGAGTGAAAACGTTCGTAAAAAAGGAGATTCTTATGAAAAAACTACTATTCTTTCTCTCTTGTGGATGGATATTTCTTACTTTATCTGGATGTTCTTCAACAACAGATTCGGAAACTAACACTAAGACAGATTCGGATAATGCTTTGGTTATCTACTCGCCTAACCCTGAAGACCTTATCGAAGAGACAATCCCTGCCTTCGAAGAAAAATATGGTATTAAGGTTGATTTAGTACAAGCCAGTACGGGTGAATTGTTCAAAAAAGCTGAGGCCGAAAAAGAATCCCCAGTAGCCGATGTCATTTTCGGAGGCTCCTACGCTCTCTTCTCTTCTAACGAAAAACTTTTTGAACCTTATATTTCTCAAGAGAACGACCAGATAATCCCTGAATATCAAAATAAAACAGGATTCTACACGCCTTATACACTTGATGTCAGTGTCATCATTGCCAATTCAGCTCTTACAAAAGATATTAAAATTGAAGGTTACAATGATTTACTCAATCCTAAATTAAAAGGAAAAATCGCTACTGCTGATCCAAGTAATGCTTCTAGCGCCTTTGCACAACTAACAAACATGCTTGTAGACCAAGGTGGATACGAAAATGAACAAGCTTGGACCTATGTGAAAAATCTATTTACCCTAGTAGATGGAAAAATTGCATCTAGCTCTTCAAATGTTTACAAAGCTGTCGCCGATGGGGAAATGGCTGTTGGACTCACCTATGAAGACCCTGCCTTAAAACTCTTAAATGATGGAGTTGATGTAAAAGTCATTTATCCAAAAGAAGGTACCGTCTTTTTACCTGGTAACGCGGCCATCGTCAAAAATGCCAAACACATGGAAAACGCTAAGAAATTTATCGATTTCATCCTTTCTCAAGAAATCCAAGATAAGCTAGGAACTGAAACTACAATCAGACCTATTCGTAAAAATGCTAAAACCAATAAAAATATGAAGGCTATGACAGAAATCAAAATTGCCACCGAAGATTCAGATTATGTCATTAAAAATAAATCCACTATTCTTAAAAAGTACAATGACATTTTTACAGATATCCAATCTAAACAGTAAAAGAGGTTCACTATGAGTGAGATCAAAATTATTAACGCCAAAAAAATCTACCACGATATTCCTGTTATTGATAATTTAAATATTACAGTTCCCAAAGGAAGTCTCTTTACCATCCTTGGACCTTCAGGGTGTGGGAAAACGACTCTTCTTCGTATGATTGCAGGTTTCAACAATATCGAAGGCGGAGAATTTTACTTCGATGATACAAAAATTAATAATATGGAACCCAGCAAACGCAATATCGGGATGGTTTTCCAAAACTACGCTATTTTCCCACATTTGACTGTCCGAGATAATGTTGCTTTTGGTCTTAAGCAAAAGAAGGTTCCAAAAGAAGAATTGATTCAACAAACCAATAAGTATCTTGAACTCATGCAAATTGCTCAATATGCGGATCGAAAACCTGATAAACTCAGTGGTGGACAACAACAACGTGTCGCCTTGGCACGTGCCTTAGCGGTTAATCCAAGTGTTCTCCTCATGGACGAGCCACTTAGTAATCTGGATGCCAAACTTCGCTTGGATATGCGTCAAGCCATTCGAGAAATCCAACACAAAGTGGGAATTACAACCGTCTATGTGACCCACGACCAAGAAGAAGCCATGGCGATTTCAGACCAAATTGCTGTTATGAAAGATGGGGTGATCCAACAAATAGGCCGACCAAAAGAACTCTATCATAAACCAGCTAATGAGTTTGTAGCAACCTTTATCGGACGTACAAATATTATCCCTGCCAATCTTGAAAAACGGAGCGACGGCGCTTATATCGTCTTTTCAGATGCCTATGCTCTTAGAATGCCAGCCCTTGATCAGGCTGATGCACAAGCTATTCATGTAAGCATTCGTCCTGAAGAGTTTATCAAAGATGAATCTGGAGATATTGAAGGAACTATTAGCGATAGCGTCTATCTTGGACTGAATACTGAATACTTCATCGAGACAGGCTTTGCCTCAAAAATTCAGGTTAGCGAAGAATCAACTTTTGAAGAAGATCTACAAAAAGGCGATCGTATTCGTCTACGAATCAATACTCAAAAATTAAATGTCTTTTCTGCGGATGGTTCCCAAAACCTGATAAAAGGAGTCAACCATGGAACGTAAAAAACTAAATATTTGGACAGTCTCCTCTTTATTCATCTTTCTTACCTATCTTGTCTTTCTCGTTTATCCTATCGTTACCGTGCTCAAGCAAGCACTCATACATGAAGGACAATTTTCACTAGCTAATTTTGTCACTTTCTTTAGTAAAGCCTACTACTCTGAGACACTCGTCAACAGTTTCAAGGTTTCCATTACCGCTACTGTCACTTCCTTAGTCGTAGGAACCTTATTAGCTTATCTCTTCTCTATGTATGACTTCAAGGGAAAGAAATTTCTACAAATATTAATTATCATTGCTTCCATGTCAGCTCCTTTCGTGGGAGCCTACTCCTGGATTCTCTTGCTGGGACGAAATGGGGTCATTACTAAATTCCTGACAAATACCCTTCATCTTCCAGCTATCGATATTTATGGATTCAAAGGAATTGTACTTGTCTTTACACTACAATTATTCCCACTAGTATTTCTATACGTTGCTGGGACAATGAAAAGTATTGACAATTCTCTACTTGAAGCCGCTGAAAGTATGGGGTCCTTCGGATTTAAGCGTATCGTAACGGTTGTTTTACCTCTTCTAGTTCCAACCTTACTAGCTGCTGCCCTGCTTGTATTTATGAGAGCATTCTCAGACTTTGGAACACCTATGTTAATTGGTGAAGGATATCGGACTTTCCCTGTCCTGATTTATACCCAATTTATTAGCGAGGTTGGAGGAAATTCTGCTTTTGCATCTGCTTTAGCAGTTATGGCGATTATCATTGCCTTGGCGATTTTCCTTATCCAAAAATACATTTCAAACCGCTACAGTTTCAGCATGAATTCGCTCCATCCAATTGAGCCTAAAAAAACTACAAAAGGAAAAATGGCTGCCATTTATGCAACAGTCTACGGAATTATCTTGTTCTCTGTTCTACCTCAAGTCTACTTGATTTATACTTCTTTCCTAAAAACATCAGGTATGATATTTGTCAAAGGTTATTCTCTAAACAGTTACAAGGTAGCTTTCAATCGTATGGGCTCTGCTATTTTCAATACTATTCGTATCCCTTTGATTGCCTTAGTTCTAGTTGTCCTATTCGCAACATTTATCTCCTACCTAGCCGTTAGAAAACGGAATTTGTTTACAAACTTAATTGACAGCCTCAGTATGGTTCCTTATATTGTACCAGGAACTGTTCTAGGGATTGCCTTCATTTCTTCCTTCAATACTGGTCTATTTGGAAGTGGATTTCTTATGATTACAGGGACAGCTTTCATCTTGATTATGTCTCTATCTGTCAGAAGATTGCCTTATACTATTCGCTCATCTGTTGCTAGCTTACAACAAATAGCCCCAAGTATTGAAGAAGCTGCTGAAAGCTTAGGAAGTAGCCGTCTCAATACCTTTGCCAAGATTACAACTCCAATGATGCTATCTGGTATTATTTCTGGAGCTATCCTATCTTGGGTCACAATGATTTCAGAGCTCTCTACTTCTATCCTCCTCTACAATGTCAAAACAAGAACAATGACTGTAGCCATTTATACAGAGGTTCTCAGAGGAAATTACGGTGTAGCCGCAGCCTTGTCAACTATCCTGACTGTTCTAACAGTAGGTTCCTTGCTCTTGTTTATGAAAATTTCTAAAAGCAACAGCATTACACTTTAGTTTTCCCAATCAAAAACAGCCGAAAGGATTATCCTCGGCTGTTTTTCTTATCTTGATATTCCTACTAGATTCCTAGTTCATTGCAAGCAAGTCTAGACTGATTATACTCAATTAAAATCAAAGAGCAAACGAGGAAACTAGCCGCAGATTGCTCAAAGTACTGCTTTGAGGTTGTAGATAAGACTGACGAAGTCAGCTCAAAACACTGTTTTGAAGTTGTGGATAGAACTGACGAAGTCAGTAACCATATCTACGGCAAGACGACGTTGACGCGGTTTGAAGAGATTTTCGAAGAGTATTAAATAGAGGCTTCCTCCATATTCTCCCGTCCTAGTTCTCGGTAACTATGGTCGCCGACAACTTCTACGCTAAACTGGCCGTCCTCATATTCAAGAATCGTCACGCTACCATTATCGAGACCATGCGGATGCATGCCATTAATCAGATAAACAATGGTTCCAATGGTCATTCCGTGGCTGACAACAAGGGCGTTACCTCCACCTTGCTCTTCCATTTCTTTGGCAATCGCTTCAAAGCCTTCCTTGATTCGGCCACTGAGTTTTTCCCAGCCTTCAGCCCAACCAGCTGTATCGACCTCTACCAAACCCTCAGCCAGTTCAGCATAAGACAATTGGTGAACGTGGTCCACATTAAAGATACGAGGAATAATGCCCATGAAAAGATCACCATCATAAGCTCCGTCAAAGCTACCAAAACACCATTCTCTGATACGCTTGTCCATGCGATAAGGGATTTTTCCCTGCAAGCCAAGTTCATCAAGGATAATTCCCATTGTCTGAATAGTGCGACCAGAATCACTCGAATAAGCACGCTCAAACTGCAGACCAGATTCTCGCAAACCGATTCCTAATTCTTGAATCCCTCTCTCACCTTCAGCTGTTAAGGGAGTATCGCTCCAACCTTGTGCGCGACCAATCGTGTTAAACATGGTCTTGCCATGACGTACCAAATACAATCGTACTTTTACCATTTTCCGTCCTCCGTTTGCTTCTATTATATCATGGATGATAAAACAAAAGCCACCCATACAGGCGACTTTTGCAGGAGATTATTATGAAAAAGTTTAGGAGTTCTATTAAATAAAGATATTAGATGAAAATCAAATTCAAACTAAATCAGTATTATCTGTTTCAAATAATATTAGGAGGTCTTTATTTAATGATTACAGTATACACACCTAACCTTAAACAGAACTTAAAATTTCTCCTATTTTCTTAATTTTTAAAACTATGAATTGGTGCTGGGATTTGACCTCCACGAGAGATGAAATCAACAGACGAAGCCCCATTAACCTTCATAACAGGTGCAGTTCCTAATAGGCCACCAAACTCAATCATATCGCCTTCTTTTCCTTTTGGAATGATACGAACAGCCGTTGTTTTCATGTTAATGACACCAATTGCAGCCTCATCCGCAATCATGGCAGCAATGGTTTCAGCAGGCGTATCTTCTGGTATGGCAATCATATCCAAACCAACTGAACAGATAGCCGTCATGGCTTCTAGTTTTTCCAAATTAAGAGAGCCATTTTGCACTGCAGCAATCATCCCCTCATCCTCAGAGACGGGGATAAAGGCACCAGACAAACCACCGACTTGGTTGCAGGCCATCACTCCGCCCTTCTTAACTTGGTCGTTCAAGAGAGCCAAGGCAGCCGTCGTTCCATGCGTGCCAACTGTCTCTAGTCCCATTTCCTCAAGGACACGTGCTACAGAATCTCCAACCGCAGGAGTTGGCGCCAAGCTCAAATCTACAATACCAAACTCCACACCCAGTCTCTCACTGGCCATCTGACCAACCAATTGACCGATACGAGTGATTTTAAAGGCAGTTTTCTTAACTGTTTCGGCTACTACATCAAAGCTCTGTCCACGAACTTTTTCCAAGGCACGTTTCACCACACCAGGACCAGAAACTCCGACATTGATGATAACATCTGCCTCCCCAACACCATGGAAGGCACCCGCCATAAATGGATTGTCCTCAACAGCATTAGCGAATACAACCAACTTAGCTGCCCCCATATCAGATAGAGTTGCCGTTTCCTTGATAACTCGTCCCATATCTGCGACAGCCGTCATATTGATACCAGACTTGGTTGAGCCGATATTGACTGACGAGCAGACCTTGTCCGTTTCAGCCAAAGCACGAGGAATAGAATTGATGAGAATCTCATCTCCCTTTTGATAACCTTTTTGTACCAAGGCAGAGAAACCACCGATAAAGTCCACTCCAATCTCTTTCGCAGCCTTATCAAGCGCTTTTGCCAAAACTACATAGTCTGTTGCATCTGTCGCTGCACCAATCAGAGAAATAGGAGTCACCGATACACGCTTATTAACGATTGGAATTCCCAACTCAGCTGCAATTTCGTCGCCAACAGCCACTAAATTAGCTGCCTTGGTCGTAATCTTTTGATAAATTTTCTCCGCAGCACGATTGATATCTGGATCTATACAGTCCAATAGGGAAATCCCCATGGTAATAGTTCTGATATCAAAGTTTTGCTCCTCAATCATGGCGATGGTTTCAGTAACTTGTCTAATATCCATGTGCACCTCCTAGATATTATACATAGCTTCGAAAATCGCAGCGCTTTGAATATTGATTTTCACATTCAAAGTTTGCCCAAAAGCTTCAAATTCATTACGAAGATAAGTGAAATCTTGTTTTTTATCACTAGAGACGACAGCCATCATCGTGAAATATTCATCCAAGACAGTTTGAGAGATATCATCAATATTCAAACCTAATTCTGCAATTTTACCAGAAACACCTGCAACAATTCCAGATTTATCTTTACCAACAACAGTTATAATCGCTTTCATAAGCAAACTCCAATTCTTCTTAAAATAGGAAACCTGAACATTTAGCAGATTTCTTCTTAAATAGTATAGCATAATTCTAACTAAAATACTCAAAAACGCCTGCTTACGAAGTTGTTCTTAGGAAAAAAACAATTTCGTAAACAAGCGTCTACTATCTCAACTTATGATGAGTGTTCCCGCTAGGACCGAGGTCCTAGCGGTAGACCAGAGCTAGACTAAGAGCACAAGACTCCATCATCATAACACTCAACAAAATTGATGATTTTATACTAATTCGATGATCGCCATTGGCGCTGCATCACCACGACGTGGTTCAGTTTTAAGGATACGAGTGTATCCACCGTTACGTTCAGCATAACGAGGTGCGATTTCTGAGAACAATTTTTGAAGTGCTGTAGTAGAAGTGTACTTGTCAGTTGCTTCATCATAGTTTTCAGATGCGATTTCATTACGTACGAAAGCAGCTGCTTGACGACGTGCATGCAAATCACCACGTTTACCTAGAGTAATCATTTTTTCAACAGTTTTACGGATTTCTTTAGCACGAGCTTCAGTTGTCACGATTGATTCGTTGATCAAAAGGTCAGTTGTCAAATCGCGAAGCATTGCTTTACGTTGTGAGCTAGTGCGTCCTAGTTTACGGTAAGCCATGTATTCCTCCTTTATTTATCTTTTAATCCAAGACCCAAATCAATGAGTTTGAGTTTCACTTCTTCCAAACTCTTGCGTCCAAGATTTCGTACTTTCATCATCTCTGCTTCAGATTTTTCTGTCAAATCATGCACAGTATTGATACCGGCACGTTTCAAACAGTTGTATGAACGCACAGACAAGTCCAGTTCCTCAATCGTACGATCCAAAATACGGTCGTCAGATTCAGTATCAGCTTCTTTCATCACTTCAGTTGACTTAGCAATCTCAGTAAGATTTGTAAACAAATCAAGATGTTCTGTCAAAATACGTGCTGAAAGCCCTAAAGCATCTTCTGGAATAATTGTTCCATTTGTCAAGATTTCAAGGGTTAGTTTGTCAAATCCATCATTGCTACCTACACGAGCAGGTTCAACTTGATAGTTGACTTTGGTAACTGGTGTATAAATAGAATCTACAGCAAGTGTCCCAACTGGTGCATTATCCTTTTTATTTTCATCTGCAGGTACATATCCACGACCACTGTTAACAGTCATAGTCGCTTTTAGAGAAGAACCTTCACCGATTGTAAAGAGATAATGATCTGGATTTACAATTTCAATATCGCTATCTGTCAAAATGTCACCAGCTGTTACTTCAGCAGGACCTTCAACATCCAGTTCGATGATTTTTTCGTCTTCAACGTACGATTTCACTGCAATTCCTTTAATGTTCAGAATGATTTGCATCACGTCTTCACGAACACCTGGAACTGTGTCAAACTCATGTAACACACCATCAATGTTAATAGATGTCACAGCTGCTCCTGGTAGAGAAGCTAGAAGTACACGACGAAGAGAGTTACCAAGAGTTGTACCGTAGCCACGTTCAAGTGGTTCGATTACAAACTTGCCATAATCTTTATTTTCATCAATTTTTGTTATATTTGGTTTTTCAAACTCGATCATTTAGTTACTCCCTCTTAAACGAAAAGCAGTGTAATGCGATGATTATACACGGCGACGTTTTGGAGGACGAGCACCATTGTGTGGCACTGGAGTCACATCACGAATTGCTGTTACTTCAAGACCAGCGGCAGCAAGCGCACGAATAGCTGACTCACGACCAGAACCTGGACCTTTTACAGTAACTTCAACTGATTTAAGACCGTGTTCTTGTGCAGATTTAGCAGCAGCTTCAGAAGCCATTTGAGCAGCGAATGGTGTAGATTTACGAGAACCTTTGAAACCAAGAGCACCAGCTGATGACCAAGCAATTGCATTACCATGCACATCAGTAATCATAACAATAGTGTTATTAAATGTAGCGTGAATATGAGCAATACCAGATTCGATATTCTTTTTCACACGACGTTTACGTGTTGGTTTAGCCAAGACTTTTACCTCCTATATTATTTTTTCTTACCAGCGATCGCAACAGCTTTACCTTTACGAGTGCGAGCGTTGTTTTTAGTGTTTTGTCCACGGACAGGAAGTCCACGACGGTGACGGATACCACGGTATGAACCGATTTCCATCAAACGTTTGATGTTCAAGTTTACTTCACGACGAAGGTCACCTTCAACTTTGATTGCATCCACTTCACGACGGATAGCATCTTCTTGATCTGATGTAAGATCACGTACACGAACATCTTCTGAGATTCCAGCAGCAGCCAAAATTTTCTTAGATGTTGCAAGTCCGATACCATAAACATAAGTCAATGAGATTACTACGCGTTTGTCATTTGGAATGTCAACTCCAGCAATACGAGCCATGTTTTCTCCTTTCTATCTTATCCTTGACGTTGTTTGTGTTTTGGATTTGCTGGGCAAATTACCATAACACGACCATTACGACGAATAACTTTACAGTATTCGCAAATTGGTTTGACCGATGGTCTTACTTTCATTTCTTATCCCTCCAAGTTTTTCGATTATTTAAAGCGGTAAGTGATACGTCCACGTGTCAAGTCATATGGACTCATTTCGACAGTAACACGATCTCCCGCTAAAATACGAATATAGTTTTTACGAATTTTACCAGAAACTGTTGCTAAAATCTGATGTCCATTTTCAAGTTCAACCGTAAACATTGCATTCGGCATTGTATCAACTACTTTGCCTTCAACTTCAATCACATCGTCTTTTGCCACGCAAAAGCACCTCCATAAATTTCGATTCGATGCCTCTAGACACAGAGACAACAATTATAAGTCAGACTATCTCAGTATAACATTTGTAGCTGATTTTTGCAAGTGTGAAAAGCGCTTTATTTCAAATTTGTCAATACTTTTTCGATATCTGAGAATACATCATTGATATCTTGATTACCTTCGATGTCATGAACCAAACCTTTGGCACGGTAGTGAGCAATGATTGGTTCCCCTTGAGCAATATTCACATCCAAACGACGTTTTACTGTCTCAGGCTTATCATCTTCACGTTGGTAGTAATCTTCTTCTTTATAGTCAACTGGTGGGTTAAAGACCTTGTGGAAAGTTTCTCCAGTTACGCGGTGGATGATACGACCACTCAAACGTTCCAAGAGGCTGTCTGGATTTACTTCAATGTTGATGACACCTTCTAGTTCAATACCAAGTTCAGCCAATGTTTTGTCCAAGGCATGAGCTTGTTCGATTGTACGTGGGTAACCATCCAACAAGAATCCTGTTTCTTTAATATCATCTTGTGAAAGACGTTCTTTTACGATTCCATTTGTAACTTCATCAGGAACCAATTCACCCTTGTCAATGTATGACTTAGCAAGAACACCCATTTCAGTTTGATTTGCCATAGCAGCGCGGAACATATCACCTGTTGAGATATGTGCAACATGGAATTGTTCTACGATTTTTGCTGCTTGAGTTCCCTTACCTGCACCAGGTAAGCCCATAATCAAAAGATTCATGATTTGATCTCCTTATTTTATTTTTAAATAGAAGCAAAAAATCTTTTCACCCCTATTTAAAAACAAAATAGAAGAGGGGAGACCAAACTCTCACAAATGTCAGAGTTTAAACCTCCACTCCCTCAGCATTTACTGATTCCGTAAATGCTTTTATTCTGTTCTATCCATGAAACCAACATACTTACGTTTCAATAAGTATCCTTCCAATTGTTTGATTCCTTCAATACCTGTAGAGATAATGATCAAAAGACTGGTTCCTCCAAAAGCAACTGCTTCTGAAAGCCCGAAAACATCTTTTGCTACAATCGGTAAAATAGAAATCACACCAAGGAAGAGGGAACCAACAGTTGCAAGACGACGAAGAAGTTTAGACATATATTCTTCTGTACCTTTACCAGGACGAACTCCGTGGATATAGGCACCACTCTTTTGTAGGTTCTCTGCCGCTTTTTCAGGATTAATCTGTACAAACGTATAGAAGAATGTAAAGAGAATGATCAATAAAGCATACATGGCGATACCAGTTGGTGAAGTTGTTGCCAGCATTTCTTGTGCTGTTCTTACCCAAGCCCAATCATGACCTGTAGCGCTTAAAAACTGTAGAATAGCTGCTGGCGCCGCAGTAATCGAACTTGCGAAGATAACAGGGATAACTCCAGCAGGGTTGACCTTCAAAGGAAGGTAAGAGCTAGATGGAGCACCTTGTGCAACCTTAGTATATTGGATTGGAATTTTGTATTCTGCTTGTTGAACATAAGTTGTAAAGTAAATGATCAACAATACAGTAATAATCAAAATGATTACAAAAATAATAGATGAGTTGATACGGTCACTTGGGACGTTCACAAAGTAGTCCACATAGATGCCCTGAATCATCTCTGGGATTGAGGAAACAATCCCGGCAAAGATAATCATAGAAACACCATTTCCGTATCCCTTATCTGTAATTTGCTCTCCCAACCAAGTAACAATCATGCTACCAGCTGTTAAGATGATACCAATCATGATAAAGACTTGTGGAGTAAGAGCTGTTTTCAACAATTGAGCTCCAGCCAAAGTATTAAAACCAGCTGTAATCCCGATAGATTGCACAAAAGCTAAAACAAGAGCAATATAACGAGTAGCTTGATTCAATTTTCTTCGACCTACTTCCCCTTGTTTACCCCACTCTACAAATTTGGGTAAAATATCCATTTGCAAGAGTTGTACAACGATAGAGGCCGTAATGTAGGGACTGACACCAAGAGCAAAAACTGAAAAGTTTTTCATGGCATTCCCTGACACCAAGCTCAACATGTTTAAGAAGGATAATCCACTTAAAGCATTCAAGCTATTGGCATTCACACCGGGAACTGTAATGCTAGTTCCGATACGAAAGACCAAAACGATAAAAATTGTAAATAAAATTTTTGATCGAACCTGCTTGACTTTAAGAGCTTCTCTTAATAATTTAAAAAACATAGGTCACCTCTCTTAGATGACTTCTACTGAACCACCTTTAGCAGTGATAGCTTCTTCAGCTGATTTAGAGAATTTAGCTGCTTTTACAGTCAATTTCTTAGTCAACTCACCGTTACCAAGAATTTTAATACCTGATTTTTCAGCTTTAACAATTCCTGCTTCGATAAGAACAACTGGAGTTACTTCAGCACCATCTTCAAAGACGTTCAATTGGTCAAGGTTCACAATTGCGTATTCTTTAGCGTTGATGTTAGTGAATCCACGTTTTGGAAGACGACGGAACAATGGAGTTTGTCCACCTTCAAAACCAAGGCGAACTCCGCCACCGCTACGAGCTTTTTGACCTTTTTGACCACGACCAGATGTTTTACCGTTACCTGATGAAGTACCACGACCAACGCGGTTACGTACTTTACGAGAACCTTCTGCAGGTTTCAATTCATGAAGTTTCATTTTTGTTTTCTCCTCTTTTGTAAAATGCTAGCGCCGATAAGGGAGAAAAGGTTGTCTCCCCCATCAACTCGCCTATACGACGTCATCATAGATGACTATATCTAGTTTTAGGGGATGGTATAGTGCACATCCCCTAAAAATTCATTAGTTTACTTCTTCAACTGTTACCAAGTGAGATACTGCTGTGATCATACCACGGATAGCAGCGTTATCTTCTTTAATAACAGAGCTGTTCAATTTGCCAAGTCCAAGTGCTACAACAGTTTTACGTTGTGATGGAATGCGTCCGATTGGAGACTTAGTCAAAGTAATTTTAATTTGAGCCATTTTATCCCCTTTCTTATGCCAAATCAGAAACTGAAATACCACGAAGGGCAGCAACTTCTTCAGCGCGTTTCAATTGTTTCAAACCTTCAACAGTTGCACGAACAATGTTGATTGGAGTGTTAGAACCAAGTGATTTAGATGTAATATCTGCCACACCTGCCAATTCCACAACGGCACGAACTGCACCACCAGCGGCAACTCCAGAACCTTCTACAGCAGGTTTCAACAATACTTTAGCTCCACCGAATTCTGAAAGAACTTCGTGTGGGATTGTTGTTCCAACCATAGGAACTTCAATCAAGTTTTTCTTAGCATCATCTACTGCTTTACGGATTGCTTCTGGAACTTCTTGAGCTTTACCAGTACCAAATCCTACGCGACCGTTGTGGTCACCAACAACAACAAGAGCTGCGAAACGAAGACGACGTCCACCTTTAACAACTTTTGTAACACGGTTGACAGCAACTACGCGTTCTTCTAATTCAACTGCATTGTCTTTAAATGCCATTTTCTAGTGTCCTCCTATTAGAATTTCAATCCGTTTTCACGAGCTGCATCAGCCAAAGCTTTCACACGTCCGTGATATAGATATCCACCGCGGTCGAACACCACTTCTGAAATACCTTTAGCGTTTGCACGTTCTGCAACGAGTTTACCGACAGCAACGGCTTGTTCAGTTTTAGTTCCTTTTGAAACTTCTTTGTCAAGAGTTGAAGCACTTGCGAGCGTTACACCCGCTACGTCATCAATCACTTGAGCGTAGATGCCTGTATTAGAACGGAATACGTTCAAACGTGGGCGATCAGCAGTTCCAGAGAGTTTTCCGCGAACGCGACGGTGGCGTTTTTGGCGGAGTTTGTTTTTATCTGGTTTTGAAATCACAGTTTTCACCTCTTTAGTTTTAAATCGTGTGCTATGCACAAAGTTGGAAAATAGGTTGGTGGTTGAGATTCAACCACTCAACATTATTTACCAGTTTTACCTTCTTTACGGCGAACGAATTCACCAACGTAACGGATACCTTTACCTTTATATGGTTCTGGTGAACGAAGGCTACGTACGTAAGCAGCTGTTTGACCAACTACTTCTTTTGAAATTCCGCTAACAACGATTGTTGTTGGGTTTGGAAGTTCAAAAGTAATTCCTTCTGGAGCTTCAACTTCGTCTGGATGAGATTTACCAACAGCCAAAACAAGTTTAGATCCTTGAAGTTGTGCACGGTAACCAACCCCGCGCATTTCAAGTTCTTTCTTGAATCCTTCTGATACACCAACAACCATGTTGTTCAAAAGGGCACGAGTAGTTCCGTGGATAGTTTTCATTTCTTTTGAATCGTTTGGACGGTGAAGAGTTACTTCAGTACCTTCCACACGGATTTCAATATCTTTTGAGAACTCACGAGTAAGTTCTCCTTTAGGTCCTTTTACAGTTACAACGTTGTCATTGTTAGTGAGTTCAACACCAGCAGGCAACACGATAACTTTATTACCAATACGTGACATGTTTATTTTCTCCTGTTAAATTGTCAGGCCAGAACGGCCAGTTTTCACGGGGTTCAATCGATTTCTCGATTTAAAGGAACATTTAGGTTTCAATTTCAAAGTGAATCTAGGCATCGTCTCGCAGGCTTAACTTTGGGTTAGGCAAGAGAAGATAACGAAGAGTCACAAAGAAATTGGGAGCTAAATATTACCAAACGTAAGCGATAACTTCCCCACCAACATTCTTTTGGCGTGCTTCTTTATCAGTAAGCAAACCTTCAGAAGTTGAAAGGATAGCAATTCCAAGTCCGTTAAGAACTTTTGGAAGGTCTTCACGTTTTTTGTAGACACGAAGTCCTGGTTTAGAAACACGTTTCAAGTTAGTGATAACTTTTTCACCGTTTGGTCCGTATTTAAGGAATACACGGATGATGCCTTGTTTGTCATCTTCGATGATTTCAACGTTTTTTACAAAACCTTCGCGTTTAAGGATTTCAGCAATCCCTTTTTTGATGTTTGATGCAGGTACTTCAAGTACTTCGTGTTTAGCTTGGTTAGCGTTACGAATACGAGTTAGGAAGTCTGCGATTGGGTCAGTCATAACCATTTTGTTTTTCTCCTCTTACTAGTAGTTTGCAAGTTGCACTTGCTAGTTAATACATGATACAAAGAGCGTAACAGCACGAGCAAAAATAGGCAATTTGATGCAGGAGCGATGCTCCAAAGCAAATTGGTCTTTTTTGCCAAAGCTGTAGCTCGTGTTCAAATTGGAAACCCCAACTGAACCCGGGCTAAACTCTGTGTGAAAAAGATAAACTTTCCTAGAAACTTCAGTTTCTTCGTCAAGTTTCCTATTTTCACTTAGAGTTTTGACGCCCTTGATATCTTAAATTACCAAGATGCTTTTGTTACACCAGGGATTTGTCCTTTGTAAGCTAATTCACGGAAGCAAACACGGCAAAGTTTAAATTTGCGGTAAACTGAATGCGGACGACCACATTTTTCACAACGAGTATAAGCTTGAGTAGAGAACTTCGCTGGACGTTTGTTCTTAGCAATCATTGATTTTTTAGCCATTAGATTTACCTCCTATATTATTTTGCAAAAGGCATTCCAAGGCCTGTAAGCAATGCACGTGACTCTTCGTCAGTGTTAGCAGTTGTTACGATAACGATGTCAAGACCACGAGTTTTGTCAACGTCATCAAAGTTGATTTCTGGGAAGATCAATTGTTCTTTCACACCAAGTGTGTAGTTTCCGCGTCCATCAAATGATTTCGTTGGAACACCATGGAAGTCACGTACACGTGGAAGTGAAACTGATACCAATTTATCTAAGAATTCGTACATACGTTCACCACGAAGGGTAACTTTTGCACCGATCGCAACACCTTCACGAAGACGGAAGCCGGCGATTGATTTTTTAGCTTTAGTGATAAGTGGTTTTTGACCTGAGATAAGTGCCAATTCTTCAGCAGCTTTTTCAAGGCTTTTAGCGTTTGATACAGCTTCACCAACACCCATGTTCAAAACGATCTTATCTACTTTAGGCACAGCCATCACTGATGAGTAGTTGAATTGTTCTGTCAAAGCAGGAACTACTTCATTAAGATATTTTTCTTTTAAACGATTTGCCATTATACTTCTCCTTTCCTTCGTGATTAATCAAGCACTTCGCCTGATTTTTTGTTGTAGCGAACTTTTTTACCGTCTACAAATTTGTAACCAACACGACCAGCTACACCATTTTTGTCCAATACTTGAACGTTTGATACGTGGATAGCTGCTTCTTTCTCGATGATACCACCTTGAGGAAGTTCGTTAGTTGGACGTTGGTGTTTCTTAACGATGTTAACACCTTCAACGATAACTTTGTTTACTTTTGGAAGGGCAGTAAGGACAACAGCTTCTGTTCCCTTATCTTTACCAGCGATTACGCGAACTTTGTCGCCTTTTTTTACAAACATTAGATTTCTCCTTGATTTTTCTTACGCCCATAAGGGCACCCTAGCTTGAAGCTAGGGGACTAGTTTGTTTCTAAAAATTAAAGTACTTCTGGAGCAAGTGACACGATCTTCATGAAGCCACCTTCACGCAATTCACGTGCAACTGGTCCAAAGATACGTGTTCCGCGAGGAGTTTTGTCTTCACGGATGATAACTGCTGCATTTTCGTCAAATTTGATGTATGAACCATCAGCACGACGAGCACCTGATTTAGTACGAACGATAACTGCTTTAACAACGTCACCTTTTTTAACCGCACCACCAGGAGTAGCTTGTTTTACAGATGCCACGATAACATCACCGATGTTTGCAAATTTACGTCCTGAACCACCAAGAACTTTGATAGTCAAGATTTCGCGAGCACCGCTGTTGTCTGCGACTTTCAAACGAGTTTCTGTTTGAATCATTTCAGTTTTCTCCTTTCAGGTTTGATTAGATGATGACCGCTTCTTCAACAACTTCTACAAGACGGAAACGTTTTGTAGCTGAAAGCGGGCGAGTTTCCATGATACGTACGATATCGCCTTCTTTGGCAACATTGTTTTCATCATGAGCTTTGTATTTTTTAGAGTAGTTAATACGTTTACCATAGACTGGGTGGTTACGTTTTGTTTCAACTACAACTGTGATTGTCTTGTCCATTTTGTCAGATACAACACGTCCAACAAGAACTTTACGATTATTGCGTTCCATTGAAATTTCTCCTTCCCTAGTCTATTATTTCGCTTCAGATTGAACTGTTTTAATACGAGCGATTTGTTTTTTAACTTCTTTCAAGCGAGCTGTTTGTTCCAATTGACCAGTAGCAGCTTGGAAACGAAGTTCAAACAATTCTTTTTTCAATTCGTTTTCGCGCTTCGCGAGTTCTTCTTGAGAAAGACCACGAAGTTCTTTAACAAATTCTTTTACTTCATTAAGTTTCATGCCTTCTCCTTATTCTGCTTCACGTTTTACGAATTTACATTTAACTGGCAATTTGTGGCTAGCAAGACGAAGCGCTTCGCGAGCGATCTCTTCAGATACACCAGCGATTTCGAACATCACTTTACCACGTTTAACTGGTGCTACCCAACCTTCAGGTGCCCCTTTACCAGATCCCATACGCACACCGATAGCTTTAGCAGTGTATGATTTGTGTGGGAAGATTTTAATCCAAACTTTACCACCACGTTTCATGTAACGAGTCATGGCGATACGAGCAGCTTCGATTTGGCGGTTAGTGATCCAGTGGCTAGTTGTAGCTTGAAGACCGTATTCACCGAATGCTACTTCTTTTCCACCTTTTGCTTCACCGCGCATTTTTCCACGGAATTCACGACGGTGTTTAACACGTTTAGGTACTAACATTGGTTATTTACCTCCTTTAGTGTTTTTGCGAGCTGGAAGAACTTCACCACGGTAGATCCATACTTTAACACCAAGTTTACCGTATGTAGTATCTGCTTCTTCCCAAGCGTAATCGATATCTGCACGAAGTGTGTGAAGTGGAACAGTTCCTTCAGAGTATCCTTCAGCACGGGCGATATCTGCTCCGTTCAAACGACCTGATACTTGAGTTTTGATTCCTTTAGCTCCAGCACGCATTGCACGTTGGATTGCTTGTTTTTGTGCACGACGGAAAGCAACACGTTGCTCCAATTGACGAGCAATTCCTTCACCTACAAGGTGAGCATCCAAATCAGGTTGTTTGATTTCGATGATGTTGATGTGTACTTGTTTTCCAGTCAATTTGTTAAGTTTCGCACGGAGTGCATCAACATTAGCACCACCTTTACCGATAACCATACCTGGTTTAGCAGTGTGAAGTGAAACGTTAACTTTGTTTACTGCGCGTTCGATTTCGATAGTTGAAACTGCTGCGTCAGCAAGTTCTTTTTGAACGAATTTACGGATTGCAAGATCTTCATGAAGGTAATCCGCGTATTCTTTTTCAGCATACCATTTGGCATCCCAATCACGGATGATGCCGACACGCATACCAATTGGATGTACTTTTTGACCCACGATTTTACCTCCTTATTTTTCTGCAACAGCTACAGTGATGTGAGCTGTACGTTTGTTGATTGGTGAAGCTGAACCTTTCGCACGTGGACGGAAACGTTTCATAGTTGGTCCTTCGTTTGCGAATGCTTCAGATACTACCAAGTTAGCTTTATCCAAACCAAAGTTGTTTTCAGCGTTAGCTACAGCTGAGTTCAAAACTTTCAAGATGATTTCAGCAGCTTTGTTTGGAGTGAATGTCAAAATTGCGATTGCATCGGCTACGCTTTTACCACGGATGTTATCAAGAACAAGACGTGATTTACGAGGTGAAACACGTACTGTACGAGCCATTGCTTTAGCTGAAGTAATTTCTGCCATTTATGTTCTCCTTATTTTCTACGTGTTTTCTTGTCGTCTGCAGCGTGACCTTTGTAAGTACGAGTTGGTGCAAATTCACCAAGTTTGTGACCTACCATGTCTTCTTGGATGTAAACAGGTACGTGTTTACGTCCGTCATAAACTGCGATAGTGTAACCAATGAAACTTGGGAAGATCGTTGAACGACGTGACCAAGTTTTAATAACTTTTTTCTTTTCGTCGTTAGCTTGAGCTTCAACTTTTTTCATCAAATGCTCATCGACGAAAGGTCCTTTTTTAAGACTGCGTCCCATTTTTATATTTTCTCCTTTAAATGTTGTACCACAGCGGCTTGCGCTCCTATGGAGCGCTACCGAGCTGGCGGATTTACTAGTTGCTTAAGCGACTAGTTTAATATTATTTCTCGTTGCGACGACGAACGATAAGTTTGTCAGATTTCGCTTTCTTGTTACGAGTTTTAAGACCAAGAGCAGGTTTGCCCCATGGAGTAGATGGCGCTTTACGACCAACTGGTGCTTTACCTTCACCACCACCGTGTGGGTGATCGTTAGGGTTCATTACAGAACCACGAACTGTTGGGCGGATACCTTTCCAACGGCTACGTCCTGCTTTACCAAGGTTTACAAGTCCATGTTGTTCGTTTCCGACAACACCAACTGTAGCACGGCAAGTTCCAAGAATCATACGAACTTCACCTGATTGAAGACGAACAAGAACGTATTTACCTTCAGAACCCAATACTTGAGCAGATGCTCCAGCAGCACGTACCAATTCACCACCACGACCTGGTTTCAACTCGATGTTGTGGATCAAAGTACCAACTGGGATGTTAGCAAGTGGAAGAGCGTTTCCGACTTTGATATCTGCTTCTGGACCTGAAACGATACGTTGACCTACTTCAAGACCTTTTGGAGCGATGATGTATGCTTTCACACCGTCAGTGTAGTGTACAAGAGCGATGTTTGCAGAACGATTTGGATCGTACTCGATTGTTTTAACAACCGCTTCAACGTTGTCTTTGTTACGTTTGAAGTCAACCAAACGGTAGAAACGTTTGTGTCCACCACCTTGGTGACGAACTGTGATACGACCGTTGTTGTTACGACCAGCCTTGCTCTTCAATGCAACAAGCAATGATTTTTCAGGAGTGCTTGTTGTGATTTCAGCGAAATCCAAAGAAGTCATATTACGGCGACCGTTTGTTGTTGGTTTATAAACACGAATTCCCACGATATTTCCTCCTTAGATTATTCAGCTTCAGCAGCAAACAACTCGATTGCTTTTGAATCAGCTGTAAGTGTGATGATAGCTTTTTTAGTTTTGTTAGTAAAACCAGTGTAACGTCCAACACGTTTAGCTTTAGGTTTTACGTTGATTGTGTTAACGTTGGCAACTTTAACACCTTCGAAAGCAGCTTCAACAGCTTGCTTGATCAAAAGTTTGTGTGCACGAGTGTCAACTTCAAATACATATTTCCCTGCTTCAAGTTGAGCCATTGAGCTTTCAGTGATGACAGGTTTTTTGATAACATCATACAAATTCATTATGCAAGAACCTCCTCGATTTTAGAGATAGCTGCTTGTGTGACAAGAAGTTTGTCGCTATTTGCGATGTCAAGAACACTTGCAGTTGTAGCAGTTGCAACTTTCACGTTTGGAAGGTTACGAGCTGAAAGAGCTGCGAATTCATTTCCTTCTTCAAGGATAACAAGAACTTTAGAATCGATGCTCAATGCTGCAAGAACTTTTGCAAATTCAGCAGTTTTTGGAGCTGTAAATGAAAGAGCGTCTACAGCTACGAATTTGTTTTCAGCAACTTTTTCAGAGTAAACTGATTTAAGAGCTAGGCGACGAACTTTTTGTGGAAGTTTGTAGCCGTATGAACGTTGAGTTGGTCCGAAGACAACACCACCACCACGCCATTGTGGTGAGCGGATAGAACCTTGACGAGCACGTCCAGTCCCTTTTTGACGCCATGGTTTGCGTCCACCACCTGATACTGCAGAGCGGTTTTTAACAGCGTGTGTTCCTTGACGAAGGCTTGCGCGTTGGCTGATGATCACATCAAACACAACTGATTCATTTGGTTCAATACCAAATACTGCATCGTTAAGAACAACTTGGCCAGCTTCTTTACCAGTTTGGTCAAATAATGTTACGTTTGCCATTGTGACTGATTTCCCCTTTCTTTATTATTTACCAGCTTTAACTGCTGATTTGATAGTGATAAGAGATTTCTTAGCACCTGGTACGTTACCTTTGATAAGGATAACGTTCTTTTCTGGAACAACTTGTACAACTTCAAGGTTTTGAATTGTTACGCGGTCGCCACCCATACGTCCTGCAAGGTTTTTACCTTTGAATACGCGGTTAGGTGCAACAGGTCCCATAGAACCTGGACGACGGTGGTAACGAGAACCGTGAGCCATTGGTCCACGTGATTGTCCGTGGCGCTTGATAACACCTTGGAAACCTTTACCTTTAGAAGTACCAGTTACGTCAACAACGTCTCCAGCTGCGAATGTTTCAACTGTGATTTCAGCACCAACTTCCAAGCCTTCAACGTTTTTGAATTCACGAATGAAGCGCTTAGGAGCCGTGTTAGCTTTCGCTACATGTCCTTTAGCAGGTTTGTTGCTCAATACTTCGCGTTTGTCATCGAAACCAACTTGGATAGCGTTGTATCCGTCTGTCTCAACAGTTTTAACTTGAAGAACAACGTTTGGAGTTGCTTCAATAACTGTTACAGGGATCAATTCGCCAGCTTCAGTGAAGATTTGAGTCATTCCCACTTTTTTCCCTAAGATTCCTTTTGTCATGAGAAAATAGTTCCTTTTCTATATTTTTTATTCAAAAAGTTTTTAACGAGCGTTTTTTATGCTCAAGGTATCAAGCTTTAGATTAAAGTTTGATTTCTACGTTTACACCACTTGGAAGATCCAATTTCATCAAAGCATCAACTGTTTTTTGAGTTGGGTTAACGATATCGATCAAACGTTTGTGTGTACGCATTTCAAATTGTTCGCGAGAGTCTTTGTATTTGTGAGTCGCACGAATAATTGTGTAGAGGCTACGTTCAGTTGGAAGTGGGATTGGACCCGCAACTTGAGCACCTGTACGAGTAGCTGATTCTACGATTTTTGCAGCCGCTGTGTCAAGCGTACGGTGTTCGTAAGCTTTCAAACGGATACGGATTTTTTTGTTTGCCATCTTTTTCTCCTTTTCGTCTATTTAAGATAATAGGCTAGCTCCACAAGAAAACCGACGCGGTGTTGCGTGGCAATGCAACCGAGCGTGTCGCAACCTCTTGCATCAAAGCTAAAGCTGTAATTTACAGCACCATAATATAATAACACAAAGCCCCTGCGATTGCAAGGGATTTGTTGCTGTTTTTTAAATTTTTTAACATGAAAATGTTTTCTTTTTTGACAGATCATTTATTTAAGTGTTTTATGGAAGAAAGTTACTCTCTCTTCACCTGTTCATAGCTTTCTTTTCCGTCATTAAGCTTGTCCCAAGTCACTACTTGCCCACTTTTGAGGGATTTTTGCACATCGATAATTCGTTGGTTGGACGAACCTCGAAACTGGAGCATGAGATTTCTCTTAGTTCGATCATACCGTCCATCGACAAGAATGTCAATCAGTGATAAAAGTTCCAGTTTATCTTGTGTCTCCAACATCATTTCTTCCCAAGTGTAGCCCGTCCAGGACCAGATGTCTTTGTCTGGCAATTCCTTCCGGATACGTTTCACAAGTGGCAAGAGAATGCCCGTATTGAGAAAGGGCTCTCCTCCTAACAAAGTCAAGCCTTGAACATAGGGCTGAGCAAGATCTGCCATGATTTGTTCTTCTAATTCTGCTGTATAGGGAATGCCAGCATTAAAAGACCAAGTCGCAACATTATAACATCCCTCGCAGTGAAACATGCAACCTGATACATAGAGAGAGTTACGCACGCCTTCGCCATCAACAAAGTTAAAGGCCTTGTAGTCAATGATACGACCTTGACTAAGTTCCTCGCTTTTCCATTCTTGTGGTTTTGGATTATTCATTCGCTACCTCTATCCAATAACGCTCAACTCCATTACGAACATCTTCAAGAATCCCTCCATTTGCTAGAATGACTGATCTGCTAGCAGGATTATTCACGCTACAGGTCACCAGAGCTTTCTTGATGTTCTTTTCCTTAGCAACTTGCAAACCCTGACGGAGAGTCACTTTAGCATAACCCTTGCCTCTTTCAGATGGTCGGATGGAGTATCCAATGTGGCCACCTTTTTCTAGTAGGAAGTTATTGAGGCGCAATCGGAGGTTAAGAAATCCAAGTGCTTGACCTTTCCCGGAAAAAGCTACTAGTTGAATTGCTGGAACCCATCCTTCAGACAGATTAATTCCCATTTCCTGATTCTGATTGTTTTCTAACCAGTCTTCATAAGAAAAATTCTCTGTATCCCAAAAACCACCGTCGTGAGGCGACTGATATTTTTCAAATTCCGCCATCATGTCTATAACAGCTGTCTTATCTGCTAATCTTGGTCTGCGTAGTTCCATCCTTACCTCCCACTAAGAGAAAAGCGAGAGCTGACTCTCACTTTTATTTTTTCTTATTCTTGTTTAAAAATTGTTCTCTGAGGCTGAGTAAGCGTTCTTTTTTACCAGCTCCACCTTTAGAGTGTTTCTCGTGATAACGGGCCACTTGTGCGCGCCCCTTATCATCTAATTGATATTTTCCCATTTCATTTCTTTCTAATTTATTACTTGATGCCCAGCTATTTTAATCGTTGAACCATTCATATGTTTGACACGCGCAGCTATTTCCTTGTGACGGCCGTTGACCATAGGTCTCGCTTGAGGATTACCTAAGTAGCCACAAGTTCGTTTGACCACATCTACGGTTTTAGGATCACTATTGCCACAGTTTGGACAAGCAAATCCTCTTTCAGTTGGTTCAAAATCCCCTTCAAAGTCACACTTGTAGCAATGGTCAATCGGAGTATTGGTTCCTAGATAGCCCACGCGGTCATAGGCATAGTCCCAGACAGCTTCCAAGGCTTTTGGATTTTGCTGGAGGACTGGATACTCACAATAATGGATAAAACCACCTGACGCACCTGCTTCTGGATAGACTTTCTCAAAATCTAATTTTTCAAACGGTGTTGGATTTTTACGAACATCATAATGGAAAGAATTGGTGTAGTATTCTTTATCTGTAATATCCGGAATAGAGCCAAACTTCTCTGTATCTAGTCGGCAGAAACGGTCTGTCAGACTTTCAGATGGTGTTGAATAAATTGAGAAATGGTAACCATATTGATCCGACCACTCTTCTACACGGCGTTTCATATCACGAATGATATCCAGCGTAAATTCCTTGGCGTCTGGATTGTGTTCCCAGCTATTTCCAAAGAAGACAGTAGCCACTTCGTATAAACCGATGTAGCCCAGCGAAACGGTTGCGCGACGATTCTTAAAGAGCTGATCAACACTTTCTTCTTTACCCAGACGATGGCCAAAAGCGCCGTACTGATAAAGGATAGGAGCATTGGCTGGTGTCGCCTCTTTAGTACGTTCGACACGATAAACCAGAGCATCTTCTGCGATATTCATACGCTCGTTGAAGATTTCCCAGAACTTATTCATGTCTCCTTCAGACTCAAGAGCAATACGAGGAAGATTGACCGTCACAACACCTAGATTCATCCGACCCGAATTGACTTCTACACCATTTTCATCCTTCCATCCTTGGAGGAAAGAACGACAACCCATAGGAACCTTGAAAGAACCTGTCAAGTCAACAATCTTATCATAGGACAAAACATCTGGGTACATCCGCTTGGTTGCACACTCGAGGGCCAACTGTTTGATGTCATAGTTTGGAGTCCCTTCTTCCAAGTTGAGGTCTCTTTTCAGAGTAAAAATCAGTTTAGGGAAGATAGCCGTACGATGTTCTGAACCAAGACCCTTGATACGAATGGTCAAGATAGCTTTTTGAATTTCTCGTTCAAAACGACTGGTTCCCAGACCAAAACCTAGTGAAGTAAAAGGTGTTTGACCATTTGAAGTGAAGAGAGTATTGATTTCATACTCAAGAGATTGCATGGCATCGTAGATGTCTTTTTGGGTTTTCTTCCAAGCGTAATCTTCCCGTTTGTCAGGCAAGACCCATTCTTCTGCATCTTTGAGATGTTTTTGATAATTCTTCTCTGCGTAAGGCGCCAAGACCTCATCGATACGGTCAGCTGAACAGCCTCCGTACTGGCTAGAAGCAACGTTGGCAATGATTTGGGAAATCTGAGCTGTCGCAGTCTGAATAGACTTAGGACTCTCTACCTCTGCATTTCCAATCTTAAAACCATTTTCCAACATCCCTTTAAAATCAATCAAACAGCAGTTGGTCATAGGGGTATAGGGGCTGTAGTCCAAATCGTGATAGTGGATATCCCCTTTTTGATGGGCATTGGCTACATGCTTAGGAAGCATTTGCAGTCCGATTGACTTTCCAACAATCCCTGCTGTCAAATCACGCTGGGTGTTAAAGACATCACTGTCTTTATTAGCATTTTCATTGACAACTGCTTGATCTTTGTTGAGAAGTTTGTGGATACTAAAGTTGATATCTGTCGCTTTTGAGCGCTCAAAATCCCTCTGTGTCCGATAAGTAATATACTCTTCAGCCAAGGCGTATTCTTTGGCTTCAAGGAGTTCATGTTCTACGATATTTTGGATTTCATAAATCTTAACTCCCTGCGGAAAACGACTATGAATTTCTGTGACAATTCGCTCAGTCAGAGCATTGAGGCGTTTTTCGACTAAGGGTGTCACGTCCATAACCTTGTCTGCCCCCTTGTGGAGAGCTTTATCAATCTTGTCCACATCAAATACAACACGTCTTCCATCTCGTTTCTCGACGAAGAGAGTTGGCAAAATTGTAATTTTTTCTTCTAGTGCAATCATATGCATGCTCTTTTCTAAAATGTTCTTTCTAAAAAGTATTATACCACTCTAAAAAGAAAAATCAATATCTTGTGTTAAAAATCCTAAAATTTTTAAAAATACACAAGATATTGATTTTGTTATTTAATTTTATAGACTTTGAATTCTGAGTAATCAGTCTTTACTTGTTGGTAATTTTCTTTCAAGAGTGTTTCTACTTCAGACCAGACTGGCACCTTGTCATTCACCACAATCAATTTAGGTTGATTTTCTTTCAAATCATTGATCAAACTAGTTTTATTTTCTTCTGTATTCGTGTAGAAAAGAGGTGATGAGAACATGGATCCAGCCAAACGCTGGCTTTCTTTATAGATCTGAACATGAGAATCCCAGATATAGATTTGGTCTCCCTCACTCGTCTCTTGTTTTATTCTATCCACTACTTGATGTTGCTCACTATAAGAAGCTGGATGCAAGACAAAACGAGCTACAAAAGGAACTGCAATTAGATAAACCACTACTAGAATCGGTAAGTAGAGATTTCCCCTCATAAATTTTTTCCATAAAGTTGGAACTTCCTCTCTTCTCCGACGACGTGCTATCCTTCCCGAGTGTTCCCCACGAATACTGGTCATCAAAAGAAGGAGCAAAAATAGAAGAATCAGAATTAAATGTGAACCGTGGAGAGGTTCTCGAGACAAGAGCAGTAAGGCTAGGACAAATAATAAAACAAAGCTAGCTGGTACTGAGATGACATATAATCTAGATGCTTTAGATTGGAACAAGCCCAGAAAAACAAGGATGAAGCTTCCTAATCCAAAAGTTAATAGACCATAGAATAAAGCATTTTCTGCTAACTGCGGATTAGTAAAAGCCACCATAGAAGTAAATGGATACAAAAATCTACTTAAAGCCTCTTCAAAACCTCCTGAAATGATGACATAGTAGCCTAAAGGATAAAATAGGAGAGAGAAACCAAGTGCTGTCGTAAAAAATTGGTAAATTCCATGTATAAAGCGTCCATGTCCAATATTAAAGACCAATAAACCTACAGTTATCGCTACAATAAATAGAAGACTAGTTAGGGGTTCTATGAAAAATGATAGGGCTAAGAAAATCCCCAAACGTAGAAATCCCTTGTCATGGTTAGGATTTGATAGATAACGCGCTACTAAAGAAAAGCCTGCAAATAAGAATGGAAGAGCTACAATCGTAGCATAGCCTCCGCCAAAACCGAGACCAGACACCAAAATATAAAATATTGTTAGGAGTTGTTTGGCTTGATCCCTCTGTCCCGTCAGATAGTCAGTTGCAGAAAAAAGGAAATACCCCCCTCCTAAGAGGGCTAGCCATTCTACCAAGGCAAAAAGGATACCTCCTTGGGTAATGTAAAGTAGTAAGTAATAGAGAAGACCTTGACCAGCATAATAGCTACTGTAGAGCTGTCCTCCCTGATGCAAAGCCCACCCTATATACAAATCCTGAGCCTGAGAAGGACTTACCATATCTAAAAGTAAAGGAAGCACCACAGAAAAAACCGTCGCAATCGTACTTCCAATGATGAGTCTAAAAAACGGGAAAGCTAGGCGCTCTTCTTTTTCCAGGTTCGATTCAAGATTCCTATCCAATCTATTTTCTATTTCATTACTCTGTATCGTTTCGGATACTTCTTCGATTCTGCCATATACAGCCATATCGTTTCTCCTATTCAATTTATCTGTCTTAGTATATCAAAAAGTCCTAGGATTGTCAGCTTGCGATGGCTGTTTGAGTGATTTTTTGCATAGTTTCACAAAGGTTTCAATTTCCCGAAATCGATGTAAATTCGTCTGTTTAAATGTCCTGATATAATCCAATTCTTTCTGAGTCAGCATCGTCCCCCCTATATCTTCTTATTCGTAAAAGGCAAGAAAAATAGGACTGGTTTGTGTCCTCAGTCCTAGATTTCTTATAAGATTGGGGCAAATAACTGGGCAATTTCCTTAATCAATTTTTGATACCAGCTATTTTTTATCGTATGAGGGAAAATTTCTTGCGATACTGAAAAAATCTCTTGAAAATCTTTTTGAATCTCTGTGATTGATTCTGTTTTATATAGCAAGACTGCATTTTCATAATGGTGAAGCAAACTTCTATAATCTAAGTTAATGGTTCCAACTGTAGCAAAATCCTTATCCACTAGGATTTGTTTACTGTGGATAAAGCCTGGACTATACTCAAAAATCCTTACTCCTGTTGACAACAAATCCGGATAGGCCCCTCTCGTGATGAGTTGGATTAATTTTTTATCCGGAATGAAAGGTGTTACAATGCGGACATCAACACCCCTCATGGCCGCATTTTTAATACTCTCTGTTAAGTCATAGTCAATAATCAAATAGGGGGTTGTGATATAGACTAAATCAGTAGCCTGATTAATCAAACTTTGATAAACTTTTTTCCCTACCTGGGTACGGAAGATGGGCTTGGGTCCACTACCGTAAGGAATGCAGAGCCCTTGGCCAGAACAAGGCTGATTTTCCAAGTGATACTGGTCAAAATCGCTGATTTCCCCACGATTGATATACCAGGTCATCAAAAAGAGACGGGTGAGAGCCTTGACACCAGGACCATCTAAGCGAATCCCACTATCCTTCCAATAACCAAAGCGTTCTACATGATTGATGTACTCATCGGCTAAGTTAATCCCTCCTGTATAGGCTATCTGACCATCTATGACAAGGATTTTCCGATGGTCTCGATTATTATAAGCTACTGTCAAACGAGGAATCACCTTGTTAAATTTGTGGGCTTCAATGCCTCGACTACGAAGTTGAATAGTATAGTCTCCAGGTAAAGTCGCCATACAGCCGATATCATCATAGAGCATCTTGACCTCTACACCTTGAGCTGCCTTTTGCTCTAGTATGTCTAGTATGCTATTCCACATCAGACCTTCTTCGACAATATAGTACTCTAGAAAGATAAACTTTTCAGCTTTCTTGAGGTCTTCCAGCATATGTTGCCACATGCTTTCACCTGAAGGAAAGAATTGTGAGGCCGTTCGATCATATACATCGGCATTGTTATCCATACTCAACAAAGATTTAATAACCCCGTAAGCCGCCTTATCCTCTTCCTTCAATTTCTGGCGGAGTGCTTTACTGTTATCTTCCCGAAAATGCATCGAACCAAGTTTGTCCAACTGTTTGATTTCTTTTTTGGACAATCGCCTTTCTCCGAACATCAGATAGAGCAGGGGGCCAATGATAGGAACAAAAGTTACCACTAACCACATTACTTTGCTTTCAGGTGTCATAGAACGATTGACAATCGCGACAATAGTCGCCATACTCATAATGATTAAGAGAATCACCCAAAGAATAGGGGCCATGCGCCCTAAATAAAGAAAGAGACCAAAAACAAGAGAAAGCTCAAGTAGCATAATCAAAAGACTAAAGCCATACTTGGACATCAATAATTGAAATTTCCTATATTTCATATCCCCTCCTTGATATTTTGAATGCTAAAAACAGGTAACTGATACTAGTATAACTCAGGTATTCGACAGAAGGCAAGTATTTATGATTATTTTTCTGAGTAATCATAAAAGAGACCGAAAAATCCAGTCTCCTACTAGTCTATTTTGATAAAACGATGCGATCAGACGCTTCTCTATCCATATCGTCGATAATCATCTGGTTACCATTGATTGTATAAATCTTGGCATCATCACCAATAATCATGCGTTGATTGGCTGGATCGAAGCTGACCTGTTTGATTTCTTGATCTCCGTCAGTTTCTACCTGTGTCCATGTACCAGTTGTTCCAGTTACCACTAAAGTGATGCGGTCTCCTTCATCCTGACCAGTATAAGTTCCATCAATATTGGTTGGTTGAGCTGTAACTGTATTTTGTGAAGAACTTGTTGCTGCCTGGTTTGTATTTTCTGTAGAAGATGAAGTAGCAGGTTGTGATTGCTGAGTTTGTTGTGTTTGCGGTTGAGCTGCTGGTTGTTGAACCTGTTGAGTTCTTTGTGAACAAGCTACTAAGAGACTAAGACTTGCTAAAGAAGCAAGAGAAAGTGTGAATGTTTTTAATTTCATGATGAATTTCCTTTCTTCTACCAATTTAGAGCAATTTTCTTCTAACTGGCAGTTCCCCTAGTATAACAAGTTCAAAAAAGGAGGTCAATTTATCTGCTCATGCTCCTGTAGGTGACTCCGTACTTCTGATATAAAATAGAGAGACCCTGTGACGAACAATAAGTCCTGCGCGTCGCTTCTTTCTTCAAAACTACTAATAAATTCTCGGTAAGAAGGAATTACATCATAACCTAACACATCCTTTTCGTCCAAAGCACCCTGATAGTCAAAGCCAGCCACCTTGAGTTCCACTTGAGGTAAATTTTCAGTCAGATAACCCAACATCCCTTGATAATCCTTACGTTTCAAGGCTCCAAATAAGATTTGAGGACGATAGCCTTCCTGCTCTTTTTCTTTGATAAACTCAACCAAGCGAGTCAAGGCAGGGAGGTTATGAGCACCATCCAAGTATATCTGCGGACGAATACGCTCCAAACGACCAGCCCAATGGGTCTTCGCTAAAGCCTGTCTTACAGCCTGCTCATCAACAACTTCCTTTCCTTCTCTCATAAAGAGAAGAAATACTTGCAACGCCAAGGCCGCATTTTCCTGCTGATAGGCTCCTTCCAAGCCTATTTTCAACTGTGAGAGGGTTCCTAAAGAACTTGAAAAATCACCATTCAGCATTGAAAAATCCTGGCCTGCCTGATAAAGGTCAGCAGCTAAAGATTCCGCTTTTTCCTGACAAACAAGACTAGCTTCTGGAGGCAATTTGGCAATCACTGCCTTCTTGCCAGCCTTGAAAATGCCAGCTTTTTGCTCTGCAATTGCTTCTAGACTATCACCCAAGGTCTCCTGATGATCAAGGCCGATGGAGGTGATGACAGCAATCTCTCCAGTTACCACATTGGTCGTGTCAAGTAATCCACCAATTCCCACTTCTAGTAAAACCAAATCCACCTCTTGCTCCCTAAAATAAAGAAAAGCAATCAAGGTCAGCAATTCAAAAAAAGACAATTGATCATGGGTTTGCAGAAGCGTCTTTTCCATCTCCTTGACCTGCTCAGCTAAACGGATAAAGTCTGCATCAGCTATTGGTTGCCCATTAATGCAGATTCGGTCATTGATAGAGACGATATGAGGAGAGGTAAAGGTCGCAACTTTCTTTCCATGCCCCATAAATAATTCCTTCATAAAAGCAATGGTAGAACCTTTTCCATTAGTTCCTGTTACGTGGATAATAGGGTAAGACTTCTCGGGATTTCCTAACAAATCCACCGCTTCTTGCATTCGGCCCAAACCTGATCGAAAATTCAAACCAATACGACTATGGAGCCATTCTTCGACTTCAAACATACACATCTCCTTGACAAAAGTCCAATTAATTACCTAGCAAAATTCCGTAGATAACAAAAAATGAGGTCAGGATTTTCGTCCCAACCTCTTACCTGGTTAACTAATAACTAGCCACTATAAATTTTAATGTGGGGTGAAAATATCCACCGGACGTTCCAACTCTTCTAATTTTCAGGAGTTGGGGTGATACAGTCTCCCAGACTTACTGACGGTTTTTATTTTTAGCGTCAGGCTAAAAACATCCCCCGGACGTTCCAACTCTTCCAATTTCTAGGAGTTGGGGTAAAAATATCCACTGGACTGCCTGCATTTCTAATTTCTAGCGCAGGGCTAAACACGTCCACAGGACGTGTTTACTCCTCCATAAAGCTGTTGAAGACTTCTTCAATCATGTTCCATTCGTCTTCTGAGTCTTCTGGGATTGGTTGCAATTCGCCTTCTGTTCCATCTTCGTTTTCAATGAATGAGTAAGCTTGGATTTCAACTTGTCCGTCTTCGTCTTCTTCTGCGTTAACTGGTACTAGAAGAACATAGTTTTTACCAAATTCTTCTTTTCCGTCAATCGTCAAAAGGATTTCAAACAAGGTTTCATTTCCTTGCTCATCTACTAGTGTAATTAATTCACGTTCTTCGTGGTCGTGGTTATGATCGTGTGACATAGCCTCTCCTTTATATTAAAATTTTCTATCTAAATAATTTTGTAAAATCAGCTGAGCTGCTAACTTATCAATGACTTTCTTTCGCTTATTGCGACTGATATCTGCTTGTTCAATCAACATGCGCTCTGCAGCAACTGTTGTCAAGCGTTCATCTTGATAGTCTACTGGTAAACCAAAAAGCTCTTCTAGCTTTGCTCCGTATGCTTGACTAGCTTCCACGCGCGGTCCGCTTGTATTGTTCATGTTTTTAGGCAGGCCCACTACAAATCGTTCCACCTTGTAAGTATCAACCAACTCCTTAACGCGGTCAAAACCAAATTGGCCTTGCTCCTCATTGATTTGGATGATTTCAAGTCCTTGAGCTGTAAAACCGAGCGGATCACTAATCGCCACCCCTACCGTTTTTGAACCGACGTCCAATCCCATAATTCTCATAGGTTACAGATTGACTCCTTGTCCTTTTAGGTAGTAGCGAACCAACTCCTCAACGATTTCATCACGCTCATACTTACGGATTTGATTTCGTGCATTATTATAACGAGGAACGTAGGCAGGGTCTCCACTCAATACGTAACCTACGATTTGGTTAATTGGGTTGTAGCCCTTATCGTTCAACGAAGCATAGACATCAGTCAAAGTTTCGCTAATTTCTTTTTTATTGGAATCGTCCAATTTAAAACGTACTGTTTCTTCAGTAAATCCCATTCTAACACCCTCTTTCCTTAGAATAGTACCATTATAGCATAATTCCTTACCTTCTACAATTCAGGCAGTCTATTTATTTGGATTTTCTATTGTTCTGTCGCGCCATTTGCCAATCTGTCTGAAATATATTTGCTTGGTTCATTCTTCAAGAGATTTTCTAAACCAATGTTCTTCAAATATTCTAACTGAGAAGCCTTCTTGACATCCAAAACTTGAAAATCATAACTAGTCGTTGTTTGAAGTTCTGTTGCACTTAATAATTTGGTTTCAAGCTTAAAGCCTGCCAATTTACGAGCTTCTATGATGGATTCGTCTTTCTCTTCCGCCTCGAGAAGAGCTTTTTGAGTTTCTTCCACTCCATGTTGGTCAATATAAGTCTTCAGCTCATCTGAGACTGGACGCTTTTGTTGAATCGTTAAGCTCAAAAAAGTTTTGTCTTTATAAATAATGATTTGGGTTTGCTGGCTACCATCACCTGACTTGGGCAAGACCAAAGTCTTGGTGACAACTGTATTCTTCTCAGCATTTTCAATAACTGGCAATGCCGACTGAAGCGTATCTTTTTCTGTTTTTGTAGCTGTTCCAGTTTCTTTTTTCTGTCCACAACCAGCCAGGACAAAAAGGAAAGCTAGACTAACAAGAACAATTTTTTTCATTTCTCTCTTCTTTCTTTTTCAGATTAAAACAGAACAAGACTGAGAATTGCTCCCAGCCTTGATGTTTATAGAGCTGCACGCAAACGTGCTTCTGCATTTTCTACATTACGGACAGAGCGTGGTAGGAAGGCACGAATATCGTCTTCCTTGTAGCCAACTTGTAGGCGTTTTTCATCTACAAGGATTGGGCTCTTTAAAATTCTCGGTGTTTCCATAATCAGATTGAGGACTTCATTGACACTCAAATCTTCAATATCCACTCCAAGGGCTTTGGCATAGCGATTTTTAGATGAGACGATGCTGGCTATTCCGTTATCTGTTTTTGTCAGAATATCCAATAATTCTTCTCTCGTAATTCCTTCTTTACCAAGATTTTGTTCTTTATAACTTAACTGGTGGGCATTGAGCCAGGTTTTTGCTTTTTTACAGCTAGTGCAACTTGAGACTGTATAAATTTTAATCATGTACCTACCCCTTTCGCTACATGTTACTATCAGTTTAGTCTATTATACCATAAAAAACATCCGACTTGCGACCTATTTTAAAATTTTTTTGACTTTTTCCGTCATTTTCGTACTTTTTTCTTGACAAATAACTAAATGACTATCAACTCTTTTGGAGCTAGGGTCAACAATTCACAACCTGTCTCTGTAATCAGGATATCATCCTCAATACGAACGCCATATTTGCCTTCGATATAGATACCTGGTTCATCTGTCAAGGCCATACCTGCCTTAATAGTTTCTGTAGAAGTCTGGCTAAAGTATGGTTCCTCATGGATATCCAGTCCAATACCGTGTCCTATACCGTGGGTAAAGTAGTCGCCATAGCCTGCCTCGATGATAATATCTCGAGGAATTTTGTCAAAGTCACGGAAACCTAAGCCAGCCTTAGATTGGTCAATCAGAGCTTGGTTGGCTTTGAGGACCGTATTGTAAATCTCTGCTTGCTCGTCGCTAACATGCCCTAGATAGATAGTCCGTGTCATATCACTGACATAGTGGTCATAAAGGCAACCGAAGTCCATAGTAATGGCTTCTCCTAGCTCCACTGGTTTGTGCATAGGATGGGCATGGGGTTTGGAAGAGTTGATACCACTAGCTAGAATCGTATCAAAAGATAAGCCAGATGCTCCCAACTCACGCATGCGGAAGTCAAGGAAGTTGGCAATCTCAATTTCAGTCTTTCCTGGCTTAATAAAGTCAAGCGCATCGCCGAAAGCTTGGTCTGAGATAGAACAAGCCTTGCGAATAGCTGCAATCTCCGCTTCATCCTTAATCATACGAAGACCTTCAACAAACTGAGTTTGTGGAAGTAAGTCAATTCCTTCAAAAGTTGCCTGCATACGGTGATAATAAGAGACCGAAATCTCGTCCTCAAAACCAATTCGAGACAAGCCCATGTCCTTGACAATTCCTGCAATGATAGCCAATTCATCACGGTCAGCCACAATCTCAAAACCACTGGTTTCTTGCTTGGCTGCAATGATATAGCGAGAGTCTGTCACCAAGACCTGACGGTCACGGCTGATGAAGACTGTTCCGTTTGAGCCCCAAAAACCAGTCAAATAATAGACGTTTTTAAGGTTATTGATGATGATGCCATCTAGTTCTTTTTCTTGCATTTTAGCGAGAAATGCTTGTACACGTTTATTCATGATGTAACTTTCCTTTCAAATAATGTCCTGTGTAGCTGGCTTCATTGGCAGCTACTTCTTCTGGAGTTCCCGTTGCGATGATGGTTCCACCACCGACACCGCCCTCAGGTCCCAAGTCGATGATATGGTCTGCTGTCTTGATAACGTCTAGATTGTGCTCAATGACGAGGACTGTATTGCCATCGTCGACAAAGCGAGCTAAAACCTTGAGCAAGCGAGCAATGTCCTCAGTATGAAGACCTGTCGTCGGCTCATCCAGAATGTAGAAAGATTTTCCCGTCGAGCGTTTGTGAAGTTCGCTAGCCAACTTCATACGCTGGGCTTCTCCCCCTGAAAGGGTGGTAGCTGGTTGCCCTAGCGTTACATATCCCAGTCCCACATCCTTGATTGTCTGAAGTTTGCGTTGAATTTTCGGAATGTGTTGGAAGAATTCCACCGCATCATTAACCGTCATATCCAAGACCTGCGAGATATTCTTTTCCTTGTAGTGAACTTCTAGGGTTTCACTGTTGTAGCGGGTACCATGGCAGACTTCACAAGCCACGTATACATCTGGCAAGAAGTGCATCTCAATCTTGATAATCCCGTCACCTGAACAGGCTTCACAGCGACCACCCTTGACGTTGAAACTGAAACGACCCTTCTTGTAGCCTCGAATCTTAGCTTCATTTGTCTGGGCAAAGAGGTCACGTATATCGTCAAAAACTCCCGTATAGGTAGCTGGATTAGACCTCGGCGTTCGTCCAATCGGGCTCTGGTCAATATCAATCAAGCGGTCTACATGCTCAATCCCTGTAATAGTTTTAAACTTACCAGGTTTGTCTGAATTGCGGTTGAGCTTCTGGGCAATGGCTTTTTTGAGGATACTATTGATCAAGGTCGACTTGCCTGAGCCCGACACCCCTGTCACCGCAATGAATTTTCCGAGAGGGAAGCGAGCAGTGATATTTTGTAGGTTGTTTTCACACGCTCCTGTCACTTCGATAAAACGACCATTTCCTACACGGCGCTCGTCTGGTACTGGAATGGCACGTTTGCCTGACAAGTACTGGCCTGTGATAGACTTACTGTTACGAGCTACCTGTTTAGGCGTACCTGCCGCAACAATTTCCCCACCAAAAACACCAGCACCAGGACCAACGTCAATCAAATAGTCCGCTTCGCGCATGGTATCTTCATCGTGTTCCACCACGATGAGTGTATTACCCAAATCGCGCATCTTTTTGAGACTGGCGATCAAACGATCATTGTCCCTCTGGTGAAGACCAATTGACGGCTCATCTAGGATATAGAGGACACCAGATAGGTTGGAACCAATCTGGGTTGCCAAACGAATACGCTGACTTTCCCCACCTGAAAGGGTTCCTGCTGAGCGTGACAGGGTTAGATAGTTAAGACCCACATTATTAAGGAAGGTCAAACGGTCCTTGATTTCCTTGAGAATGGGACGAGCAATGATGGCTTCATTTTCCGACAAGGTTAACTGGCTCACCAACTCCAAGTGGTCTGCGATAGACAGGTCTGAAATTTCTCCGATATGTGGTCCTTGCTCACCACCTACACGGACAGACAAGGCCTGGTCATTGAGGCGATAACCATGACAAGTTCCGCAGGTCAGCTCATTCATGTAGAGACGCATCTGGGTGCGGGTGTAATCGCTGTTTGTCTCGTGATAGCGACGTTTGATATTATTGACAACTCCTTCAAACGGAATGTCTATATCGCGCACACCACCAAATTCATTCTCATAGTGGAAATGGAATTCCTTGCCATCTGAGCCGTAGAGAATCAAGTTCTTATCCTCTTCTAACAAGTCCTCAAAAGGCTTATCCATATCCACTCCAAAAGCTGTCATAGCCTGCTCTAGCATGTTTGGATAGTAGTTGGATGAGATAGGATTCCAAGGTGCCAAGGCTCCCTCACGTAGCGTTTTGCTAGCATCTGGCACTACCAAATCAGTATCCACCTCTAGCTTAATACCCAAACCATCACACTCACTACAAGAACCAAAAGGAGCATTGAAGGAGAAGAGACGAGGCTCTAACTCTGGTACGGTAAAACCACAAACTGGACAGGCATAATGCTCAGAGAAGAGCAACTCAGAGTCGTCCATGGTGTCGATAATGACATAACCTTCTGCAATACGAAGGGCAGCCTCAATGGAATCAAAGAGACGACTACGGATGCCCTCCTTGATAACAATACGGTCAACCACGACATCGATATTGTGTTGCTTGCTCTTGGATAACTCTGGCACTTCGGTCACATCATAGACTTCCCCATCCACTCGGACGCGGACATATCCATCTTTCTGAACCTTTTCAATAACACTCTTATGTTGGCCTTTTTTCTTGCGGATGACAGGGGCCAAGATCTGCAAGCGCTGGCGTTCAGGTAACTCCAAAACCCCATCAACGATTTGCTCTACAGAAGAAGCCTTGATAGCTCCATGCCCGTTGATACAGTAAGGCGTCCCCACACGCGCATAGAGGAGACGCAGATAGTCATTGATTTCAGTCGTTGTTCCCACCGTCGAGCGAGGATTTTTACTAGTCGTTTTCTGGTCGATGGAAATAGCTGGGCTGAGACCATCAATGGCATCTACATCAGGCTTCTCCATATTTCCCAAGAATTGACGAGCGTAGGCTGACAAACTCTCCACATAGCGACGTTGTCCCTCCGCATAGAGGGTATCAAAGGCCAGACTGGATTTCCCTGAACCTGACAAACCTGTCACAACAACTAGCTTGTCTCGTGGAATCTCCACATCAATATTTTTTAAATTATGGGCACGCGCCCCATGAATGACAATTTTATCTTGCATCTTTGTTCTTTCTAGTCCATTATTGCTTACCATTATACCAAAAAAAGTGAGATTCTATTACCCAAAAGACTGAATTTGTAGTATAATAGTACGGTGTGAAAAAAATCTGAAAAATGAGAAAGGATAAGGGATATGAAACAAGTTTTTCTCTCTACAACAACTGAATTTAAAGAGATCGATACACTTGAACCGGGTACTTGGATCAATCTCGTCAATCCAACTCAAAATGAATCACTCGAAATCGCCAACGCCTTCGATATCGATATTGCCGATCTTCGAGCACCGCTCGATGCGGAAGAAATGTCTCGTATTACCATTGAAGACGAGTATACCCTGATTATCGTAGACGTACCGGTCACAGAGGAAAGAAATAACCGCACCTACTACGTAACCATCCCACTTGGTATTATCATCACCGAGGAAACCATTATCACTACGTGTTTGGAACCATTACCAGTCCTTGATGTCTTTATCAACCGTCGTTTGCGTAATTTCTACACTTTCATGCGTTCGCGTTTTATCTTTCAGATTCTTTATCGCAATGCAGAGCTCTACCTAACAGCCCTTCGTTCGATTGACCGTAAGAGTGAACAAATCGAAAGTCAACTGCATCAATCAACTCGTAATGAAGAATTGATTGAGCTCATGGAATTGGAAAAAACTATCGTCTATTTCAAGGCTTCCCTCAAAACAAATGAGCGTGTGATTAAGAAATTGACCAGCTCAACCAGTAATATCAAGAAATACCTTGAGGACGAAGACCTGCTTGAAGACACCCTGATTGAAACCCAACAGGCTATCGAGATGGCAGACATTTATGGAAACGTCTTGCATTCTATGACAGAGACCTTCGCCTCTATCATTTCCAACAACCAGAACAACATCATGAAAACCTTGGCCCTTGTGACCATCGTCATGTCCATCCCAACCATGGTCTTTTCTGCCTACGGGATGAACTTTAAGGATAATGAAATCCCTCTAAACGGTGAGCCAAATGCCTTCTGGTTAATCGTCTTTATCGCCTTTGCTATGAGTGTCTCGCTCACTCTCTATCTCATCCATAAAAAATGGTTCTAAGAGGAGTTCCTATGTCTCAGATTGATCTACAAAAATTAACCAAGAAAAACCAAGAGTTTATCCACATCGCTACCCAACAATTCATCAAAGATGGGAAAACAGACGCTGAAATCAAGACTATTTTTGAGGAAGTTATTCCCCAAATCCTTGAGGAGCAAGCCAAAGGTACGACTGCTCGCTCACTCTATGGCGCACCAACTCACTGGGCTCATAGCTTCACTGTCAAAGAGCAGTACGAAAAAGAGCATCCAAAAGAAAATGATGATCCAAAACTCATGATTATGGATTCAGCCCTTTTCATCACTAGCCTCTTTGCTCTCGTCAGCGCCCTCACAACCTTCTTCTCAGCAGATCAAGCTATCGGTTACGGTTTGATTACCCTCCTATTAGTTGGACTTGTTGGTGGATTTGCCTTCTACTTGATGTACTACTTTGTTTACCAATACTATGGACCAGATATGGACCGCAGTCAACGTCCACCTTTCTGGAAATCTGTACTAGTTATCCTAGCTTCTATGTTCCTTTGGCTGCTTGTCTTCTTTGCAACAAGCTTCCTACCAGCTAGCCTTAACCCCGTACTTGCTCCATTGCCGCTAGCTATTATCGGAGCAGCTCTCCTAGCCCTTCGATTCTATCTCAAGAAACGCTTGAACATCCGAAGCGCAAGTGCAGGACCAACACGTTACTAAGAAAAAGAAAGAGCTATGGCATATAGTCAATCTTTAGCTCAGCAGATTCGAAAAATTCTAGCGCTCAAACTTCCTCCCCAAATTTTCGAAGAAGAGCTAGAAGAAAAGAAGCTGTTTGGTGGCCTGGCCTTTATGATTCGTGGTAAAATGGTCCTTACTGTCAGTTCCAGAAAGGATGAACTGGTTATGGTCAGAATTGGCAAGGAAATGGAGAAGCAAGTTCTACCCCGAACAGGAGCTCATACTACATTGATGAGGGGGCGCCTTTATCATGGGTATATAGACTTAGATATAGAAGGCCAAAAAGAATTGCCTTACTGGATTGATTTGGCTCTCTCCTATAATCAAGAGTTGACCAAGTAACTCATATCTAGCGAGATTACTGATTAGAAAACGAAAAGCAACTGCAACAGCGGTTGCTTTTTCACTTGCTTGCCTACAAGCTTCCCTCTACCCTTTTCCCTATAGTTTTCTCCCATCTTTTATGATAAAATAGGCTCAATCTATTTCTAGGGGGATAAAATATGATTTCTACTATTGGTATTGTTAGTTTATCTAGTGGCATTATCGGAGAGGACTTTGTCAAACACGAAGTGGACTTGGGTGTCCAACGTCTCAAGAACCTGGAAGTCAATCCTATCTTTTTGCCCCATTCGTTAAAAGGCTTAGACTTTATCAAGAACCATCCTGAAGCTCGTGCAGAGGATTTGATTCATGCCTTTTCTGATGATAGCATCGACATGATCCTATGTGCCATCGGTGGAGACGATACCTATCGCTTACTACCTTATCTTTTTGAAAATGACCAACTACAAAAGGTTATCAAACAAAAAATATTTCTTGGCTTCTCGGATACAACCATGAATCATCTCATGTTGCATAAACTAGGAATCAAGACTTTTTATGGTCAATCCTTTTTAGCAGACATTTGTGAATTAGACAAGGAAATGTTAGCCTATAGCCTTCACTACTTTAAAGAATTGATTGAGACGGGAAGAATCTCAGAAATCCGCCCTAGTGACGTTTGGTATGAGGAACGAACTGATTTTAGTCCCAAGGCTCTGGGGATACCTCGTGTCAGTCATGCAAATACCGGTTTTGAATTATTGCAAGGAAATACCCAGTTTGAGGGAAAAATCCTCGGTGGTTGCCTCGAATCCCTCTACGATATCTTTGACAACTCTCGATACGCAGACAGCACGGAGCTCTGCCAAAAATACAAACTTTTCCCTGACTTGTCAGACTGGGAAGGAAAAATTCTCTTGCTAGAGACAAGCGAAGAAAAGCCTGAGCCAGAAGACTTCAAAAAGATGTTGCGGGCTTTGAAAGACACTGGGATATTCGAAGTCATCAGCGGACTCTTGGTCGGGAAACCTATGGATGAAACTTTCTATGATGACTATAAAGACGCACTATTGGATATCATTGATAGCAATATCCCGATTGTCTATAATTTGAATGTCGGCCACGCAACTCCAAGAGCAATTGTCCCCTTTGGGGTCCATGCTCATGTAGATGCACAGGAACAAGTCATTCGCTTTGACTATAACAAAAAATAAATAGTTTCTCTATTTTTGTGCTTTTGTATTGGTTTTCGTTACAATTTGTATCTGAATTTATTGCATTTCGCTAATTTCTATGGTATCCTTTTAAAGGAGGTGTATATGACAAAACAAAAAATTAATCGAATCGTAGGTTCTATTGGTGCCTTTATTGGAATTATAGTATTTATTGCCTACATACCTCAAATTATCGCTAATTTACAAGGAAATAAAGCTCAACCATTTCAACCTTTATCAGCTGCAATATCTTGCTTAATCTGGGTTATTTATGGATGGACAAAGGAACCTAAGAAGGATTGGATACTAATCATTCCAAATTCAGCTGGTGTTATTTTAGGTGGAATCACTTTTCTGACTTCACTCTAACAAATATACTAGTATATATAAAAAGCTGGGAAGAGTTTCTCAGCTTTTTTCTATATTCTCAAATATTCTAGTTACCTATACTCGCTAATTGCTGCTTTTCCACTCACAATCATTCTCGTGGTCATCAACTAGGCCTGCAGCCTGTAGAAAAGACAAGACGGCGACTGGGCCTGTGAACTTGAAGCCTCGTTTTTTGAGATCTTTGGCTAATTTTTCAGACAAAGGTGTTTTAGCTGGGGTTTGGCGGTAATCGGGAACATCGTTAACGATCGTTTTCCCCTCAACAAAAGACCAAAGATAGGCATCAAAAGAGCCGTACTCTGTCTGTAGTCGTAGAAATGCTTGGGCGTTAACGCGTGTAGCAAAAATCTTGGCTCTATTTCGGATGATGGCTGGATTCTCCAGCAAGTCTTCCAGTTCGGTGTCGGTCATCTCTGCGACAGCTTGAATTTGATAGGCATGAAAGGCTTCTCGGAAAGCTTGGCGTTTGTTGAGCACCGTTTCCCAAGACAGGCCCGCTTGATAGGTTTCCATACACAACAACTCAAACAATGCTAGGTCATCATGGAGGGGCTGGCCCCACTCTTCATCATGATAGGCGATGTAGAGCGGATTGGTCACTTTGACCCACGAACAACGTTTTGTCATGCTCTGCTCCTATTTGACCAACATTTTAAGGGCCGACTTGATATAGTTCTCAGCTGTATCTGTCGTTCCTTCAAAGAATTTTTTGATTTTCTTGAGCTCAGTTGCCTTGTAGCCCAGTGCCAACATGGCTTCCATGGCTTCTTCCAGTTCTTGGTTTTCAGCGCTTGCTTGCACTGTCACCTTAGCAGGAAGGTCATCTCCAGCAACTACTACCTTGCCTTCCAAGTCCAGCACCATCTGCTGGGCTGTTTTCTTGCCAATTTTAGGGAACTTGGTCAAATAAGTGATGTTCTTGGTTTCTATGGCTTGAACCAAGCCAGCATTGTCATCGGCAGCGATAATGGCCAGAGCTGATACAGGACCAATCCCAGAGACCGATATCAGACTGAGAAAAAGCTTCTTTTCGTCTTCTGAGCGAAATCCATAAAGCAAATGGGCGTCCTCACGCACAACCTGGTGCACATAAATCTGAACTTCTTGGTTAACCTGACCTGAATAAGCATAGGGATTGGCCACATGCAGGATATAACCGATGCCATTAGTTTCAAGAACAATGTATTTAGCAGTGATTTTGGTAATGATTCCTTTTAAATATTCGTACATAGTTTTCCTTTTAGTTTAATATTTCCCCAACTCACGGAGACTGGTGTGATTTTCCTGAATGCGACGGAACATCTTTTCCATATCCGATTTGGTAAAATGCACCAAAACAGGACGTCCATGGGGACAGTTATAGGGATTGTCACATTGAGAGAGCTGATAGAGGAGTTGTCTAGCTGAATGATCATCGATACGATGGTTGGCCTTGATAGATCGCTTGCAAGACATCATGATAGCCAGCTCTGCTCGGTATTTCTTGATAGAAACTTCCTTGGTCAAGAGTAGCATATCACACATTTCATAGATGCCTGACTCAATCTCTTCTTCTGCCATCCAAATAGGATGTTCGCGTAGAATAAATTGATTTTCCCCGTACTCTGCTAGAAAGACCCCAACTTCCTCCAAAAGTGCCATTCTTTCCTTGAGACGAAGGGCATCATCCGCAGGAAATTCAAAGATATAGGGCACTAGTAGTTGCTGCTGGCTCTGGTCAACATTGCCAATGCTTTCACGGTACTCCTCGTACTTAACCCGTTCCTGCGCCGCGTGCTGGTCTATGATGTAAAGTCCATCTCTACCTTGGGCAAAGAGATAGGTTCCATGCATTTGCCCAAAAAATTCCAACTCTGGGAAGCTTGATGATTCTTCTCGTTCTAGCTTGTCATAGACCTTATCCAGACTAGCTAAATCTAACTCAGGATGGTCTAATTGGTCATAATTAGTAGGCTTTCTCTCTGCAAAATGCAGTTTTGCTGGCTTGGTCAATTGGTTCAAGGTTTCCTTGGCAAACAAAGTCAAGTCTTGAACTTCCTCAGTTAATTCTACCTGATAATCAGCCACCTCGGCTTGACTAGGTCTTGACAGCTCACTTTTCTCATAGTAGAGCGTATTTTCTTTGAGTGGGAGAATAGTTTGCTCCACCTTCTCACGATTGCGCACGGTCGATTTGGCAAGATTTTCCAAGGCATCTGGTATCAAGGTTTGTTCCTTGAGACTGTTTGCAATAGCTTCTGAAACCAGCGTCATCAGTTCTTTTTCCTTAGAAATCCGCACCTCTTGCTTGGTCGGATGCACATTGACATCCGCTAGATAAGGGTCGATATGGATGTGAATGACAGCCAGTGGAAAGCGACCCACCATGAGCTTGCTGCCGTAACCATCTAAAATAGCACGATTAAGCAGGAAGTTCTTGATATAACGGCCATTGATGAAGAGGCTGATATAGTTGCGATTAGCCCGAGTTAACTCAGGCAGAGACACAAAACCTGAAATTTCGAAATCTAGGTCAGAGTTCTCAATTTCAATCATCTTCTTGGCACTCGCCAAACCATAAATTCCTGCGATAGCTTGGCGCAGTTGACCAGTCCCTGCTGTCCGCGTCATTTCCTTGCCATCACTAATCAAACTAAAAGAAATCTCAGGATGGGCCAAGCCCAGACGGTTGACGATATCAATGATATGAGACAACTCTGCTTGCTGGCTCTTCATATACTTGAGGCGGGCAGGCGTGTTGAAAAAGAGGTCCTCCACACAAACCTTGGTCCCCACAGGACTAGTCGCTGGGATGACTTCCTCAACTTCTCCTCCACGCGCTACTAGCTTAGTCCCATGACTTGCACCATCCACCGCCGTCAACAGAGTCAGTACACTAACAGAAGCGATAGAAGGCAGAGCTTCACCACGAAAACCAAGTGTCCGAATTCGAAAGAGATCTGACTGATTTTTTATCTTACTGGTCGCATGACGACGCAGAGCCAGCTCTACCTCATCATGGGCAATTCCATGACCATTATCTGTGATCTGAATTTTCTTGAGACCAGCTTCCTCAATCTCAATGATAATCTGGCTAGAACCAGCATCAATGGCATTTTCTACCAACTCTTTAACCACGCTGGCAGGACGTTCGATAACCTCTCCTGCCGCGATCTGGTTTGCCAGCACCTCTGGTAATTCAATAATATGAGACATTTTTCAGCCCCTTTCTGTATCTATTTTCCTAGAAATTGATTAGTGCTATTATACCATATTTCAGATAGGACAGAAAAGCTCCACCACATAGGATACAAATCCCTCCACATCGACAAAGTCCCTTGCCAGGTGTCGTAAAATAGTGTTTAATAAAGGTGTACAAGAAGTGATCACAATTTTGTATGAAAAACAAGGAGAGAAATTTATGAAAGTAGAACTACAGATTAGTGAAACTTACGAAGAGGAAAAGCTGATTGTTCAAGCACCTCAGCCGACAGATAAAGTCCAGAAAGTCATCGAGTTCGCAGAAAATCTGGATCTAACAGAAAAAATCAAAGGTAAAATCGATAATCAGGTCTATCTCGTTAAGATTGGCAAGATTCAACGCTTCTATATCGAAAATCGGAAGGTTCTAGCAGAAACCGCGAGTCAGACCTACAACATTGATTTGCGACTCTATCAGGTCCTTGAAATTCTGCCAACCAATTTTATCCAAATTTCCCAATCAGAAATCATCAATATCGATTCCATCTCTCACCTCAAGCTGACCCCCAACGGTCTGGTAGAAATCTTTCTCAAAAACCAAAGCTTCACCTACTCTTCACGCCGTTACCTAAAAACCATCAAGGAGAAATTAGAACTATGAAAAAACAAATCTTCCACGACGCAGCTACTGGTGTCCTCATCGGTCTCATCCTCTCTATCATCTTTTCACTCATTTATGCACCAAGTACCTACGCCCCGTTAAGTCCCGACTCTCTCATCGGACAAATGATGACTCAACATCAAGTTCACGGTGCCTTGGTCTTGCTCTACTGCACACTTATCTGGGCAGCCATCGGTATTCTCTTCAACTTTGGTAAACGATTATTCAGCCGTGACTGGAGCATGCTTCGTGCGACTCTGACTCATTTTTTCCTCATGCTAGTAGGCTTTGTCCCACTAGCAACTCTGGCAGGTTGGTTCCCCTTCCACTGGAATTTCTACCTCCAGCTCATTATCGAGTTTGCGATTGTCTACCTCATCATTTGGACTATTTCCTATAAAAGAGCATCAAAAAAAGTAGACCATATCAATCAACTCTTGGAGCATAGAAAATAGGAACTACCTAGGATAAATAAAAAGCCAAGCCGAAGCTCAACTTTCCAACTCATACAAATCCGCAATAATGGCTGCGACACGTTTGATATCTCCCAGCATACCTCGCATTTCAAAGTCAGCCAAGACAGGGAAACCAAAACGTTGACTGTATTGCTTGGCTGTCAGGCAGTATTGGTTATTAAAGTTACGATTTCCTGAACCAACCACACCAAAACACTTACTAGCATTGTCACCATAGGCGATAAAATCTCCCACTGGTGTCGTCAATATCTCGACATCTCCGTTATCCACGCCATTTCCACCTTCGAGGTAGGTCGGCAAAAAAGCAACATAAGGATGGTCCATTTCATAGAAATCGTGACCTTCCTTGACCAAATCCTTAATATGAATCTTTTGAACCTCAATTCCCTCGTACTGGGACAAGAGATAGTCTTTCAAGCGCGTCACAAAACTCTCAGTATTGCCGCTCAGACTAATATAGACTAAAGAAATTGTCTTCATATTTACCTCCATGATTTTATCTATAATCGAAAAATAACTACCAAGATTGTATCTTGATAGTTATTTTTTGTCAATACTTAGGCAAATTCTTCTGTTTCCTCTTCTTCTGCCAAGGCTTTCTGTTGACGCCACATCTTATAGAAGACGAGGGCTAGGAAAAGAACATTGATGACGATATAGAAAATACTAACAGCTTGTGAAATAACACTTATCCCTAAACGCATGGTCTCATCGTGAACTAACTGCACAGCGTCTTGTAAAGTCACATAGCTATAAATCGAACCAATAATGGCTAGCAAAACATAGCCGACATAAGTATAGTTTGCATATTGCAAATTCTTACGAACAAGGAAGACAATCGCTACTCCCACTAAAATAGCAGATAGCACAATCAAGGCCATATTAAAAATAGAATGAGTTGATTCTGCTACTCTATAGGTGTAATTAAGCTGGTCTTCTAATTGCTGAGCACTAACCCCTGCAACTTGTTTTTGAGCGGCACGAAGAGCTTCTTTGCTAGGCAAGGGACTCAACATTCCAAATAGAGACGTAGCTGAAATAAGAGCAGACAAGATTAGCAAGACCCATAGATAAATCGGTTTCTTTTTCATGATAGAACCTCCTGATATTATTATTGATATTATAGCACCTTTTGTAAGGGAATACAAATCTTATAGTATAGTTTCTACCTGTTTTCGGTAGGCTTTTGGCGATTTTCCGCACAATTTTCGGAACACTTTATAGAAATATCCCACGTTACTGTAACCAACAGCATAACAAATATCTTCGATACTGTCACTAGTCGAAAGCAAGAGCTGTTGGGCAGCCTTAATGCGTTGTTTGTTTAGTAATTCTGCGAAGGTCGAATTGGTTTCTCGCTTAATCAACTGCCCCAGATAAACAGGATTGATAAAGAGATCCTTACTGATATCCTTGAGCGAAAGTTCTTTCTGATAATCACGCCCAATGACTTCTAGCACACTAACCACATTTTCATTCATTCGATATTGCCCAAAAAAGCGGGTCAGAGTTTCCTTAATATAAGGAACCAATTCATCAAAGGATTGAATAGCATGAATCGTTTTGACAATATCCGTTAAATCATCAGCTTTTAGATGTTCAAACAAGTGAAAGACATCCATGACAAATTGGATAAAAAGCTGCTTGGTAATCGGAACACGAGGTGTATTTTCAAGAACTACCTTCTCCAAGAGGTTCAACTCTTCTACGATTTGGTTGAGATCCCCCTGAATGATAACCCTATAAATCGGTTCGTAATAGGCAAAGAGACTCTGAGACTGTTTTAAATTTACAGAACCGTAAAAGAGGGCTTTCTCAGCATTCAGCTTCCAGCGTTCAAAGTGTTCTTGATAGGGAGCTTCAAAGGGAGTAACGACTAAACCATCTAGGGGTTGATCAGAAATGAAAATCTGCCAATCTTGTCCTAACACATAGTAGGGAATGGCGAAAGAGCCTTGTTTTTCCTTGGATAAGCCTATCCACCAATTCTCCTTACCACCTAAATAACTAACAAATCCAGCCTCATCTAAATCTTGACTGAGGGTCTGACTTTTCTTTCCTCTCTCGCCGAGCTGACCTGCAATCTTCTCCAGCAGATTTCCCAACTCTACCTTATCAACAGGCTTGACCAAATAGTCCACCACACTAAGGTTCATTGCTCTTTTTACATAATCAAACTCCTGATAACCTGAGAGCAGGATATAGGCAGCATCTGGTAAGATTTCTTTCATCTCCCGAATCATATCAAGCCCTATTTTGTCAGGCATATTGACATCGGAAATGACCACATCGACAGGATTTTCCTGAACATATTCTAGGGCTTCATCGGCATGACTGGCTGTTGCGACAACCTCCATATCCCACTTATCAAAGGGAATCAAACGTTTCAGACCTTCTGTAACCATGTACTCATCATCTACTAATAATACTTTATACATTTTCTCCCTTTCTACTCATCTTGAATTGTAATACGATACTGAACACCTGCTTGCTCTGCAGACTCTATAGCAATAGCATAGCGGTCCCCAAAATAGAGCACAAAACGCTCATGAACATTGACAATCCCGATAGATTGCTTTTGATCACTATAGCTGGCTTGGTGTTCAAAATGTCTCTGCCTTAATTTTTCTCGAATACTTGCCAGCTTTTCAGACGACATACCACGACCATTATCTACCACTAAAATTTCTACAAAACCATCCTGTTTAAGCGCCTTGATGCTAATCACATTATCTGTCCGTCTGTGGTCAACACCATGAGCGAAATAATTTTCTACCAGCGGTTGTAGGGTAAATTTGGGAATCTTCATATTCTCTAGTTCTGGGTCTATCTTGAAACCATAGGCAATAGATTTAGGATAGCGAACCATGCAGAGATAGCTGTATTTACGGCAAAATTCTAATTCCTGTTTGAGAAGAGTTTCTCTTTCGTCAGAAATATTGTTACGCAAGAGACTACTGAACTCATAAATGATATCTGCCAACTCATCTTGACTCTGCATGACTGCGTACATACGCAAGAACTCCAGCGTATTATACATAAAATGAGGATTAATCTGAGCCTGCAGGGCTCGCATATTGGCATCTTTTTGACTAAGCTCTAACTGGTAAATATCATGGATGTTCTTTTCCAATCGATCCAACATATCATTGGTCGTCTCAGCAATTAGGAGCAATTCCTGATCCTTTTCTAGCGTATCAATGCGAAGACCTTCCTCTCCTTGGGCAATAGCTTGGATGGAATCCACCAAATCAACTACCTGCTTTTGGTAATTAGCAAAGGTCTGCCTCAAAGTCAGATAAAGAATAACAATAAAGAGAAGGCTCAAGCCCACAATCAAAGAAGAGCTAGTCACTGTTCCTTGTAAAACAAAGTTTTTGGGAACTGCCACCTGAACCTGATAGCCATGAGAGGTCACACCAACAAACCAGTTCTCATGCTCCCTATTGACCCTCTCACCAATATGAAAAATCTCCGTATCAAAAGGCGATGTCACAGTCACAGCCATCGGGATATGACCTCGGGTATTGTCTACAGCATGATATAAGATGTCTGGGTCCAAGGAGATATAAACAACCCCTATGGATTGATCCGTCGCTGGGTCTAAAATAGGCACTCCAAAACTATTGGCCTCCGGTTTAAAGTCTTCCGCAAGTACCGTATGACCACCTCTCTCGTTTCTACTTGAAACATAAACATCTTTGAAATCCTGTAAGACAATTGCAACACCCGTTATATAATCATTTTGGACATAAAGATCGTCAATATTTTCATACAGAGAAATAGAAGTTGACGAAGCTGCTTGATGCTCCAACAACCAATAAAAATACTCAGAAGTTGACAGGCTAAAGTACTTATAAACCCCTTGTATCCGGTCTTGATTGGCTACTAAATCTTGAGCTAGCTGAGCTGACTCGCGATAATAATATTCCACCTCTTCGACTGTTCGAGTAGTTACACGCTGGGCTACTCTTTGAGCTTCCTTTTCCCGTGAATCCCAGTCAGCGTAAGAAAGTAAGATTGCAAAACTCGCAATAATAATGATCATAACTGAACTGTAGGTTCGCAGAAGCGTATGTAGCCAAAACTGCTTCATTCTATTTTGTCGCCAATTTTTCATGGATGCTTTCATAGACCGGTTCCAACATATCACTGATAAAGAAATGCCACATCCCAATTCCTACAAAGAAGAGAAGAGCAGGCATATAATAACCAATTGCCACAAGTAGTACTGTCCCAAGGAGAACCTTGGCCACAGCCACTAAGCTCATAAAGATACCAATCAAGGATAGTTTGAGACTGTTTCGATAAGACAAGTCAAAATAAACTTGTAATTTCAAAGACACTGTATAGGCCAAAAAGATCAGGGCAACTACTAGGACATTCAAAAAGGTCGCAATCAGATGAACAATAGTCTGATGAGGCAATTGCACCAAGAGATACAAACCATAGACCAAAACTAAATCCACTCCTAAAAAGCTATAGAAAATCAGGTTGCTTGAGACGAAATTTTGCTTATAAAGAGACCACGCCTCCTTCAAACTGTATTCCCGAAAGCTATAACCATGTTCTGCATATAAGCTCATCAAGGTGGCACTAGCCGGCGCTAGACCAAGGATAATCCCTCCTGCCAATGTTAATAGCCAAAAGAAGGCTGTCGCAATCATCCCTAAAAAGAAACGATTAAAGACAAAGTCTAAAAATCTCCCCATGATATCCTCCTAAAAATAACTATGAAACTATTATAGCATATTTCAAGCGTTTTCAAACACATAGACTATCCATTTACAATCCCACCAAACCGTGGTACAATGAGAATTGTGAGAAAATTATCAGGAGACAATTCATGAAAAAATCTATCTTAACCACACTTCTTTTTGCAGTTCTTTACTTCCTCTGCATGGGGATTGGTGTCCTTTTGGGCAATCTCTTTGACCAAACTGGAAACATGTTTTATGCGCCTGCCTTTACTGCCCTTGTAGGCGGCAGCGTCTATATGATCCTAGTCGCAAAAGTTCCGCGCTTTGGTGCCATTACCACTATCGGCCTTGTCATGGCCCTCTTTTTCTTGGGATCTAAACACGGTGCTGGTGCCTTCCTTCCTGGAATTATCTGTGGCCTCCTAGCAGATGGAGTAGCTAACCTCGGAAAATACAAGGACCAAACAAAGAACCTCCTTTCTTTCCTTATTTTTGCCTTTAGCTCAACTGGCCCAATCTTACTTATGTGGATTGCTCCCAAAGCCTATATGGCTACCCTTCTGGCAAGAGGAAAATCGCAAGAATATATCGACCGTATCATGGTCGCACCAAATTCTGGAACCGTCCTTCTATTTATCGCAAGTATTGTCATCGGAGCCCTAGTGGGTGCTTTGATTGGACAAGCCTTGAGTAAAAAATTTGCGCAGAAAATCTAGTCACTAAAAAAGAGCCACACGGCTCTTTTTATTTATGACTCAATTTCTTAGTCAAGAAGTCTCCCAAGAATTGGATTGCAAAGATAATCAAAATGATAATGATGGTTGCCAAGATGGTCACATCGTGATTGTAGCGGTTAAATCCATAGGCGATGGCTACGTTACCGATACCACCAGCTCCAACTGCACCGGCCATAGCTGTTTCCCCAACAAGGGAAATCAAGGTCACAGTCGTCACACGGATCAAATCTGGAAGACCTTCTGATAGGTAAACACCCACGATATCCCAGAAGGTCGCTCCGCTCGCTTGAGCCGCCTCAATGACACCGCCATCTAACTCAGCCAAGACCACTTGCACCTGACGAGCAAAGAAGGCAAAGACTGCAAAAGATAGGGGTACGATAGCCGCATTTGGTCCGATACTTGTTCCTACGATTAGATGAGAGAAGGGTGACAAGACTGCCAAGAGGATGATGAAAGGAACTGCACGGAAAATAGAGGTAATCTTATCTAAAATCCAGAAGACGACCTTATTTTCCAAGACACCACCTGGCGCTGTCAAGACAAGGAAGAGACCTGCCACTAGCCCCAAGAACCCTCCGATGATGAAGGAAAGAACTGTCATATAAAGAGTTAGGTAGATGGCTGTTCCCCAGCCTGCTTGACCAGCCCAGCCCATTTTATAGACATTTGGTAAATAGGTTTGAATCAATGATTCCATCTTACTGTCCTCCCTTCAATACTTTTAGCTGCACGCCTGCTTGACGAATGGCTTCTTGGGCACCTGCCAACGCTGCTTTTTCACCTGACAAGACTACAACCAATTCTCCAACAGGAGTGCCATCTAGGATTTCGATATTTCCATAGAGGATATTAGCCGTTACTTGGTAATTCTTGTACAATTCATTCAAAAGTGGCTCATCTGTTGAAGCCCCTGCATACTTGAGTTGCACCAAGAGACTGTTTTCAGACAAGTGTTCCACGATTTCTTGCTTCTCGATTTTGACCATGGCTTCGTCAATTCCTGTTGCTGTTGAGATAAAGTCTTGTGTCAAAGGTTGTTTAGGGTCTGAGAAGATTTCAAGGACACTGCCCTCTTCAATCAAATGCCCATCCTGCATAACTGCCACACGGTTGGCAATATCTTTGACAATCTGCATTTCATGCGTAATCAAGACAACCGTCAAGCCTAATTTTTGGTTCAAATCTTGCAACAAGGCCAAAATCTGCTTGGTTGTCTTAGGATCAAGGGCAGAAGTTGACTCGTCCGAAATCAAGATTTTTGGATCATTTGCCAAGGCACGCGCAATGGCCACACGCTGTTTTTGCCCCCCAGATAGTTGTGAAGGATAATTTTCAGCACGATCTGCCAAACCAACCAAGTCCAACAACTTAGCAACTTTAGCCTTCTTTTCTTCCTTGCTGAGCCCAGAGTGTTTAAGTGCAAAGGCTACATTCTCCTCTGCCGTCTTTTGGCTCATCAGATTGAAATGTTGGAAAATCATCCCGATATCCTGACGTTTACGACGCAACTGCTCTGCCGTCAAGGTCACCTTGCCATCAAAAATCACATCATCGTCAATGGTAATTTTCCCTGCAGATGGTTTTTGCAAGAGGTTAATCACCCGTACAAGGGTTGATTTCCCTGCTCCAGAATATCCAACGATTCCGTAGATATCCCCTTCTTGGATGTGAATGGTCACATCCTTAACCGCTGTGATGCTTCTCTTCTTTTGGTGAAAAGTCACATCGATCTGATCTAACTTGATAATATCTCTACTCATAGCTTCTAATCAGCTCCTCTACTAATTCAATATGGGTGTAATAATCGGCGATTCGCACGTTTTCATCTCCACCGTGATCTCGGCTATTGGCATTTCCTAGACCGAAGGCTACCATAGGCACCTCTAGGGCATCAAAGACCGTATGCATAGGCCCTGTCCCCGCTGTGGTCGGCAAGACTGAAACGCCCTGTGGATAGAATTTCTTGGCCAACTCAATCACATTGAGAATAGATGGTGCGCTCATATCGCTTCGATAGCTCATCTCTCCCAAGGTATAGTATAATTCTACCTTATCAAAGCCATTTTTGTCTAGCTGTTTCCGAATTTTTTCCAGAACATCATGCGGTTCTAGGCCAGGAACCAAACGAACTTCTAACTTAGCACTGGCTTCTGCAGGCAAAATCGTTTTGACTCCTTGCCCTTGGTAGCCTGACTGAATTCCTTCGATATTAAGGGCTGGCTCGAAAAAGAAACGTTTTAGAAAGGCTGCGCGGTCCTCTTGTAAGAGAGGCAATTCCAAACCATAAATCTGGCTAATTTCCCCTGGATTTCGTTGAGCGTAGGTATCCACCAAGGCCAACTCCCGTTCGTTTGGTTCTTGCACCTCTTCGTACAAGCCTTCAACCAAGATACGGCCATCTGCAGCGCGAAGAGACTGTAAGGCTTGAAGGAGATACCAGGGAGCTGATTCCACAACCCCACCATAACTAGAGTGGATATCCACATCGGCACTTTTTACCTTGGCATCAAAGGTCACAATTCCTTTGTTTCCACCAGAAATTTCCAACTGTTCCAAGGCATTTTTAGTCCCTTGTTCCCAGACCAACAAATCCGCTCCACGGAGTTTATCCGCATGTTTTTCCAGATACTTATCTAGGTCTGTCGAGGCAGATTCCTCTGCTCCCTCCATGATAAAACTAATGTTGACAGGCAGATCATCATGGTGTTGCATATACTTTCTCAAAGCACTCAAACGAGCTGTGATATGACCCTTGTCGTCGTCAACCCCACGCCCATACATAAAACCATTACGGACCGAAAGCGTAAAGGGATCCTCTGTCCAGACCTGATCCCCATCCGCTGGCACAGTGTCATAGTGGTTATAGAAAATCAAGGTCTTGGCATCTGGACGCGAACTCTTGAAATGCGCCATGACAAAGGGCGCCGTATAAGTCTCATCAATCTCCACTTCAGCCCCAACACGCTTGAAAATCTCACCCAGATAGTTTGCGACTTCCTTAAGTCCGACCTGCTGGGCAAAGACTGATTTCTTAGAAATCAAGGTACGCAAAACCTCAAAATAATGCTGTGCTACATGATCCTTTTCAAATTTTTCAATCTGTTCTTGTTCGCTAGGAAAAACCATATTCTCTCTACCTTTCTATGAACTACTCTTCCTGACAATCCATGCTCTATACAAAAGCAAGAGGTGGAATTTTCTCTCCCACCTCCCTGTTTCTTATTACCAAACTGGTTGATCCAAACCGTCTGATGTTTCTTCGATAACTTTTTTCACTTCATCTGTGTGGTAAGCTGCGATTACTTTCTTGATAGCATCAGCCTTAGGTGATGTTTCCCAATCTTTTTTCGCAACGATGATGTTGTACCATTGTTTTGAGTTTTCATCAGCTTGTTCTTTGAAAAGTGCTTTCTTGTAGTCCAATTTTGCTTCTGTAACGAAGGTATTGTTTACAACGGCAGCGTCAACTGATGACAATGAACGAGCTGTTTGGCTAGCGTCCAATTCAGTGATTTTCAAGTTCTTTGGATTTTCTTTGATGTTAGCAACTGTTGCAAGAGCAGTTCCTGAAACATCCAATTTAATCAAGCCAGCTGATTGAAGCAAGTAAAGCGCACGGCTTTCGTTTGTAGCATCGTTTGGTACAGCGATTTCTCCGTTTGCTGGGATATCTTCTACTTTAGTGTACTTGTTGTCACTTCCATTCAAACCTGAGTAAAGGCGGATTGGAGAGATGTAAGTATCTGCAATCGCTACAAGGTCTTTTCCGTTTTCTTTGTTCCAGTTGTTCAAGAAGTTATAGTGTTGGAAAGCGTTCAAGTCTACTTCACCATCAGCAGTTGCCTTGTTTGGTTGTGAGTAGTCTGTGAACTCTGTAAATTCCAAAGTAATACCGTCTTTTTTAACCAATTCTTGAATTTTGTCCCAACGTTTTTCTTCAGAACCGCTACGGTTAACAGTTGCGATTTTAACAGTTGTTGCATTGTCTGCTTTCTTTTCTGAGTTTCCGCAAGCTGCAAGAGCCAAACCTGCGACTGTAGCAAGAGCTGCCACACCAAGCCATTTTTTAATTTTCATGATTCTTTCTCCTTAAAAATAATACCGTACTAGTATCTCACAATTTGTTTAATTTCACAAATTGTTATTAGATAGTCAGATATATAGTTTAAAACTATATCCCTAAAAACTGAGAAATCACCCACCTTACTCAGAATGGATGATTTCAAGAAATTATTTAATATCAGCTTCTGCTGGTAAATAAGTGTCTCCAAAGAATTGTTTAGACAACTTTTCAAGAGTTCCGTCTTTGTAGAGTTCTTGGATACGTTTGTCTACAAATGATTTCAACTCATCTTGACCTTTAGCAAGAAGTGGGTAAACGTAAGGCTGTTGGTCGCTTGGAAGTTCGATAACTTTCAAGTTGTCCAAACCTTGGTCCTTAATGACTGTTTCAACACCGATTTTATCAAAAATCTTGTAGTCAAACTGGCCATCGCTCAAGCGTCCCATGATTTGTTGGAAGTCCGCTTTAGTATACTTTAGGACAGTTGGATTATCTGAGTGTTGTTTGTTGTAATCTTCTAGCTGTTTAGCAGATGTTGTCCCTTGAACAACTTCTGTTGATTTTCCACCGATATTATCAAGCGATTTGATGCTAGGGTCATCTTTTTTCACTACAAGAACGTTAGGGTTTTTAGCAGTTGGAGCTGCATAAAGGTATTTTTCAGCACGTTCTTTAGTGTAGCTGATGTTGCTAACAGCCATATTGTAACGGTCAGCATCAAGTCCTGCAAAGACTCCTGACCACTCTGTCTTCTCGAACTTGACATCATACTTGTCAGAGTCTTTAAAGATAGCGCGAACCACTTCAATTTCGTAACCAGTCAATTCGCCATTTTCTTCATAGTTGAATGGTTTTGGTGTAGCATTAGTTGCAACGATAATTTCTTTCTTGCTAGCTGCTTCTCCTTCTTTTTTCGCACCACCTGAGCAAGCCGCAAGCACACCTGCAGCAACAAGCCCTAGGGCAGCAAGAGATGAGTATTTAACGATTTTTTTCATGTCATTTCCTCCAAAATAGAATACCTTATTATCTTATCAGAAAAAAAGTAATTATGCCATTATATGATATCTATCTCTGTGATAGATTTTCTTTATAGCCCATTTAAAATAGTAAACGTAGGACGGCAATCAAGACAACTCCAAAGAGAACTGTTCCGACTAGATTGCGGTAGCGAAAGGCTACCCAAGCTGTTGGAAAGACTGCTAAGAAGTCCAGCCATTTGATTTGAGGAAGACTCCCAACCTTGCCTGTCACTACGCTTGAAAGAATCAAGGCAAAGATAATAGAAACGGGCAAGAATTTCAAAAAACGCTCAACGATTGCAGGCAAGCCCTTATACTTGACCAAGATGAAGGGAATCATACGGGGAATCCAAGTCACCAAGCCAGAGAAAATAACTGCTAATAAAAGATACTTACTGACCATCTAAAACCACCCCCATTGTACAACCTAGCAAGGTCGCAAACAGAACAGCTAGCGACTGAGACACCACTGTTAAGAGTAAAAAGAAGGACACCGCAACAACTGCTAGGATAATGAGCAGATTGCGGACAGGAATCCGTCTTTGCATAATCTGGAATTGCGAAGCAAAAATTCCAATGAACATCCCAACCAGGGCAAAATCCAAGCCAAAGATTTCTGGATTTGGCAGCAGACCACCCAGAGCCGTTCCGACAACTGTTCCCACAAACCAAGCCACATAGCTGTTGAGATTGTTTCCGTGCATCCACATAGGATTGACCTTGTCTGTATGGGCTAACTCGCCCATCAAAACGCCATAAGTCTCATCCGTCAAGAGACTAGACATACCGATATTTTGCCAGAGACTGGTATGACGGAAATAGGTTGACGCATGCAAACTCAACAAAAAGAGACGCAAATTAATCAAAAAGACCGTCATAGCAATAGCTGCCACAGGTGCTTGAACCGCAATCAGTGCCAACATGGCAAACTGGGCACTCCCAGCATAAACAAAGAGGCTCATCAAGCCCATCTCAACAGGTGTCACATAGGGCGCACCAATAATCCCACAGGCCAAGCCAATACTGACATAACCAAGGGCCGTTGGCATGGCCGCCTGCGCCCCCTCCCAAAATCCTTTTTCTTTCATCTTTCTCCTCATATTGTCTTAATAATACTCAATGAAAATCAAAGAGCAAACTAGAAAGCTGGCCACAGGTTGCTCAAAACATTGTTTTGAGGTTGCAGATAGAAGCTGACGCAGTTTGAAGAGATTTTCGAAGAGTATAAGTAGGCTGAAAAGGCTCCAGCCATAGCATGGACTATTATAACACATTCAGGAAAGAGAAAAAAGTCTGCTGATTGTAATCAGACAGACTCCATTTTATTCTTATTTAATCTTGAAGAATTGAACAATTGCCACAATACCTTGATAAATAAAGACAAAGGCAATGGTGTAACTAATATAGAGACCGGTCATCAATGGGTGTCCCATCATGATTAAACCTGCTACGATTCCTAAAATCCCCATCCAAACTAGAGGGGTACCTACCGATTTATCCGTCTTACGAACCTTGAAACCAACGATAGTTTTTGTAATACCATTTGTCAAGGCCCATAAAGAAATGATAAATGGTACAAATGTTACCATTTCAATAAAGCTACCTGAGAACAAGGTAAGAGCGAGGATGAGGGTAACAATTCCTCCAAATAAATTCCAGCCATGCTTTTCTTCTGATTTGAAGTATTGTACAATCTCAGAAATCCCTTGAACTGCAAATACAAGTGCAAACCAGAAAGTCATGGAAGCCAAGCTAATAAGAGGATGTGCAAACATATTAAAACCTGCAAAAACTGCAAAAATACCCGCAATTAGTAACAACCATTTCCAAATTTTCGACATTATTTTTCTCCTTTTTTAGAGGAATCTTCCTCTAGTATTCCATAAATCATCATATCCAAAACCTGTGATAATTGATGTTCATATCCTGAAACCAAGTCAGGCAAACTGCTATCTGACGAAACAGTTAAATAATAGGAACGAAACATATCCTGAATCAATCGCAGATAGTCCATAGCTCGTTTCTCATCAATATGCTCTTTCAGTTTGGATTCTGATATAAGTTTTTGACAAACTTGTTCATTCAAGTCCAAAAAGATAGCTTTTGGATTCTGATATAAGTTTTTGACAAACTTGTTCATTCAAGTCCAAAAAGATAGCTTTCTGTGGTGCAATGTCTGCTTCCAATTCTTCTGGTGTCGCAATCATTGCCTCAAAGAAAATGTGGCTATGTTCTGGGTATTGCTGATAAAATTGGTGACGTCTTTCCATATAATCAGCTAAGGAGGGCACTTGACCTTCCACCCCCAGAAACACTGCCAAAGCTTTCTCAAAACTCTCCTGAAAACAAGTTAGATAGAGGTCTGATTTCCCTGAAAAATTATGATACAAAACTCCTTTGGAAATACCATCCACTTTACAAAGTTCATTGATGACAAAACCTTGATAGCCTTTTGTAGCAAATTCAAACAAAGCAGCGGTAATGATTTTCTCTCTTCGTAGTCTTGTTTTTTCTTCTTTTCTCATGTATTTATCTCTACATTTTTTAATTATAAACCGATTGGTCTGAAGTGTCAAGCAACTTTCTCAAAAATTTAACAGTCTGCTGATTGTAGCCATCATAAACAGACTGGAATCCAGTCTCAAACATATAATATACACATTCTTCGCTAAATGTTTTCACGGATATTCAAGAGTATGATAAAGGCAGCTAGAAGAAATAGCAATAAAACAAAGCTAACTGCCAGAGTTCCAAAGCTAGTAGCAATGGTTACCAAAGCTATTGTAAATAAGCTAGGTAAAACAACTGTAATGGCACCGATAGAGGATTGAACTGCTCCCATTGACTCCTCAGGTATTTGTTTAAAAATGAGTTCCTGTAATCGAGGAGAGAGGATACCTGCGAAAAAGGCATCCAAGGCACTAAAGATAAGAATCCAGTCAAAACGAACTGCCACAAAGCCAACTAAAAGGAGTAATTGGATAATAAGCGAGGCATATAGGGCTAGTTTTATGGAGATTGTATTCTTCAGATAGCCACTCACAAGGCTTCCGACAATAAGGGCTGACAATTCAAGGGTGGATAACAAGGCAAGAGATTGACCTGTTTGTAAATTCAAAAAGGGCTGATTCCTCAAAAACAGAGTAGAAACAGGAACTGTAACATTTATCACTGCTTGACTAATAGAGATAATAAACAAAACCAAGAGCACCTTATTCATATTCCATATCAATTTTGATGATTGGAGCAGATGCTGGCAAAAGGATTTTACAGAGAGTCCTTCTTGATAGCTAATCGTTTTTTCTACTTTCAAGAGGTCTGTTTTTATGAAAAGAATACCTAAAAATGCGATTAAAAAGGTCAGAGCATTCAGTAAGGAAATAGACTGGATAGATAGAATACCTAGTAAGACTCCTCCTAGAATATTACTGATTGTTTTCACTAAACTAACAGTTGACTGTTTAAATCCAATAGCTTCTGCCAGATGGTCTTGCCCAATAATTCTAATGAAAATCGGAGTGAGCATGGCGCCTGAAAAATAACTCAATGTGTCAGATAAGAGGTTAATCAGACAAATAAATGCTACTAATAACAAGGAAAAGGACTGCCCTGAAAGTGATAAAGAAACGATAGAGTAAAGCAAAAATTTTGCAAAACTAATCATTGTATATTTTAGGACACGATGATGTTGAAAATCCGCCAAAACTCCCAGAAAGATTTGCAGAACTTGAGGAAGGGTTTCTGAAATCGTGATCAGTAAAATCGCCAAAGGGGCAAAAGATGCATCTGCCACATAATTCAAAAAGGCCAGATAAAAAATCGTATCCCCAACCGTTGAAATCCACTGGTTGATAGTTAATTGCCTAAAATCTCTATTTTGAAGAAATACTTTCATCACAACTCCTTTTTAAGTTCAAATGGGAATCTTTCCCCAAGGATAGACCGCGATACTACTAACAACCAAAATTACAGTAACATCAAAAGCTGACCAATACCATTGTAGACTATATGCAGTCCAATAGGCCAATAAATTGACTTTGTCATTCTAAATAAGACTGCAAATATAAGACCTCCACCCATATAGAAGACAAAGTCTGTCAATACCCAACCATGATTACTAATATGCAATATTCCAAACAAAGCAGCAGAACCAAGTACATCTAGCCCCCATTTCTTTCCTTTTTCCAGAGCAGTCATCACTAATCCACGATAAATCATGTCTTCAAAAATGGGACCTGCAATCACAGGATAAAAAAAATACATCAAAAATGCCGTAGCTCCTGTAAAAGTAGGAGCAGCATGTTGATAAGAAATTTCATTTCGAGTAGGTGGGAAAAGAAAAAAGGTGACAAAATTCCAAGCAACAAAAGCAAGCAGAGCTAGGAAGGAATAGAAAAGATAGGATCTTTTAAACTTTCTATTGTTGATTTTCTGCCATTTCCCCGACCAAATCATAACAATAAGAGCAAATAAAACCACAAGAAAATTCAACATCATATCCGACAGATAATAGGTAAAGTCAGATAGACCAAGAGCAAAGTCGCTAGATAAAACCAGACCACTGAACTTCTGGTCAGCAATAACTAGTAGAGCAGCTATAATAAAGTAGTAGCGTGAGATTATCTTTTTCATCCTATTTTCTCCTATATTACGAAATAAAGAAAGCCCTAACCCAAACAAAGGCAAGGGCTTTAAATATCAATGACGACGATTAACAGTGGAAGAATCATGGTTAAAATATTTCTTCCAGAAATTAGTGATTGACCAAGGTGCTCCTAAACCTACTCCAATTCCACCGCCTGGGTTAACCACAGTGTTGCCTCCTCTAACATCTTGCAACTCAGCTTCTGTCAATTCCATTGTTTCTGCAAATTGTAAATTTAACATTTTTTACACTCCTTCAATTATTTTCATTTGTAAACCACTTCTGCGACCTAGGATTTGCTTCAAGTGCTTTACAAAAACACTATAACACGAAAATTAGCTTATTGTAGAAAATCGCATATTTGATATTTTTTCTTATAGAAATTTCAGATTTGCGATTTTGGTAGATTTGATTATTTCACTGGTATAATAAAGTTATTACTAATGAGGAGTGGAGGAACTATGAAAAAACAAATTTTAACATTATTGACAATCGTTGCTGAGATTATTATCATTTTCCCGTTTCTAACTAATCGATAAGTTCTTTGTATTGCTGAAAACGCAATTCGAAGAGGGCTATCAATTGTGGATTTTCTAATACTTGCAGAGATTGGATAAAGTGTTCAATCTCTTTTTGATTGTTTCCTTTGGTTTGAAGGAAAATACTCATTTTCTTTAAAAATTGCCACAATACTTTTTCAAAAACATCGTATGGACGAAGCATACTCTCCAGCTCAGCTTCAAAGATTGGGATGTAAGAGAAAAGTTTGCGCTCCATGAGCTCTGATATAATATTCAGAAAGCCACTTTTCATATATAGTCTATTATGTACCAACTCTTTAAATTCCTTAGATTTCTCAAGTAAAGTGGTTGATAAAAATATCAAATCTTGATTGCTCAAGAAAGGCATGGTATTACAGAATATATAGAGTTCAAACCAGGTCCAAGACTCAATAGCGTAGAGGTAGGTAGTTAAAAACTCGCTATCCTCCTCTGCTAGCGGATAGCTTTTATCTAAGGAATGGATAGCATCTTTAATCACAATGGCATTCAAACGACGATAGGTCTCTGCCATCTGTTCTCGCTCGACTTCCTCCAACAGTTGCTCTAAGCCAGCGATATCTTGGTGGGCAAAGCGATCCACAACCTTTCTGCCAAATCGCATATGTGGAGATTCTTGATAATTGTTGAGCTTATGACCAAACTCATCGAAGGTCACATTGATTCCTTGGATGGCTAAGATCAGTTTGTCCGCAGATAGCATAGACTGTCCTAGTTCAAACTTGGACAACTGAGAAGCTGTTAGACCCTCACAGGCCACATCTGACTGCTTGAGTTTTCTCGCCAAGCGCAATTCCTTGTAAAATTCTCCCAATTCCATTCTCTCAATCATCTGACCACCTCCTATTTTTTATATAGTATATCATTATTTTTATGGTTTTGTCAAAATATTCTGACATTTAAGAGAGCAAAAAAGCCAGCCTTAAGCTGACTCCTTATTCCATAGTATCAAAGGCGAGACTTGGTTTGGCATTGAGGTCCAAGTTTGCAAAGTTTTCTTTGTTCCACTCGCTGACGCTGGCATAAGCAATCATACCTGCATTGTCTCCGCAGAGGCGCAGAGGTGGAATGATGACATTGACATCTGTGATTTCAGTTGCTAGGCGTTCTCTGAGACCTTTATTGGCTGCCACACCTCCTGCCACAACTAGGGTTTTAACAGGATATTTCTCCAAAGCCTTCTTAGTTTTTGCCATAAGAATATCCAGTACAGCTGCTTGGAAGGAAGCACACAAATCCTCTGTGGACAAGCTTTCTCCCTTTTGCTCGGCATTGTGATGAAGATTGATAAAGGCCGATTTCAAACCTGAGAATGAAAACTCCAGATTATCTTCCTTAATCATGGCACGAGGAAAATCATAAATATCCTGCCCTTGATGAGCTAGCTCATCAATCTCACGACCTGCAGGATAGGTCAAACCCATGACACGGCCGACCTTATCATAAGCCTCACCAACCGCGTCATCTCGCGTTTCCCCAACAATCTTGTAGTCACCAGCCTCAGAAACATAAACCAACTCTGTGTGTCCACCGCTGACCAAGAGGGCTAGTAAGGGAAACTCCAAAGGCTCCACGCTCTGAGCTGCCATGAGGTGACCAGCCATGTGGTTAACAGGGATAAGTGGAAGTCCATGTGCCCAAGCAAAGGCCTTAGCAGCTGATAAGCCAACTAGCAAGGCTCCGACCAAGCCCGGTCCATAAGTAACCGCAACAGCTGTCACGTCCTCTTCGGTAATCCCTGCTTCTGCCAACGCCTCCTCGATACAGGCTGTAATGACCTCGACATGGTGACGACTGGCTACTTCAGGCACTACGCCACCAAAACGTTTGTGACTCTCAATTTGACTAGCAATGACATTGGACAAGAGCTGGTCGTCGTTTTTTAAGACAGCGACACTGGTCTCATCACAGGATGTTTCAAATGCTAAAATATATCTATCCTTCATCTATTTCTCTCTTCATGATAATGGCGTCCTCGACTGGGTCATGGTAGTAGGCCTTTCGCTCAGCGATGACCGCCATCTTTTCTTTCTTGTAAAATGCTTGCGCTCGTTGGTTTGACTTTCTGACTTCTAGGAAAATCTCCTTGTCTGTCGGCAATTGAGCAAACAAGGCCGAGGCAATCCCCTGACCCTGATAGACTCCTTTAATAGCGATTTGCAAGACTTCTGCCTCAAAAAGATTCTCCTGAACAGCTAGAAAGCCAATCACTTCGGCCCCATCATAAGCCAAAGCATACCAAGTTTGGTCTTGGGACAGGTCTGCTTGGATTTGTTCCAGCGTCCAAGGACTGACTGAGTAAACAGCTATCATAACAGCGTAGATGGCTTGAGCCAGATCAGGTTGCTGTTGAGTTCGTTTGATTTCTATCATAGGCGTTTAATGTAAGACTCACCAGACTCGGTGTGATTCTTGAGCCAGTTTTCCTCAGCCTCAACACGTTTGAGGTAGTTCGGCACAAAATCATGCAAGGAGTCTGCTTCCTTGTCCCAAGCCCAAAGTGCTAGATTAGCTGCATTTGGCAAGGTTTCTTTGAAATTAGTCCTTGGCAAGTGTTCTTGAATCTGCTCCACAAAAGGACCAACTTCTCCGACAAAGGTTACCTGACTAGCACCCTTGATTAGCTCAATCACTCGCTCAAAAGGCAGGTGTGCTTCTGGCATGACAGGTTTGGCATTTTCATAAAATCCTGCGTAAACATTGTTGCGACGCGCATCCATCAAGGGAACGAACAAGCCTTCTTGTTGGTAGGGCACCAGAGCCAAGAGGCTAGACATACCAACTAATTCAATGTTCAGAGTATGAGCCAACGTCTTAGCAGTTGCTACCGCAATTCGCAAGCCTGTGTAGCTACCTGGCCCTTCTGCCACCACGATTCGGTCCAAATCCTTGGGCGTCCAATCCAAACTTGCCATCAAAAAATCGATGGCAGGCATGAGGGTAATACTGTGATTTTTCTTGATATTAATCATCGTCTCGGCAAGAACCTGCTTGTCCTCTAAAATAGCGAGAGAAAGAGCCTTGCTGGACGTATCAAAAGCTAATACTTTCATAACACATTCCTATCTTTTTGTCTGCTTACTATTATACTACAAAAGCTGGCACATGGGAATTTTCTTTATCCCAAAACAAAAATGCCCTAGCATGAGCAGGGCATCTAAGCATTTAATCCAAAGTAAAATACAAACCAAACTACATAGGTTACGAGGAGGAGAAAAAGCGAGTAGAGAGTCACAAAGGTAATTTTCCACAAGAACTTGGTTTGTCGTTGTTCCAGTTTGGCAAATAGAAGATTCCCTCCATAAACGCAAGCAACAAAAACAATAAAAGCTACCAAGCGAGCTCCGATAGCAAAAGCAAATAAGTTATACATAGGGCAACCTCCTTGACTTAAAATCTATATGGAATTATGACAAGCAATAAATTTCACTTCCGTTATCAATATAACACATTTTCTTTATTTTTGCAAGCGCTTACTAAAGAAACCGAGCTGTGACTTTCTCGTTTCCGTCTTTTACTAATTTTTCATTTTGTGGTATAATTGAAATAATTGTAACGAATCAAGGTCAATCTAGACAAAAAATGGAATGAAATCAAGCAATTCTCTGCTAAAAGTTTGGAATAAGCTGACCTGTAAATAGAAAGGAACTATATGATTTACAAAGTTTTTTATCAAGAAACAAAAGAACGTAGCCCACGCCGTGAAACTACACGCGCACTTTACCTAGACATCGATGCCAGCTCAGAACTTGAGGGCCGTATCGCTGCTCGCCAACTTGTCGAAGAAAATCGCCCAGAGTACAATATCGAGTATATCGAACTCTTGTCTGACAAATTGCTAGATTACGAAAAAGAAACTGGCGCCTTCGAAATCACGGAGTTCTAATATGGCCTATACTCTTAAACCTGAAGAAGTCGGCGTTTTTGCCATCGGTGGTCTGGGAGAAATCGGGAAAAACACTTACGGAATTGAATACCAAGATGAGATTATCATCGTCGATGCTGGGATTAAATTCCCAGAAGACGACTTGCTGGGTATCGACTACGTCATTCCTGATTACTCTTACATCGTGGACAATATCGACCGAGTCAAGGCTGTCTTAATCACACATGGACACGAGGACCACATAGGTGGCATTCCTTTCCTGCTCAAGCAAGCAAATGTCCCTATCTACGCTGGACCACTTGCCTTGGCTTTGATCCGTGGGAAACTCGAAGAACACGGCCTCTTGCGCAACGCCAAACTTTACGAAATCAACCATAATACTGAGTTGACCTTTAAAAATCTCAAGGCAACTTTCTTTAGAACGACTCACTCTATTCCAGAGCCTTTGGGGATTGTCATTCATACACCTCAAGGAAAAATCGTTTGTACGGGTGACTTCAAGTTCGACTTTACTCCAGTTGGAGAACCAGCGGACTTGCACCGTATGGCTGCTCTTGGTGAAGAAGGCGTTCTCTGTCTCCTATCTGACTCGACAAATGCGGAAGTACCAACCTTTACCAACTCTGAAAAAGTCGTTGGTCAGTCCATCATGAAGATTATCCAAGGCATTGAAGGACGTATCATCTTTGCATCCTTTGCCTCAAATATCTTCCGTCTCCAGCAAGCAACAGAGGCTGCTGTTAAGACTGGACGCAAGATTGCAGTCTTTGGCCGTTCTATGGAGAAGGCCATTGTCAACGGAATCGAGCTTGGCTACATCAAAGCTCCTAAGGGAACCTTTATCGAGCCAAATGAAATCAAAGACTACCCTGCAGGAGAAATTCTGATCCTCTGTACAGGTAGTCAAGGCGAGCCGATGGCAGCCCTCTCTCGTATCGCCAACGGAACCCACCGTCAGGTACAACTCCAACCAGGCGATACGGTCATCTTCTCTTCAAGTCCAATCCCTGGAAATACGACTAGCGTCAACAAGCTGATTAACATCATTTCTGAAGCTGGTGTCGAAGTTATCCACGGTAAGGTTAACAATATCCATACATCTGGACACGGTGGTCAGCAAGAGCAAAAACTCATGCTCCGCTTGATTAAACCAAAATACTTCATGCCTGTCCACGGTGAATACCGCATGCAAAAAGTCCATGCTGGATTAGCGGTAGATACTGGTGTTGAGAAAGACAATATCTTTATCATGAGCAATGGTGATGTGCTTGCCCTTACTGCTGACTCAGCTCGTATCGCAGGTCATTTCAACGCCCAAGACATCTATGTCGATGGAAATCGTATCGGTGAAATCGGTGCTGCCGTCCTCAAAGATCGTCGTGATCTATCTGAAGACGGTGTCGTTCTGGCAGTCGCAACTGTCGACTTCAAATCGCAGATGATTCTATCTGGTCCAGATATCCTCAGCCGAGGTTTTGTCTACATGAGAGAGTCTGGAGATTTGATTCGCCAAAGCCAGCGTATCCTCTTCAATGCCATTCGTATCGCACTGAAAAACAAGGATGCTAGCGTGCAATCAGTCAATGGTGCCATTGTCAACGCTATTCGCCCCTTCCTTTATGAAAATACAGAACGTGAACCGATCATTATCCCAATGATCCTCACACCAGATGAAGAATAAATCATAAAACAGCCCCGATTTGAACTGCACCCCAAAAGTTAGACAGAAAAAATCTAACTTTTGGGGTGTTTTTATTATGAAATTAACTTATGATGATAAAGTTCAGATCTATGAACTTAGAAAACAAGGATATAGCATAGAGAAGCTTTCAAATAAATTTGGGATAAACAATTCTAATATTAGGTACATGATTAAATTGATTGATCGTTACGGAATAGAGTTCGTCAAAAAAGGAAAAAATCGTTACTATTCTCCTGATTTAAAGCAAGAAATGATTCATAAAGTCTTACATGAAGGCTGGACTAAAGATAGAGTTTCTCTTGAATACGGCCTCCCAAGTCGTACGATACTTCTTAATTGGCTAGCACAATACAAGAAAAACGGGTATACTATTGTTGAGAAAACAAGAGGGAGATCAACTAAAATGGGACGTAAACGGAAGAAAACTTGGGATGAAATGACAGAACTAGAGCGACTCCAAGAGGAGAATGAACGCTTACGTACTGAGGTGGCTTACTTAAAAAAGTTAAAAGAGCTGGAAGACAGGGACGAAACCATACAGCGAGAAAGGCAGAGACAATTAGAGAAATGGCTTCAGGAGGATTTCGACTAGATTTACTTCTTGAAGTGGCTCGTTTACCTCGCTCAACTTACTATTATCAGTTGAAGGAACTAGATGGGCTTGACAAAGATAAAGATCTTAAAGCTGAAATTCAAGCTATTTTTACTGAGCACAAAGGAAATTATGGCTATCGCCGAATAACTCTTGAATTGAGGAATCGTGGTCATATAGTAAACCATAAGAAGGTCCAACGTCTGATGAAAATCCTTGGTTTAAGTGCTCGAATTCGCCGTAAACGAAAGTATTCTTCCTACCAAGGAGAGATTGGCAAGAAAGCAGAGAATCTCATTCAACGCCAGTTTGAAGCATCGAGACCAATGGAAAAGTGTTATACGGATGTGACAGAGTTTGCCATTCCAAATAGCACGCAGAAATTGTATTTATCGCCTGTTTTAGATGGCTTTAACAGCGAAATTATTGCTTTTAATCTTTCTTGTTCTCCTAATTTAGAACAAGTAAAAACGATGTTGGAACAGGCCTTCACAGAGAAATACTACGAGAATACGATTCTCCATAGTGATCAAGGTTGGCAATACCAACACGATTCTTATCATCGGTTCCTAGAGAGTAAGGGAATTCAAGCATCCATGTCACGTAAGGGCAACAGCCCAGACAACGGTATGATGGAATCTTTCTTTGGCATTTTAAAATCCGAAATGTTTTATGGCCATGAGAAAAACTTTAAATCACTTAATCAATTGGAACAAGCCATTATAGACTATATCGATTACTACAACAACAAACGAATTAAGGTAAAACTAAAAGGACTTAGTCCTGTCCAATACAGAACTAAATCCTTTGCTTAAATTAATTGTCTAACTTTTGGGGGTCAGTACAATTTTCGGAGCTGTTTTTCTCTATGCTTTCTTTTGAGATTGAAACTCAATAAAAATCGAAATCAGACTAGAAGGCTAGGCGAAAGCATAACTTGAGTTAGGTGAGCCGAAGCCGACGACGTATTATTTTGATTTTTGAAGAGTTTTAGAAATACTACGATTTTTACCTTCCAAATACACCATCAAAATAGAAATATCTGCTGGGTTTACTCCCGAAATACGGCTGGCTTGGCCGATGGTTTCTGGATTGATAAGTTTGAACTTCTGACGGGCTTCCGTCGCAATAGAATCAATGTCATCCCAATCAATATTGGCTGGAATGCGTTTTTCTTCCATGCGTTTCATCTTAGCTACTTGATCCATAGCTTTTGAGATGTAACCCTCGTATTTGATTTCTGTTTCAATCAATTCGATAATCTTGTCATCCAAGTCCTCTGCAGCTGGTCCGATGAAAGCCACCACATCTTGATAAGAAACTTCTGGACGGCGAAGGAATTCCTTGGCTGTCACTGCATCGGTCAACGGCTTGAAGCCCATCTCCTCAATCTTGGCATTGGTTTCCTTGACTGGTTTGAGTTTGATGCTGTCTAGGCGTTTCATCTCATTATCAAATTGATTTTTCTTGATTTCAAAACGAGCCCAGCGTTCATCATCCACAAGGCCAATCTCACGTCCCATCTCAGTCAAACGCATATCGGCATTGTCATGACGGAGAATGAGACGGTATTCGGCACGACTGGTCAATAGACGGTAAGGTTCAATCGTTCCCTTGGTTACCAAGTCATCAATCATTACCCCGATATAACCGTCACTGCGCTTCAAAATCAACTCAGGCTTGCCTTGGATTTTCAGAGCCGCATTGATACCAGCGATAATCCCTTGACCAGCAGCTTCTTCATAACCTGAAGTTCCATTGGTCTGACCAGCAGTGAAAAGTCCGGAGATTTTCTTTGTTTCCAGAGTCGCACGCAACTGGTGAGGCAAGACCATGTCATACTCAATGGCATAACCTGTTCGCATCATCTCTGCATTTTCCAAACCTTTGATGGAATGAACCAAGTCACGCTGGACATCCTCAGGCAGACTGGTTGAAAGTCCTTGAACATAGACTTCCTCAGTATTGCGCCCCTCTGGCTCAAGGAAAAGTTGGTGGCGCTCCTTGTCCGCAAAGCGCACAATCTTGTCCTCAATCGATGGGCAGTAACGAGGTCCCACTCCCTTGACCACACCTGTAAACATAGGCGCACGGTGGAGGTTGTTTTGGATAATCTCATGACTGGTACCATTGGTGTAGGTCAACCAGCATGGCACTTGATCTTTGACATAATCCTCATCACGTGACGTGTATGAGAAGTGATTAGGTGCTTCATCTCCTGGCTGAATCTCGGTCACATCGTAGTTGATAGAGGAAGCCTTGACACGTGGAGGAGTTCCTGTCTTGAAACGACCAATTTCGAGGCCCAATTCCTTGAGATTGTCAGCAAGGTTAATAGAAGCTAGGCTGTGGTTAGGGCCTGACGAGTACTTGAGGTCTCCGATGATAATTTCCCCACGAAGGGCAGTCCCTGTCGTCACAATAACAGCCTTAGCAGCATACTCTTGATGGGTCGCTGTACGAACACCGACAACCTTGCCATCTTCCACCAAAATCTCATCAATCATGGTCTGACGAAGGGTCAGATTTTCTTGATTTTCAACTGTCTTGCGCATCTCCTTAGAGTAAAGTTCCTTATCAGCCTGCGCACGGAGGGCACGGACAGCTGGACCTTTCCCAGTGTTGAGCATCTTCATCTGGATGTAAGTCTTGTCAATGGTTTTGGCCATCTCGCCACCGAGGGCATCAACTTCACGCACGACAATTCCCTTGGCAGAACCACCGATAGAGGGGTTACAAGGCATGAAAGCCAGCATTTCAATGTTGATAGTCGCAAGCAAGACCTTACAGCCCATACGGCTAGCGGCCAAGGAAGCCTCGACCCCAGCGTGTCCCGCACCAATTACAATAATATCGTATTCTTCTGTAAAATTATATGTCATATTTCTCTCCTATTCCTCAAGATGGATGTGTCTTAGTTGGCCGTCCCAATCTGGTAGGGCTGTTTTTAAAAAGGCTGGAACTAGCTGGAAATCCTCAAGTTTATCCAAATCAATCCATTCACAGGGTTGCCTTTTCTCATCTTCCTGCATGATCAACGGGGCATCTTCAAGCAAATCCACCAGATAATGAAACTCGATATTGTGATAGGAAACACCGTCCTGTTCAAAATGATTTTCAACAACAAAAGCTAGTTGCCCAGCTTGAGCTTTGACACCCAGTTCTTCCCTCACTTCACGGACTACCGCTTCTTCCGTGCCTTCATTGACTTGGATGGCACCGCCAATAGTGTAATACTTGCCCTTATCTTTGGTAACTAGGAGCTGGCAATTTTGGAGAATCAAGGCTGTCGCCCGAACGCCAAAAACAGTATTCCCCACTTTTGTCCGAAAGTCTTGTTGAGTCATTTTTGTCCTTTCCTCTAAACGACACAAAAACAGTCAAAACTCCAAAGAAGTGCAGGACAAAAAAGCCTGCAACATCCATGAGCTTTGACCATCATTTCTATTGCTTTTATTATTGTAGCAAATTGAGAAAATTTGTCAATCTAAATGTACTGACAAACTTGTCCATCGCGGTAAGCATTGTCAATCAAACCACCACCGAGACACTCTTCGCCATCGTAAAAGACAACTGCCTGTCCTGGTGTAATCGCACGCTGTGGCTCCGCAAAGATAACCTCTGCCTTATCTCCTTTGACATGGACGGTCACCTTAGAATCAGGCTGACGGTAGCGGAATTTAGCCGTACATTCGAGCGTAAACTCCTCTGGCATATCACGAGTAAAGTGGACTTGACTAGCCTCTAGGCTGGTTGACATGAGCGAATCATGGTAGAAACCTTGGCCTACATAGAGAATATTCTTGCTTAGGTCTTTTCCGACAACGAACCAAGGTGCATTGTCACCGCCGTGTTGCCCACCGATACCCAGACCGCCACGCTGACCAATCGTATAGTACATAAGACCTGCATGCTCACCCATATCGCGTCCATCCACTGTCATCATGCGACCAGGCTGAGCTGGCAGGTAGTTGCTGAGGAAGTTTTTAAAGTTCTTTTCTCCGATAAAGCAAATCCCTGTCGAATCTTTCTTCTTAGCAGTCGCAAGTCCTGCTTCTTCTGCTAGTCTGCGAACTTCAGGCTTTTCCAAATGTCCCAGAGGGAACATGGTTTTTTGAAGTTGTTCTTGCGAAAGTTGGCTGAGGAAATAAGTCTGATCCTTGCCATTGTCCACGCCACGAAGCATATGAACAGTACCATCTTCATCACGCGCCACTCGGGCATAGTGCCCAGTCGCTACATAGTCTGCTCCCAAGGTCATGGCATAGTCCAGAAAGGCCTTGAACTTGATTTCCTTGTTACACATAACATCTGGATTTGGCGTGCGCCCTGCACGGTATTCTGCTAGGAAATACTCAAAGACGCGGTCCCAGTACTCTTTTTCAAAGTTGACAGAGTAGTAGGGAATGCCGATCTGGTCTGCCACCGCAGCCACATCCTTGTAATCTTCGGTCGCCGTACAGACGCCGTTTTCATCTGTGTCATCCCAGTTCTTCATGAAGATACCGATCACATCGTAGCCCTGCTCCTTGAGCAAGAGAGCCGTCACCGACGAATCAACACCACCACTCATCCCCACGACAACACGTGTTTTAGAGTTATCACTCATGGTAAGTCTCCCATCTATTCGTTTATTTGTACCCCTCAACATTCTATTTACTATGACTTTCAATAGAATTTATTTGAGTATAGTCATTTCGTTTGCTTTTAGTACTAGGCAACGAGTCGCAGGCATAACTTGAGTTCGCTCAATCAGTCTGGTAGACTGATTGAGGTTATAAATCAGACAAGCTCAGCTTGCATCTCATTTCGAGTTAACGACGTAATAAAAGATAAACGAAATGACTAGTTCACGATTGAAGGTCGTGTGTGCTTCACGATTGAAGGTCGCTTGAGCAGTATTCATTATAACATGCTTGGTTAGAGAAGACAAGAAAGGAGCCAATCTTGACTCCTTTGTTGAAAAAATTGTTTTAACCTTGTCCTTTCTTTTCTAAACCGAAAATGAAACGGTAATCGATAAAGAGGCCCATGATTGAATAGGCACATAAAAATATCCTACACTTACTTTGCATTATTCCGTGATTGAATATATTTAACAACAATATAGATAAGAAAGGCAAGCATGATTGCCAGATAGCTCACTATAAGGAAAACATGCTTAAAAGTACTAGTATCAAATAAACTCACGATAGCTAATAATAGATTTATAATAAATACTATCACCGCAAATAGTTGTACTTTTTTATCTTTCATAACTAGCTCCAACCTAAATTACTTTCCAATATCTTACCGAAATTATAGCCAGTAATATAGCCTGACATATAACCTGTTGCTGCACCACAAGTAGCTAAAATAAATGAATAGCTAACTGTACCAATAACTGGTAAGGTTATTGTCCCTAGTGCCGCACCAGCTGCCGCACCAGTTATGGCTCCTGCTATTCCGCCTGCGACACCACCTACACCTCCACAAAGCATGGCAAGCCACCCTTCGCCATCAAGATACATCATCTCCTCTTGCTCAATAGCAACATAATTATTTGGTAATACGAGTTCCATTTATTTTCTCCTTTTTTATTAAGCATGGTTAGGATAGTTTCCTAACAAGTGATTGTCGACTGTGTTTATAGCACTTAGTTACCTAGATAGCTTTCCTTTATCATGTCTGATTTTAAGCCGTTCTAAGATTTAATCCATATTTCTATTACTTGCTATTTTTAAATAATTCGTATTCCTTTTCTTTGATAAATGGAACTGAAAAATTAGAAAAAATTAGTAGAATCGAAAACAGATATCCGTCTTTTTGTATCACTAAAACATAACTTAAAAATATATAGACCATCAAATCTAGTGCAAAAAGAGAAAATATCCTCCTTTTCATCATCTCACTTGAATTAAAGATTCTGTTTAATAGAAGCTTTATCGTAGTATCTACACAAATTTTTATCAAAAAGATAAGAGCCAATACACGATTATCAACTGTACCATGAAGAATAAATGGAAATATAGTTAATATAAAACTAGAAATCTCTAAATTTTTTATCCAAGGAGATTGAGACATCTTACTTTTAAACTGACTGATTTTCCTATATTCACTAGCTAATCTAGTATCAAAATCTCTACCAATTTTATTAAAGATTAAGAACTCCAGAATAAAAATACTTATTAATACGATATAAGTAGAAACGTTTCCTGGGAAAAATTTATTGATTAAAATTGGAAAACTCATTAACAGAATCAAATTTATGGCTAGACAGATAGATACTATTTTATTTTTTACAGAATATAGAGGTAGTGATACTATTGAGTAGATAAATGCTAAAAAAATAAGCAAAAAATACTCCGTGTTACTTATAATCGGATTAAATGATAAAAATATATACACCCAACACACGATAATATGTATTTTTCGAATGTTATCTACATTACTCATCTTACTGTCGCAGATATGAATCCATCCCAAGGATAGGGGTTTCCGTTAATATCACAACCTCTATTAAGAGCACCATATCCAATACAGTAAGCTATTCTTCCTGCAGCCCCAGCCAATACACCTGCTGCTGCACCAATAAGCCAACCTCCAAGGCCTCCAACTTTAATATAGTTTATTAGTTTTTTGGTTAAAACTGCAGCTCCAGCTAATGCTATAAAAGTCCCTGGGCTCATAGCTAAAGCTGCACAAATTCCTTGACAATCACTCTTGCTTAAATAAGCCCCCCCATCAAGATACATCATCTCTTCTTGCTCAAGAGCAACATAATTATTTGGTAATACGAGTTCCATTTATTTTCTCCTTTTTTATCAAGCATGGTTAGGATAGCTTCCTAACAAGTAATCGTTGACTTTGTTTATAGCACTTAGTTACCTAGATAAGATATCTTTCCTTCATCTTACTTTATTTTATAGGTGACTTAATGTTTAAAACCAATTATTGCTTGAAACTTAACATTTCCAAAATCCAATCAAGATAGGTTTCTTTATCATAGACAATCCGCACTTCAACTGGCATATCCTTTTGGAGGACGACTGTCTCACTTCCATGTTTTAGAGTTAAGGTTTCTAATTCTATCATGACTTTATAAAGGCTAATATTCCCCTCTTTCGTTTCTTGGGAAATTGTTCCTGAATCAATCTGTCTGACTTGTCCCTTCAGTGTTCCATATTTTTGACTATTTACACCAGTAATAGCAACATCAACTTTTGCTCCTTTTGAAACACGAGAAATATCTCTCGCAAGTACAAAAGCTTCTACATAGTAACCTTTTTCTTTCCCTGAAACTTCTGCTATCGTTTGCCCCTGCTGAATAGACATTCCTTGTTTCAAAGGTACCAGATAATGCAGAGTACCTTCATTTGGCGCTAATATACTATGTGCTTTATCTTGACCTGTTGCCACTCCAAGATTAGCCTCAAGCTCTGTAATACTTTTATTGTTGTTTGAACGAGCAGTCCCTAACTCACTAATTAATTGAGCATAAATATTATAAGCCTGAGAAGTTGGGTTATTATAGGTACGGTTCATATCCTTAATATTGCTTTGTTGACTATCAATCTCGCTATTCTTAGAAGTAATATTTGTTTTTAATGCTTCGATTTTTGTTGTTATTTCTGATATCTTAGTTTCTAACTTAGCTTTATCATCAGCTGATGTCTTATCTGATAAGGAGGATGAGTCTCCTTGCTGTTGAAGTTGAATCAATTCATTTTGTAGAGTTTGCAAGTCGGCATCTAACTGATTTCTTTCAGCTGTTATTTTATTCAACTTCGTATATTCATCCTGAATCTTTGAATACTGGGTACCATTATTATAATTTTCCGAGTTTAACTGAGACAGATAGTATTCAACTTTCCCATAATATTCCTGTTCTTCACCAGAATTAGATAAATAATTGTATTTCTCATTTAATGATTGTTCAAATTTTTGAAAAATAGCTTCTTTTGCGCGTAACTTCTCCAATTGTTTATTTAAAGAGCTCGCTTGTAAACCTTCTTGTCCACTTGATAACGAAATAATGACATCTCCAGCATTTACCATATCTCCTTCTGACTTATGTAAAGTAACTACCTTCCCTGAACTAATTGCTGATAGGAACTCTGTACCTGTTATAACTGAATTCCCATTCGCTTTTACAATATAGTTTTTGGGTATATAAGCTGCACCAATCAATGCACCGCTTAAGACAATAGCAGTTGAAATAATGAGAATAAACGCAAAAGCTGGTGGTCTCTTATCAAAGAAAATACGAGAATAACGTAATTCTGATTTATTATATAATTTCATAGGCTTACAATAGGTCTAAAAATATCTACTACCATTTTTTCAGGAGAAGAATTAACATAAACTGTATAGACAATCCCATCCGTTTGAATATCATTTTCATAGACATATAGGTCCAATTTAGAATACGCATACTGCAGATACTCAGGGCTATCTTCAAAACGAACATATAAACAATATGCAACAGAGATGGAATCCTGTACATCATAAATGTTACTGTACTGTTGAGCATTATGAGCTTGAATATAAAAATCAAAATCAGTCGTTATTAATCCATCATCATGAATGGTTGTACCACAACTTTTTACAATTAATGGACCAAAAATTTGTGCTTTTAACAACTGCAAATGTTGATAAAACTTTTCAATCTCTTGATTTATATTTTCTACTTTTATATCATACAACTTTTTACAGATAACTGACTTTAGTACTAGTTTTTTATTGTCTTGAATCTCTAGTTTAGCCATAAGTAACCTCCTCTGCATCTAACATAATCGACGGTTCTACTTGTTGCTTCATATAAAAACTCTGTAACTCGACCATTCTAGCATATTTTCCATTTTTAGCCATTAATTCCTCATGAGTCCCATATTCTACAATGGAACCATTCTCCAAAAAACATATCTTATCACATCGAAGAATTGTAGACAGCCTGTGGGCTACTACAATTGTTGTCTTATCTATTATTTTATTAAAGATTAAATCCTGAATAATCTGTTCACTAAATGAATCTAAGTTAGAGGTTGCCTCATCAAATATATACAAGTCAGCTTTACTCAGTAGTGCTCTTGCAATAGCCAATCGTTGTTTCTCTCCACCCGAGAAATTTTGACCGCCTTCTTCTACGAAGGAGCCATAACGATTTTGAAGGCGCTGAATCGTATCATGAATACCAACAATACGACAAACTCTCACCATATCCTCATATGTGACAGAAGGATTACCAATTTTTAGATTATCAATAATTGTCCCTGTAAAAAGTTCTATGGTCTGAGGAATGTAGGAAATTTTCTTACGTAATTTACCATAGTCAAGGTCTGATAAGTCATTTGCTCCTATACAAATTTTCCCATCACTAGGATTTATAAATCGTAATAATAAACGAACTATCGTACTTTTTCCTGCTCCACTTTCTCCAACAAAAGCTATTTTTTCTCCTTGTTTAATTCGCAAATTAAAGTTCTTAATAACAGGTGGGCGCGAACCATAGGCAAATGTTACATCTTTAAACTCAATATCATCACACAAGGTGAAGTCTCTAATACTATAATCCAAGGCAATGTCTTCACGATCTACTTCCATCAATTCTTGAAGTCGACTAACTGCAACCTGTACCTCTTGAAAGGTTAACTGCAAACCAACTAGATTCTGAATAGGTTCTGTAAAATATTGACTTAATGTCTGAAAAACCAAGAGGTCCCCAATAGTCATTTTTCCATCAATGATAAATAAGGCGCCCACTCCCATAAATAATAACCCACCCATGGTTGAGGTCATTGAGGATATTGTAGACTGAATATTCTTCAAAACACCCTCTTTATAACCAATTTCTAAAGTATGAACAAATTTTTCTTCAATTTTGTTTAAACGTTGTTCCTCGTCATGCTGAGACTTAATGGTAGCAATGTTACGAATGGATTCAATTAACTGTGAATTAAGAAGTCCATTTGCTTCCATTTGTTCATGATTAATTTTTTTATAAGGCTTTTTAAAACAGTATATAAGAATGATGTTAACAATAACCATAAAAACTAATATCAGAAATAAAGATTGATTAATAGTCCAAAGGACAACCGCACTAATAACTGACAAGGTGATATCCATGACTAATGAAATAGAGACTGACGTAAACACATTCTTTATCGTCATCGCATCTTGAAATCTTGTTAAAACATCACCAACTCTACGACTTCCAAAAAAAATATAAGGAAGATGAATAATATGGTCATAATATCCCATTAAAACTGGTATATCAATTTTTCGAGATAGAAACAAAAGAACGTGCTGACGAAATGCAGATAGAAGAGTCTGTAAGAACGACACTATTCCAAATACTATCAAGAACATATACAGACTATTTTTTAAAGCATATGGAATCACCTCGTCCATGATAACTTTTGAAAAGAGACTCGATAAAATACCAATGATACTTAAAACAAAGGAAGCTAATATGACTGTACTAATCAAGCCTTTTTGATTAAAAATTAACCTTCCAAATAAATCAAGAAGTCCTTTTCCCTTTAGTTTCCCTCTTTCAAAATCCGAATTTGGAACCATAAAAAGAGTAATACCTTGATAAATTTCTCCCAGTTCGTCACTTGACATCTTGCGTATGCCACTAGCAGGGTCTGCTACGTAAAATTTACTATTCCTTTTGATACTATGTAATACTACAAAATGATTTTGACCTAAATCGTTCTTAACTTGAAGAATCGCAGGAAATGTTAATTTCGGAGTCAAACCTTCCAGTGCTACTCGAACAGCTTTTACTGTAAAATTCAACTTATTCAGACCTGAAACAATACCACTGACAGTCGTTCCATACATGTCTGTACCAATAATTTCCCGAATCTTCATGATTGATAGTTCCTTTTTGTAAGATAAAAGAACTGTTGAAACAACTGCCGCAGCACAATCTGACTGATCATGTTGCATCGTACAAGGATATTTTTTTAACATAGAAATACTCAATTCTTTAGAATTAATCTAACTTTTATACCATATATGCTAAATAGCTACAATATTAAGCATTTTTGAATCATGCATATTATGATATCTGTTACGGTGATATGATTTATAAAAGGTTAATTTTTATAATTAATTCAAATTTATCGAATAACTACTTTAAAAACGATATTAGCATTCACAGAAAATCTTATGTGACCACTAAATAGCTCATTGGATTCGCCTTCCTTCTATCTCATTTCATTTTAAACAACGAACTTACTCTTAACTGGGAGAATAGTATGCTCCTGTATCAATACCTTGAGTAATTAGAGTAGTACTAATAAAACTTCGACTATTACTCAGTAGAATTAGCACAATAAGCAATAGAGATAGCGCTTTCAAATATTCGAATTTTAATTTTCCCATCTTGCCACCTTCTTTCACCTATATTATAAATCAACATATATAAACTGTCAAGTAATTAAAGTAAAAAATCATATATTTTTTAAAAAAAGAATTATAGTTATTTTGTGTATGAAGAGGATAATCTAAAACTCAATTTCAGGATAAAATGAAGTAAATATCCCCATAATAAAAACAACCCAAAAGTTAGATTTTTTCTGTCTAACTTTTGGGGTGCAGTTCATATTATGCGTTTTTTTATTTTAAAGACTTTTTTCCCAGCCTCATACATTCTCTGACTACTTATCCATCAGATATTGTTCTACCTTGAGTGCCATGACTTCATTATTTTCAATTAGATAGAGCACCTTAGCTTTCATATAATAGTCCTTAGCAACAGAGATATCAAGATCCTCTGTTACATTTCCCAACAAGCAATATAAATCTGCTAGCCTAAAGCTACTATGATACTTGTTACAAAATTCAATCATCTCCAATAATAGCACTCTGGACTTATCCATCTCCTCCTGTTTCCAAAGGTGGTAACAATAATTGTATTTTATTTTGATATACAACTCAATTTGTTCACGCACACTGGTATCGATTTTTGAAAGAGCTACGGAAACCTGTTCATATAGTTGCTCAAATTTCTCCTTATCCTCATCATAGCCTAAGAAAATCAGTAGGGTATTCAAAATATACAAATAATCCACTTTATCAATGCTAATCCTACTGAGGATGTCCTCTATTTTTGAAATAGCTAGTTTTAATTGATGTTCACATTGATAGGTTAGAATGGCATCTATCCAATCCAGATAAATCTTTTCATCAAAAGATAAGGAAATCTGTTGCTTTCTTTCTCCCTCAAAAGCATATTGCAAAGAGGCATAATCTTGATTTTCCAACAATGTTTCAGACAACCTCTTGAAAGCAAACAAGCCTATAAACTCTTTCGAAATTTCTCCTGAAAAGAAATAATCCATATTTAAGCCCATTTTTTCAGATAATTTATATAACAAATCTGCTCCTGGCATATATTTGCCTTGTTCCATTCGACTTATCTGAGTTTGTTGGCAAATTCCTTCTGCCAATTCTTTTTGCGACCAGCCCAACTCTTTTCGCTTATTTTTTAATCTTGTTGCTAATAATGCATGCATGCTAACCACCACTATTTATATTCTATAAAAACATTATACTACTTTTTTGAGAAGATTATGTCATATTGTCTACAAAGAGTGAACAAGCTTCTCAAAATGTAAGAAAAAAGAGCTATTCAAAGCTCTTCCCCTATTTCTTAATACCAGCCGTTGTTAAGCCAGAAGTTTTTAGCGGCTGACCATGAACCGTAACGTCCTGCAACGTAGGCATCTGCTACACGTTCTTGGTTTTCAGCTGAGTAGTCACCGTTCAAGTATGAATCTGTCAATTGGTAACGTCCGATGTAACGTCCGTTTGTAGCTGTGTAGCTACCGCCTGATTCTTTTTGAGCAATCCATTCTTTAGCTTCTGCTTCAGATCCGCTTACAGATGAAGCTGGTGCTGAAGCTTCTGTTGTAGCAACCGTTTCTTCTGCTACAGGAGCGCTTGCAGCTGGTGCTGCTTCTTCTACTACTTCTGTAGTTTCTGCTGCTGGAGCTGAAACAGTTTCATCTTGAGCTGCTGGTGCTGCATAAGTAGCTGACGCTGGTGTTGCAACAGGCGCTACAGGACCATCGATAACCAACTCTTGTCCAACATAAATCAAATGAATGTTGTCGATGTGGTTGTTTTCTGCCAATCTCTCAACAGTTGTGTTGTGAGTTTCAGCGATTTCTGAAAGTGTATCACCTTCTTTAACAGTGTAAGTTGATGATTCTTGAGCAGATACAAATGATGGAGCAAATACTGCAAACAAGGCAGCTACTCCTGCAAGAGTTGTTTTAATCTTTTTAGTTGTTGATTTCATATTTGAAAATTCTCCTTCTTTCTATAGTTCTATCATACCCTTTAAATATTACCGTTTCTTGACACTTTTATGTAGAAATATTACAAAATTATTTTTTATTTCCCTAAATAAGCTATTTTTTGTTACAAAAGATGCTTTTTTATGCTATTTGTAGTGTAAAAAGGTTTTCATCCACAATTAAAGCCAAGACCTTCATTCTTTGATATAATAGAGATAAGAATTTTTATAAGGGGAAACTGATGAAATCACTTCGTTTTCAATCTGTCTTTGATATCATCGGACCAGTTATGATTGGCCCATCTAGTAGCCATACAGCTGGTGCTGTTCGTATTGGGAAGATTGTCTCTTCCATTTTTGATGATACTCCGACAGAAGTCGAATTCCAACTATTTAACTCATTTGCCAAAACCTATCGTGGTCACGGAACAGACCTAGCCCTTGTTGCAGGTATTTTAGGCATGGATACAGATGATCCTGAAATCCCAAATAGTCTGGAGATTGCCCACAAGCGTGGCATCAAGATTGTCTGGACTATTCAGAAAGACAGCAATGCTCCTCACCCAAACACCACTAAAATTACCGTCAAAAATGCCCACAAGACCATCAGCGTAACTGGTATTTCTATCGGTGGAGGAAATATTCAGGTCACCGAACTCAATGGCTTTGCCGTCTCTCTCAATATGAATACACCGACTATCATTATCGTTCATCAAGATATTCCAGGTATGATTGCCCTCGTAACAGAGGCTCTTTCACGCTATGGTATCAATATCGCCCAGATGAATGTTACTCGTGAAAAAGCTGGTGAAAAAGCCATTATGATTATCGAAGTCGATAGTCGCAACTGTGATGAGGCCATCGAGGAAATTCGAGAAATCCCTCATCTCCACAATGTCAATTTCTTTAAATAGGAGGAAGCATGTTTTATTCTATCAAAGAATTGGTTGAGCAGGCAGAACTGGACTTTCAAGGAAATGTCGCAGAACTCATGATTGCAACGGAGTTTGAATTGACAGGTCGTGAACGTGAAGAGGTTCTCCTTCTCATGGAACGCAATCTGGAAGTCATGAAAGCCTCTGTCCAACTTGGCCTCAATGAAAATAAATCTCGTAGTGGCCTGACAGGTGGAGATGCTGCCAAGCTGGACCACTACATCAAAAACGGAAAAACTCTGTCGGATTACACGATTCTCTCTGCTGCCCGAAATGCCATCGCAGTCAATGAACACAATGCCAAAATGGGCTTGGTCTGCGCTACTCCGACCGCAGGAAGTGCTGGCTGTCTGCCATCCGTTCTCACTGCTGCTATTGAAAAATTGGACCTCAGCCACGAGCAACAGCTGGATTTCCTCTTTGCTGCGGGTGCCTTTGGACTAGTCATCGCAAATAATGCCTCTATCTCAGGAGCTGAGGGTGGGTGTCAAGCTGAAGTTGGTTCGGCCTCTGCCATGAGCGCTGCCGCCTTGACTCTAGCTGCAGGTGGGACACCCTACCAAGCCAGTCAAGCTATTGCCTTTGTCATTAAAAATATGCTAGGCCTTATCTGTGACCCTGTTGCCGGCTTGGTCGAAGTTCCTTGTGTCAAACGCAATGCCATGGGAGCCAGCTTTGCCTTCATCGCAGCAGATATGGCCTTGGCAGGTATCGAATCTAAAATCCCTGTGGATGAGGTTATCGATGCCATGTACCAAGTAGGGGCAAGCATGCCAACTGCCTTTCGTGAAACAGCTGAAGGTGGACTCGCTGCCACCCCTACTGGTCGTCGTCTCCAAAAAGAAATTTTCGGATAATAAGCTTATCAAATAGGAGAAACCATGACCTCTATTACCGCTATCTTTTTCGACCTGGATGGAACCCTCGTCGACAGTTCTATCGGGATTCACAATGCCTTTACCCATACCTTTAAGGAGTTAGGGGTGCCTAGCCCTGATGCCAAAACGATTCGTGGTTTTATGGGGCCGCCCCTCGAAAGTAGTTTTGCGACCTGCCTTCCCAAAGAACAAATCGCTGAGGCTGTCCAGATATACCGTTCTTACTACAAGGCAAAAGGCATCCATGAAGCTCAACTCTTTCCTCAGATTGTAGACTTGCTTGAGGAGCTATCGAGCAGTTATCCACTCTACATCACCACGACAAAAAATACTCCAACCGCTCAAGACATGGCTAAAAATTTGGGAATCTATCATTTCTTTGATGGCATTTATGGTTCCAGCCCTGAAGCACCCCATAAGGCAGATGTCATTCGCCAAGCCTTGCAGACACATCAACTAAGCCCTGAACAAGTCATCATCATCGGAGATACCAAGTTTGATATGCAGGGGGCTCAAGAAACAGGCATTCAGAAATTGGCCGTCACTTGGGGATTTGGAGAGCAAGCAGATCTACTAAACTATCAACCTGATTATATCGCCCACAAACCCTTAGAAGTTTTGGAGTATTTTCAATAACATAGACTGGGCAACGACTCTATTTCAGAAGAAAATGAAGCAAGTTTCTACATAACAAAACGCATATTACCAAGGTTTCAAGCCCTGATAATGAACTGCACCCCAAAAGTTAGACAGAAAAAATCTAACTTTTGGGGTGTTTTTATTATGAAATTAACTTATGATGATAAAGTTCAGATCTATGAACTTAGAAAACAAGGATATAGCATAGAGAAGCTTTCAAATAAATTTGGGATAAACAATTCTAATATTAGGTACATGATTAAATTGATTGATCGTTACGGAATAGAGTTCGTCAAAAAAGGAAAAAATCGTTACTATTCTCCTGATTTAAAGCAAGAAATGATTCATAAAGTCTTACATGAAGGCTGGACTAAAGATAGAGTTTCTCTTGAATACGGCCTCCCAAGTCGTACGATACTTCTTAATTGGCTAGCACAATACAAGAAAAACGGGTATACTATTGTTGAGAAAACAAGAGGGAGATCAACTAAAATGGGACGTAAACGGAAGAAAACTTGGGATGAAATGACAGAACTAGAGCGACTCCAAGAGGAGAATGAACGCTTACGTACTGAGGTGGCTTACTTAAAAAAGTTAAAAGAGCTGGAAGACAGGGACGAAACCATACAGCGAGAAAGGCAGAGACAATTAGAGAAATGGCTTCAGGAGGATTTCGACTAGATTTACTTCTTGAAGTGGCTCGTTTACCTCGCTCAACTTACTATTATCAGTTGAAGGAACTAGATGGGCTTGACAAAGATAAAGATCTTAAAGCTGAAATTCAAGCTATTTTTACTGAGCACAAAGGAAATTATGGCTATCGCCGAATAACTCTTGAATTGAGGAATCGTGGTCATATAGTAAACCATAAGAAGGTCCAACGTCTGATGAAAATCCTTGGTTTAAGTGCTCGAATTCGCCGTAAACGAAAGTATTCTTCCTACCAAGGAGAGATTGGCAAGAAAGCAGAGAATCTCATTCAACGCCAGTTTGAAGCATCGAGACCAATGGAAAAGTGTTATACGGATGTGACAGAGTTTGCCATTCCAAATAGCACGCAGAAATTGTATTTATCGCCTGTTTTAGATGGCTTTAACAGCGAAATTATTGCTTTTAATCTTTCTTGTTCTCCTAATTTAGAACAAGTAAAAACGATGTTGGAACAGGCCTTCACAGAGAAATACTACGAGAATACGATTCTCCATAGTGATCAAGGTTGGCAATACCAACACGATTCTTATCATCGGTTCCTAGAGAGTAAGGGAATTCAAGCATCCATGTCACGTAAGGGCAACAGCCCAGACAACGGTATGATGGAATCTTTCTTTGGCATTTTAAAATCCGAAATGTTTTATGGCCATGAGAAAAACTTTAAATCACTTAATCAATTGGAACAAGCCATTATAGACTATATCGATTACTACAACAACAAACGAATTAAGGTAAAACTAAAAGGACTTAGTCCTGTCCAATACAGAACTAAATCCTTTGCTTAAATTAATTGTCTAACTTTTGGGGGTCAGTACATAATATGCGTTTTTCTTTTTTATTCAACGTGGGTGGTTTGATTAGCAAAGGCGATAATGGCTTGCTTCAATTCATCTCCTCTGAGAGTTCGGAACTCTTCAATCTTTTGATCGATGGCTTCTAGAGGCATGACATTAACCTTACCAACGAAAATCTTATCCATAACTTGGTTATCAACAAGTTCGGTTGATACCAAGAGTTCTTCGTAAAGTTTTTCACCTGGGCGGATTCCAACTTCAACGATTGGAATTTCGCTTTCGGTGTGCCCACTTAGAAGCACCATTTTCTTGGCTAAATCATAAATCTTGACTGGTTTGCCCATATCAAGGATAAAGACTTCCCCATCTTTGGCATAAGCGCCAGCATGGATAACCAAACGGCTAGCTTCTGGAATGGTCATAAAGTAACGGGTCATGCGGAAGTCTGTCACCGTTACAGGCCCACCTTCAGCAATCTGACGTTCAAAGACTGGAATCACACTACCACGGCTACCAAGAACATTCCCAAACCGAACTGCACAGTAGGTAGATTGGCTACGTTGGTTAAAGCCAGTGACAATCAACTCCGCCACGCGCTTGGTTGCTCCCATAACATTTGGTGGATTAACTGCCTTATCTGTCGAAATCATAACCATCTTAGGTACTTTCGCTTCATCAACAGCCTTAGCAACATTGTAAGTTCCACGAATATTGTTTTTGAAGGCTTCTTTTGGATTGCGCTCCATCATAGGAACATGCTTGTGAGCAGCCGCATGATAAACAATAGCTGGCTTGTACTGCTCAAAGACTTGCAACAAACGGTCATAGTCTTGAATGTCTGCGATAACTGGCACATAATCAATCCCTTGGAACTTACGAATCAGCTCATGATAAACAAGGTAGATTGAGTTTTCCCCATGACCGAGCAAGACGATGCGTTCAGGATTGAAGCGACTAACTTGGCGACAGATTTCAGAACCGATTGAACCACCAGCCCCTGTGACTAATATGGTCTTACCTGTCAGTTCTGCGCCCAGACGCGATTCGTCAAGACGAATTTCCTGACGGCCCAAAAGGTCTATGATATCAATTTTTTGGAACCCAGTACCTGCTTGGTGAAGTCCTTGAACAACAGTTTCAACATTAGGCATCTTGTAACATTTGATATCCAGCTTATTACACATCTGCAAGATACGCTCATATTCTGACGGATCAAGTGACGGAATCGCAACGATAACACGCTCGATTTGATGGCGTTTAGCCAATTCAGGCAGATTGTCATAAGAGCCCAAAACAGGGATTCCACCAAGTTTTTGGCCCTTTTTCTTAGCATCCTTATCCAAAATACCGACAAGTTCCAAATCACTGGTTGGATGTTGGTAGCTATCCATAAAGAGGGCCCCACCATCACCAGCACCAATCAAGAAGGTTCGACGATGTTCTCCATCACCACTACCTTTTTTGCGTCTGGAATAGATTAACTGCCAAGTAATCCGTGGCAATAAAATCAAGAAGGTACTCAACAAGATAAAGAGAATGATGAAACGGATGGAGAAGAGTGGCAAGAAGGCATAGCAGATACTATATGACAAGACGCTGCTCGCAGTCACACCAAAAAAGATTTTCATGAAATCCGTAATCTTGCTGTAACGACTAATACTAGCGTTCAAGCCCCAAAATGCAATCATAAATTGATAAAACAAGAAGGCCAAACTCGTATAGATAATGTAGTCAACAGGTGCTGGATTAATCAAGCCGTAGAATAAGATATAAGATACAATGATGGAAACCACCATACTCAAAATATCAAATACTCCCCAGAAAACCTGTTTTTGTTGTTTATTTAAAATTTCCACCAGATCAATCACATAATCTGTGAGTTTTTTATTCATAGAAATTTACTCCTCCTTAAAAGAGCTGAATAGTTATATTGTTATTATAACACTTTTTCTCTAGTTTACGATTTGCTACAATCTTTTACTTGCTTTTTCGTAACAGTTTCATAAAAATAAACTGTCTGACAAATCCTGGACAAAGAGCAACAACCATCTGAATCGCAACACTCTTGGCATATTCCAGATAAGAAATTTGTCCTCTCTTCAGCATGCGCTGACGAGCTTGACGATAAAGTTTGAGGTAACGCAGTCCCCCGCGACGCTCAAACATCCCTGCTCCGACACGAACCTGACACAAGATTTGATCCAGATTCCCAGTCTTGGCTCCTGCAGCAATCATATTGAGCCAGAGGAGGTCATCCTCCATATAAAGCCCATCTTCATAATTGCCTGCCTTGAGAACCATGTCCTTCTTAAACATAACAGTCATGTGGTTAAAGGCACTTCTCATCCTTTGATAAGCTACAATATCTGCATGCTGGGTTGGAACACGACGGTAAGAAACGATCTCATCAGGATTGTCAATAAATTCTGCAATATGTCCACCTAATAGGTCGAGCTTGTCCTTCTCCATTAGCTGAACCTGTTTCTCAAAACGGTCTGGAACAGCTATATCATCCGTATCCATACGAGCGATGATATCGTACTGACACTGCAAAATACCCTGTCGAAGAGCCAGACCCAAACCTTGATTCTGCTCAAGAGGATAGCGTTTCACTGGAATATCAGACTCAGCTTCAAGCTGGTCTAATACTTGATAGAGCTCAGGTGTCAAAGGCCCATCCTCAACCAGAACCAACTCACTCGGTTTTAAGGTTTGATTTTGAATACTATTAATGGCATCTCTCAAAAATGTCGGATTTTCCTTTACATAGACCGACATCAAGACGCTGATTTTTTGCTTTTCAAGCACATTTTTTCTCCAATATATAGATTTCCTTCCACTATTTTATCATAATTTTCAAGACTTTCCTATTTTTATCTTGAAAGCCCAAAACCTTACTTGACATTATAGGGAAAAAGCCTTAAAATAAGCTGTTATTAAAATCAGCTAGAAGAGGTATTATATGAAAAAGCAATCACTCTTTTTTGTTCCAGGAATTATCCTGATTGGTGTTTCCTTGCGGACTCCTTTTACTGTTTTACCCATTATTTTGGGAGATATTTCGCAAGGTCTAGGAGTAGAAGTTAGTTCGCTTGGTATCTTGACCAGCCTTCCTCTCCTTATGTTTACCCTCTTCTCTCTATTTTCTACCCGACTGGCTCAGAAAATTGGCTTAGAACATCTCTTTACCTACAGCCTCTTCTTCTTGACTATCGGTTCTCTGATTCGACTAATCAATCTGCCCCTGCTCTATCTAGGAACCTTGATGGTTGGGGCAAGTATCGCAGTCATCAATGTTCTGCTTCCTAGTCTCATCCAAGCCAATCAACCAAAGAAGATTGGTTTTCTGACCACCTTATATGTAACTTCTATGGGGATTGCAACTGCTCTGGCTTCCTATCTGGCTGTGCCTATTACACAAGCCAGTTCTTGGAAAGGGCTTATCATCCTCCTCACCCTGCTCTGTCTAGCAACTTTTTTGGTCTGGCTTCCAAATCACCGCTATAATCACAGACTGGCTCCACAAACCAAACAAAAAAGCCAAACAAAGGTCATGCATAACAAACAGGTCTGGGCAGTTATTGTCTTTGCAGGTTTTCAATCCTTGCTCTTTTACACCGCTATGACTTGGTTACCTACCATGGCCATCCATGCAGGCCTATCCAGTCACGAAGCGGGCTTGCTGACCTCTATCTTCTCTCTGATTAGTATTCCTTTTTCAATGACCATCCCAAGCCTGACAACCAGCTTGTCAACTCGCAACCGTCAGCTCATGCTCACTCTGGTTTCACTGGCTGGTGTAGTCGGCATTTCCATGCTCTTTTTCCCAGTCGGTAATTTCTTTTACTGGCTTGCCATCCATCTCCTCATCGGAACCGCAACTAGCGCCCTCTTCCCTTATCTCATGGTCAACTTTTCACTCAAGACAAGCGCCCCTGAAAAGACTGCTCAATTGTCTGGTTTGTCTCAAACAGGAGGCTATATCCTAGCAGCCTTTGGGCCAACCCTCTTTGGTTACAGTTTTGACCTGTTCCACTCTTGGGTACCAGCTGTAGCTACCCTCTTGCTCGTCGATATCCTGATGACTGTGGCCCTCTTTACAGTGGACAAAGCCGATAAAATCCTCTAAACTTCTAGTTTTTCCTAGAAGTTTTTTATATATAAAAATTTTACACATTTCTCTTGACAGGGCTTTCTTTTAGATGTACAATGTATGTGTAGAAAAATTATATATAAAAATCTTACACATTAGAAAAGGAGGTTCCCCATGTACTTTCCAACATCCTCTGCCTTGATTGAATTTCTCATCTTGGCCGTACTGGAGCAGGATGATTCTTATGGTTATGAGATTAGCCAAACCATTAAGCTGATCGCTAATATCAAAGAATCTACACTCTATCCTATCCTAAAAAAATTGGAAGGCAATAGCTTTCTGACAACCTATTCTAGAGAGTTCCAAGGTCGCATGCGCAAATACTACTCCTTGACAAATGGTGGTATAGAACAGCTCGTGACCCTAAAAGATGAATGGGCACTCTATACAGACACCATTAATGGCATCATAGAAGGGAGTATCCGCCATGACAAGAACTGAATACCTGACTCAGCTAGAACTCTATCTCAAAAAACTGCCTCAGGCTGACCAAATTGAAGCCATGGACTATTTCAGGGAACTCTTTGACGATGCTGGAGTCGAAGGAGAAGAAGAACTCATCGCTAGCTTGGGAACTCCTAAGGAAGCAGCTCACGAAGTCCTATCTAATCTTCTCGATAAAAAAATCAATGAGGCACCCGCTCAAAAAAATAACCGACAAATTTTGCATATCGCCTTGTTAGCTCTCCTTGCAGCACCCATCGGTATTCCTCTGGGAATCGCCATCCTCGTGGCCCTGTTCGGAATCCTTGTGGCAGCTTTGACTGTCATTCTGGCTTTCTTTGCGATTTCCATACTTGGTATCATTGGCGGATTCCTATTTTTAGTTGAAAGTTTTACTATCTTAGCCCAAGCCAAATCAGCCTTTATCTTGATTTTTGGTTCTGGTTTACTAGCTATCGGTGCTTCTTCGCTGGTTTTATTAGGTATTTCCTATGTAGCTCGCTTCTTCGGCCTACTCATTGTTCGCCTGGTGCAATTTGTTCTTAAAAAAGGAAAGAGAGGTGACCAGCATGCGTAAATTGACAAGAGGATTTCTCATTTTTGGTGTGGTGACTACCGTTGTCGGATTTATCCTGCTCTTTGTAGGTATCCAATCTGACGGGATCAAGAGCCTACTTGCTATGTCCAAGGAGCCTGTCTATGATAGTCGGATGGAAGAGTTGACCTTTGGCAAGGAAGTCGAAAATTTAGAGATCACTCTCCACCAGCACGCTCTGACCATCACAGACTCTTTCGATGATCAAATCCACATTTCTTACCATCCATCTCTTTCTGCTCACCATGATCTTATCACAAATCAAAACGACAAAACTCTGAGCCTCACTGATAAGAAACTTTCTGAAACTCCATTTCTCTCTTCTGGAATTGGCGGTATTCTCCATATCGCAAGTAGCTACTCTCGTCGTTTTGAAGAAGTTATTCTACAAGTTCCAAAAGGAAGAAGTCTAAAAGGAATCAACGTCTCAACCAATCGCGGTCAAACCAGTATCACTAATGCCACTCTTGAAAATGCGACCCTCAATACAAACAGCTATATCCTCCGAATTGAAGGAAGTCGTATCAAAAACAGCAAATTCACGACACCCAATATCATTAATATCTTTGATACAGACCTTACAGATAGTCAGCTAGAGTCAACAGAGAATCACTTCCACGCTGAAAATATTAAAGTATATGGTAAAGTAGAACTATCTTCTAAAAATGCGCTGAGTATCATGCTAACTCAAAAAGAAAGCCAAGAAATTAACTTAGACCTCTCGAGTCACCATGGTCCTATTTATCAGTTATCGAGAGATGAGAGTCAACGCCACCCCAACGAATTAAGCAACCCTTACAAAACTGAAAAAACTGATGCAAAAGGTCAACTCATCGCTAAGGCTGATGATTATATTAGTCTTGAAACTACAGCTAACAGACCTTAATGAACCTATTTATATCGACCACTATGACACATAACCCACTAAAAAGGAGGTTCTACCATGAAACAAGAATGGTTTGAAAGTAATGATTTTGTAAAAACAACAAGCAAGAACAAGCCTGATGAACAAGTCCAAGATGTTGCAGACAAGGCTGAAGAAACTATAGCCGATCTCGATACGCCAATTGAAAAAAATACTCAGTTAGAGAAGGAAGTTTCTCAAGCTGAAGTCGAATTGGAAAGCCAGCAAGAAGAGAAAATTGAAACTCCTGAAGACGGTGAAGCGAAAACAGAAATAGAAGAAAAGCAAGACCTTTCTAAAGAAACAGAAAAAGTCACCATAGCTGAAGAGAACCAAGAAGCACTTCCTCAGCAAAACACAACCACGAAAGAGCCACTTCTTATCAGTCAATCCTTAGAAAGTCCCTATATCCCCGACCAAGCTCCAAAATCTACGGATAGATGGAAAGAGCAAGCGCTTGATTTTTGGTCTTGGCTGGTGGAAGCAATCAAATCTCCTACGAGCAATCTTGAAACAAGTAGCACACACAGTTACACAGCCTTTCTCTTGCTCATTCTGTTTTCTGCGTCTTCCTTTTTCTTTAGTATCTACCACATCAAACATGCTTACTATGGACATATAGCAACTATGCATAATCACTTCCCTGAACAATTTGCTTCATTGAATCTCTTTTCGATCATCTCTATCCTAGTAGCGACAACACTCTTCTTCTTTTCATTCCTCTTGGGTAGTTTCGTTGTGAAACGATTTATCCACCAGGAAAAAGACTGGACGCTAGAAAAGGTTCTCCAACAATATAGTCAACTCTTGGCAATTCCAATCTTCCTCACTGCTATTGCTAGTTTCTTTGCCTTCTTTGATAGCCTGCGATTTACAGCCCTCTTGTGTGTGATTAGCATTGGAATCATTCTACTTGCTAGCCTCCATATCATTACGAGGCCTAGTCAATCAAGTGAAACCGACTCCTTCTATCAGTTATTCTTATCTGTCCTTGTGAATGGGGTTATCATCCTCCTCTTCTTTGTAGCTGAAGTGGCACTGATTGGGGATTACCTTCGTATCTTGGCCTTTCTTTAAACTTCGTACTCTTCGAAAATCCCTTCAAACCACGTCAGCTTCGCCTTACCGTAGATATATGTTCCTGACTTTGTCAGTCTTATCTACAACCTCAAAACAGTGTTTTGAGCAGCCTGCGGCTAGCTTCCTAGTTTGCTCTTTGATTTTCATTGAGTAGCAATCCTGTCTTTCATGGCAGGATTTTTTCTATGTCAAAAAAGCAAGTCGATTGACCTGCTTCTGCTTTACTTTTCTTGTGCTAATGTTTTAAAATCTTTGTCTAAGATGGGTTTCACTTCTAATTGATTGGCATCTAGTTGGTGGTAAGATGCTGATGGTAGTGACTCTAGGAATTTTGCATAGTTCAAGCGGGCAATGGCTTCATAGTCTTCTGGTTTAGAGCCGTCTCCTGTGATTTGCACCAAGTCAATCTCCCATTGGACTTCCTTATCCACCAATTGCTCAATATAGGCTGCAGGCACAAATGGTTCTCTCGGTAAAACAGTCTTGACCCCTTGAGCCAGATGGTAAACACCGTGCACTTGGTCTTCTCCATCCTGATAGAAGGAAACTCTTGCGAAGTAGGCATCTGTCTCTTGAACCGCACGCACACGCGCTTCAAACTGAACCAAGCCGTCTTCCTCTAAAAAGCTTTTCAAGTCCTCACGACTAAAGAAAACAGGATTAAAAATTCCTTGACAAATCGTAAAGCGAGCTGCAGTGTCTGCTAGATAGGCTTGAATACTTGCTTGGAAATAAGCTTCAAAATCAAAACCATCTAGTCCTTCAATCTCAGTTCCTGTATAAGCAAGCAGAGCATCTAAAAATGACTTGATAATCTGCCAGTCTGTCTTCGTTAGTAGGTCAGGAAGATCGACACGGTAAGCCTTTTGATTATCAGCATAACTGACCTTAAAAAGAAATTGTGATTGCCCCACTATCGCACACTCGATATACTCCAGACGGTTAAGAGGCTGACGGAGATAGACGGCATCATAGCTATGTGACTCCAAACCATCTACCAAGGCCAAGATAGACTTAGCAGTCAAAATTTCCTGTTCTCCTAAAATGCTCTGTTTATTTGGAATAAAAAATGTTTTCGTCATAACTGGACTCCTTTGAAATCGTTTACATATAGTATACCCTATTTTTCTGAAAGATACAGAAATAAACTTTAGATTTTTGAGTAAAAAGCATAGAAAAACAGCCCCTAAGGACTGTTTAATCTTATACAGTAGCTGCTTGATCCAAGCTTTCACCGATAGCGGCTAGGCGCTCAATCACTTCAGCTTGTGTCAATTCATTTTCTGAAACATAGCGGTTACGTGGGTGAACACGGCACTCGTGTGAGCATCCACGAAGGTACTTGTCTTCATTTTCTTCTGATGTCAAGATACGACGGTTACAGAATGGATTTCCACAGTTGACATAACGTTCACATGGTGTTCCATCAAACCAGTCTTTCCCTACGATGGTTGGGTTGACATGGTTAACATCTACGGCGATACGCTCGTCAAAGACATACATTTTCCCATCCCAAAGCTCACCTTGAACTTCTGGGTCTTTACCGTAAGTTGCGATTCCTCCGTGCAATTGGCCAACATCTTTGTAGCCTTCACGGACCATCCAGCCTGAGAATTTCTCACAGCGAACGCCACCTGTACAGTAAACCACGACACGCTTGTCCATGAATTTTTCTTTGTTATCACGAACCCACTGTGGCAACTCACGGAAGTTGCGGATATCTGGGCGGATAGCCCCACGGAAATGTCCTAGGTCGTACTCGTAATCGTTACGTGTGTCAAGGACAACCGTATCTTCGTCAAGAAGGGCTTCTTTGAACTCTTTTGGAGACAAGTAAGCACCTGTTGTTTCAAGTGGGTTGATGTCATTGTCAAAGTCGTTATCTTCCAAACCAAGGTGGACAATTTCCTTTTTATAGCGAACAAACATCTTCTTGAAGGCTTGTTCACTTTCTTCGTCAATCTTGAACCAGAGGTTTTCCATACCTGGGAGGCTGTGAACGTAGTCCATGTATTTTTGAGTTGTTTCATAGTCACCTGAAACTGTTCCGTTAATTCCCTCGTCAGCGACTAGGATACGGCCTTTAAGGCCGATTGATTTACAGAAAGCCAAGTGATCTGCAGCAAATTGCTCTGCATTTTCAATTGGAGTATAAAGGTAGTAAAGTAAGACACGAATATCTTTTGCCATAAGATTTGTTCTCTTTTCTATTCTTAAATTTTCAGAATTTTTTATCTAACTATACTAGTATACCTGCTTAAGAAAACGAATGCAATTTATTTGACTGGAAATTTTAGAAGGTGGCCTGTCCCTGCACTTCATCAGTAACCATAGCGAATCGCCGACAATTCTCTCAATTTTTTGATTTGCTCAGCTTGACTTTCTGACAAAGTCAGCTTATTGTCAATCAACACACGTGAGATGTCAACATTCATTTGACTCAAAATAAATGGAGTCGAGGTCCCATCGTCCTTTAATCGTCTTTTATAAATCACTAATTGATTTTTCAAGGGGGTCAATTGAGGCGCATCCTTTATATCTTCCAATAGATGATTTATAATCGTCATTGCTTCACAACGTCTTTCGCTTCCTCCAGCAAACCATTTTAATGGTGTCATTGTCATTTTCCTCCTGAAATTCACTTAATAAATTGAAAAACGATCATTCCTAACGCTCGTGCCAGTATTTTACCACACCCTATGTAAAAAAGTCAGCAAAAATGGTAATGTCGCGAAAATATTATTAATCACATGCACCGCATAGGAAGGATAAATGCTCTTGGTATAGCGGGTCAAACTAGCAAAGATGATGCCAGATGTTGCAAAGACGAAGATATCTAACAAACTAGGCAGGCTTGAAAAATGAGGAAGAGCAAATAAAATTGACGGAAGAAGCAAATCAAGGCCAAATCTCGAATGCTTAAAAAAGGCGTGTTGCAGCAATCCTCTATAGATTAGCTCTTCCATAAGTGGAGTCAGAAAGAACAAAGTTATATAGATACCTAGCTCAGCAAAGTTGGTCCCACTATAACCGATCAATACAGCCCAACCTTCAGCAGTTGACTGAACATGTTTAGCTGTCTGAACGTTAAAAGAAATCTGGAGCACTACCACTAATACTGTCAAAATCGAATACCAAAGCCATTTTTTTCTTGGAATGTGAAAGAGATAACCATGACCTGTCTTAACCAGAATCCAAATCATGACTCCGCTAAATAGCAAACTCAAGAGATTTTGAATCCAGACGAAATTGCCAATCTGGGAAGAAAATTGCCAATAATTTTGAACAATAAGCGTCAGCTGAGAAAGACCAAATACAAAAAATAGATAAGACAAGACTGCACTTATTTTGAAGAGAAGCTGATACTTTTTCATGTGATCCTCCTTTGTAAACCCGGAACATCCCTAATATAAACCATATTTCCCCAAATTCTTACTCTAAATCTTAAATAGTGCTTAAGATTTCCTGAATGGTTAAAATAAGGGAAATGAGGAAACAGGAATATCTATGTCTTTATTTCAAAAAATCACTGCCTTCCCCAAATAAACCTGAGGAAAACAGTGATTCAGTTTTTAGGAATTAGGAATGAATACACGAAATCAATTGATCTTATGATTTTTTGTTTTTCAAGAATTCATCGTATTGTTTTTGCATTTCGTTCAATACTTTATCGTAGGCACCTTCAGATTTCAATTTTTCCATTAATTCTGGAATAGCTTTATCTGGGTCTACAGTACCAGTGTTGATAGCTGTATCGAATTGTTGCATTGTGTTAGAGATAGCTGAGATTTCAGATTTCACATTGTCAGTGTTAAAGATGAATCCAAGCGCTGGAGATTCTTTAGCTTCTGCCAATTGTTTCTTAGAATCTGCAATTTGTTGATCTGTAACGTTTTCGTTGATGTAAAGGATCCAGTTGTTACCAGTGTTCCATCCACCCATGTGAGTGTTTCCTTTGTAGCCATCAAGGACACGAACACGGTTTTCTTTACCTTCAATTTTTTCCCAGTTCTTGCCTTCTGGACCATATACAAGACCATTCAAGAGTTCTGGGTTAGTGTTCAATAGGTTCAACACTTCCATTGATTTTTCTTTGTTCTTAGAGTTGTTTGAGATAACAAAGTTAGCAACTTGTGTTGTTTGGTTTTTCTTGATGAAGTTAGTGATTGGTTTGATTTGGATATCTTTGTTCGCAACACGTGAAAGCAAGCTATTACCGTAGTCAGCTGGTCCTACTGTTTCTTCACGAACGAACCAAGTATCTTGTTGAAGGTCAAATGAAGTATCGCTTGTTGCTACGTCTTTTGGAATGTATCCAGCTTCATAGAATTTGTGAAGAGTCTTCAAGTGTTCTTTGAAACGAGGTACTTCGTAACGGTTTACAATCTTAGTAGTGTCTCCTTCAAGGTCGATAACGAAAGGAAGTCCATTTGGAACTGGGTAGTCAAAGTTATCAGATGGGATGAAGTTCTTAGTAACCGCAAATGGCACTACATCTGGAGCTTTTTCTTTGATTTGTTTCAAGACTGGTTCAAGTGTTTCATATGAAGTGACACCTGAAATATCGATACCGTATTTAGCAAGAAGCGTTCCGTTGAAGGCGAAGTTTTGAGATGATGCAACGTTGGCTGCAACTGGAACTGCGTAAATTTTACCGTTAATGCTGTTACCTTTGATGTAAGCTGGGTCAAGTGCTTTGTAAAGTTCTGCCCCTTCTTTCTTATACAAGTCAGTCAAGTCAGCATAGGCACCTTTTTGAGCATTTACAACATAGTTAGATGCAAAGGCGATATCGTAGTTTTCACCAGATGATGTGATAACTGACATTTTCTTATCATAGTCACCCCATCCAAGATATTGGATATCCAATTTAGCACCAACTTTTTCACCGATGATTTTGTTGGCATTTTCTAGCAATTCATCCAAGTTATCTGGTTTGTCACCGATTTGGTACATTTTGATAACAGTCTTATCACCTGAAGCTGAGTCAGCAGCTTTCTTGTTACCTGAAAGGTTTCCACAAGCAGCGAGACCAGCAGCCAAAGCGACTACGCTAGCAGATGCAAAAGCATATTTTTTCCAGTTTTTCATGACAAAAACTCCTTTTTTTTATTTTTAAACTTATAAACAATGTAATGATCTTAACTTCACGCAAGGGAAGTTTGGAAATGAGAAATGATTTTTCTCAACAAGCACTATTCTTTCACACCACCGATAGTCAAACCTTTTACAAAGTAGCGTTGGAAGAATGGATACAAAATCGCGATTGGAAGTGTTGCAACCACAACCATGGCCATACGTCCTGTTTCTTTTGGAAGAGCAACTCCCAGTTGACCAGACAGGCCGACTGCTTTGGCGATGTAGTCCATATTTTGTTGGATTTGCATGAGCAAATATTGCAATGGATACAAGTTGTCACTCTTGATATAAAGAAGGGCGTTGAACCAGTCATTCCAGAAACCAAGAGCTGTCAAGAGCGTGATGGTTGCGATACCTGGTAGTGACAATGGCAAACAGATTTGGAAGAAGATCCGGGCCTCACTAGCACCATCGATACGAGCGGATTCTAGAATAGCTTCTGGAATGGTCTTCTTGAAGAAGGAACGCATCAAGATGATGTTAAATGGTGAGAGAAGCATTGGAACAATCAAGGCCCAAACTGTATCACCAAGTTGAAGTAAACGAGTCACCACGATATAGCCCGGTACCAAACCAGCGTTAAACAACATACTAAGAAGGGCAAAAATCGTAAAGAATCTGCGATACTTAAAGGTTGTCCGTGAAATAGCGTAGGCATAAGTTGTTGTGATAAAAACGTTTGTGATAGTTCCCACCACTGTTACAAAGACTGAGATGAAGAGGGCTTGTAGGATTTTATCCTTAAACTGTGCCAAAAATTCAAAACCATCTAATCCAAATTGGGATGGGAAGAAGCTATATCCATTTTGGAGGATGCTCTTTTCATCTGTCACCGAAATAACAATAACGAATACGAAGGGTAGGATACAAGAGAGGGCGATCAAACCAGAAATGGTACTGAAGAAGATATCTGCTTTCTTACTGAAGGAGTGAATGCCGACATTATCAATTTTTTCTTTTTTAATTTTCTTTTCTGCCATATTCTCCTCCTTTCTAGAACAAGGCTGAGTTTGAATCAACTCGTCTTGCAAGTAAGTTTGATAGGATAACCAAAAGCAAACCGACTACTGATTGGTAGAGACCTGCCGCTGAAGCCATCCCGATATCCGCTGTCTGAGTCAAACCGTTATAAACATATACGTCCAAGACGTTGGTTACGTTATAAAGCTGACCAGCATTGTGGGGGATTTGATAGAAGAGACCAAAGTCTGCCCGGAAGATATTTCCGACTGCCAGGATGGTCAATACGGTTACCAATGGTGTCAACTGCGGAATGGTTACATTGCGAATTCGTTGCCATTTGCTGGCTCCATCCACTGTCGCTGCTTCGTAGTAGGTTGGATCAATTCCCATGATTGTCGCATAGTACATGACACTGCTATATCCAAAACCTTTCCAAATACCTAGGAAAAGTAGGAGATATGGCCAGATACCTAAGTCAGCGTAGAAATTGATTTCCTTCATTCCGATAGACTCTAGGAAATGGTTGAACACCCCTTTATCAATGTTTAGGAAGGCATCTGTAAAGAAACTGATGATAACCCAAGACAAGAAGTAAGGGAACAACATAGAAGTTTGGAAAATCTTCACCATTCTCTTAGAACGAAGTTCACTGAGGATAATGGCAATCCCTACTGATACAATCAAACCGATAAAGATAAAGCCGAGATTGTAGAGGACAGTATTTCGTGTGATAATAAAGGCGTCTTTTGAACTAAATAAGAATCTGAAATTATCGAGTCCGACCCATTTACTATTCATGATACTATCTATGAAACCATTACTGGTCATGTGGTAGTCTTTGAAGGCAACCACGTTCCCAAATACTGGAATGTAGAAGAATAGAATTAACCAGAGCGCCCCTGGCAAAACCATCAAGAGAAAGATCCAGTTATCTCTCAAGGTTTTTGAAAACTTATTCATAATTTCCTCCCTTTTTTATTTTGATACCCATCTAAAAATTCCTTTTTAGACTTTTGATAACGATTACATTATTAGTATACTCCTATTTGAAGGTTAGGTTAAACTACTAATTATAGAAAAAACTCCACAAATTATTTTATGTGGAGTACTTTTGAAGAAAGGAATGTTTCACGAGAAACACTCTGCATAAGCCACAGTATTCTTGTTCTAAGTCGTGTAAATCGTTGAGGCTGTCGCGATGGTATGCCACTGGTTGGCTGTTGTAGCTGCGAAATCCTTATCTGCGTAGAAGTCAGTAAATGGCAGGATTTCCACTTCTAACTCGTCAATACGGTCAAGCTGACCTGCCAGATAAGCCTCAATACGACTTTCTGCTCGCTTGATGCGTTGCAAGAGTCCGCCCATACGGATGTCAACTGTATCCAAGCCAAAGACCTTGTTTTCTTTCAGCCATTGGTGGCTAAAGAGAGCATGGAAGTGTTCGATTTGGCTTCTGAGTTCTGGTAATTCTTGTCTTGCGATTTCTTGCAGATTGTCCTTATCATCCGTTTGGTAAGCCTGACGAATGCGTCGTCCCACATCGACTTTGCTACTTAAAATATGGTTCAACTGGGCCTGAGTTTCAAAAAGATAGGCATAGTTTCCAGCTTTTTCTTTAATGTCAGCAAGCGTCTCAGAAGCTTGAGCGAAGTGGGGTTTATCCTGTTCAGGTGTCATGTGTCGGTCAAGGATCGGACAAAGAACATCCTGATAAAAGACATAGCGGTTGGGATTGATACCGCTGAGATTGCCTGGTAGATCTGGCAAGAGGTTAGCTAGATCAATCTGCATGAAATCCTCAACCGAAAGACCTGTATTGGTCTTGAAGTGAGCTGACAAACGGTCTAGATCATTGCGATAGCTGAGTTCTGCCCAGATTTGCAAACTTGGTAGGACAGAGAATTGGGCTGTTTCCCCACCATTATCCCCCCAACCCGTCACGATGACTTCTTTGATATCATTGACACGGCAGGCTTTATTGGCCTCGATAGCCACTAGACGGCTGAAATGGTTATTGGGTGTGAAACCAATCCACTTCCAAGCACCTCCTGCAAAGGCAAGGTCATGGCTAATCTTGTGATGGTTGCGGAAGTTGCGGTTATATTTTTCCTCGCTATCCTGGTAGTAATCCCAGTAAACCAAGGTTACACGATCTTTGAGACGGTCTAAGTAAACACGAGTTTCCTCTGGAATTTCAACATCACGGTCGTACTGGCCATCTGCCGACATGAGTTTGAAGAACATATCGCTCCACATCTGGCAGTGGAATCCATATTTGTCTGCAATATCCAGCACACGCTCCAAGTGTTGGCACATGAGGAGACTACGATCCACAACACCGTTCAGAATCAAGTAGCGTCCCAAACCAACCAAGTGGGCTTCGTCCATCCCGATATTGACCTTGCGAGTTTGCAGTTTAGACAGAGTCGCAAACATGCCATCAATCAGGTCATAAACCTTTTCTTCGCCGATAAGGAGGATATCCTCCACATCACGGAGCTCCTGCACTTCCTTGACACCCCATTTAACGAAGGCCGACAAGTGGGCCAAGGTCTGGATGCAAGGCACAAAGGTCATGTCAAACTGTTGGGCATAGGCTTCGATTTCCTGCAACTCCTCAGCCGAATAAGCCCCGCGGAAATAGCCAAAGTAAGGTTGTCCTTCAATCTGGTAGGTGTCTTCCATATAGAGCTCAAAGGTTGAGTAACCCATGAGAGCCAAGACCTCAATCATCTGCTTGGCAGAAGCCACATTCAGCACCGCATTTCGTGAACAGTCAGCCATATAGGCTAAATCTTCATAAGCCGCCTGTTCCTCAATCTCTACTTTGTTACCTTCTACTAGAGCTACTGCCAACAAGGACAAGGAGCGATAGAGTTGATGAGGTTTACGGTAGGTCAATTGATAATGACCACCCTCACCCTTGATAGAGATAGAAGCTTGGTCAGACTGAGCGACTGCAACTTCCACATCTGGCAGGGAAATGTGATTTTTTAATACTTCAATAGCTTGCGCCTGTTTGGGACTAAGTCCTGTAAATCTTACCATTGATTTTCCTCCTGTAGCCAGTTGACAAGGGCACCGTAGAGATTGGCATCTGCATGATAAGTACAGGCTTGGATAACGGGTGCAACCGTGTATTCTTCGTAAGTTTCTACAAAATCATCGACAGCTTTTTTGACCCCTTGGATGAAGTCTGGATTTTGACTTATAGAGCCTCCCAGACTAATGACATCTGGATCAATAAGATATTGGATATTGAGCAAGCCTTGAGCCAGATTGCGGTTCATGCGCTCAATGGCTTCTTGACAAAGGGCATTTCCTGCTTCGGCCTCTTGGTAAATCTTGCGACCGTCCCAGTCAGTCTGACCAGATTTTTCAATCACGTATCGCACCATATTTCCAGTTGACGCTAGTTGCGACCAGTTGTTGAGTTTTTCAGCAGGGGCAAGGGTTGTCATGTAGCCAAATTCTCCACCTAGGCCGTGGCGACCTCGGTGAAGTCTACCATTAATAATCATGGCTCCACCAATCCCTGTCCCAATCACGACACAGGCTGCATTTTCAAGCTCTGGATGAGCTAGCAATTCACTGAGCCCAACGCAGTTGGCATCATTCTCTAGATGGACAGGCAGCTGATGATGGGCAAGGGCTTCATACCAAGAAAAGCCGTGGATGTAGGGCACCGCACTGAAGCCATCAATCACACCTGTTTCTTGATTGACCGCACCTGGAACGCTCATAGCAATCCCGCTATAATCCTGCTCTGACAAGCGCTGGTCTAGCCAAGCTAATAAATCCTCCAAGCTTTCTGGCGTTGGAATGCTTGTCTTATCCAATATTTTCCCATCAGGAGTCAGACTAGCAAACTTAATACCAGTCCCTCCGATATCAATCGTTGCAATGGTCATTGTTTTTACCATAAAAAGGGGCGAATCAGTAGTTAGTTCTTACCTTTTCGCCCCTCCTTTCTCTTTATGTTTACTTTTTGAAATTAAATTTCTTCTTTTTTGATGAATTCTGTACGAATCTCTTGCGGTGCAATGAGGCCTCTATGAACTGGGTATGGTCGTTCAAGTAGGTCAAGGAAGAGATGTTGACTTTCCGGTACACGCACATTTTCACTACACATATTGTAGTAGCGAAGAACATAGCCTTCTTCATTTTCAGCTACCTTAAAGGCTGTCGGACAAATTTGCGGTACGCTGAGAACAGAATGACTCAAGAGGCTACCAGTCGCAGCCACGCTTCCTTCTTGTTTAGCAATCTGAAGGCTTGTAAATGGTGTCTGCAAGGCTTTAGCGCGACGATAGGCTGAAAAGCGTTCTTGGGCTTGGTGGCATTCAATCGCAAATTCGACTTCAAACTCACGCAAACATTGTGCTTCTGGTGTTGGGAAGTAGCCCCAGTCACCCAACTCACCTGATGCACGCAAAATAGTCACGGCAATGGTGTCGTCTCCAAGGATTTCGTATTCATTCAATCCCTTGTTAGATACAGTCACACCTTTTTCATCGTCATACAGGCTGACAAAGGCTTGTTGGTGTTGAGGATTTTCAGGATTTTCCCATGAAGCCGCTGGTTTGTTTGGTCGTGTCACCACTTCATAGATGCTTTCAGAATCATTGCTTGGACGCGTGTTATGAGTCTTGACCAAGAGACGGATACGGTGATCCTTGGCAGTGTTAGTAAAGCGAGTCTTGCAACGGATTTGTGGATTGTCAACAAAGACAGTCAACTCAGTTTCAAGAGGAATGTTTGTCAACTCTTCTGACCGTCCAGCTTCACGCTTCATAAACTCGATGATGCCTTTTTGCTCTTCTTCTAGCTTCTCATCCGCGCTGACAGGCACGATCAATTCATGTTTGAGCAAGATTTTAGCGTAGCGAGCTGTGTTTTCCAAGACCTCGTAGCCCTTAAGCTCTGCATAGATTGGCTCTGTTCCTTTTGGTTGGAAATAGATATACTCGTTTCCGATGTCACCACGATCTTCGAAGCGGATAAAATCTTCATAGGCTTCGTGAGTTGTCTTGTCATAAACTGTGATATTGTCATCCACACTCACCGTTACAAATGGTGTATCAATCACTCCGTTTTGGTAAATGCCTTCACGGTATTCTTGTTCTCCTTCCAACAATTGGAAAGTGGTCCAAGAAAGCGGTGCTAGGTGAACTGGAATAGTCACGCGCACTTGGCGAGCGATACGAGCTTGGCGGAACTTGTCTTTTGGTAAATCATACTCAAAATTAGCCCCAAGGTCTTCGATTTTAGCCTCTACAGGACGACCATCCAAGTCCTCCACACGGTAGCTTGGCAAGGTAAGAGTAGCCATCTTCTTGTAGCCTTCTGTTGGATGCAATTCCTTGAAATCACAAGTCGCCACATCAATCACTGTGCTGACAGTATCAACCTTATCATGCAAGCCTGTGTTAATGACAGTAAAGAGATAGTCACTTTGAGCCTTAGCTGTAGCTACTTTGCTCTTCCACTCATTCAGAAGATTGCTCTTCACAAAGTTTCCAACTTGGTTAACCTTGGCAAAACGAGTTTCCATCTCACGGTGAACTTCGTCCACGCTACAGCCACAGATGCTATCATGCGGCGCATTTTGCAAAAGAGTTTTCCAAGCATAGGTCAACTGGTCCTTGTGGTTATAGCCCCCAGTGATAATAGTCAGTGGTTCTACAACTTGCTCTAGGAGGTTGCTATTTTCTTGGAAGGCTTGTTTGAGGTAAATGCGGGATGAAGAAGTGTTGGCAAGTGTGTACCAACCATCTGTTTCCTGACTGGTCAACTCACCTGTAACCGTTGATAACTGCTCTGGTAGAGCACTTTCCACGGCTTGAACATATTCATCAAAAGAACTATGAACAAAGGTCACATCCGGGAAGAGTTCATTTGCCACACGAATGGCTTCACTCAAATTTTTCTGGACAGGCTGATGGTCACAGCCGTTCATCATCAACCATTGGTTGGTCGAAGCATAGTCACGCACGTCTGCCAGTTTTTGTTTCCAAAAGGTCAAGGCCTCGTCTTTATCAACTGGAATTTCATTCCCATTACTGTACCAGTTGGCAAAGAGAATCCCGAGGACACGACTTCCGTCCGCACCCTGCCAGTACATTTCTGAAAACTGGGAAGTAAACTGCTCATCTTCGAGAACTTGGTTGTCAAATCCAATCGGCTTCACACCACGACCAAAGGCTGCCACGTGAATGCCTGATTTTTGAAGAATTTGAGGCGCTTGTCCCATATTTCCAAAGGTATCTGGGAAGTAACCAATCTGAGTAGATTTGCCCCATTTTGCAGCCTCCTGCTGACCGATAAGAGTGTTGCGGACATTGGCTTCACTTGAAATCAAGTAGTCATCTTGCAAGATGTAAAAAGGACCAATTTTAAGTTTGCCTTCGTCGATGTATCGTTGGACTTTGTCGCGATTTTCAGGGCGAATCTCCAAGTAGTCATCAAGGACAATAGTTTGTCCATCCAAGTGGAAGCTCTTGAACTCAGGGTCATTTTCAAAGAGATCAAAGAGATTGTCAAATAATTCCACCAACTGCATACGGTGGCTTTCAAAAGGCAAGTACCACTCACGGTCCCAGTGACTATGTGAGATAATATGTACGACAACATTTTCCATGAAGTAAAACCTCATTCTAAATTTAAATTTTTATTGTTAACGTTTTAAATGTAAATTTGTGATTCTTTCCAAAAATCAGTTGCGCTAAAGCGTGTTCCTTAGCGGATATCCAAGTAATCCAAGACCAATTCACAGAACATCATGTTAGCCCAAGAGAACCATTCACGAGAGTAGAGAGTTGGGTCGTCCACGTGGAAGCTTTCATGCATGACACCTGTGCCCCCATCGCAAGCAACCAGCTGATCCAGCAAGAATTTCTTCTCTGCCTTATCTCTTGTTGTCAATCCTTGGATAGATAGGGCAATGGGCCAGATATAGCGATAGAAGGTATGAGAACTTCCGAGACCACTAGCGTATTCTCCTTGGTAGAAGTATGGATTTTCCGGGCTCAGAATGGTACGACGAGTGGCTTGATACACTTCGTCTTCAATCTCGCAGTAGCCCAGATAAGGCGCCGCCAACAAACTTGGTACGTTTGGATCATCCATAATACTAGCATTTCCTAGGCCATCCACTTCAAATGCATAAATCTTTTCGCCCTTGCTGTTGGTGGTGTAGGCGTAGTTTTCGATTCCTTCTTGGATTTCAGACTGGAGACACTTAGCATCAGCAATAATACTCTCGCTATCAGCTAGGTCTAGTTCGGCAAAGATTTCTTGCACGTAACCCAAGACTACTACGGCAAACATATTGGACGGAATCAAGTAGCTATACTGGCAACAATCATCACTTGGACGGAAGGCTGACCAAGTCATACCAGTCACTGCAAAATCAGGTCCAAAGCCATCATTTACTAAGGTGTCTTCCTTGCGGTCCGTATCCCGAACAAAACGATAAGGAGAGTTCTTGTGGTCTTGTTCTACCGTCCACAGATGGAGAATTTCCTTAGTCGCTGCGACAAAAGTCTCATCAAACTGACTAGTCTCACCAGTCTCTTTCCAGAGGAGATAAGCCAACTGCAACGGATAGCAAAGCGAGTCCACCTCGTACTTGCGTTCCCAAATCCAGCCGTTAAGGTCTGTGTGGTCAGTCTCATGGTGCCCCTTCCAGTTTTCCTCAATATTGAAGGAATTGGCATAAGGATCCTTGAGCACCAAGGTCATCTGACGTTTGACCAAACCTGCAATGGTCTGACGCAAGAGAGGATCTCTTTTAGCCACATGTAGGTAGGGTCTGAGTTGGGCTGTCGAATCCCGAAGCCACATAGCAGGAATATCCCCAGTCAAGACAAAAGTTGAACCATCTTCTAGGATTTCAACCGTATTGTCCAAGGTGTCGGTGTAGCAACGCTCGAAAACATCCACCCACTCTGGATGGTCCTTAGCCCGCTCTGCTACTTCATCTAGCCACTCTCTAACAATTTCTTTTGAATAAATCATCGTGCACTTTCCTCTTTCAAACAAGTTTCATTTTCAGTATATAGCTTTTGAGGCAGAAAATACATACACAAATGATAGTCATTTTTCTACAAAATAGTTATCTTTAAAACTCCTTTTCTAAAGGCCCTCTTTTTCTGATATAATGTAGAAAAACAGCTAAAGGAAAGACTATGAAACCACTACTTGAAACCATCGATACCCGCTTTGGAACTGCTAGCAAGCATGCCTTCTCTCGGGGAAATACCCTGCCCTACACAGGCGTACCTTTCGGGATGAATTATTTTGTGCCCCAAACCAGTGACCAGGAGGGCTCTTGGTTTTTCGATCCGCATCTGCCCATCTTTCAGGGGATTCGATTAACCCACCAGCCCAGTCCTTGGATTGGGGACTACTCTTGGCTCCTCCTGACACCCGTCACAGGTCAACTAGGTGGAGACAGCCTCTTCCACCGCCAGTCTTCCTATGATAGGGATAAGGCCTCTTTCCAACCTCATTATTTGAAGATTTTCTCCCTGCGCTATCAGATTGAAACCCAGCTCACACCGACTTGCTACGGTGCTTCTATTCGTTTGGAGCAAAAGCAAGACAAAGCCCTCTCCCTCTATCTTCACACAGCAGATGAACTGACCGTGGAGCAAGTAGATAAGCGGACTCTTGCCCTGCGACAAGAAGGTAAAACTGAGACCAATAAAAATCCGCTAATAATGTTCACTGCCCTGCAAATGAACACGGATATTCTTGCTGTCAGCCAAGAAGACGGAGACTGGCGAATTGACTTAGCAAGTAGCCATGCTGAGATTCAGCTAGCGACTTCTTTCATCTCGCCTTCTCAAGCACTGCTTAATCTACCTCAAAAGGACTTTGATAGCTGTAAATCAAGTGCCCAAGCCGACTGGGAAAATCTCCTCCATCGTTTTGACGTTATCGATACAGGAGAGACTGACCGAACCTTCTTTGACCACTGCCTTTACAGACTCTTCCTCTTCCCACAGACTTTTTATGAGGTTAATAAATCAGGGCAAGCCATCCACATGGATCTGGCAACTGGTACTGTCAAACCCGGTGTACTCTTTAGCAACAATGGCTTCTGGGATACCTTCCGCACCACCTTCCCCCTCTTTGCCCTTATCATACCAGAGCATTATCGTCTCCTTTTAGAAGGTTTTCTCAATAGCTACCGCGATACTGGTTTCCTTCCAAAATGGCTAGCTCCAGATGAACGTGGCATGATGCCTGGTACCCTTTTAGACGGTATTATCGCAGATAGCGCCTGCAAGGACATGGCTCCTGACTTGGAAGAAGAACTCCTTCAAGCCATGCTTGAAACAGCCACCAAGTCCGACCCTCTTGGCATCAATGGTCGCCACGGACTAGCCCAATACCAAGAACTAGGCTACCTCTCTACCGACCACCACGAAAGCGTCAGCCATACCCTAGACTATGCCTATAGTGATTTTTGCATCGCCAGCTGTGCCGAAAAACTTGGTCAGAATGACATCGCGGAAACCTATAGGACTGCTTCACAAAATTACCGCCATCTATTTGATGCTGAAACAGGTTACATGCGAGCGCGTGATGCTCAAGGCAACTTCCGTCCTGACTTCTCTCCCTATAGCTGGGGACGTGATTATGCCGAATGCTCTGCCATCCAAGCAACTTTAGGCGTCCTCCACGATATCCCAGGCTCGATCCAGCTTATGGGTGGAAAAGAAGCCTTTAGCAACTATCTTTTGAAAATCTGTCAGGATGCTCCCCTCTTTGAGACGACTGGCTATGGTTACGAGATTCATGAAATGAGCGAGATGGCTACTGCTCCTTTTGGACAAATAGGCATTTCCAACCAGCCGAGCTTCCACATTCCTTATCTCTTCCGCTACAGCAATTACCCTGACTACACTGCCCTTCTCATCAAGACCTTGCGTCAGAAAGCCTTTCACCCAAGCTGGCAAGCCTATCCTGGCGATGAGGATAACGGCAGTCTCTCGGCCTGGTACATCTGGTCAGCTCTCGGATTTTATCCGACCTGTCCAGGAAAACCAAGCTATGACCTCGGAATCCCTATCTTTGACCACCTCCGTATCTACCTAGCTAAAGAAGGTAAATGGTTGAATATCCATGCCGAGCAAAACCACAGCCACTTCAACTTTGTAAAAGAATGCCGACTGGATAAGGTGCCAATATCTAGCATTCAACATCAAGACCTTTTAAAAGCTGAACAGCTAACCTTCACCCTTAGCTGGTTACCAAGTCAGCTGTCCACTTCCTGAAATGCAAAAATCTCCTAGCAGGCTTTCCTGCTAGGAGATTTTCTTGTGAGAGGTACTTGTTTAAGCTTTAAAAATCGGATTTATCATCTGATAAGTATCAAACAATCTACCAATTAAGCTTCTTCGTCATCTTTACGACGACGACCTGCAAGACCAAGACCAAGTAATGCACTTGCGGCTGCTGCTACCATAGCTACAGTAGAATCTGCTGTACCTGTATTTGGCAATTCTTTAGCTGCTTTACGCGCATTTGCTTGTGCTGATGCTGCTTGAGTAGTAGCTGTATCTACAGCTGGTGTTTGAGCAGCTTGGTCGTTAGCTGGAGTTGCATGATCAGTTGATGAAGCAACTTTCGCCATAAAGCCTTCGATACGTTTAACCATTGCATCCACTTCTGCTTGACTTGCGTCTGCATTGGCAAATACTTTCTTAGCATCTGCTAATAATGCATTCGCTTCTTTTGCAGTTTCTGCATCAAGCTTAGCTGATTCTTTAACGATTAATTCATCTAATTGACGAATAGCACCTTCTAACTTCGCTTTATCCACTTTTGCATCAGTGTTAGTTGCTCCGTTATTGCCAGAAGTTCCGTTACCGTTACCACTGTTATTGCCGCCACCATTTGATGGTACATATGGACGTTGTTTGAAGATATCTTTAGCTACGATTGTGTAAACTTTACCATCTTTAGTAATTACAGTTGCATTTCCTGCTTTGTCGAAGATAACTTCTACTACATCAGCATTTGCTCCTTTAATCTTAGCTTTTGCAGCTTCTTTTTCTGCATCCGTTAAGTTATTGAAGTCTGCTACTGTTTCTTTTTCGAAGTCAACATTGATGTTTTCACCATTGTTCTTAGCTGCAACATCTTTAGCATCTTTAACTAATTGAGCTGCTGGAATTGTTGCTGTCTTACCTTCTGGGGTTGTAACTGTTGCGTTTCCTTTATCGTCTACTACTACAGTTGATCCTGGGTTGACTGCTTTAATTGATTCTTTAACTTTTTCAATTTCATCAGCTGTTAATTTAGCTTTATCTCCAACTAACACTCTAGTTGCTGGTGTGTTCACACCATTTTGTTGAGTTGGATCAGTTAATTTATCTTCTGGAATTACTAAGTCAAGTTCTGGGATTACTAATACTGTTCCATCACCTTTAGTAACGATTACATCACCTTTATCATTTACTACTACAGTTGATCCTGGGTTTACATCCTCTACTGCTTTCTTAACTTTTGCTTTTTCTTCATCTGTTAACTTAGCTGGATCTTTTACTACTGTCTTAGTTGCTGGTGTGTTTGCTCCATTTCCTGCATTTGCTTTACCTGCGTCTGCTGCTGACTTAGTTACATCTGCTGCTGGAATGGTTGCTGTTTTACCTTCTGGAGTTGTAACTGTTACGTTTCCTTTATCGTCTACTACAACTTTAGATCCTGGATTTACAGCTTTAACTTTGTCTTCGATTGCTTTCTTCTCAGCGTCTGTTAAGTTAGCTGGATCTTTAACTTCTACCTTAGCTGCTGGTGTGTTTACTGCATTTCCTGCATTTGCTTTACCTGCATCTGCTGCTGACTTAGTTACATCTGCTGCTGGAATGGTTGCTGTCTTACCTTCTGAGGTTGTGACTGTTGTGTTTCCTTTATCGTCTACTACAACTTTAGATCCTGGGTTTACATCCTCTACTGCTTTCTTAACTTTAGCTTTTTCTTCATCTGTTAATTTGGCTGGATCTTTAACTTCTACCTTAGCTGCTGGTGTGTTTACTGCATTTCCTGCATTTGCTTTACCTGCGTCTGCTGGTGATTTAGTTAAGTCTGTTGTTGGAATTACTACTACATCACCTTCTGAGGTTGTGACTGTTGCGTTTCCTTTATCGTCTACTACAACTTTAGATCCTGGGTTTACTGCCTCAATTGCTTCCTTAACTTTAGCTTTTTCTTCATCTGTTAATTTGGCTGGATCTTTAACTTCTACCTTAGCTGCTGGTGTGTTTACTGTATTTCCTGCATTTGCTTTAGCTGCGTCTGCTGGTGACTTAGTCAAGTCTGTTGCTGGAATTACGGCTGTCTTACCTTCTGGAGTTGTAACTGTCGCATTTCCTTTATCATCTACAACTACTGTTGCACCTGGGTTTACAGCTTTAACTTTATCTTCGATCGCTTTCTTCTCTTCTGGAGTTAAGTTAGCTGGATCTTTAACTGCTGTCTTATCTGCTGGTTTAACGATGTCGTTACCTGCATTTGGTTTAGTTGCAGTTTCTGGATCTTTCGTCAAGTCTGCTGCTGGAATTACGGCTGTCTTACCTTCTGGGGTTGTGACTGTCGCATTTCCTTTATCATCTACAACTACTGTTGCACCTGGGTTTACAGCTTTAACTTTATCTTCGATCGCTTTCTTCTCTTCTGGAGTTAAGTTAGCTGGATCTTTAACTGCTGTCTTATCTGCTGGTTTAACGATGTCGTTACCTGCATTTGGTTTAGTTGCAGTTTCTGGATCTTTCGTCAAGTCTGCTGCTGGAATTACGGCTGTCTTACCTTCTGGGGTTGTGACTGTCGTATTTCCTTTATCATCTACAACTACTGTTGCACCTGGGTTTACAGCTTTAACTTTATCTTCGATCGCTTTCTTCTCTTCTGGAGTTAAGTTAGCTGGATCTTTAACTGCTGTCTTATCTGCTGGTTTAACGATGTCGTTGCCTGCATTTGGTTTAGTTGCAGCTTCTGGATCTTTCGTCAAGTCTGCTGCTGGAATTACGGCTGTCTTACCTTCTGGGGTTGTAACTGTCGCATTTCCTTTATCATCTACAACTACTGTTGCACCTGGGTTTACAGCTTTAACTTTATCTTCGATCGCTTTCTTCTCTTCTGGAGTTAAGTTAGCTGGATTTTTAACTGCTGTCTTATCTGCTGGTTTAACGATGTCGTTGCCTGCATTTGGTTTAGTTGCAGCTTCTGAATCTTTTGTCAAATCTGTTGCTGGAATTACGGCTGTCTTACCTTCTGGGGTTGTAACTGTCGCATTTCCTTTATCATCTACAACTACTGTTGCACCTGGGTTTACAGCTTTAACTTTATCTTCGATTGCTTTCTTCTCTTCTGGAGTTAAGTTAGCTGGATCTTTAACTGCTGTCTTATCTGCTGGTTTAACGATGTCGTTACCTGCATTTGGTTTCTTAGTATCTTCAACAGTACGTACTAATTCTTCTACAGGAATAACTTGTGTTTGACCATCTGGAGTTGAAACTTTAGCATTTCCTTTGTCATCAACTACGACAATTGAGTTTGGATTTACAGCTTCAACTGCTGCTTTAATTTTCTCCTTCTCAGCATCTGTCAACTTAGCTGGATCATTTACAACTACTTTATCCGCTGGTTTAACGATATCGTTTCCTGCTTTTGGATCATTTGCTGTAGCTGCAGTTTTCACTACTTGCTCAGGAGTGATGATTTCTTTGTGCCCATCTGGAGTTGTAACAGTAACATTTCCATCTGCGTCTTGAGTAATTTCTTTAGCATCTGGATTTACTTTCTTAACAGCTTCTAAGACCTTAGCTTTTTCATCATCTGTTAAAGCACTTGGATTATTTACAAGAACTTTATCAGCCGGAATATTCACTTCACCTACAGCTTTAATAGCCGCTTTATCTGACTCTTCAATTCCATCAACAGCTTCTGATGTTTTAGCTGCATCTACAGATTTCTTAGCTTGATCTGCGATTGCATCTACTTGAGCTTTAAGATCTTCTTTAGCTTTAGGAGTTAAGTCTGTACGTGCATCAATTGCTTCTTTCTTAGCTTTTGCTTCATCTTCAATTGCTTTACGTGCATTTGGCTTATCTTCTACAACAGGTACAGATTTTTCGATTTCACCTTCAGCTTCTTCTTGAAGTTGCTTAACTTCTGCATCTGTTCCAGCTTTATCGATTTCTTTCTTAGCTCCTTCTGCTAGAGCTTTAGCTGCATCTGCTGCAACTTTCTTCTCGTCATCTGTAGCATCTGGAGTGTTAGCAATGTCTTCCAATTGTTTTGCTAATTTATCTTCGATGGCTTTCTTAGCTGCTGGTTTAGCTTTGGCTTCTGGATCTACAGCTTTAACATCTGCTACACCTTTATCTTTAGCACCATCTACTGCTGTTTGAGCTTCTGCTGCTTTCTCTGGTGTTTCTGCGTTGCTTGGTTGAGCATCGATTGCATCTGTTGCTTCCTTAGCTTTCGCTTGAGCTTCTTCTTTGGCTTTAGCTTTCTCTTCATCTGTGAGGTCGTTACGGCCAGCGATTTCTGCTTCTTTCTTAGCTAATTCATCCGCTACTGCTTTCTTAGCTGCTTCTTTAGCTACTGGGTTAACTTTGGCGATTTCACCAGTACCAGCTTCCTTAGCTTTATCTACTTCCGCATTGCTTGGTGCTGCATCAATTGCTTCTTTAGCCTTATCTGCTGCATCTTTAGCTGCATCTTTAGCTGCTTTCTTCTCGTCATCTGTCAAGTCTGTACGAGCGTCAATTGCTGCTTCCTTAGCTTTAAGAGCGTCATCGATTGCTTTCTTAGCTGCTGGTTTAACTTTGGCTTCTGGATTGATTGCTTCAACTGCTCCAGTACCAGCTTCTTTAGCTTTATCTACTTCTGCATTGCTTGGTGCTGCATCAATTGCTTCTTTAGCCTTATCTGCTGCATCTTTAGCTGCATCTTTAGCTGCTTTCTTCTCGTCATCTGTCAAGTCTGTACGAGCGTCAATTGCTGCTTCCTTAGCTTTAAGAGCGTCATCGATTGATTGCTTAGCTTCTGGTTTCTTAGCCGCTGCTGGATTTACTGCTGTAACGTCTGCTACACCTTTATCTTTAGCACCATCTACTGCTGTTTGAGCTTCTGCTGCTTTCTCTGGTGTTTCTGCGTTGCTTGGTTGAGCATCGATTGCATCTGTTGCTTCCTTAGCTTTCGCTTGAGCTTCTTCTTTGGCTTTAGCTTTCTCTTCATCTGTGAGGTCGTTACGGCCAGCGATTTCTGCTTCTTTCTTAGCTAATTCATCCGCTACTGCTTTCTTAGCTGCTTCTTTAGCTACTGGGTTAACTTTGGCGATTTCACCAGTACCAGCTTCTTTAGCTTTATCTACTTCTGCATTGCTTGGTGCTGCATCAATTGCTTCTTTAGCCTTATCTGCTGCATCTTTAGCTGCATCTTTAGCTACTTTCTTCTCGTCATCTGTCAAGTCTGTACGAGCGTCAATTGCTGCTTCCTTAGCTTTAAGAGCGTCATCGATTGCTTTCTTAGCTTCTGGTTTAGCTTTGGCTTCTGGATTGATTGCTTCAACTGCTCCAGTACCAGCTTCTTTAGCTTTATCTACTTCCGCATCACTTGGTGCTGCATCAATTGCTTCTTTAGCTTTATCCGCTGCATCTTTAGCTGCATCTTTAGCTGCTTTCTTCTCGTCATCTGTCAAGTCTGTACGAGCGTCAATTGCTGCTTCCTTAGCTTTAAGAGCGTCATCGATTGCTTGCTTAGCTTCTGGTTTAGCTTTGGCTTCTGGATTGATTGCTTCAACTGCGCCAGTACCAGCTTCTTTAGCTTTATCTACTTCTGCATTGCTTGGTGCTGCATCAATTGCTTCTTTAGCTTTATCTGCTGCATCTTTAGCTGCATCTTTAGCTGCTTTCTTCTCGTCATCTGTCAAGTCTGTACGAGCGTCAATTGCTGCTTCCTTAGCTTTAAGAGCGTCATCGATTGCTTTCTTAGCTTCTGGTTTAACTTTGGCTTCTGGATTGATTGCTTCAACTGCTCCAGTACCAGCTTCTTTAGCTTTATCTACTTCCGCATCACTTGGTGCTGCATCAATTGCTTCTTTAGCTTTATCTGCTGCATCTTTAGCTGCATCTTTAGTTGCTTTCTTCTCGTCATCTGTCAAGTCTGTACGAGCGTCAATTGCTGCTTCCTTAGCTTTAAGAGCGTCATCGATTGCTTGCTTAGCTTCTGGTTTAGCTTTGGCTTCTGGATTTACTGCTGTAACGTCTGCTACACCTTTATCTTTAGCACCATCTACTGCTGTTTGAGCTTCTGCTGCTTTCTCTGGTGTTTCTGCGTTGCTTGGTTGAGCATCGATTGCATCTGTTGCTTCCTTAGCTTTCGCTTGAGCTTCTTCTTTGGCTTTAGCTTTCTCTTCATCTGTGAGGTCGTTACGGCCAGCGATTTCTGCTTCTTTCTTAGCTAATTCATCCGCAACTGCTTTCTTAGCTGCTTCTTTAGCTACTGGGTTAACTTTGGCGATTTCACCAGTTCCTGCTTCTTTAGCTTTATCCAATGCTGCATCGTCTGTTGCTGCATCAATTGCTTCTTTAGCCTTATCTGCTGCATCTTTAGCTGCATCTTTAGCTGCTTTCTTCTCGTCATCTGTCAAGTCTGTACGAGCGTCAATTGCTGCTTCCTTAGCTTTAAGAGCGTCATCGATTGCTTTCTTAGCTTCTGGTTTAACTTTGGCTTCTGGATTGATTGCTTCAACTGCTCCAGTACCAGCTTCTTTAGCTTTATCTACTTCTGCATTGCTTGGTGCTGCATCAATTGCTTCTTTAGCTTTATCTGCTGCATCTTTAGCTGCATCTTTAGCTGCTTTCTTCTCGTCATCTGTCAAGTCTGTACGAGCGTCAATTGCTGCTTCCTTAGCTTTAAGAGCGTCATCGATTGCTTTCTTAGCTTCTGGTTTAACTTTGGCTTCTGGATTGATTGCTTCAACTGCGCCAGTACCAGCTTCCTTAGCTTTATCTACTTCCGCATCACTTGGTGCTGCATCAATTGCTTCTTTAGCCTTATCTGCTGCATCTTTAGCTGCATCTTTAGCTGCTTTCTTCTCGTCATCTGTCAAGTCTGTACGAGCGTCAATTGCTGCTTCCTTAGCTTTAAGAGCGTCATCGATTGCTTTCTTAGCTTCTGGTTTAGCTTTGGCTTCTGGATTGATTGCTTCAACTGCTCCAGTACCAGCTTCCTTAGCTTTATCTACTTCCGCATCACTTGGTGCTGCATCAATTGCTTCTTTAGCTTTATCTGCTGCATCTTTAGCTGCATCTTTAGCTGCTTTCTTCTCGTCATCTGTCAAGTCTGTACGAGCGTCAATTGCTGCTTCCTTAGCTTTAAGAGCGTCATCGATTGCTTTCTTAGCTTCTGGTTTCTTAGCCGCTGCTGGATTTACTGCTGTAACATCTGCTACACCTTTATCTTTAGCACCATCTACTGCTGTTTGAGCTTCTGCTGCTTTCTCTGGTGTTTCTGCGTTGCTTGGTTGAGCATCGATTGCATCTGTTGCTTCCTTAGCTTTCGCTTGAGCTTCTTCTTTGGCTTTAGCTTTCTCTTCATCTGTGAGGTCGTTACGGCCAGCGATTTCTGCTTCTTTAGCTTTCAATTCATCCGCAACTGCTTTCTTAGCTGCTTCTTTAGCTACTGGGTTAACTTTGGCGATTTCACCAGTACCAGCTTCTTTAGCTTTATCTACTTCTGCATTGCTTGGTGCTGCATCAATTGCTTCTTTAGCCTTATCTGCTGCATCTTTAGCTGCATCTTTAGCTGCTTTCTTCTCGTCATCTGTCAAGTCTGTACGAGCGTCAATTGCTGCTTCCTTAGCTTTAAGAGCGTCATCGATTGCTTTCTTAGCTTCTGGTTTAACTTTGGCTTCTGGATTGATTGCTTCAACTGCGCCAGTACCAGCTTCCTTAGCTTTATCTACTTCTGCATTGCTTGGTGCTGCATCAATTGCTTCTTTAGCCTTATCTGCTGCATCTTTAGCTGCATCTTTAGCTGCTTTCTTCTCGTCATCTGTCAAGTCTGTACGAGCGTCAATTGCTGCTTCCTTAGCTTTAAGAGCGTCATCGATTGCTTTCTTAGCTTCTGGTTTAGCTTTGGCTTCTGGATTGATTGCTTCAACTGCGCCAGTACCAGCTTCCTTAGCTTTATCTACTTCCGCATTGCTTGGTGCTGCATCAATTGCTTCTTTAGCTTTATCTGCTGCATCTTTAGCTGCATCTTTAGCTACTTTCTTCTCGTCATCTGTCAAGTCTGTACGAGCGTCAATTGCTGCTTCCTTAGCTTTAAGAGCGTCATCGATTGCTTTCTTAGCTTCTGGTTTAACTTTGGCTTCTGGATTGATTGCTTCAACTGCGCCAGTACCAGCTTCCTTAGCTTTATCTACTTCCGCATCACTTGGTGCTGCATCAATTGCTTCTTTAGCTTTATCCGCTGCTTCTTTAGCTGCATCTTTAGCTGCTTTCTTCTCGTCATCTGTCAAGTCTGTACGAGCGTCAATTGCTGCTTCCTTAGCTTTAAGAGCGTCATCGATTGCTTTCTTAGCTTCTGGTTTCTTAGCCGCTGCTGGATTTACTGCTGTAACGTCTGCTACACCTTTATCTTTAGCACCATCTACTGCTGTTTGAGCTTCTGCTGCTTTCTCTGGTGTTGCTGCTACATCTGGTTGTTTTGCAATCTCTGCTAATTGTGCATCTGCAAGTTTCTTAGCTTCTGCTTTAGCTGCATCTTTCTCTTCATTTGTGAGATCGTCACGGCCAGCGATTTCTGCTTCTTTAGCTTTCAATGCATCAGCAATTGCTTTCTTAGCTTCTGCTTTCGCTACTGGAGTTACTGCTTCAACTGCTCCAGTACCAGCTTCTTTAGCTTTATCTACTTCTGCATTGCTTGGTGCTGCATCAATTGCTTCTTTAGCTTTATCCGCTGCATCTTTAGCTGCATCTTTAGCTGCTTTCTTCTCGTCATCTGTCAAGTCTGTACGAGCGTCAATTGCTGCTTCCTTAGCTTTAAGAGCGTCATCGATTGCTTTCTTAGCTTCTGGTTTAGCTTTGGCTTCTGGATTGATTGCTTCAACTGCGCCAGTACCAGCTTCTTTAGCTTTATCTACTTCTGCATTGCTTGGTGCTACATCAATTGCTTCTTTAGCCTTATCTGCTGCATCTTTAGCTGCATCTTTAGCTGCTTTCTTCTCGTCATCTGTCAAGTCTGTACGAGCGTCAATTGCTGCTTCCTTAGCTTTAAGAGCGTCATCGATTGCTTTCTTAGCTTCTGGTTTAGCTTTGGCTTCTGGATTGATTGCTTCAACTGCTCCAGTACCAGCTTCCTTAGCTTTATCTACTTCTGCATCACTTGGTGCTGCATCAATTGCTTCTTTAGCCTTATCCGCTGCATCTTTAGCTGCATCTTTAGCTGCTTTCTTCTCGTCATCTGTCAAGTCTGTACGAGCGTCAATTGCTGCTTCCTTAGCTTTAAGAGCGTCATCGATTGCTTTCTTAGCTTCTGGTTTCTTAGCCGCTGCTGGATTTACTGCTGTAACATCTGCTACACCTTTATCTTTAGCACCATCTACTGCTGTTTGAGCTGTTGCTGCTGCTTCTGGTGTTGCTGCTACATCTGGTTGTTTTGCAATCTCTGCTAATTGGGCATCTGCCAATTTCTTAGCTTCTGCTTTAGCTGCATCTTTCTCTTCATTTGTGAGATCGTCACGGCCAGCGATTTCTGCTTCTTTAGCTTTCAATGCATCAGCAATTGCTTTCTTAGCTTCTGCTTTCGCTACTGGAGTTACTGCTTCAACTGCTCCAGTACCAGCTTCTTTAGCTTTATCTACTTCTGCATTGCTTGGTGCTGCATCAATTGCTTCTTTAGCTTTATCCGCTACATCTTTAGCTGCATCTTTAGCTGCTTTCTTCTCGTCATCTGTCAAGTCTGTACGAGCGTCAATTGCTGCTTCCTTAGCTTTAAGAGCATCATCGATTGCTTTCTTAGCTTCTGGTTTAACTTTGGCTTCTGGATTGATTGCTTCAACTGCGCCAGTACCAGCTTCCTTAGCTTTATCTACTTCCGCATCACTTGGTGCTGCATCAATTGCTTCTTTAGCTTTATCTGCTGCATCTTTAGCTGCATCTTTAGCTGCTTTCTTCTCGTCATCTGTCAAGTCTGTACGAGCGTCAATTGCTGCTTCCTTAGCTTTAAGAGCGTCATCGATTGCTTTCTTAGCTTCTGGTTTCTTAGCCGCTGTTGGATTTACTGCTGTAACGTCTGCTACACCTTTATCTTTAGCTTTATCTACTGCTGTTTGAGCTGTTGCTGCTGCTTCTGGTGTTGCTGCTACATCTGGTTGTTTTGCAATCTCTGCTAATTGGGCATCTGCCAATTTCTTAGCTTCTGCTTTAGCTGCATCTTTCTCTTCATTTGTGAGATCGTCACGGCCAGCGATTTCTGCTTCTTTAGCTTTCAATGCATCAGCAATTGCTTTCTTAGCTTCTGCTTTAGCTACTGGAGTTACAGCTTCAACTGCTCCAGTACCAGCATTTTTCGCTGTGTCTACTGCTGCGTCTGTTGTTGCTGCATCAATTGCTGCTTTAGCCTTATCTGCTTCTGCTTTCGCTAGGTCTTTCGCTGCTTTCTTCTCGTCATCTGTCAAGTCTGTACGAGCGTCAATTGCATCTTCCTTAGCTTTAAGTGCTGCATCTACTGCTTTCTTCGCTTCTGGTTTCTTAGCCGCTGCTGGATTTACTGCTGTAACGTCTGCTACACCTTTATCTTTTGCACCATCTACTGCTGTTTGAGCTGTTGCTGCTGCTTCTGGTGTTGCTGCTACATCTGGTTGTTTAGCAATTTCTGCTAATTGGGCATCTGCAAGTTTCTTAGCTTCTGCTTTAGCTGCATCTTTCTCTTCATTTGTGAGATCGTCACGGCCAGCGATTTCTGCTTCTTTAGCTTTCAATGCATCGTCAATTGCTTTCTTAGCTGCTTCTTTCGCTACTGGGTTTACTTTCGCAATTTCTCCAGTACCTGCAGTTTTAGCTGCATCTACTGCTGCTTTTGTTGTAACTTCAGGTTTTGCAATTTCAGCAAGAGCTTTTTCTTTATCAGCATTTACTTTTGCGATTGCTGCTGTTTTTTCAGCATCAGTAGCATTTGGAGTGTTATTGATGGCAGCAATTTGGGCTTCTGCTGCTTTTTCTACTGCATCGATAGCAGGTTGTTTATCAAGAGTTACAAAGTCTGACAATGGTTTTTTATCTGTAGATCCATCTGTATATGTTACTACAAGATTTCCAGCGTTATCTTTTTCTACTGATTTAATCTTAGTCTTAGCATCTGCAGCATCTACAGTCTTACCTTTTTTGTCAGCTAAGTTAGCATCATCATTGTTATTAGAGTACTCAATTTGTAGTTTTTCTTTGATTTTATCTAATTCTGCTTCTGTAACGTTAGCTGGGTCTGCTACAGCAACTTTTTCAGTTGGAGCTGCAATGTCATATTTAGATGTTTGATTTTTAACTACGAATCGAGCATACCCTGGTTTTTCTTTCGCGTTTTTATCTACATCTAGCGCTCTATAATCAGTGTTTGAAAGTTTACCATCGTTGTCTTTAGAAACGATAAAACTTGTCCACGCTTTTCCAGCTGTAAGGTTTGTAGTGCCAGTCATCTTGATAGTAGCTGTTCTTTTATCTTCAGATACTGAACCTTCTCCTGTAACCACACCATCTTCAACTTTACCTGTTGTCAATTTGAATCCATTCGCGTTATTCCATGTAACATCTCCAGGTCCACGTAGATAAAGATCTTTAACTTCATTTTCATCTGAACCTTTGAATGTTAAATCAGTGTTTTCACCTGAATAAACATAGATTTCTTTGTTGGTTTGATTTGAGTATGGAAGTTCTACTGTTGGAGCTACGTTTACAAAATCTGCTAATGCTTTTGTATCTTTAGAACCATCTTTATAGGTTACTACAACATTATTTCCTTCTCTAGTAATGCTTTCAATACGATCAGTTTGGTTTTCAACGTCTTTTCCTTGTTTATCAAGAAGATTTTTATCTGGGTTTGTAGTAGAGTATTGAATCTTAATACTGTCTTTAATCTGGTTAAACTCGTCTTCTGTGATATTATTAGCATTTGCTACAGTAACTTTTGTCTCTGGATCTTTAATATCATATTTTGCTGTTTGAGCTTTTAAGACAATTCTGAATGAACCTGGATCATTTGCATATGAAGATCCAGTCGCAGTGTTGTTAATATATGCTCCATCTGTATCTGTTGCAGTTGCATAACGAGTTACAACTGGAAGTTCAGCACTTTCTGTTGTAGGAAGTGTTATTTTCTTAACTGGTGATCCACCTTCTGTATCTTTTGTGATTTTACCTCTAATATGAACAACTGCAGGATTATCTGCTGTTGCTTGTGTTTCTGTAGAGATTTTCTCGACTACTGTGTCATATTCGTTATCCAATATATTTGGATTTGATGCATCTTTAGCTGGTGATACCTTATTTCCACCACGTACAATTTCTGCAGATGCTATTTTTCCTGAGTCATCTGTAAATTTAATAGGAATATCGAAATCTTCATTTGCATATACAAATACGTCTTTTCTGCCTTCTACTGAGTATGGAATCTGTACTGTTGGTGCCGCATTTACACGTGCAACACTTGAAACAGCTATAGAATCAGTTGAACCATCTTTATAGGTTACAGTCAAATTACTGCCAGATTGTGCCACACTTGAAACTACAGTTTTAGCATCATCAAGTAAAGTTCCTTTTTTACTTGCTAACTGTGCATCGTCATTTGTTTTTGAATATTCAACCTTAAGGGCGTTTTTAATATTATTTAAATCTGTCTCTGTTAATTGAGCAAGATCCGCGACCAAAACTTTATTTGCAGTCTCCAACGCAACCGGATCGTATTTAAATGTTTGTGGTTTTGCGATAACGTTAAATGAACCTGGGTCAGTAGCATTCGATGAACCTACTGCTCTATTTTCAATAAAATTCCCTGCTTCATCAGTCGCTGTTACATAACGCCAACCCAAAGTCAGCCCTTCAGTTCTGATTTTTTCCAACTGTACTGCGCTCAGTTCACCACCTGGGACTCCTCTATAATGAATAACCGCAGGAGAAGCATCTGATGCAGGTGTCTTAGTAGTGATTTCATTAATAGTGTATCCGTATTGAACATCTCGTTTATCAGTTTCACCAGCTACTGAGTTAAAGTTTCGATTTCCACCTTGTTTAACTGTTGCACTAGTAATAAACCCTGAGTTATCCTTAATTTTAATGTCGAAACCTTCAGCTTCCCCACTATAAACATAGACATTTTTACCATTTGCAAATGGAATTTCTACAGTTGGCTTTTCTGTATCAGTCTCCGCACGGAAAGCATTATTTTTATCTAATTCTTTACCATTACGTGGGTCGTTGGATCCTGTATTTTCGATTGAGTTAGAGTCTGATTTTTTCTCAGTGTTTTCTGCTTTTTTACCTACAGTTTCTTTTCCGTTAGTAGTGTCTACTGCTGGAGTTTCTTTTTTCTCTACAGGTTTGTTTCTTAATCCAGCGTTAGCTGTAGTGACAAGTTTGCTGTAAGCTTTTTTTAGTTCAGCTTGAGTAGTTGCATTCGCTAATGTAGCTTTTGCAGCTTCTAAGTCAGCTTTTAATACTGCAACACTTTCTTCTGTTTTGTTATCGTAAGAACCGTTAGAAAGTTTTGTTTCAATTTCTGAAATTAAATTTGTCAACTCTGACTTGTCCAAAGTTGGAGTTGTTGCTTCTACTGGTTTAGCAGTAGCCTCTTCCGAAGTTGGTTTGTCTTCAGTGGCTTTCGCTGGAGCTTCTACAGATGGTGTATCTTGTTTGCTTAGCTCATTAGCTGATACAGCTCCATTACCTAAGAACATGAAAAGAGCAGCGACTGCTACACTAGCCGCTCCAAAGCTATATTTACGAATCGAATAACGCGTGACCTTTTCACGGTGCAAACGTTCAACACGACTCATAGAGTTTTTGTGTTCCATTTTTTTCTCCTTTTGGAATTAGTTGATTTAGCTTCTACATAACAAAATTTATTACTTTAAAAGAATAAGCAACATCTCTTATGCATGCAGAAACCTACACTCATATTCTACCCTATTTTCAATATATATGCAAACTTTTTAACTTCAAAATTTCGCAAAAAAAAAAAGCGTTTTGGGAAAGTAGGGAATTTTCAGAAAGTTTAATTTGTATTTTTTTTACGTTTGAATATATATTTAATCGCTATATTATACTGATGTATTTTAGTGCGATTTATACTTGATTGTAGAAGATATTGCATATATATAATTATAATTCGAGTAAGTTTAAAAAACGAAAACAGACATTAACTATTGGCCAAAAATAAAACATGCTACCTACTTCGATAACATGTCCCCATTCTCATTTATAGCAAGGCCTCAAACTCTGCGACAGTCATGCCCAATTGCTCACTCGCAACCTCAGGTGTTAGAATACCTTGGCTGACTAGATTTACTAACATAGTGAAACTACCTTCAACTTTCCCACGCTCTAATCCTTTTTCAATACCTTGTTCAATACCTTCGGCCCTAGCTGTTTCCAAGGCGTAGTCCTGTGCTAACAAGGCTTGTTCTTCGCGCATACGTAGTTGACTAAACATCTTCCTGTCCTCCTCGGACCAGCTCTTATAGTCTAGCAGTTGGTCTGCCTGACTGATGGCTCGCTCGGGTTCTTGGGTAAAGGGTTTATTCCCGAAAAACTCCAACCACGGCTTGCGAACCTTATCTTTGCTGGTTTCTCTGTATTTTTTTAGTTCCAAGAATGCCATTTTGACTAGATGATTTTCTTGTCCATTAGTGCTGATCTTACAACAAGGCCTCAAACTCTGCGATAGTCATGCCCAATTGCTCACTCGCAACATCAGGTGTTAGAAGACCTTGACGTACTAGATTTAGTAGCATAGACAAACTTCCTTCAACTTTCCCACGCTCTAATCCTTTTTCTTCGGCTCGTTCCAAGGCATAGTCCTGTGCTAACAAGGCTTGTTCTTCGCGCATACGTAGTTGACTAAACATCTTCCTGTCCTCCTCGGACCAGCTTTTATAGTCCAGCAGTTGGTCTGCCTGGCTGATGGCTCGCTCGGGTTGTTGAGTAAAAGGTTTGTTACCAAAAAACTCCAACCATGGCTTGCGAATCTTGTCTTTGCTGGTTTCTCTGTATTTTTTTAGTTCCAAGAATGCCATCTTGACTAGATGATTTTCCTGCCCATTATTTGTGATAGTTAAGACCTCACCTGTCGTGTCCTCGCGCATGCTAAAACTATGAAAAGCCAAGTCATCTGAGAAATAATTACTATCCACAATTGCGATAGCGTAAACAGGTGCGATGTGTTTGTAACTCTGGTGTGTATCACCTTCTCGCTGACGAATTTTTTCTAGGTTTTGATTGACCTGACTGCACAAGTAAGCCCACAGGCGATTGATGAAAAAATTCTGATGATGTACCTGAATTTCAATAATAACCTGTGTCCCATTGTCCAACTCCGCTAAGACGTCTATACTGGTATAGAAATCCTGGGCCGAGTAAGGCATTGAAGGTAAGACATGAATATTGCTTCCCTCCAAAATGGTCACATTTTTGGTTGGTAAGTCCAGCATATCGCGGATAAATTGACAAGTGATTTCTGGATTGCTAAAAATCTTCTTAGCAACCAAGTCATTGGTCGGGCTGATGCCCGGATGTCTGAGAATCATTCTTCCTCTCCTTTCATTATAGCACATTTTTAAATCTAAGCTCATTAGATTCACCGCCACTATCTATTTATTCGGAAAAGAATTCAATTGTTAAGATGTTTTATCTCCGTTTCAACTGAAATATGGACTTTAGCAAGCAGTTGTCCATCCACAATCAGATTTAGATAGAAATTCAAGGTTCTATTCAGTAGCAAAGTACAGAGTTAGTATGATTTAGATCTTTTTGGTTCCCTCAGCTTGAAACTGACGGACTAATACTCAATGAAAATCAAAGAGACAACTAGGAAACTAGCCACAGGCTGTACTTGAGTAGAGTAAGGCGACTCTGACGTGGTTTGAAGAGATTTTCGAAGAGTATAAGCTCATCCTGATGAATAACACCATATCCACCTATAGCCAGTTAAGCTCAAATCTTCGTTTCTAAAGAAGTACTAGTAGATTGAACTATACCATCTTATTAACAGCTTTATCCACAACTGTGGATAAAGCTGTTAATAACTAAAAATCCTTTCCTACATCCTCAAAAGTTTTTATTACAATATGAAATGTCTAAACTTTTCTGACTAACTACTGTTCTCTACCAAGCTCCCTCTCCTCCTAGTTAATAAGTAACATTCAAATTCTCTCCGCGTCAACAAGTGATACTCAATGAAAATCAAAGAGCAAACTAGGAAACTAGCTACAGGCTATACTTGAGTAGAGTAAGGCGACGCTGATGTGGTTTGAAGAGATTTTCGAAAAGTATGAAACAGTATTGTTTACAAAGATTATCGTACTTCACCCTTGATATTTACTACATAGACTATCATTTCAAAAAGAAAAATCCATAAACTCCAAATAGCAATAATTAATCATATCTATCCCCAGCTTGTCCACAATCTGTGGATAACTTCTGTGAATTACCTAATTTTTCGGAACTGCTTCACTCTCAGTTGTCTATTATCTCTAAGGTTAATGAGATTTTCCCACTCTTATAAACCTGTGGAAAAGTCTGAAAATAACTCCATTGTCAAAAAATAATACAAAGCTTACAAAAGAACCAAAAAACACCCCTCTGAATGTTCATTCCAGAGAGATGTTCCTTTTGTCTTATACTCAATGAAAATCAAAGAGCAAACTAAGAAGCTAGCCGCAGACTGCTCAAAACACTGTTTTGAGGTTGTAGATAAGACTGACAAAGTCAGTCACATATATACTGCAAGGCGAAGCTGACGCGGTTTGAAGAGATTTTCGAAGAGTATTAGTCTATTATTTCTTCTCAGCACGGAGGGCTGACAAGATTTGTGTACGGATATCATCCACACCATTTGGCGTATTTGGTAAAAAGATAGTTTGATTTCCTTTAGAAGCAAATGTATTCAAGGTATCCAAATATTGGTTGGTCAAGAGGATGGACATGATTTGCTCTTCTGTCATGCCAACATTAGCTTCCTTGAGTTCTGTGATAGACTCTGCCAATCCATCCACAATCGCCTTACGTTGTTGGGCAATCCCCACACCATGAAGGCGGTCTTTTTCTGCTTCGGCTTCAGCTGCAGTGACAATTTTAATCTTGTCGGCTTCTGCCAATTCTTGCGCTGCGACCCGCTTGCGTTGCGCCGCATTGATTTCATTCATGGATTGCTTAACTTCTGCATCTGGTTCGACCTTGGTAATCAAGGTTTTCACAATAATGTAGCCGTAAGTTGTCATTTCTTCCGCCACTTGGTGCTGGACTTCAAGGGCAATCTCGTCTTTTTTCTCAAACAATTCATCCAAAGTTAATTTTGGAACAGAAGAACGAAGGGCATCTTCGATATAAGATTTAATCTGAGATTCTGGACGCATGAGTTTATAGTAAGCATCTGTCACGCTCTGTTCATTGACACGGTACTGAGTCGCCACATTCATCATAACGAACACATTGTCCTTGGTCTTAGTCTCAACTACAATATCGCTTTGCAACAAGCGCAACTGAATCCGCGCTGCAATCGAGTCAATCCCAAAAGGCAAGCGAATATGAATGCCGCTATTGGCAACCTTTTGGTATTTCCCAAAGCGTTCAATAATCGCCACCGACTGCTGACGAACCACATAAACTGTACTCAATGTGACTATCACCAATAGGAGCACACAAACCATCACAAAAATCATCAAAAATGTTGCCATTATCGTGACCTCCATTATTATTTTTTCCTGTATTATAGCACATTTAAAGAAGGCTGTGCAGTTTTTGCTGCGATTTTTCCTGAAATGTCAATAATTAGAGGTGAATTGTCACATTGTCGTCTAATACCTAACTAAAACAACTCTTTATAAAATGTAATCGTTTCTTTTTCATTACATTAACTTCTATAGAATCTACATCAATAGTCAGGGAATAACTTGCCTTAACTTTTCCCTCGTGCTATACTAGTGATTGAAATTAATAAATAGGAGATATTTCATGAAAACAGCAAAAACTACTGTTACAATCCTTTCTGCACTTGCTTCTGTCGTCTTATTGGCTAGTTGTGCAACAAAGTCCACAGAAACACAGACAAGCAATAATAGCTCATCTGATAATCAAATTACAATGACATATGACCAACTACGGTCAAGAGAAAATACTATGTCAACTCTTTGGTATCAAAAATCAGCTGAAACTAAAGCTTTATACATACAGGGTTATAACGTTGCAACAAAGCACCTAAAGGAATTACTCAAAACAGAATCAGACAAACCTTACTCTATCGTTTTAGACTTGGATGAAACTGTCCTAGATAATAGCCCTTATCAAGTACAAAATGTCAAAGATGGTACAGCATTCACACCCGAAAATTGGGATGTTTGGGTTCAAAAAGCTTCAGCAAAAGCTGTCCCAGGTGCCAAGGATTTTCTTCAGTTTGCTGATCAAAACGGTGTCCAAATCTACTATATTTCTGACCGCTCAGCTAATCAAGTAGATGCTACCATTAAAAATCTTGAAAGTGAAGGAATTCCTATTCAAGGACGTGATCATCTCATGTTCTTAGAAAGTGGTGTAAAATCCAAAGAAGGTCGTCGCCAAAAAGTTCAAGAAAACACAAATCTTATCTTATTGTTTGGTGATAACCTCGTAGACTTTGCAGATTTTTCTAAGACTTCTGAATCTGACCGTGATAAACAACTTGAAGAATTGCAAAAAGAATTCGGTGAAAAATTCATCATCTTCCCAAATCCAATGTACGGATCATGGGAATCAGCTGTATACGCTGGTAATAAACTAGATGCTAAAGGTCAAGTAGAAGAACGCCAAAAAGCCTTGCAAGGTTTTGATAAATAAAACAAATAAGCTGATTCTACATAAAATTAAGCTAACTTACAATCTTCAAAAAGTGGATAGGAAGGAATTCTGATAATCAGAAAACTTTCCTATCCACTTTTATGATTGATATAACATCAAGATTTTATACATCTGATACTATACGTTTTCTAACTTTAAAGACTTTTTACCTATCCCCGATATTTCAAGAATTAATCAATGTTGATAATCTAAATTTGTTGTGATCTACTATTTTTGTCATCGATTATCGATTACGTTCCTTACGGTTCGTGAGAGGAGGTGAAACTAATGAATCTTGCCCCAGAGCTCGTTCTTACTATTGTAGCGGACGTCATAGCAGGAATTATCTTATATTTCGTCTGCAAATGGCTAGATGGTAAGAAGTAGACCGAATGACTAACCTACCAACACCCATTAAATCGTTAAGATACGTCAAAAAAGGCTCTTTGTCAACTGTAGTGGGTTGAAGAAAAGCTAAGCTCGAGAAAGGACAAATTTCGTCCTTTCTTTTTTGATATTCAGAGCGATAAAAATCCGTTTTTTGAAGTTTTCAAAGTTCCGAAAACCAAAGGCATTGCGTTTGATAAGTTTGATGAGATTATTGGTTGCTTCTAATTTGGCATTAGAATAGGGTAACTGAAGGGCATTGACGATTTTCTCTTTGTCCTTTAGAAAGGTTTTAAAGACAGTCTTAAAAAGAGGATGAACTTTCTTTAGATTTTCCTCAATGAGTCCGAAAAATTTCTCCGGTTCCTTATTCTGAAAGTGAAAAAGCAAGAGTTGATAGAGATGATAGTGGTGTTTCAAGTCTTCTGAATAGCTCAAAAGCTTGTCAATAATCTCTTTATTGGTTAAGTGCATGCGAAAAGTAGGGCGATAAAATCGCTTATCACTCAGTTTACGGCTATCCTGTTGAATGAGTTTCCAGTAGCGCTTGATAGCCTTATATTCATGAGATTTTCGCTCAAATTGCTTCATGATTTGGACACGAACACGACTCATAGCACGGCTAAGATGTTGTACAATGTGGAAGCGATCTAGAACGATTTTGGCATACGGAAAAAGATGTTTAGCCAAGTCATAGTAAGGACTAAACATATCCATAGTAATGATTTTCACCTGACAACGAACAGAGCGATTGTAGCGCAGAAAATGATTTCTTATGATAGTTTGTGTTCTACCCTCAAGAACAGTGATAATATTGAGCTTATCAAAATCTTGAGCAATGAAACTCATCTTTCCCTTAGTGAAGGCATATTCGTCCCAGGACATAATCTCAGGGAGGTAAGAAAAATCAGACTTAAAACAGAAGTCATTGAGCTTGCGAATAACAGTTGAAGTTGAAATAGACAGCTGACGGGCAATATCGGTCATAGAAGTCTTCTCAATTAGCTTCTGGGCAATCTTTTGGTTGATGATACGAGGGATTTGGTGATTCTTCTTGACGAGAGAAGTCTCAGCTACCATCATTTTCGAGCAATGATAGCACTTGAATCGACGTTTTCTAAGGAGAATTCTAGTAGGCATACCAGTCGTTTCAAGGTAAGGAACCTTAGACGGTTTTTGGAAGTCATATTTCTTCATTTGACTTCCACACTCAGGACAAGATGGAGCGTCGTAGTCCAGTTTAGCGATGATTTCCTTGTGGGTATTCCTATTAATGACATCCATAATTTGGATATTTGGGTCTTTAATGTCTAGTAATTTTGTGATAAAATGTAATTGTTCCATAGGATTCTTTCTAATGATGGTTTGGTTGCTTTTCATTATAGATCTTATGGGACTTTTTTTCTACAACAAAATAGGCTCCATAATATCCATAGGGGATTTACCCACTACAAATATTATAGAGCCTCAAAAAATCCCTTAACTACTGCAATAGTTAAGGGATTTGGTGTTCTAATGAACCTTACCCATTAAATTTATTCTAACACACAAGCGCTAAGATTTCAAGAGTTTTATTTATTGTTTAAAGTTCTGAAAGGTCTATAATGAGAAGTTAGACATCTAGTATCCAAAAACCGACCAGCTCTTATGAACTAGTCGGTTTCTCATCAATGTGCCAACATTTCTTGGGCGATTTCTTGGCCAGATAGGTTATCTGGATAATAGGTTGGCCAGTTGTCCATTTCTTCAAAGAGGGCTTCTTGGCTTGTGCCTCCAAAGAAGATATGGAAATGTTCTGCCTTGACTGGAGCGATATTGTGGTCACTAAATTGAACATACTTAAACTGTCCAGCATTAGCATCTGTGGCTTCAAAAAGGAAGCGCACGCCTCGATTGCCTTTCTTATAAGTCAAGATTTTCTTGCCAACATACTTGTAGGTGAATTTCTTACTTTGGCCACCTTGAACAAATTCCATAGTGTTATCAGTGATATTGATCTTAGTGACATCTGTCTGATAACCTTTTGTATAGTAGGCCTTATACTCAGCTTGGGTCATCTTACCAGTCAACTTAGCCTTGTAGTCAAAGACTTGATCAAACGTACCATCTTAGAGGAAAGGATAAACTGATTGCCAGTTACCTACATAGTCACTCAAGGTGCGGTCCTTGACATCGGCATCCTCAAAGTAACCATTTTGAACTGTCTTGGTATCCTCTGCCTTTTCAGGTTCGATAGCTGGACCTTCTTGGTCTGTTGTTTGTTTCAAAGCCTTGAGATTTTTCTTCATGATAGAGATGTAATTTTCTCCAGCCTTGGTATCCTCTTCTGTCAGACTTTCTAAAGGATTCAGGACATCAGTTTTGACACCTGCCTCTTTTGAAAGTGTATTAGCAAGAGCTTGTGAGGCATTTTCTTCAAAGTAAATGTAGGCAATTTTATTTTTCTTGACATACTCTGTCAATTCTGCCAGACGTGCAGCTGATGGCTCTGCATCTGGAGAGAGGCCTGAGATTGCGACTTGTTTGAGTCCATAGTCCAAGGCAAGGTAGTTAAAGGCTGCGTGTTGAGTCACAAAGCTCTTTTGTTTGGCTTGAGACAAGCCTTCTGCATAAGCCTTATCCAAGGCTTGCAATTTTTCGATATAGGCAGCAGCATTCTTCTCAAAGGTCTCTTTTTTATCAGGATAATCTGCTGACAAGCTATCACGGATGTACTCTACAAGTTTGATGGCACGGACTGGTGACAACCAAACATGGGGGTCAAACTCATGGTGATGGCCTTCTTCTCCATGGTCATGGTCGCCCTCTTCTTCCTCACCACCTGGCAAGAGCAACATATCACCAGTAGCCTTGATGGTTTTCACCTTTTTCTTATCCAAAGTATCTAGCAATTTAAGGACCCATGTTTCCATGTTTTCATTTTCATAAACGAAGGTATCTGCGTCTTGGATTTTGGCAACTGCCTTGGCAGAAGGTTCATATTCATGGGGTTCTGTACCAGCACCGATGAGGAGTTCTACATTAGCAGTATCTCCTGCGACTTGCTTGGTAAATTCATAGACAGGGTAAAAGGTTGTTACGATATTTAGTTTGCCATCTGCCTGATTTTGATTGGAACAAGACACTAAAAACAAGGCACATAGACTGGCTAGCAATAAGCTAATTTTTTTCACGTTCGTCTCCTATTTGATAAAACGTCTTACTAAACTGATGAGTAAAAAGACAGTTACAAAAATAATGGTAATACTTGCACTTGCAGGTGTTTCTGCATAGTAGGAAATGTAGAGTCCTGCTACCATTCCCAAAAATCCAATAGTACTGGCTAGCAGCATAACCGATTTAAAGTTTTTCCCCAGACGTAGGGCAATACTAGCTGGCAAGACCATAATGGTCGATACCAGAAGAGCTCCTGCTGCAGGAATCATAAGGGCAATAGCCACCCCTGTCACCATGTTAAAAAGAATAGACATGGTACGAACGGGCAAGCCATCCACAAAGGCCGTATCCTCATCAAAGGTCAAGATATACATAGGACGAAGGAAGAGGAAGGTCAAAATCAAAACAACCGCCGCAATGACAAAGAGGGAAATGACCTGCTCTTCACTGATAGTCACAATCGAACCAAAAAGATACTGGTCCAAACTCATAGAACTCGAGCTTTTACCCTTGCTCATGACAATCAGAGAAACAGCCAGACCTGTTGACATGAGGATAGCTGTCCCGATTTCCATAAAGCTCTTGTAAACCGTACGGAGATACTCCAAAAAGACCGCCGCAATCAAGACAATGGCAATAGTGGAAATAGTCGGAGAAATCCCCAAAACCAGCCCAAAGGCTACACCCGAAAGCGAGACGTGGCTGAGGGTATCACTCATCAAACTCTGACGACGTAAGATAAGGAAGGTTCCCAATACCGGCGAGAAAAGACTCATGGCAATAACAGCCAGAAAGGCGCGTTGCATAAAGTCATAAGATAATAAACTAAGCATGGCCCACCTCCTGGTCATTCTCATGAACATTGAAACAACGCCATGGCGAGTCTTGGTTACGGACTAGATGAATATTGCGGTCCGCATAATCTTTAACTTCTTCAGGATCATGAGTAATCATCAAAACAGCCTTGCCATGATGATGGGCGCTATGGTGCATGAGTTCGTAAAATTCATTTTTACTTCCTGCATCCATCCCCGTTGTCGGCTCATCTAGGATAAACACATCAGGGTCAGAAGCAAACATACGTGCAATCACCGCTCGCTGCTTTTGTCCTCCAGAAAGAGAACCCAAGCGTTTGTCTCTGTGTTCCCACATGCCCACTGAGTCTAGACTGGCCTTGATATGCTCCTCATCATGAGCATTCAAACGACGGAACCAGCCTTTTCGTGGGTATCGTCCCGACTTGACAAATTCATAAACCGTACTTGGAAAACCTGCATTAAAACTGGCAATCTGTTGGGGAAGATAGGCTATTCTCAATTTCTTGCCTTGCGTATTTGTCTTTGAAATGGTCACCTTACCAATGCGTGGTTGGAGGATACCAAGACTGGCCTTTATGAGCGTCGTCTTAGCCGCGCCATTTTCCCCTGTCAAAGTCACAAATTCCCCACTATCAACACTATAATTGATATGCTCAAGAACAGGCTCCTTATCATAATAGAAGGACAAATCCTCTACCGTAATATATCTCATTATTTGATTTCTCCTACTAAAGCAGTCAAAAACCGCTGAATCACTTTTTGCTCATTTGGAGTAAACTGAGTCGCCACTTGTTCATAGGTTAAAAGTGTATGCTCATGGTGATAATGATGCTCCTCAGCAATTGGACGAGCCAAATCAGTCAACTGATAAAAAATCACACGCGCATCCTTAGGATCTTTAGATGTTTCCAACATTCCTTCCTTGACCAAAGACTTAATGGCCTTGGTAACTGCCGCCTGACTGACATTGAGACGACGAGCCAATTCCGAATTTGTTAAAGATTCCTCTGACAAAAGCATGAGGATATGCTCCTGGGTATTAGTCAGAGCTACCTCGCTAGTACAATGACCTATTAGGATTTCATGCTGATTTTCTGCCTGCAAAATCACCTCATTCAAAAAAGCATCGATAGCCTTCGCTAGCTGTCTCATATCTGACTCCTTTCCTTCTAGATTTCTCCATTTTTAAGAGAAAAATACTATTCTTTAGAATTTTATTTACCAGTTAATTATATCACAAGCAAAAAAAGAGTCAAGAAAAAACGTGAAAACCAGTTTCATTCTTGAACTCTTCCATACTATTATCTATTGAAATTCCTTGACATCTCCATCATACGTCGCCCAATCTTTGCTGAAAAAGCGCTCATTTAGATGGTAAGTCGGAGCTGGTGTAGGATTGGATAGGAAAGGATCAACTGCCTTGTCAAAAGCCAACCAACCCAACCAACCAAGGTGGATAGTATCCTTCATAAAGAAAGGCTCCCCACCGTCCTTAGAAAAATCTGCTATATTGGTAAAGCCTTGACTTTCTAACTGGTAGCGAATCTTTTGCACCGTTTGTTGATACATATCCTCTCGTAGACCAGCGTAGTCCATCCATTTTTTATTAACAGGTGGAATGATAAAAATCGGGTTTACCTTAGATTTGGAAAACTGTGTTAAAACCAACTGCAAGTCGTTGTATTCAGATGATTTAAGGTAATTATAACTAGTCTGTGATCCTTTTAACTTTTTCAAATAGTCTCTGATTTGTGTATCATAGAAATGATTATCTATACCAAATTCATTATTAGAAGTATTTTTTTCTGCATCTGCTTTAACAACATCTTCTATTTCTTGATAAGAAAACTGGTCTGGAATAGTATTCAAATATTTATCAACATGTTCTTTATATTTCAACCACTGTCTGATTGTGAACTGTCCAAAAAAATTGGCTTGTTTCTGATTAATTAGAGCACCAATTTCTATACGTATATGATCGAACTCTGAAAGAGATTCATTATTAGCAATTTTTTGTACTATATCTTTCATTGATACATTTGAAAACTGTTTTAATAATCTCTTAGATGCATGCTGACTACTAATATCTCCTGATTGATTTTCTAAAAAAGAAGTTAGTTGGTCACTATTAAAATACTCTTGAAAGACTGCAGGTTCATAATCATTTTCTGTAAACCATTGGGGAGATATAACAAATACGGCTTGCTTATCCTCTATTTCTGGTAACATCTGTTGCATTCCAAAATACTGGTTAAGCGATGCAGCTCCCCTCTGTCCTAAAAGATAAGGACGGTAGGAACGATTGTATTTCTCGGCCAATACCGCAGGATGAGCACCGTCAAAACGAAGCCATTCACTGGAGCCAAAGAAAGGTATAAATCGGATAGAAGTATCAGATAAAGCTTTTGATTTTTGATTTCGTTCTCTAAAACTTTCTGCAGTAACGGAAGCTGCCGAATGCTTTTCAGACACAATGTCATATCTAACACTTTCAGGATAACAGCATATAACCAAAGCAACCAACAAACCAGCTATCAAGACCGGCCCGAAGATCATCCATAAGCGTTTAAGCATTTTGTAGCTCCACAATACCAGCTATAATTTTATTAGCTGTATTCCAGTCATCACGACCAAACTCTGTTACAGGGACACGAATGTCAAAACGGTTTTCAATCTCCACAATCAACTCAACCGTGCCCATGCTATCCAAGACACCTGCATCAAAAAGATCTTCATCCATCATGTCAGAAACATCTTCCATAAACAACTCATCAATAATTTCGATAACTTCTGATTTGATATCCATATTTTATTTCCTTTATTTTTTAAACCATAAATCATTCAAAAATCCAGAAAAGATTAAGAATGACAGCATGACGACATGGAAGGTCACAACCATGCCAAGCAACTGAATCCAGCGATTCTCAGGTAGAGCAGCTTTCCCTGCTTTTTTCCGTTCCTTATTGAGCGTTTTTTTCTTGCGAACCCAGGCGTCATTGATGACCAAGCCTAGTCCATGAAAGAGTCCATAGGCGATATAGTACCAAGTCACTCCATGCCAAAATCCCATAATCAGCATATTTACAATGTAGGCCACACTTGAAGTTACATTGCGATTCTTAAAGACCTTCTTTCTGGTCAATACCATCACCATCCGCATAAAGACAAAGTCACGGAACCAGAAAGAGAGACTCATGTGCCAGCGATTCCAAAACTCCTTCAAATCCCTTGATAAAAAAGGTTTGTTAAAGTTGATAGGGCTACGGATTCCCATCAAATTTGAAATGGCTAAGGCAAACATAGAGTAACCTGCAAAGTCAAAGAAAAGCTCCAGACCAAAGGTATACATAACCGCTAAAGTATAGAGATTAAAGAAGCCACCTGACTGCAAGGCTAAATTCTTCAGAGGAGGTAGTAAGGTCTCTCCTAAAACATGAGCTAGGATAAACTTATACAAAAAGCCCCACATAATATAGCGAACAGATTCATCCAGCATATCCATCAACTCATCCCGCTCAGGAATGGTCTGATAATTTTCATTAAAACGCTTAAAGCGATCAATTGGACCACTCGAGAAAGTCGGCATGAAGAAAAGAAAACGTAGGAATTCCCAGAGGGTAAAATCCTTAATCACTCCATCTCTCAGCTCGATGATAATCCCAACCGAACGAAAGGTCAGGTAAGAAATTCCCAAGAATCCTAGCAAAGACTGCGTTCCATTGATAGCTGGTTGCACCTTGACAAAGATAATCGGAAGTAGGGACAGAAAACTAACTAAGTAGAAGACCCACTTGCCATCCTTGCTTTTTCGATAATGCTTGTAGAAAAGCAGAAGCAATATTTCCCAGCAAAGGTAAATACCCAAGGCAGCCAATTGATTGGTCTTCCCACCTACCAACATGGTGACGATAAAGAAGAGGCTAACCAGCACTTCATACCAGGCAAAGCGTTTCTTGAAAAAGAGGCCTATAAAGATGGGCAAGGTTGCAACAATCACATAGACAAAGTACTGAGGATTGCCGTATGGCTCTAAATGAGGAAGCTGTTGAAAGAACTCCATCATCTATTATTCACCTCGTTAATCAATCCTTTTATGTCAATTTTCCCATTTGGAGTCAGTGGCAAGCTGTCTCGGTAAAGGAATTTAGACGGCATCATATAAGACATCATAATATCTGTCAAGTCTTCCTTAATAGACTTGGTAATATCGATATCACGCTCAAACTGCTCACGAACACCATCTTTTAAGATGACATAGGCCAGTAGATTTTGTACCTTGTGGTCCTTGTTATAACGTGGTACTGCGACAGCAGACTCGATATAACGAGACTTGTTGAGATTTTGAGAGACATCTTCTAACTCAATGCGGTAACCATTAAACTTAATCTGGAAGTCCATGCGTCCGCCGTAGAGAAGCAAGCCTTCATCTGTCATTGTTCCCACATCACCTGTGTGATAGGCTGGTAATCCTTCAAATTCAAAGAAGGCTTCCGCTGTTTTTTCAGGATTGTTCATATAGCCTTTTGACACAGCTGGCCCAGAAACAATGATTTCTCCCTGTTCACCATTTGGCAGTTTATTGCCTTCCTCGTCAATGATGAAGGTTGGAGAATCAGCCTTGGTATAGCCGATTGGTAGACGTTTGAGAGTCGCTAGCATCTCGTCTGTCACAGCAACAGCTGATAGGGCTACTGTCGCTTCTGTTGGGCCATAGGCATTGATAATACGGGCATTTGGGAAACGTTCACGTAGTTTTTGAGCCGTTTTGACCGTCAATTCTTCTCCATCAAAGTAGAAATGCGTGATGCCAGACATTTTCTTGCTGTTGAAGTCTTCAGACAACATGGCCATATCCGCAAAAGACGGTGTAGAAGTCCAGATAGCGATTGGCAATGAAAAGATGGTCGCAAAGAGTTGCTTAAAGTCCTGAGTGATGGCTGCAGGAAGAGCGAAAAGTGTACCTCCAAGTGCCAAGGTTGGCGCCCAATACATGACAGACAGATCAAAAGAATAAGGTGGCTGAGCCAGCATTTGCGGACGACTTGGCGTCGCAAATTCCTTATCCGTAATCATCCAGTTGGTAAAGCTGAGGAGGTTATCATGGGAAATCTGCACTCCCTTAGGCTTACCAGTTGTACCAGAAGTAAAGATGATGTAGTAATTATCATCTCCCTTGACTGGATGCGTGATTTCGTAGTTATTCCCTTGGGCAAAGGCTTCTTGAACCTGAGCTAGATTCATTATCGGTGTAGAAACCTGCTCTAATGGAAAATCTGAAATGGCAATAATCAAGCTTGGCTCTGCCACTTCTAAAATAGCTGAAACTCGCTCCAAAGCCGAATGGCTGTCAATTGGAATGTAGGCATGACCTGACTTAGTCAAGGCTACAAAAGTTGCCAACATTTCATACTCTTGGCCACCAAAAACGACTACAGGAGACTTCTCAGGCAATCCTAGTTGGTCGATGGCTGCAGCTAAACTATCCGAATCAGCCTTTAAATCACCATAAGTATGTTCCTGCCCTAAAACATTATAGACAGGATAGCTAGGCTGGGTCTGAGCAAAATGCTCAATGGTTTCAATCATATCTACTATTGGTTTGTTTGACACAATAGGGGTTCTCCTTCAAGTTAAAATTCATTATAGATAAAGCTTCCTTGACCCTGACCAAGATAGCTAAAGAAGTAAAGCAGCCCTAAAAAGATAAGAAAATACAAGGCTGTCCGACCAAGAAAGAGGTACAATTCTTTTCTCTGTTTCATCAAGAAAAACCATTCATTTCTGTAATTTTTGTTAAATAAGATAAACTCTTACTATAGTATTTTTCTACCATTGTACCATTTTTTAGGGTAATTTTTCAATTGTTTACCGTACATTTTCACTGCATTTAAGCTAATTTTAAAGATTATGCGGTTTTTCTATGAATATTTTAAAAGAAAAAAACCTGAGATTTTCATCTCAAGCTCTATCAACATAATTGTTTTCTAGATTAGAAAAGTGAGAATACAAGTACGGCCAAGGCTGCACCGATAACAGGTCCTACAACTGGAATCCAAGCATAAGACCAGTCTCCATCTCCCTTATTTGGAATTGGCAAAAGGCTGTGCATGATACGAGGTCCAAGATCACGCGCAGGATTCAAGGCATAACCTGTTGTCCCACCTAGTGATAGACCGATACCGACAATCAAAGTTCCTACTGCAAAGGTTCCGATACCTGCCTGAAAATCGTAAAGACCCAAAGCAAAGATTGTTAATACCAATACAAAAGTTCCTAGGATTTCACTAATCAAGTTTGATACAGTATCCTTGATGGCTGGCCCGGTACTGAAGGTTGCCAGGATATTACCTGCATTTTCTTCTGCCTCATAATGCGGTTTGAATTGCAACCAAACCAAAATCTGACCCAGCATAGCCCCTGCGAACTGGGCTAAGATATAAGGCAAAACGGAAGCCCAAGGCAGACCACCTTTTAAAGCCACACCAATTGTCACAGCTGGGTTTAAATGAGCTGGACTAAGTTTTCCAGATACAAATACTGCAACCGCAACTGCAATCCCCCAACCCATAGTAATCACAATCCAACCTGAGCTATTGCTCTTGGTTTTAGGAAGAACTACACCTGCTACAACACCATTTCCTAGAAGAATCAGGATTAAAGTCCCCAAAAATTCTCCAAATAATTCATTCATCATCTTTATGTCTCCATTAAAAAGAAGGGGCGGGCGACAAGGATTGTTGCCCGCCACCTCTTTTATTTTTTCTTAATTTTTTAATTCTGCTAAATCATTGTTAGCAAGAGCTGCTTCGACATCCGCACGGTAGCCTGCTTTTTCATCTTCTGACCAGTCATAGAATCGTCCCATTTCATCCAAAACTGGCTCAACGATACTATCCAAACTATCACGCATAAAGAGCATGTGGTTGGTACGACGAAGGAAGAAGTCAACTGGGCTGATAGCCAACTCATTGCGCATTGCATAGTGAAGGGACAAGGTGTCCGCCAAGCTGAGTCCTGGCGCTTGTTCCAAGCTGTGAGCAAGTGCAAAGACCTTCGGTGCATTTGAACCGTAAAGATTTGCCAGATAGTGAGCTTCCTTGCTATCCAATCCACGTGAAACTCCAAGTTGCGCAAAGGCTTCGATTTCTGAATCCACATTTGCTGGGTTCAATTCTCCACCTGAAACAGGATAAGTCTTAGAATTGATCAGTTTAAAGCTGCGATCAAATTCTGCTTTAAGGATATCAACCACACGCTCCATAGCTCCTTCAGCCATCTTACGGTAGTCTGTGATTTTACCACCAGCAAGGGTCAAAAGGCCATTGTCATCACGATCCAAGCTCGAACCACGTGAAACTGCAGATGGATCCAAATGTTTCTCAGAGGTACTGCTTTCAAGCTTGCTGACAGCAGACTCAACATCTTCACGCGTTTTTTCTTTCGATAGATAAGCTTCGACAGTCGCAATCAAGTTGTTAAAGCTTTCGTCACTAATAGTTCCGTTATTTCCTCCATTGTAGTCAGAAGCGCTATTGCCTGCAATCAATGGACGAAGACCTGCCCAGCTACTTTCAATGTCAGCAACAGTAATATTTGCTTCTGGGAAGCGGTTGTTGACAATGCCAAGTAGATAATCTACATCTTCCTGAGTCACTTTTGGATGTTCCAAATCACCTGTGTAGTCTGTATCCGTTGTACCAAAGTAAGTCTTGTTTTCACGTGGGAGAACAAAGACCATACGACCGTCACCCAAACCTGTATCAAAGTAAACCGGCTGTGAAACCTTGATCTTGCTTGAATCCACTACCAAGTGAACTCCCTTAGTTGGACGCATTTGTGAAAATTGTGTTCCCTTATTAGACAAATTGCGCACCTTGTCGCTCCAAGGACCTGTTGTGTTGATCACCAGACGGGCCTTGATTTCAAATACTTGGTCTGTCAACAAATCACGAGCTACAACACCTGTAATCTTGCCACTTTCGTCAAAGAGGAAGCCTTCTGCCTTCACGTGGTTGGCAATGAGGGCACCGTCTTGGTTGGCACGTTTGATATTTTCAATCACGAGACGCGCATCGTTGTTACGGAAGTCAAGGTAAACCCCACCTCCTACCAAGCCTTCTTTCTTCAAGTTTGGCTGGCGTTCCAAGACTTCTTCCTTGCTCAAAACCTTGTTTGCAGCTGGTGTGTTGTTAACTCCGGCCAAAAGATCGTACAAGTCCATAGCTACTTTAAGACGGAAGAGGCTAAAGGTCGCTCCATCTTCATCGTAAACTGGCAAGAGCATTGGGTCTGGTTTTGGAATATGTGGTGCGATTTGTTGAACTACTGCACGTTCAGAAACCGTATCTGACACCACTTCCACGTCGAATTGTTTGAGGTAACGAAGACCTCCGTGAACCAATTTTGTTGAACGGCTAGATGTTCCTTCTGCGAAGTCCTGCATTTCAATCAAACCAGTCTCAAGACCGCTAGCTGCCGCTTGCAAGGCTACACCAGCCCCTGTGATCCCCCCACCGATAATCAAGAGGTCCAGGGTACGTTCCTGCATTTTTTTAATTGATAATTCACGTGTTTTCTTTGAAAATTCCATATTTACACACTTTCTAACTGAGTCGCTTTATTCTTTCAGTATTAGTCATCGATTTCCGCAAAGACTTGAGTCGCTTTCACAGCCTTCTTCCAGCCCTTGTAGAGTTGTTCCTTGCGAGATTCGTTCATAGATGGCTCAAAAAGTTCCCCAGTCTCATTCAAGAGCTTCAACTCATCCAAGTCTTTCCAGTAACCAACTGCCAAACCAGCTAGGAAGGCTGCACCTAGAGCTGTGGTTTCCAAGTTTTTAGCGCGTGCAATGTCGATTCCTAAAATATCAGCTTGGAACTGCATGAGGAAGTTATTCATGGCTGCACCTCCATCCACTTTCAATACTTGAATAGCTGTTTGAGCATCCACCTGCATTGTGTCAATGATATCACGTACTTGATAAGCAATTGATTGAAGAGTTGCCTTGATAAAGTCTTCCTTACTTGTTCCACGAGTCAAACCAAAGACAGAACCGCGAGCATTTTGGTTCCAGTACGGTGCTCCTAATCCTGTAAAGGCTGGAACGACATAAACTTCATCATCATTGTGAGAATCACGAGCATATTTTTCAGATTCTGGTGAGTTCTCTACCATACGAAGTCCATCACGAAGCCATTGAATCGCACTTCCTGCGATGAAGATAGAACCTTCTAAGGCATAGTAAACCTTGCCATTGATTCCGTAACCAATCGTTGTCAAGAGGTTATTTTCAGACAGCTGCATCTCTTCACCAGTATTCATGATGATGAAAGATCCTGTTCCATAAGTATTCTTGACCATACCTGGTTCAAAGGCCAACTGTCCAAATAGGGCTGCTTGTTGGTCCCCAGCCATACCTGAGATTGGCACTTGTCCACCATAGAAATGGAATGGCGCTGTCTTACCGTAAATTTCAGAGTTAGAACGAACTTCTGGAAGCATAGCCTTAGGAATGTTGAGAATTTCCAAAATCTCATCATCCCATTTGAGTTCTTTAATGTTATAAAGCATGGTACGGGCTGCATTTGAGTAGTCCGTCACGTGAGCCGCACCGTCTGTCAATTTCCAAACCAACCAAGTATCGATAGTACCAAAGAGCAATTCTCCCTTTTCTGCTCGCTCTTGAGCGCCTTCTACATGGTCCAAAATCCAACGAACCTTAGTTGCTGAGAAGTAAGCGTCAATAATCAAACCAGTCTTTTCATGGAATTTTTCCACATAGCCTTTGCTTTTTAGTTGCTCAGCCAAAGATGCTGTCTGACGAGATTGCCAAACGATGGCATTGTAGATTGGAAGTCCTGTTTTCTTATCCCAGACGACAGTTGTTTCACGTTGGTTAGTAATCCCGATTGCTTCTATTTGACTTGGCTTGACACCACTTTCGATGAAAGCACCCGCAATAACTGACTGAACAGAGTTCCAAATTTCATTGGCATTGTGTTCTACCCAACCTGCCTGAGGGAAAATTTGAGTGAACTCTTTTTGACTAGAGCTAACCTTTTCCCCTTTTTTGTTGAAAATGATGGCACGAGAACTTGTTGTTCCCTGGTCAATAGCCATGATGTATTTTTCTTGTGACATGTGCTGTCCTCCTCATAAAGATCTCGAGGATGTTTCCTCTTTACACTTACTAGTATACAAAATAAAGCGCTTTCTTGTTTATCAACTTTTTTTAATTTTTAAAAAAATGTGAGGAGATTGTGTAAATTTCACAAAAAGACCTGGAAGCACCAAGCCTTTTAGCTAAATAATAACTGACGAATCGCTGCCAAATCCTCCATATCCAAGTCGTTTTTTAAATAATAAACTTGTGTCTGTTCCTTCTTATGAATCGGGTTATTGGTAACCAGCAAATCATAATGCCGAGTTCGGTCATAAGCTTCAATGGTAATGAAACGATTGTATTCCAAATACCGTTTCAAAATGGCCGCCATCCTTGAAAAAACAAGAAAACCAGATGTCAAATCCAGACCAATCCGCATATGCTGGCCACCATTTTCAGCCATATATTCGATTAACTGCAGCCATTCCCAGAGAATTTTCTTATCCAAATCCGTCCCCTGCTGAAAGGCAGGTAAGGCATGAAAAATCTCCGCCGCCGTCTCCTTAAAATCATGTTCCATCAACAAATAAGGATGACGATTCTCTGTCTGGTATCTGTACTGATCTTGTAAAATATAGCCCTTGTATAGATAAACTTGACCACAAAGCTGACTGAGTTCATAGGTGACATGGTCCTCTGTATAATCACCCAGCAACTCCTCTTTCTTCATTTCTTGAATCAATTGCGTCAGCAAATCTGCCAACTGCCCTCCAAAACCAAGAATATACTCCATAGTATGGAGGGGAAGAATGCGATGAGATAGGAGGAAAGAGAAAAATATCATCATCTCACCATCCTCAGTTCCTAGAGGAAGGTGTTGCCCAGCAAAAAAGGACGGAGCCTTTCTGAGCAAACGAAGGTAGAAAATATTGTCAAAATACCCTCGCATTTTCTCTTCTATCACTTGAAACTGACAGGCATTGACCCGAAGACGTTGTTGACTGATGTGAGACCAAAGAACCAAGTCCAGTTTCTGGCCCGAAGACAAACTTGCACCGCAGATTTCTTCTAAAGTGGCAATCTCCTGTTTTCTCTCTGGCTTCTGCATGTGTCCTTCCCATTCCTGACTCGACCAGACCTTGCGGAAAAGACAGAAATAGAAATAGCGAATCTGATGCTCTGGACCTCGCCACCGTCCATTTTGGATGGATAAATCAAATTCTGACAAAATCTGATTTAAACCAGCCAAGTGGCGACCAAGCGTAGCCTCACTAATCATCAATTCTTGAGCCAGCTGATGGGCTAGAAACTGTTGGTGGTAGAGGAGATAAACAAGAATCTGATATTTAACAGCATTCTCCAAAAACAGTCTCCTAATATCTCTCCCCTTGGTAGCTGCACCGATTGAAAGACGCAGATTTTCATCTTCTAAGGAGATGTTCAGCTCCAAACCACTGTCCAAAGCCTTGTCATTGAGCAGGGTGACATATTTGGTTAGGGTTGCTTTTGAAAATCCTGTTTCCTCCATTACAGCCTTGACGGTCGTCTGAGACTCTTGTAATAGAAAGGAAAGGATTGAAAATTGGCCAGATTCAGCCTTTTCCATCAAGTCTCCTAAATACATTTGTTACCCCTTTCATTTTCTATCTTAAGCATAGCATAAATCTTACAAATGCTGAAATAATCTGTTTCTCTTTTTATTTTCATGCAGATTTCCTAGTCCATTATCCTGAAAATCAGCAAACACACGGCTCCCCCTTTGGGCATTTTTATGCTAAAATAGTAGTTATGGATAAAATTATTAAAACTATATCAGAAAGTGGCGCCTTTCGTGCTTTTGTCCTTGATAGTACGGAAACCGTCCGCACTGCTCAAGAAAAACACCAAACCCAAGCTAGCTCAACTGTAGCGCTTGGTCGAACTCTTATCGCCAGCCAGATTCTCGCAGCCAATGAAAAAGGAAATACTAAACTAACAGTTAAGGTGCTGGGATCTAGCTCCCTAGGTGCCATCATCACCGTCGCTGATACCAAGGGGAATGTCAAAGGATACGCTCAAAATCCTGGTGTCGACATCAAAAAGACTGCAACTGGTGAAGTCCTCGTCGGACCTTTTGTTGGAAATGGTCAATTCCTCGTTATCACAGACTACGGTACTGGAAATCCTTACAACTCTATGACTCCCCTCATCTCTGGAGAAATCGGTGAAGACCTTGCCTTTTACCTGACTGAAAGTCAACAGACCCCTTCAGCAGTCGGTCTCAATGTCCTTTTAGACGAGGAAGACAAGGTCAAGGTTGCAGGTGGTTTCCTAGTCCAAGTCTTGCCAGGAGCCAAGGAAGAGGAGATTGCTCGCTTTGAAAAACGCATCCAAGCAATGCCAGCTATCTCTACTCTTCTGGAAAGCGACGACCATATTGAAGCCCTCCTCAAGGCTATCTACGGGGACGAGGCTTACAAGCGTCTTTCTGAAGAAGAAATCCGTTTCCAATGTGACTGTAGCCATGAACGTTTTATGAATGCTCTTGCCAGCCTTCCAAGCTCAGACTTACAGGAAATGAAAGAGGAAGACCACGGAGCAGAAATCACTTGTCAATTCTGCCAAACAACTTACAACTTTGATGAAAACGACCTGGAGGAACTCATTCGTGACAAATCTTAATACACCTTTTATGATTGGCAATGTTGAGATTCCCAATCGTACCGTTTTAGCACCTATGGCTGGTGTGACCAACTCAGCCTTTCGTACCATCGCAAAAGAGCTCGGAGCTGGACTCGTTGTAATGGAAATGGTCTCTGACAAGGGAATCCAATACAACAACGAAAAAACCCTGCATATGCTTCATATCGATGAAGGCGAAAACCCTGTCTCTATCCAACTTTTTGGTAGTGATGAAGACAGCCTAGCACGCGCAGCAGAATTCATCCAAGAAAACACCAAAACTGATATCGTCGATATCAACATGGGCTGCCCAGTTAACAAAATCGTGAAGAACGAAGCTGGAGCTATGTGGCTCAAGGACCCCGATAAGATTTACTCTATCATCAACAAGGTCCAGTCTGTCCTTGATATCCCACTTACTGTCAAAATGCGTACCGGCTGGGCTGATCCATCTCTGGCAGTTGAAAATGCCCTCGCTGCTGAAGCAGCAGGTGTTTCTGCCCTTGCTATGCATGGCCGTACCCGTGAACAAATGTATACAGGTCACGCAGACCTCGAGACCCTTCACAAGGTCGCTCAAGCTTTGACCAAGATTCCATTCATCGCCAACGGTGACATCCGTACGGTCCAAGAAGCCAAACAACGTATCGAAGAAGTCGGTGCTGACGCAGTCATGATTGGCCGCGCTGCCATGGGAAATCCCTACCTCTTTAACCAAATCAACCATTACTTTGAAACAGGAGAAATCCTCCCTGATTTGACCTTTGAAGATAAGATGAAAATCGCTTATGAACACTTGAAACGCTTGATTAACCTCAAAGGGGAAAATGTCGCAGTTCGTGAATTCCGTGGCCTCGCTCCTCACTACCTCCGTGGAACATCTGGCGCTGCCAAACTTCGTGGAGCTATTTCACAAGCTAGCACCCTAGCAGAGATTGAAGCCCTCTTGCAATTGGATAAGGCATAAAATGGTTCATACGGCTCTACTGATTATCGATATGCAAAAAGCATTTGATAACCCTATCTGGGGAGAACGGAACAACCCTCAAGCTGAACACCAGGCATTGAGGGTACTGGCATACTTCCGTAAACACGCTCTTCCAGTCTTACATGTTCAACACATATCTGACAATCCCCAGTCGCAATTTCATAACAAACAAAATCAGGAGTTTAAAAGTGGATTTGAACCAGTTGCTTCAGAACCTGTCTTTCAAAAAACGGTTAATAGCGCCTTTATTGGAACAAATCTTGAAACCTATTTACGAAAAAATCAGATTTGTCATTTAGTCCTTGCTGGTCTGACTCTGCCTCATTGTGTATCTACTACGACACGAATGGCAGCAAATCTTGGTTTTGAAGTCACTTTACTAGCAGATGCTACTGCCAGTTTTACCCTAGCTAACAAAAACGGTCAAGTCATCTCTCCTGAGACTATCCATGAAATTAATCTCCTTTCTCTACAGGATGAATTTGCTCAAATTCTTACTACAGAAGAATTTTTAACCCAAGTATAAGTATAAAATAATCCGTCGACTCTTATTGAGCTGACGGATTTTCTTTGGTTGTAAAAATTCAAATACTGAGAACTATTATTGATTCAAAGCAACACTGGAAACCTTGCCATCCGCTCCTGTTGTAATTTGGATGACTTTTCCTACACCGATTTTGGCATTATACTTACCATCATCGAGAGTATAAGAATAGCCTTTGATAGAGTAGTTTTCTTTCTTTCCATCAGCAGATTCTACTGTAAATTGACCACCTGATGAAACTGTGATGGTTTCGCCATTGGCTCCCTTCCAGTTGCCCGCTGCAGCTGAGAAATCACCATCTGCCATAGTTAAAACACCCTTATAGCGTTTATTTTGCTCTGCTTGTTTGTCTTGAAGTTTGCGGTCAGTTGTAGGATCATAGCTTGATTGGTTAGACTGGGCTTGAGGAGCCTGTTGAGTTGAAGGAGCCTGAGCAGGAGTTTGTTGACTAGCCGCCTGTTGATTAAACACTTCTTGACCTTGTCTTTGTTCAGGTGCCGCTTGCGATGGCGTTGCAGTTGCTGAAGACTGGTCGGTAGATGTCTTGGACTTTTCAGATGAAGCTGAACTTGAGGACTTCTGAGTCTTGCTTTCTTTGCTAGAAGAAGCTACTTTAGAATTTGATGACTGGCTTGTCTTAGCAGAACTGCTTGCTTGAGTTGTTTCCTTTTTATTTCCACAAGCTCCTAATAGCAAGGTAGAAGCTAATACAGTTGCTGTCATCAATTTGATATAGGTTTTCTTTTTCATTTTTCTACTCCTTTGTAATGTTTTTGAAACATTAAGAAATCTTTTTGTAATGTAATTGTAACATTTGAATTTAAATATGTCAACGATTTATCTAAACTATTTTAAAAACCTTAAATACTTTAAATACCTTTACTCCTCCTACTTTTCTATTCGTAGTCTAATAGCAAAAACAGAAAAAAATTCCTATTTTGAGTAATATTTTTAAATCACTCTTGTGTAATCGCTTGCATTGTTTTAGACAAAGGAATATAATAACATTGAAATAGGATATTGGAGGTGTAGACTTATGTTAAGCAAATATTACAAGTATCTTCCTGGGTTGATTTTGGGAGCTATTTGCTCTTATGAAACAGCCACTTACTATGCGCGAACTGCTTTTGATGTCTTCTATCTGACTACAAGCTTTATGATTGTCTACATCGCTTTGTTATTTTTACATGAGAACTATCTCAAGTATCGATACAAAGACTTCTTTACGCACATGTTTAGTAATTCTAAGAAAGATAGCCACCCATAAAAGCAGTCACAACACAAAACCATCTCATGATGGTACATAAAGAGGTCAGGAACTTTGTCCCGACCTCGTTTTTTATTTCAATCGATAGGTTTTTCTTGGTTTCTTTTTGGGCACTCGCTTGAGTCCGACTTCTTCTACATATTCGCCGTATTTTACGAGAAAGTTATTGCTGACGATGGGACGACCTGAGTTGATAAGATTGACCAGTTCGGTTCCCTCGTAGACAGTGAACTCCTCCTCTAGCAGATAGAGGAAGGTCGGGTTCCAGTCAAGTCGTCCTTGGATTCGTTTGATAGATCCTTGGATAATGGCATAATGGTCAAAGGCGAAGGCTTGCTCGTCCAATTCGACTCCCTCCAAGAAGCATTTGCCCGTCTGAAAATCGACATCTACGAAAACGACATCCTTGGCATCGTCTCCTGCCTGAACGAGGTCTAGGGCGCGACTAGGCAGATACACCAAATGGGCAATGGTCACCGTCCAGCCCCGTGGATCACGCCCAGGAGTCGACACAGTCATCAATTGCTCGATTTTTTCTAAAGGAAGATCGAGATTGACTTCTTCACGCACCTCGCGCTGACAGGCATGAGCAGCATCTTCTCCCTTATCCATAAAACCTCCAACCAAGGCCAAACAGTTTTGATAAGGGTGAGCCTTGCGACGAATCAGCAAGAGCTTGATCTTTCCTTCAACAAAGCAGTAGGCCACCATATCCACTGTCACACTTGGTTTTTCATATTGAGGGAGTTCCTGCTTGTAGTACCAGTCTAAAAACTCCTCCTGACTGGCATGCATTTCAAAATATTCTCTTTCCGTCATCCCTTCTGGAATCTTTATATCTGCCATCTTATGACTCCTTTCGAACTGCCTTGGTCCATTGGTACCAACCCACTAGACTATTGAGTGTATAGACCCAGTACATCCCTTGGATGTGGATATTTTCACCCCACCAGAGGTAGATACTAAAGAGATTGGTTGCAATCCAGAAAATCCATTGCTCACGGTAGAGACGTGTCATCAAAAGCTGACCAACACCATTGGTCGCATCGGTAACACTATCACGGAAAGGGCGAGCACTATGGATACTTTGATAAGCTAAGCCCATACCAATCCAGATGATAGCAGTCAAGGACAAGTACTTGAACCAATCAAGAACAGATAATTTCTTAGCTTCAAAGTGAGATTCTTCTACTTTTCCTTGGTCATTGATACGGTTGGACAGCCAAGCATAGAGACCAATCGGCTGCATTACAAAGAAGTAAACGGTCGTCAAGACTTCGCCATAAAAAGTTGCATTCATGGCCAAAATCAAATAGATAGCAGAGTTAATAGCCCCGAAGAGATAATTACTTGCACGCCCTTCTGCTACCAAGATAACACAGACAATCCCAGTCCAAGAGGCAAACAAGCTCAACCAGTCATGACTTTCTGTATTTTGCGTGAATTCCAAGATCAAGGGAACACTTGACAAGGCGATGAGATATAACCACTGGAAAAGGCTACGGCCCACAAAAAGATCTCTCCAGAGCAGGTTCATGATTCCTGCAAAGCCAATCTTGCGGGCTTCGGCATGGACATTTTTAAAATTTTCGATAAATTGTGTGATTTTTTCAGTTAGTTTTTTCATATTTTTCTCCTAATCTGCTTGGTAAATGGCATCAATAGCCACTTTTGCTGCTTCATAATTACCTAGATAATCCTCTGCTAGATAAACTAGTGGAATGGTGGTTAAATATCGCTCTCTCATCTGGTCCAAATGCTGGGAAAAACTTTGACGAATATGGTCTTCTGCCATGGTCATATCTCTAAATCCGTCATTGACATAGGAGCCGATAGGCTGCACAAATAGAATCAAGTCCCATTTCTCCTTAGCCAAGATCGAGGCAAAGAGATTGTCAAATGTTTCTCCTGATAAGTCCTCTTGATCCTCAGTCTCCATATAATAATCATAGTAGCCCTTGGTTACTAAGGAGTTGGTATCTGCTATCACCAGTCCCCTATTGGCATTACTGTCAATTAACTTAGAGGTCTGGTCATACTGTCCCAACAGGAGGTAATAGTAATCCTTTGGAGTCAATTCATCATCGCGGACGTTATTTTTAATCTGATACTCACGTGCGTATTCCAGACTAACGGGCGCATCGTAATACCTTGCCAAATCCTTGGCCAGAGTGGTCTTCCCATTACTGGCACTTCCCATAATCAACACTTTCTTGGTAAACTGACGACGGAAAGGTTGAGCGATGTACTTCCAATATTTGCTTGGATTTTCTCGAATCATAGTTGCTGAAATACCAAACTTTCTTCCTTGCAGAACGGTCTCAAAGCCACGATTAGATAATTCTTGCTGGTAGTCTGCTTCTCCTACAAAAAAGATCAGCTCTTGCTGGGTTTCATCATAGGAAATCTCCGCTAACATCTGGTCCAACCACTCCTGCCAGCCCATAGGGTAACGGGGAAGATTGGTTTCATCTAACTTGCAAACAGAGGTCAACTCATCATCCCGAAATGCTTCACGAATATAGCGAAATCTCTTTTGAAGCGTTAAGCCTACCTGCTCCCCTCGGTCTCCCTCATATCCTGAAACGACCACCCAGACCTGATCACACTGACGCTTCGCTCGCTGAATCAGATCGATATGGCCCTGATGAAGAGGGGCAAAGGTCCCAAATACCACTGCTATTTTCTTTTTCATAAACGCATTACATTTTTATAATTTTCTATATTTTTGTTATCTATGTTTTTATTATAAATTATATTTTTGTTTTGTCAATAGTTTTTTATCATTTTTTATAAAAAAATTGCGAAAAAAAGAATCAAGATTGCTCCTGATTCTCCATTTTTATGCAATATCAAATTTTAACTGGCCTGCTTTGACACCAATCTTAAGTGTGCTACCTGCCACTAAATCTCCCTTAAGAAGAAGTTCTGCCAACTTGTCCTCCACTTCTGTTTGCAGAGTTCTACGAAGTGGGCGAGCTCCCATCTCTGGGTCATATCCTTGATTTGCCAACAATTTCAGAGCTGAAGCTTGTAATTTCAAGTCAATACCTTTTTCAGCCAAACTTGCCACTAAAGGTTTGACCATAATCTTCACGACTTCCTGCATATGGTCGCTAGAAAGGCTATGGAAGACCACCTTTTCATCAATACGGTTGATAAACTCAGGTCTATAAGCTTTTTTCAGTTCTTCAAACATGCGTTTTTCCATATTTTCCTGGTCAAAACGAATGTCCTTAGCTCCAAAACCGACGGTCTTGTCATCACGAAGGGCTGTCGCACCAAGGTTCGATGTCATGATGATAATGGTATTTGAAAAGTCGACCTTGCGCCCCTTGCTATCTATCAAGACACCATCATCCAAGACCTGCAAGAGCACATTAAAGATGTCTGGGTGGGCCTTCTCTACCTCATCAAAGAGGAGAACGGAATATGGTTTGTTGCGAACTTTCTCGGTCAACTCCCCACCTTCTTCATAACCCACATAGCCTGGAGGAGCTCCGTTGAGACGGCTAGCTGCGAATTTCTCCATATACTCACTCATATCAAAGCGGATAAGAGCTGATTCGTCGTCAAAGAGGACTTCTGCCAGAGCCTTGGCCAATTCGGTCTTCCCGACACCTGTGGGTCCTAGGAACATAAAGGAACCAATCGGACGCTTGTGACTGCGAATTCCTGACTGATTACGGCGAATCGCACGGCTAATGCTTGAAACAGCTTGATCTTGCCCGATAACACGTTTGTGTAGTTCAGCTTCAAGATTTAGATACTTCTTAGCATCCGTTTGAGTCAGTTTTTGGACTGGAATTCCTGACAAACGACTCAAGGTGGTCAAAATATCAGACTCTGTCACCAAGTCTTTGTAGACTGGGACTTCCTCTTCTTTTGCGATTAGCTGGGCTGCCTGTTTCCACTTACCATCCATCAGGGCCTTATCAGCTGGACTCAAGCCAGAATCGTCTGCTTTCACATGTTTGACATTATTTTGCACTGTTGCTGCTGCTTCATCTAAGAGGTCGATAGCAGAGTCTGGCAAGTGACGACTAGTCAAGTAACGATGAGCCATCTTGACAGCTGTTTCGACAGCTTCATCTGCGATTTGCACACGGTGATGCTTCTCATAAGTCGCCTTCAAGCCTTGCAAAATGGTCATGCTGTCTGCCACGCTTGGTTCTTCAATCGTCACTTTAGCGAAACGACGAGAAAGTGCCGCATCTTTTTCGATATGTTTTTGGTATTCTTCCTGAGTAGTCGCACCAACCGTTCTCAAGGTGCCACGCGCCAAGGCTGGTTTTAAGATATTGGCCGCATCCAGAGTTGAGTCAATCCCACTACCAGAACCCATGATAGTGTGAAGTTCATCGATAAAGAGGATGACTTGGCCATCTTCTTCAATATCCTTGATGATATTGTTCATGCGTTCTTCAAAGTCACCACGGAAGCGTGTCCCTGCAACGACATTCATCAAATCAAGCTCCAACACGCGCATCTTAGCCATTTCTGCAGGCACATCACCACTAGCAATACGCTGGGCAAGACCAAGCGCCAGAGCTGTTTTCCCGACACCAGCATCTCCAACCAAGACAGGATTGTTCTTGGTCTTACGACTCAAGATTTGAATCATACGCGAGATTTCCTTGTCCCGACCGATGACTGGCTCCAACTTGCCAGAACGAGCTTGCTCTGTCAAATCATGGGTATAGTCCTCGAGACCACCGCTCGGAGTCTGGGGCATACCCATCATATTAGCCATAGAATTTTGCTTGTCAGCTACTGTACGATGGCGCTGGCGTAGAGCCTTGAGGTCTTCACGAGTCCAGCCTGCACGTTCTTCTAGATTTCGACGAAGAGCAGCAATCTTAACCTGATCTTTCTTGTCTTCATAAGAAAAACCAGCCCTCTCCAAGATACGAGTCGCCAAGGCATTTCCATCATGCAAAATCGCATAGAGGACATGCTCTGTCCCTAGCACCTTAGCATGGACCACTGACGCTACATACTCTGCTTCGTCAAAGAGAACCTGCAAACGATGGGAGAACGGCAATTCCGTAAAGGTTTCATCCTGGCTATAGTCCGTTTCAGTCAGTTCCAAAGCCACCTCTTCTAAACGGTCCATCTCATATGGATAATCGTTTAATGTCGCCCCTGCCACACTATAACTGTGATTGGACATAGCAATCAACAAGTGCCAAGACTCTAGATAACGAGCTCCAAAATGGCCAGCAACCATGTAGGCACTTTCGATACATTCATTCAATGCTTTTGAATAGTTCATCTTACTTCCCTTTTCTATCTACCTCTTGTATGACCTGTCGTAGCATATTAGCACGAAGGACTGGAGCTTCTTCTCCTAGAACGCGATCCACAGCTACTGCTAGTAGCAAATTCATCTCTTGCTTGGTCATCAATTCCTGCTCAACCAAAAGCTGCAGAATATCTTCATAAATCTCTTGACTAACTCGCTCACCAATTGAATAAAGCAAATCACGGAGCATTTCATGATGACTAGAAAACTCAATCCGTCCTATGCGAATGTAGCCTCCACCACCCCGCTTACTTTCAACCAAGTAGCCTCTACTTTCCGTAAAGCGTGTCTTGATCACATAGTTAATCTGACTAGGAACAACCTGGAAGGTATCCGCCAACTGACTCCGTTGCAACTCCACGATACCAGATTGATCTAAAATTGCCTTGATGTAGGCCTCAATATGATCCGATGTATTTTTAAATCTCATTACAAACCCACCTCTCTCTTTAAACCTTGACTATCTTTGACTATACTATCATTTAACACTCTATAAGTCAAATTTTTAGAGCTCAGCCCTTGAAAATACTGACTTTCTTTAAAATCATTTAGGCATTAAATAGCCTTAGTTTTTCTTGAAAGTTCCTAAAAAAGTCCACAAAAAAGAGCCCTAAAAGGGCGTAATATTGACGAGTTCAGCAGGCAAGAAACTAGCACGGTCAAACGTGCTTTTTTAATACCTAGTAATATTATAGCATATCTTCCACAGCATTTCCATTTCGTACATTTGTACCAAATTAGACACTAATTCGAGGGTGTAATTTTTTTAATATTGACAACTTCTACTTAGTATTCAAAGTCTAGTTTAGTTTCTTCAATGCTTGTAAGTTCAATATTTAAAATGTTTATTTTTTCTTCCTTCTTAAATATGCGTAAAGAAAAGGAAAAACCTCAGAATTATCTGAGATTTTTCAACTATATAATGTTTGTCTTTCATTTTTTCTTCAATTGTTTCAATGCATCAATCTTAAGATAAATTGTAATTACAATCAAAGTGAACTGAATTAAGAATAAGCAGATTTTAACAAGATTAATTGGAACTCCAAGGAGCACTAAGATAATTCCTACAATAAATCCAAAAACAATAATTTTTTCAATGTTATAAATCATCTACAAATCATCCTTTCTTAAATTATAGAGATACTACTATAAAATAATTTAAAAACTCAATTGTTTTTATCTAAGTACAGAATAGATAATTAAATGAAAAAAGTCAAATTTTGAACTATAATTTTACTCTCTTCTACCTGCCATTTTTTCTTCGCTCTTAAAAAGAGTAATCTATTATTCTGAACATAGCCTATTTTTTAAAAATTGAGTCAATCTTTCTGAATCACTCAGTTTTTACCCCCTTTTTGTCTGGAGGTCTCCGACTTGGAAAAAGTTCCCTTCACCGGTACCCTACTGGCCAGAAAGATTTTTTAAAAGGTGGGGGGAGTCAATATCCTTTCAACTCAACAAATCTTTTAGCGATTACCTTTCTACGGCTATTTATATAACGAGTAGTTTTATTTAGTTTCTCTGCCACGTCTTCCCAAGTCGCACCAGCTTCTAAATATCTCATTTTAAAAATGACTAGATCACTTTCAATTAAGTTTTCCATCAAGGTATCTACAACTAGTTTAAAGCCTTCTAAATATCTTAGCGTTTGGTCTTCTTCAATTCTAATGATGGTTGCTTCAGTAGGACTATATACTGTCTTGCCTTTCCCACCAGTACAATCTTCAGCGCTATGTTTCTTATTATGTATTAGTTCCTGTCTTCTCAAATAAATTTTATTAGCAAGCGTTCTATATCGTCCTAACTCAATATCTATCCCGTCCAGGTCTCTATTACTCAACTCGTACATAGGCAAGTACCTCCACTTAAATTTAAAAATTTTTTTATCTTGCAATTTGTCAAATTGTAAATTCTGTCAAACTGACAAAAAGCGCTAAAAGCCTTCCAACACTCCACTTACCAGGTATCATTGTTTTAAGTTTGACAACTCTTCAGTATGACAAGTTCAAGGGAAATTTCTTTAATTTATCCCCTCAGTTTCTCATATCTTACATTCTGTGAAACTCACTCCATTCTGTAAACCCCTGATATACCTTGCTTTCAAGCTATTACATCTTTTCAGTTTATGCTTACTTTGTTATGTGAAACTTAGTAAAGCATAAAAGTAGGACTAGCGATATTTCTTTTGTTTCAGCCATATATCACTAGCCTTACTTAATTTGTTCCCTATTTTTCTAAATACACTTTGATATCCCGATATTCCTTAGAAAAATTCATCCATCCGCTAGAATCAGGGGTTAAGAATGGTAGGACAGTAAGCGGACTTACTTCTGTTCGATACGGCGATAGAGAATGTCTCTGACCTATTTCTCTGACTACACCTGTATGGATTTCTTCTACATCCTTCTTCAGTTCTTGAATTTCATCATATGCGTCCAGAATTAGTCTAAGTTTCTTTCGGTATTGTTTATAGATCTTCTTAGTTTCCATCCGTTGCTTAGTTTCTTTAAAAATGTATTCAAAGATGACTGCATTAGCTTCTGAAAAATCACTATCAAATTTTTCCTGAAGGCCATTAATAGCTTTTTCCATCTTTTCCAGCTGCTCTAAAGATTCTAAGTTATTTGACAAAAAAGAATCTATGTTCTCAAATGAAACTGCTTGATTGCCTAACAGGCTTTTCCTTTTTTCGCTTAACTGTTCTCGTGCTGAATTAATCTTACTTTTTTTATTATCTAAATCATCCAGTGTATCAAATACTTGATTAATATCCATTTCTTCCTCCTAGTTCCATTGAATAAAGTAACCACAATCTTCTTCAACTTTTTTTACATCAAATCGGGTATGTAAAATCAACCGTTTTCCAAAATAGTCATTCGCATTCACCCAACTAAGTGTATCTTTCTTGCGATCAAACAAAGTAACAAAGTTTTCTAAATCTCCGATAAAGCCTTTTTTGTCACCTTTATTCCCTAATGTTGTATCATCTACAATTAAAAAGTTATCTACAAAGAATGTTTCACTTGTCCCTGTCTCTTTATCAACTTTAAGAAGATAATTTCCTGAAGTGTCTTTCATTTTTTCTAAGACACTAAATAGTGATTGACTAACAACCATAGATACATTGCGCTCTGGATTGATTAAAGAAACAATAGATTTCAAGTCGTCTATACTTGTAGCAGTCTGCACTTTCGCAGTTTGGAGAATTTTCCCAATCTCTCTATTTCGTGTTCTACGTTTTAATTTAATAATCTTCTTACCAAGAAAATCCGTTAAATTATATTGGCCATCATCTAATTGTTCCTGTGAAAAATCAAGTTTTCCACTGAATAATTTAACTAAGTAATCAACGCTGATAGTTTTCTTTTTATCTGCTTCTGTTCTCTCAGCCGAATTTTCGCTAACTTCTTGTAATGAATCAGATTCAAAGTCAGTTACTTCATACTTCCCACCACGGGTACGAGTCTCAATAACATTTACTAGATCAACCAGCTCTTTACGTTGATGTTCATCTTCATAACTATCAAGGATTGGTTTTTCAATGAGTACATGATTATTTTCTACGTTCATCCCTCTAGTGTTATAACCTGTACTTCGGATATAAGCTTCTAAATTTTCTTTTTGTTTAACTAAGTTAGTTGTCATTTTTTTCTCCTTCATCTTTTAATATCTGATTTTTGTTTATAATTTTTTCTAAAATTCTTTGCTCTTAGTTTTTCTTTTATGACTCTCCGAGCCTTTAGAATCATTTTTTCTAGATTTTGATTTGTCTTGTTTGTTAGCATATTTTTCTAGTATTTCTTGTTTCCGTTGTTCTAAGCTATCATCTTCTTTTTTACACTGAGAAAAGATTTTCTGTCTTTTATCTGGATCCATAGAAAACTTATTGGCTACTACATACCCTAAAGAAGTATCTCCTGACATCTCCCTCACCCCCTTTCTATGCAAACAAAAAGGGACATACCACTAGCATTATATGCTTACGGTATGTCCCTGAGTTGTTCTCAATAGACTTATTTTTTAGTTTCTTTTTTGACTAGATGGGTAAATTTTCCATCTGAGTAGAATAAAGTTATCTCTCCAAACCTTGGAACTTTTTCTATCTCTATTATACCACATTTTTCGTAGACAACAAAGCCTTTTTCTGTTGAAAATCGCATTTTATCATCATTCATTGATATTCTCCCCTCACTGTGTTTATAGTGTATCTCTTATCTTTGATTGTAAAAGCCTTGAAAGTGTTCCCTTCTAAACCTTTCAAAATTCTACTTGAATTTCTAGCATTGTATACCGTCCGCAGTTCACTACTATCTAGGTTCGTGTTGAAAATCGTAGTTTCTCGATTATTGATAATATCAAACAAGAAATCCTGTTCCCAATCGCTCTTAGGGGTTACCGTCCCATTTTTTGCCCCCAGGTCATCAATGATTAGAAAATCAACATCAACAAGCTTTTTAACCGCCTCATACTCTGTTAAGTTTGCATTTCTTCCATAAGCCCAGCCTTCTTTTATCTGCTTTATAATCTCGGTTAAGCTGACAAATAAGACACTCTTAGGCTCGTTCTTCTCTCTGAAGCTCTCATTGATTTCTTTGGCCAGGGCAAGCAATAAATGACTTTTTCCTATTCCTGTGCTACCACTGATTAAAGTATTTCCCATCATACCTGCAAGGTACTTCTGGGCTTGACCTTTTACAAACTCTAACATCTGACGCTCCTCTGTCGTCTTAACAAAGAAATTATCAAATGTTGCCCCCTTCAACTCGTTAGGAATCGTACTATCACGCATTAAGACATCATAAGTTTTAAAGTAAGCCTGTCTGTCCTCAAACTGCTGTAACAAGTCTTGCTCTTTTTGTTTAATCTCTCCCTTCACACACTCTGGGCAAAAAGCTTGTACTTTTCTTTCTGAACTCCCTAACACTGGTACAGAAATTTCCCAATAATTTACCTGGTGAATATCGCAAACCGTATCCAATATTTTTCTGTTATTAAATTCTTTAAATTGTTCCTTCATCTTTGCAACTCCTAAAATGGTAGATCTGGAAAGTTGTCTTCAGACTTCCCTTTTATGGTTTTAGGCTTTTGATTCAAATAACCATCAAACTTAGATCCGAAAAGTGTTTCTGGTCTCAGATATTTAGAAAATTCAGGACTATCCTTCCATTCTGCCGTTTTTATATCTATCACCTGTTTAAAATCTTCAAGTGTATAGCCTTCTTTGAATCGTGCTAGTAAAAGCCTTTTTGTCTTATCAACAAACTTATACCTCTTATTAGCTACTTGATTCAGATAAACAATAGGAATCCAAAGTTCTTTATATTTTGTTTTCTCTAAATCTTTTATAGCTGTTTCTTCAAGCCAAGTAGGAAAATTGTAGTCGGGATTTCCCGACAATATATTATCTAAATATAAATTATTACTCTTACTACTAACTCTATTCTCTTTCTCTATCTCTGTTGGACATGAGTTGGAAATAGTCTTTTTATTTTGGACATTCTCCAATTTTGGTATATCTTGACTATTTTTTCTTTGGTCTCGCTTGTATTTTGCCCAGTTTGTTTCACTCTCAACCATGGCTTTTGCTTGTGATAATGTAGCATGGCCATCATCATCGATCTGAATTAGTCCGCATTTTGTAAAATATGCAAGCGTCATATTTATATCATCTTCAGAGACATCCAGTTTTAAAGCTAATTCCTGTACCAAACTATCAAAATATCCTTCATAGTACAAAATACAATCATCTTCTAAACTTTCCAACATAAGACGGATATAAATCACTGTCATAGTGTAGCCACCAGGCATATTTTTAAGTCGCTTAATAAAAAGATTATCAAAAAACTTCTTATCAACTTTTAACCAAAAATATATTTTAGTCTTTGCCATCATCTACCCCCAGGAACTTCAAAATGTCCGTAACTTTGTAATAGACTTTTCTAGTATCTTCAATAGGCGGTATATACTGCGGTAGTCCTGCACCTTCCCATTTTGTCAAGGTTTTATCTCCTATACCCAGTTCTTCCTTTAGTTCCACCTTGCTAATCAAATCTAATCTTTTTTGTGGCACTTTCTCATGGCTTTTTAAATACCGTTCCACTGCTTCCAAAATCTTAGACTTTAAATCTTCAATCATTTTTTCAAACATCTTAGTACCCCCATGGCTTAACACCTGCAAGCTAAATATATCGCCCATAATCAGGGTTTAATTCCTCGCTAGTCGTTTCTATCGTCTGTGTACTCTCTCGCTCGATTTGAGCGCTTTTTTTGCGGTCTCGACGGTTTAGATAAAGTAGTAGGCAAAGCAGTAGCAAAGTAAAGACAATAGACTGCGTATTGCTTAATTCTAGTTCATTCATGCTATGCCCTCGCTTGGTAATTCTTGATATATAAATGTTGGGCTTGATGTCCCATATTTTGGAAAGCTTCAACTTCCTTGATAGATACTTTTTTATTGATAAAATCAACGATAAACTGGAATAGGTTTGGTTCATTTTCATTTAAATCAACCATAAAGTTATCAAATTCTGTTTGTGTCATTTTTCTTATGTCTGGTGTTATCATCTGACTTGTACCCCAATTCTTCAAAATTCTCACAATTAAGGAGATAAACTGCAATCCCGTCCAACTCTCTATAGAGTTGTTCCATCTGGTCACGAATAACGGCCAAACCCTCTTTCATCTGTCCAGATAAGATAGCAGTATCTGCTCCGTTATTTTTCGCCATTATCAGCGAATTGCTCAACTGTCTAACTAATTCAATTCTGGGAAGCACATCTCCAAGTCTGCCCCCTTGCTCTTGAATTTCCTTTATGTTTAATGTCATATTGTTTTCCTGTGCCTTTTTCCTGCTTTTTCCTATATTGGATTGTTTCACCACCCCAAACGCTGGGCGATTGCCCCTAGTTGGCGGACGCATGTAGTGATGTTTCGTGGGTGATCCACCCACATTTTTGCTAAACAAGTGCTTAGAATCACCGTGTCAGCACTTGATTTCAAAACCTTTTCTAATTGCTTGCCTGCTCTTCGGTTTTTCTTTAGGTATTTGATAGAATAGATATTTTTTGCTATAATCAGAGCATAGAAAAAATTTCTATACCTTGAATCTCGTCGCTTGCTCGCCTTGGCCAAAATTTGAGCAAGTGATTTTTTTATTTTCTTTTTGCATGATTACTACCCGACTGTGGTTTATAAAGCAAGTCTTTACTTTCGATAAGATCCAGAATCCAGCTGAATCCCTGCTCCACCATTTCAAGAAATGCGCCCAGGTCTTCACTCTCCAGGTTCTCGTAGTTCATACAAAGATATTCGGCTAGTTGTCTGTCTTTCTCAACTAGCTTTTTAAAATCCTTGGGATACTTGGGAATTTCTAACCCCTTGGCATTTTTAACTGTCTTAAAATCATTTTCCATTTTCTATACTCCTATACTTTAAAAATGAATTCCTTAATTTCTGAATATCCCCTATTCAAGTTAATCATAGCTATTGCCATATCTTCCAAACGTTGGTAGTTTGTCAGCTCTACACTTGTTAAGCCATCAATACCGTTCTTACTTTCTCGCTCCTTCATGAGTTGCGCTTTATTCTTCCCTGTCACTCCCTTTAGTAGTAAGTTTGTAAGGGTACTATAGGCGTGCTTAGGTGCTTTCTCCCATGCTTGGATAGCTTCGGTTAAGCTTTTGCGCTTTGGCTTTTCCAGTTCTCTTTGAAGATAGCGTTTAGAAAGTTCATCACGCATTTCAAAGAAGGCTTTGACTAGGTTGGTTTTGAAGTTGGCCACTTGCTCAGTATTTTTTAAGAATGTAACTAACAAGGTCGCTTGTTGCTCATTCAAAATATAATCCTTAGTATTCTGGCCACTTTCCATAGCTTGGATTTTAAATCCAACCTTTCCGAACCCTTCAAACCTTGCTTGATGTTTGCGGATTGTCTTGGTTATTGTGTGATGCTGTAAGTTTGTACACTCTGCCACAATACTGCTCAGTGTATACGGCTCTTTCTTGCCGTCTATATATACTAGTTCCATAAGTTTCCTTTCTTCTTGTTGCTCGTGCTTGCCACCTAAAACAGTACCAAGGTAAATCATTGAGGTAGGGAAAATTTAGGAGAGAATAAACCCCTACAAACCCTTGATACTGCCATAGGTAGCAAGCAAATCACTCTATCAAATATTTAACTAGACCCGTTTATCAATCCCCAGTGGTAAAGCACCACATGAGAAATCTGTAAATGTAGAGTAGTATTACGATTAGTTCGCTCCTTTCTAATAATCTTCAGCAAGCCACTGCATGGCTTTTTGATAAATACTAGGCTTTACTTCGCCACCGTCTCGAATTTTTCGATAGGTAACTTGTGTAACTCCGATTTCTTCGCCTGCTTGCTTTGCAGTCAATTTCTTATCTGCTTGCTTTCGGCGGATCGCTTTTGCTTGTGTTGAGGTAATAAGCAATGAAGTTCCTCCTTTCTTTCGCTAACTATTTGTTAGCTTTCTTGTAGTATAGCGTATTTTTTGTTAGCTGTCAATGATTAAATAACAAAAAGTGAATTTTTTGTTAGCTTTTTATTGTTTTGTGATATAATTAAAATTGAGGTAATATATATGAACAGACTAAAAGAATTAAGACAAAAAAAAGGCGACACACAAGAGGTCGTCGCTAAAGCTATGGGCGTGACCCGTAGAGGTTACCAAAAATGGGAAAACGGAGAAAGCCAAATCAAACCAGATAAAGCCCAGCAACTAGCTGACTACTTTGGGGTAAGCGTTGGGCATCTATTGGGGTATGAGGATTATATCACTATTCAAAATGAAGCATTTGATAGCTATAGAAATATGGCAAAATTATTACTCACCAACCCAGATTTTAAAAATATAATTTCAGAATATGATGAAACTAATCGAAAAAACGGTAAGCGGGATTTATCTCTTTTTGTACAAGCTGAAAGCCTTCCCATAATCGAACAAGATATTAAGGATCTTATTCTTGAAGAGTGGGAAAAAACTCAACCCGAAGATAATTATGAAGAAATCGACGGGACTCTTTCTGATAATATTTCAAGAATCTATATAGCTCTTGGACAATTGCCACTACTTTTTCAAAATTTTTTCGGTTCTTTTCTAACCCTGTCAACATCTGATAAAAAAATCGTTATGCAACTAGTAAATAGTCTATACGAAAAAAATAAAGATATAGGTATCATAAAAGAGTATACTGATAAAAAATAATTTAGAATTTACTTAGAATTATCTAATTAAAAACTAATAAGGAGTGACCCCATGGGATTTTTTGACACTGTAAAACAAGAAGGTAGTTTTTCTACTGCTTCTGGAGTAAATGGACTACACTACGTTGTCCTTCAAGTAACCTTAAAAGAGAAATTTTTTGGTACTGGATCAGGAAATTTGACAGAATTAGAAAACGTCATTAACACCCAAGTAGCAAAAGGTTATCGCCTTCATACCATCACAACCGCCAATGGTGGAAGCAAAGGTTTAGGCGGTGGTGACCGCATTCAAGCCACAATGGTATTTGAGAAGATTCTATAAAAATTCCCCATCTTTTATTAGAAAACATCAGCATATAGGAGGCTACTTATGAAAAAATTACTAAGCACATCAGCTATTTTACTTTCTGCTACCGTCCTAGTGGCTTGCTCTAACAATCAATCAACTACTAAAGATAGCTCGGAGCAACCAAAAACGGAGCAAAAAAACACTACTTCAACAAACGTTAAAACCAAAGTAGATAACAGTAAGTACGACAATCTAATTTCTGAAATCAAATCAAAATTAGATCCTGAATCAACTGGAGCAATAAGCGTTAAAATTCAAAATAACGTAATCGATTCAGATTCATCCGAACCACATGATACAATCATAATTTTGCTAACTGGAACTGCTAAAGATAGCGCAAAAGAGACTATGGACGCAATCAATTCAAATTCTGCTACAACTAATCAGCAAAATGCAATTACCGTATTTCGGATGTCTATATCTGAGTTTGCTAAAAAATTACCAGACGACAATACTACTCTTTCCCTTGGGTATGAAAAATCTGCTGATCAATACGACTTAATCGCAAAATCTTCAAAACAAAAAGATTTTATCCCTGTTGGAGAAATCATCGTAAATTAAAAAACTCCCCCATATTCGCCAATAACGCCCCTATTTCTAAGGTCTATTGTGCAAAAACAGGGGAAATTGAAGAATAGAAAGCCGATTTTACAGACTAAAACGCAAAAATAAGCGAAATTGACAAATAGAAAAAGACAAGCCTGCTACTGCTAACTTGTCTGACAATGCAATAAAAGCAACGTTCCCAGCGTTGAGTTTTTTCGATACTCAAAAATTTTTAAAAAACAAACTAAAAATATTGACAAAAACTAAAAATTACAGTATTATTAGGCAATGAGAAGAGTTTCTGCTCCCAAGGGAACAGAGTACGCGAAACACCGCCTAGTGCTACTAGGTGGTGTTTTTGTATACAAGGAATATATATGAAACCATTTCAAACATTAGATGAACAAATAAAACTTCTCCAGTCTAGAGGTTTAGAAATAGATAACATAGAAGAATGCAAAAGATACCTTCTAACTAACAACTATTACAACGTCGTCAACGGATATAGTAAGTTTTTTCAAACATCAAAAGATAAATTTATAGCTGGTGCAGACTTTAGAGAAATAGCTGCAACACACTTTTACGATAAAGAAATTAAATCAGCTTTTTTAAAAGCAATTATAGATGCAGAAAAACACTTTAAATCCGTACTGGCATATCGTTTTTCAGAATCATATCCAAAGCCATACTCTTATCTAGATATTAATAATTTTGAAACACAAAAAGATGCAAAAAGGCTCGCACAAATTACAAATTTAATCAGTATATTAGCTAGAATACTCAATGATTATAATAGGGATAAGCAAAACAATTCTATAAAACACCACTATAAACAACATGGCGTTGTTCCTTTCTGGGTTATCATCAATGAACTTACACTAGGGCAAGCATTTAACTTTTATAGAAATCTAAACACTGATATAAAAAATCAAATAGCTAGAGATTTATCACCATTCTTACAAGAAAATATTGAATACATCCAAAATAGACCTAGTAAAGACCTTTTAAGCGGAAAGGCTTTAGAAAGTATTATTAAAAATATACTAGAAATTAGAAATATCACTGCTCATAATAATAAACTTTTCAATTATAAATGTCGGGAGAATCTTCCACAACTAGCTTATTTTCACTATTACAATAATAATGCTAATACGTCAAGACAATCTGTATATTATGTTTTTCTTGCCTTGCAATGCCTACTTGCGTCCACACAATACGCTCAATTACATAACACTATTATAAAAAGAACCAAAGCTCTAAATAAAAAAGCGCACTCCATTGAAGCCGGCATTGTATTGGATACACTTGGATTTCCGAATAATTGGTATAATATCACCGACACATTAAGATAGAACTACTTGCAATATATGGGCATTTTCAAGCCCCATATCCGCCTTATTTCCTATTCTGGTACAATTTACCGTCTGACTGCTTAAAATCGAAAATAGGGGCATTCTCGTAGCTCCTCGCATGGTATAAACTCAAAACCTTTTCTAATTGCTTGCCTGCTGATGGAAAAGGAGTTAAAACCATGAAAATTACACAACACACGAAAAAAGACGGATCAGCAGTCTACCGCTCTAGTATCTATCTTGGCATTGATTCTGTAACTGGTAAGAAGGTCAAGACTACCATATCAGCACGAACAAAAAAAGAACTCAGAAATAAGGCCACTCAGGCCAAGGTAGAATTTGAGAAAAACGGCTCTACACGGAAACAACGCTCACATATAACAACCTATAGCGAACTTGTAGACTTGTTTTGGCAAACCTACCAGCATACCATAAAGACTAATACACAGATAAAGATAAAAGGCTGCTTAAATAACTATTTCTTGCCCTCATTTGGCACTTACAAACTAGATAAACTCACCCCTGTTATTATCCAAACTCAGGTAAATAAGTGGGCGGATCAGTACAATCAGGACGGAACGGGGTATAAAGAATACAATCACCTTCATGCCTTAAATAAACGTATTCTACAATACGGAGTTTCTATCCAGGCATTAGACAATAACCCTGCTCGTGATATTGTCATTCCTAGAAAGATAACAAGAGATAAACAAGAAATTAAATACTTTCAAGATCAGGAACTTAAAAGCTTTCTCTCCTATCTCGATAACCTAGAAAATACCTTTATCAATTTTTATGATACTGTGCTTTATAAAACGCTCCTAGCTACTGGACTGCGCATCCGTGAATGTCTGGCTCTGGAATGGTCTGATATTGACCTGCAGAACGGAACGATCGATATTAACAAAACACTCAACATTTTAAACCAGGTAAACAGTCCTAAGACAAAATCAAGCTATAGAGTTTTAGATATCGATCATAAAACGGTGCTCATGCTTCGTCTCTATCGAGCGAGACAAGCGGAAAACGGTAGAAATATTGGCTTAACCTATGAAAAAGTATTCTCTGATAGCTTTGACAACTATGTCAATACTCGAAAGGTTGATTATCGCCTACATAAGCACTTAAAAAACGCTAACTGTACTGACTTAGGCTTTCATGCTTTCCGACACACTCACGCTAGTATCTTGCTTAATGCTGGTCTACCTTACAAGGAGATACAGACACGGCTTGGCCATGCAAAAATATCTGTAACCATGGACACTTACAGCCATTTATCAAAAGAGAACCAAAAAAGAGCAGTCTCATTCTTTGAAACTGCCCTCGAAAAAATAAAAAGTTCTTAAAAAAGTCCACAAAATAAAAAAAGCGATACATAAAACCCTTATGTATCAACGATTATAGAATGATTTCGGTATAATTGACTATTATACCGAAATTTTCTCATTTTTAAAAGAAAAAGGGCGCTGGTAAAGGATAATCTTCACCAACTCCCTATTTTTCTACTTATTCTAAGCCTAATTCTGCCAAGATTTGACGTTTGTAGGCAATCTTTTGAACTTCCTTGTCTTCATCTTCAGACCAATCTAGTTTAATTTCTGAAACAATCTGCCCAGGGCGATTTTTCAAGACATAGATGCGGTCGCTGAGATTGAGGGCCTCCTCGATACTATGAGTAATAATCAATGTTGTCAGGTGCAACTGCTTGTGAATCTCAAGGTACCAAGCGTGGAGTTCCATCTTTGTCATCTCATCCAAGGCGCTAAAGGCCTCATCCAAGAGAAAGAGCTTGTGCCCGAAAAGGTAGGTCCTGAGCAAGGCCACACGCTGACGCATCCCACCGCTAAGTTCATGAGGATACTTATCCCGTACCGCCGTTAGCTGAAAGGTCGCAAGGATTTCATCTGCTCGGGCAATGGCCTCCGCCTTATCCACTTTTTGAATCAAGAGGGGCAGGATGATATTGCCAAGCACCGTCTTGTGCTCCAAGAGTAGATCCTTTTGTAGCATATAACTCACCCGCCCCTTGGGATTTTCTTCACCATCAAGGACAATTCTCCCTGACTGAACTTCTAAAATCCCAGCGATTAGATTAAAGAGGGTCGTCTTTCCAACACCACTTGGACCTAGGATGGAAACCACTTCACCTGAAGTCACTTTCAGATTGATGTCCTCTAAAATCCTCTCCTGACCATAAGCATAACTGACGTGTTCTAGTCTAATTTCTGTCATTATTTCACAAATTCGTTGGTGAAGCCTTTGTCTGTCAAGTCTTCTTTAAGGATACCATTTTCTTTATCCCATTTGTAGAAGGCGTTCCAGCGAGCTGCATCAAATTGACCCCATTTTTCCTTGTCGCTTGCGTATTCTTTTGACAAGTATTTTTGAGATTCGATGACAAAGTCACGTTTTTCCTGAAGTTCAGGTGCATTTTTGATGAGGATATCAGCTGCTTCTTCTGGATGCTCCATGGCATATTGGTAACCTTTTTTGATGGCTTGGATGACTTTACGAGCTTCTTCTTTGTTGTCTTTCAAATAGTCGTTGTTTGCGATGATAACTGGTGAGTAGTAGTCAAATTCTTTAACGTAGTCTTTCAAATACATGAAATTAGCATCTACACCTTGAGATTTAGCAAGGATACCATCCCAACCGTAGTAAATCCAAGCAGTGTCAAAGACGCCATTGGCAATCGGTGTGATAGAGTTTGAGTCGTTATTTGGTACTTTTTCAACCTTCTCAAAGTCCCCACCTTGTGATTCTACCAAGGTTTTCAACATTGCAAGCTCAGTTGGGTCATTCCAAGTTCCGTATTTCTTACCAACCAAGTCCTTCGGACTGCTTACATTGTCAGATTTACGAGAAATAATTCCTGATGTATTGTGCTCAACGATAGCTGCAACGGCAGTGATTCCTGCACCTTTTTCCAATTTTTTAGCCATGTAGTCTTGGAAATACACTGCAAATGGTGCCTTACCATTGATAACCAAGTCAGAAGAACTTTCTTCTGGTGGCAATTTCAAGTCAACATCCACTCCAGCTTCTTTGAAATAGCCTTTTTCCTTGGCAACATAAAGCCCTGTGTGGTTGGTATTTGGTGTCCAGTCTAGGATAAAGTCAATTTTCTTGAGTTCTGCTTCTTTGTTATCCTTAGAAGCAGTTCCTTGACCACAGGCCACAAGCACAACAGCTACAAGAGCTGTCACAAGCGTTAAAAACACTTTCCATGTTTTCTTCATTTTGATTTCCTCTTTTCTTTTTCAGAAACATTCTAATTCTACGAACGTTTCCATTTAATAACATATTTTTCACTAATATCGACCAATTTCATACCAAGAAGGCTGATAATCGATACCAGAATAATAATAGCAAACATGGTATCATACTGAAACAGTTTCTTGGACTGAATCATGTAGACACCTAGTCCTTCAAAGCCTCCCAACCACTCAGATACCACTGTTGTGATAAAGGCGTAGGAGACACTGACCCTCAGACCTGCATAAAAGTAGGGCAGGCTGACTGGAATTTTAAAATGCCACAGGATTTGCCAAGGCTTGGCCCGCATCAGACTAAATAGGGTCAGCATATCCTTATCACAATGCCTAAAACCATCCAAAATGCTGACTATGATAGGAAAGGTTGTCGTCAAGATAATCAAGACAATCTTGGGCAAAATCCCATAACCTAGCCACAAGACCAAGATAGGAGCTATGGCAATGGTCGGAATGGTCTGGACGACCACCATCATAGGGTAAATCAGGTCATTAAGCCAAGTCAAACTGTCCATAAGCACAGCCATGAGACAGGCAATCAAGACTCCTAGAACCAACCCCAGTAAAGCCACTCTCAAGGTGGCCCAGCTATGGTGCCAGAGAAATTCTCTATCACGAGCAAAGGCCTGGAGAATTTCAAGAGGTGTCGGCAGGATAAACTTGGGGAGAAGTTTAAGAAAACCTGCTAACTGCCAAATTGACAAGACTCCGAGAAAGCCCAATAGACTAATGTGTCGTCTCAGTATACTTTTCAAGTTTCTCATCAATACTTAAAATCTCTCCTACATTTATTTTGACATTGGCAAAGACGTTATCTGCCTCCTGCCCTGCCACTTCTAGCGCTTCTTTGAGAATGCGCATGAGCTCATCAAACTCCCCTTCCAAGACCGTTTCAAATGGTGTCACTACCATGGTCACTTCTTGAGCTTGCAGATAAGCAATAACCTGATCGATAACAGTAATCCGATCAATCCCCTGTGATAGGGGTAAAACTTGCAAGGCAATGCTTGCTTTCATAACAACCTCCTCTTCTCGTTTTCCTCTTTATAAAAAGAAAAACCTTTACCATATATGGAAAAGGTGAAGAATAGACTAAGTATCGTTCCCTACGCTGGCATTACCCAGATCAGGTGCGGTCGAAGTTTAACACTTCCTCTCAGACTGTACACAGACTCCCATACATTATATGGACATATGATAGCGCAAAACAAAAAAAAAGTCAAGGAAACTGCTTACAGAAAAGAGCAGGAAATTTTTCCTACTCTCATTTTCTATACTCGTTCTCCATCACTGTTTACTCTGTAGCCATCCACTGTCGTATTAACAGCTAAAGCGCCTGAAGAGTAAGAATAATACCACTTACCAGATACTTGGTACCATCCTGTTTTCATTGCACCTGAACTGTCCAAATAGTACCACAGACCATTTTCCTTTAACCATCCTGTCTGCATTTCACCAGATGATTTCAAATAATACCAACTAGAACCGTCTTTCAGCCATCCTGTTGATTTAGAACTATTTGATTTGAAATGATACCAACTACCATTTATTTTCTTCCAACCAACAGTCAGAACATCATTGGAACTACCTTCTGTTTGATTCTGCGATGACGCAACCTCCTCTAACTGAATATAACGACGACTTCCACTATAAGATATATAACTCAACCACTTGTACCCATCTTTTTCAAGTACCTGATCATAATGAACACTCTCACCTGGAGAATAATATGCAATTGAAGTTGCACTAACTAAAGGTTGATTTTTTATAGCTGCCTTATTCTTAAAATAATGTGTTCCTCCTGTCGAAGACAACGGTTGACTATCGAATACTTTGCCACTACTTACTACATTACCCCCATCCAAATCTTTAAAATGAATAAATCCTGTCATCGTATTGGCTTTTATAATTCGTTTATTATAGGATCCTGTATAACCATAGTTGTATTCCTCAATTTCTATATTATCCCCCATTACATTTGAAACCCAGGCAACATGACCATATCCTCCTGCAGTAGACCAAGCAATCGATCCAATCGTTGGTACACTATCTACACGATAGCCTTCACGACGAGCACGATAGCCCCATTCATTCGCATTTCCATAAGCTCCTGTAATCTCAAAACCATTGACACTACTCAATCGAAAGGCTGCAAATGAAGTACACTGACGAGAGTACATGCGCCACTTATCAATTTCCTGACTCCCATTTTTATAGTAAGCAGGATAATCATCCCCACGCGCAATCGATCCATTTCCTCCAGAATAGGCATATACACTATCACTTGCTGCTAGCATCAATCCTGCTACTAAAAAAGGAACAACCTTTTTAACTGATTTTCTCAAAGAAAATCCTGTCTCTGTTACTTTGAATGGTAAAACTTTCATTCTTCCTCCTTGAAAAATAATATAAATTGAAGATTACCTTCACTTAAACTATTCGGAGAAAAAAGAAAAAGTGAGAAAATTTCTCACTTTAGTCAAGATAATGAATCAAATTCTTTTCTGTAAGAATATCTGAGTAAGTAAAGGACTCAACATAAACATTAGCTTGTTTATCTCCTTCAACGTTCCCAAATTCCACGATAAATAGGGATGGATAAACTTCAATTAGCTTACCCAATCTATTTTTTTGGCGCTTACGCCCATTTTCCAAAGTCATTTCGATTACATGACCCTCATGCGCCTTGATTTCCTCTTTAATTTTTTTCATCTTAGCTACATCTGTAAATGCATCTGTCATCTTATTTCCTCCCTTTTTGATATACTTGAAAATTTATTGTATTCTTTTTGGAAAATTAATTCCACAGTTCCACGAGCTCCACTACGGTTTTTCTCAATGATAACTTCTACCTTATTATTTGGGATACCTTCCTCTTCTTCACCACCACGCTCATAGTAATCGTCACGATAAAGAAAGGCTACGATATCAGCATCCTGCTCGATAGATCCCGATTCACGAATATCAGACAAGACCGGTCTCTTATCCTGACGTTGTTCTACACCACGAGAAAGCTGACTTAGAGCGATTACTGGAACTTTCAGTTCCTTAGCTAAAATTTTCAACTGACGTGAAATTTCTGAAACTTCTTGTTGGCGGTTTTCTCGGCCAGTTCCCGTGATAAGCTGCAAGTAATCTATCAAAATCAAACCAAGATTTCCAGTTTCTTGAGCCAATTTACGTGAACGTGATCGAATCTCTGTAATCCTAATTCCTGGAGTATCATCAATATAGATACTTGCATTGGCTAGATTCCCTTGAGCAATGGTATATTTTTGCCATTCCTCATCAGTCAGTTGACCCGTACGAATAGAATGCGACTCAACCAACCCTTCTGCAGCCAACATACGATCCACTAGACTTTCCGCACCCATTTCGAGCGAAAAGATAGCTACCGTCTTGTCCAACTTGGTCCCAATATTCTGAGCAATATTCAAGGCAAAGGCTGTCTTACCGACAGCTGGACGAGCTGCTAGGATAATCAACTCCTCCTCATGCAAACCAGTCGTCATATGATCCAAGTCACGATAGCCTGTCGCAATCCCTGTAATATCAGTCGTTTGTTGCGAGCGAGCTTCCAGATTTCCAAAGTTGACATTCAACACATCTCGAATATTCTTAAATCCACTTCGATTAGCATTTTCACTGACATCAATCAACCCTTTTTCTGCCTGAGCAATAATTTCATCAGCTGGTTGTGAAGCCTCGTAAGCTTGATTGACAGACTCTGTCAACTTAGCGATTAAACGCCGTAGCATGGCTTTTTCTGCAACAATCTTAGCATAGTACTCTGCATTAGCAGAAGTTGGCACAGAATTGACAATCTCAACCAAGTAAGACAAGCCACCAATATTCTGTAAATCACCTTGATTATCAAGAATGGTACGAACCGTTGTTGCATCTATAGCATCGCCACGATCCGATAAATCAACCATGGCTTGGAAAATCAAACGATGGGCATACTTAAAAAAGTCCCGAGACTCAATATATTCTCGTACAAAAACAAGCTTACTCTCATCAATAAAGATAGCACCCAAAACGGATTGCTCAGCTAAGATATCTTGAGGTTGTACCCGTAACTCTTCTACTTCTGCCATCTGGCTTCCCTTCCTTTTACAATCTTGTCAAGAAGGTGTAAATTTACCCTTCTTTCACACGAAGATTGATGATACTTGTGATATCTTGATAGATTTTCACTGGCACATCAATCAAACCAACTGCTCGAATCGGAGCTTGTACTTGGATATGACGTTTATCAATCTTGATCCCAAATTGCTTTTGCAATTCTTCCGCAATTTTCTTATTGGTAATAGAACCAAAAGTACGGCCATCTGGACCAACTTTTTCAACAAATTCTACAACAGTTTCCTCTGCTTCAAGTTGGGCTTTAATTGCTTTTGCTTCTGCAATCATCTCAGCGTGAGCTTTTTCTTCAGATTTTTGTTTACCACGAAGCTCACCTACCGCTTGAGCAGTTGCTTCTTTGGCTAGATTCTTTTTGATAAGAAAGTTTTGCGCATACCCTGTTGGTACTTCCTTAATTTCGCCTTTTTTTCCTTTTCCTTTAACATCTGCTAAAAAGATTACTTTCATTCTTCTTTCTCCTTTTCCTTTATTTCATTTAATACAATTTCTGTCAGTTTTTCACCTGCTTCTGACAAGGTTAAATCTTTAATTTGAGCTGCTGCCAAATTAAAGTGGCCCCCACCACCTAGCTCTTCCATAATCCGTTGTACATTCAATTTACTACGACTACGAGCTGAGATAGAGATAAATCCTTGTGTATTCTTCGCAAGAACAAAACTCGCTTCAATACCTGACATAGCTAACATGGCATCTGCTGCCTTACTAATAACAACTGTATCATAGCATTTCGAGTCCTGAGCCTCTGCTATCAATACATCTGAACCTAATTTACACCCCTGTAAAATCAGTTCGTTGACCTCACGATATTCTTCAAAATCTGTCGCAGCAATTTCTTGGATGACAATACTGTCACTTCCTCTCGTTCTGAGATAACTCGCAACATCAAATGTCCGACTAGTCACTCGTGAAGTGAAATTTTTAGTATCCAGCATCATACCAGCCATCAAGACACTGGCTTGCATACGACTCAGACGATTTTTCTTAGAATTCTGGAACTGAATCAATTCCGTTACCAACTCACTGGCACTGCTTGCACCACTTTCGATATAAGTGATAACGGCATTATCGGGAAAATCCTGATCCCTTCTGTGGTGGTCAATGACGATGGTTTGGGTAAATAAATTATAAAATTCTTTCGATAAAGTTAAGGCAGTCTTCGAATGGTCTACAAGAATCAACAAAGAACGATTGGTCACCAAGCCCATCGCCTCCTTAACAGACAACAACTTCGTAACTCCTTCTTTTTCTAAGAATGAAACAGCTCGTTCAATATCTGGTGACATTTGATCTTCATCATAAAGAGCATAACTATTTTCAGTCACATTGCTAGCAAACAACTGCATACCTACAGCAGAACCCAAAGCATCCATATCTAGATTTTTGTGACCAACTACAAAAACTTGATCCACACTCCGAATCTTATCTGAAATAGCTGTCATCATAGCGCGCGTACGAGTCCGTGTACGTTTGATTGACGCAGCAGACCCACCACCAAAATAAACGGGATTTTTCGTTTCATCATTCTCCTTGACAACCACCTGGTCTCCACCACGCACTTCAGCCAAGTTCAAGTTGAGTAAAGCAACTTTCCCTATTTCATCATGATTTCCATCACCATAAGAAAAGCCCATACTTAAGGTCAAAGGTAACTGTCTCTGTTTGGACTCTTCTCTGAAAGCATCAATAACAGAAAATTTATCATTCATCAATCCCTCAAGTACCGTGTAGTCCGTAAAGAGATAGAAACGGTCCATACTCACTCGACGAGAGAACATGGCATGTTTTCCAGCAAATTCTGAAACAAAATTGGCCACAAAACTATTGATATGACTGATATCAGACTCTGATGTTTCATCTTCTAAATCATCGTAATTATCAACAGAAACGATTCCAATCACAGGCCGACTCGTTACTAACTCAACAGTCGCTTCATATTCACCAGACACATCAAAGAAGTAAAGAACCCCAGACACCTTGTCCATATGAACCGAATAACGGGTCTCACCCAAGGTAGCATAAGAACCTGGGTTCCCCACAGAAGCCTTGATAATTGTTTGAATTAATGCCACATCAATCTCGCCCACTTCATTAGTCAAAATCAATTCAGCATAAGGATTAAACCATTCAACGTCACCTGACGACAAGTCTAATTTAATGACTCCGACAGGCATCTGTTCTAACAAGGTTGTCAAACTATCTTCAGCTTGGTGGTTTACATACTGGATTTGTTCTACTTCACTCCTTGAGTAGTAGTCTCTTTGATGGATGAATAGTAAAATATATGAACCCAAAATAAGTAGCAAAAGAAATAGCGTTACCAGTGTATTCGTTACAAAAACAAGTTGCACAGATAGCACTCCGAACGCCACTATTCCTAATATTAAGGGGAAAATAGGACTTACATAAAATTTTTTCATTCCAAACCTCTTGGCACCCATTATACCATAATAACCACCAAAAAGCGACTTTTTAAAAGTGTAATTAGCAATTCTACAAACTATAATAAAAAGGAGGTTTACAATTCAGTAAACCTTCCTTTACACATATTGAAATTAAGATTCTTTAACTTCTAACAAACCAATTTCGCCATCCTCACGACGATAAATCACATTAGTTGTTTGATCTTCAACATCCACATAGATAAAGAAATCATGTCCCAACAAATCCATCTGTAGAATAGCTTCTTCCAAATCCATTGGTTTTAAATCAATTTGTTTTGAACGAACAACTCTAGACTGGACAACATTTGGATCTTCCACCAAGGCATCTGTAAATAATTGACTAGTTGCTACCTTGTTTTTATTTTTACGCTCAATTTTTGTTTTATTTTTACGAATCTGACGTTCAATTTTATCGGTTACAAGGTCAATTGAACCATACATATCTTGAGACACATCTTCTGCACGAAGAGTAATTGATCCAAGCGGAATCGTCACCTCCACTTTAGCCGTTTTTTCACGATACACCTTCAAGTTAACTCGAGCATCCAACTCTTGTTCAGCTTGAAAATACTTTTCGATCTTTTCGAGTTTAGAAACTACATAATCACGAATTGCTTCTGTTACTTCTAGGTTTTCACCACGGATACTATATTTAATCATATGAGTACCTTCTTTCTAAACATTTTTGTTTTTCTGATTTCATTATAACGCTTTCATTTTTTTTTTGCAAATTTTTTCCTCATCTTACAAGAGAAAAAGTTTTTACATCCTCAGCACCAGCTTCTTCCAGCAATTTCTTCACACGATTTATAGTTGTTCCTGTAGTATAAATATCATCTATAAGTAGGATTTTCTTAGGAATGCTGACTCCACTTTTAATAAAGAAAGGAAGTTCTGTCGTCAAGCGTTCTGAGCGACTTTTAGAAGAACTAGCTCTCTCTTCTCTTTTCTCTAATAAATCCAGATACTTGAAACCTGCTGCTTCAACTAAACCTTCAACCTGATTAAATCCTCTGTCAAGCAATCTTTCAGGACTTAGGGGAATTACAACAAATTGATACTCTTTGTACTTTCTCAACTCCGCACTTAAAACTGAAGCGAAAACTTTTCTTAAAAGGAAGTCTCCGTCAAACTTATACCGACTGAAAAAATCCTTCATAGCTTGATTGTAAGTAAAAATCGCTCTATGACTGACTTCAACTCCTTCTTTACACCAAAATTGACAATCTTGACACTTTGTTGACAAACCTGTTTTCATACAGTTTGAACAGTGCTCTTCTCCAATCCTCTCAAGAGTAGAATCACAGCCTGAGCAAAGATAAGAGTCATCATTCTTCAAAAACAAGAGACTACTAAAAGTTAAAACAGTCTTCATAGTCTGCCCACATAACAAACACTTCATAACCCTGCCTCCTTGTTCATCTGCTGAATTTCCTTAATCGCCTTCTTGATTGAATCATTTAATCCGTCATGAAAGAAAAGCAAATCTCCTGTCGGTCTATCCATGCTTCGTCCAACTCGTCCACCAATCTGAATCAAACTAGACTTGGTAAACAAACGATGATTGGCCTCTACTACAAAAACATCCACACAAGGGAAGGTAACTCCACGTTCCAATATCGTCGTACTGATAAGTATTGTCAGTTCTCCGTCTCGAAAAGCTTGTACTTGCTCCAATCGATCTTCTGTGACAGAAGACACAAAACCAATTTTCTCATTTGGAAATTGCTCCTGTAAAATTTCTTTTAGTTGCTCTCCTTTCTTAATTTCTGATGCAAAAATGAGTAACGGATAAGCTGTCTTTCTCTGTTTCTCAATATAAGACTTTAACTTTGGTGACAAACGATTTTTATCCAAATAACGATTAAAATCCGATAACCAAACTGGTTTAGGAATAATCAACGGATTCCCATGGAATCGTCTAGGCAAGCTCAGTCTTTTTAATTCTCCTAAACGGACTTTCCTATCTAATTCATCTGTCGAAGTCGCTGTTAAAAAGATTCTCAGCCCATTCTCCTTTACACTATTCTTGACAGCATGGTAAAGCGTTAGATTATCAACATAAGGAAAGGCATCTACTTCATCCACTATCAGTAAATCAAAAGCTTGATAAAATTTCAATAACTGATGAGTCGTCGCAACAACTAATGGTGTTCGAAAATAAGGTTCCGATTCTCCATGTAGGAGGGCTACCTCACAAGAAAAATCATTTTGCAGGCGCTTGTACAGCTCCAAACAAACATCTATGCGAGGACTGGCCAAACAAACTGCACCACCCGCATTGATCACCTTAGCCACAACTTGATAAATCATTTCTGTCTTTCCAGCCCCTGTCACCGCGTGAACTAAAGTTGGCTCTTGCTTGTCTACTGCTTGAATCAGTCCCTCTGACACCTTCTCTTGAAAAGGAGTTAATTGACCACGCCATTTAAGAACATCCTGTTTAGGAAAATCCTCCTGCGGAAAATAGTATAAAGCTTGGTCACTCCTGACTCGCTTCATCAGCAAGCACTCTCGACAATAGTAAGCACCAATGGGCAAATACCATTCCTCCAGAATAGTACTATCACAACGTTGACAGAAAAGTTTCCCCTTCTCCTTTCTCATTGCTGGAAGTTTCTCCGCCAACTGACGTTCCTCTTCTGTTAATTCATTCTCCGTAAACAAACGACCGAGATAATTTGGATTTACTTTCATACTTCTTTATTCGTAAAAACCTAGCGCTTTAGATGATTTTTTAGTACAATTAAATCATGGAATTTAGAACAATTAAAGAGGACGGTCAAGTCCAAGAAGAAATCAAAAAATCTCGCTTTATCTGTCATGCCAAGCGTGTTTATAGCGAAGAAGAGGCTCATGACTTCATTACTGCCATCAAGAAAGAGCACTACAAAGCTACGCATAACTGCTCTGCCTTCATTATTGGGGAACGTAGTGAAATCAAACGTACAAGTGATGATGGTGAACCTAGTGGTACTGCTGGCGTTCCCATGCTTGGGGTGCTAGAAAATCACAATCTGACCAATGTCTGTGTGGTAGTGACGCGCTACTTTGGTGGTATTAAACTAGGCGCTGGAGGATTGATTCGTGCTTACGCTGGCAGTGTTGCCTTAGCTGTCAAAGAAATTGGCATTATTGAAATAAAGGAACAAGCTGGAATTTCTATTCAAATGTCCTACGCTCAGTACCAAGAATATAATAACTTCCTTAAAGAACATACTCTCATGGAGCTGGATACAAACTTTACAGATCAAGTCAATACAATGATTTATGTTGATAAAGAAGAAAAAGAAAATATTAAAGCTGCACTTGTAGAGTTTTTTAATGGAAAGGTCACTTTAACTGATCAAGATTTACGAGAAGTTGAAGTTCCTGTAAACTTAGTGTAAATAAAGGAGAAAAATATGGCATTTGGTAAATTCATTCAAGGACTAGCTGGTAACTTTAGCGAGCAAAACAAAGAAACTCTTATCAAAGAATATGGACAATATCTACTAGAAAATGAGGAAATTCAAAGTGGATATAAACTGATTCGTGACTCAATTATATTTACAAATATACGTATTATCTTTACAGATAAACAAGGCGCTACCGGTCGTAAGATGTCTATTAAATCAATCTTTTTGATGAACATTGTTAACGTTGAAATGGAAACTGCTGGAGCAGGTATAGATGATAGTGAAATTACTATTACTTATTTAGAAAATGTCTTTCTAAAAGCACATAATGAGCATTTTAGTGCTCATAAATTTGAATTCCCTAAGAAAACGGATATCGTTCCACTTTACACCTATTTATTAGAATTAGCTTATCACAATCGCTTGAAAATTAATGGCTTAGACCTATGATATAAAAAAATCCTATCACTTCGATAGGATTTCTATATTTTACAAATGGTATAGATAGCGTTATACTAGAAATATCTTATATAAAGAGGTATTCATATGTCTATTTATAACAACATTACTGAACTAATCGGACAAACACCGATTGTTAAACTCAACAACATTGTGCCAGAAGGTGCTGCGGACGTCTATGTAAAGATTGAAGCATTTAACCCTGGTTCATCGGTAAAAGACCGTATTGCCCTTAGCATGATTGAAAAAGCTGAACAAGACGGTATTCTGAAACCTGGCTCTACTATTGTTGAAGCAACAAGTGGAAACACTGGTATTGGACTTTCATGGGTAGGTGCTGCTAAAGGGTATAAAGTCGTCATCGTTATGCCTGAAACTATGAGTGTAGAACGACGTAAGATTATCCAAGCTTATGGTGCTGAACTCGTCCTAACTCCTGGTAGTGAGGGAATGAAAGGCGCTATTGCCAAAGCTCAAGAAATCGCTGCTGAACGTGATGGTTTCCTTCCTCTTCAATTTGACAATCCAGCTAATCCAGAAGTACACGAAAGAACAACAGGAGCTGAAATACTAGCTGCTTTCGGTAAAGATGGACTAGATGCCTTTGTTGCTGGAGTTGGTACCGGTGGAACAATTTCTGGTGTTTCTCATGCACTCAAAACAGCAAATTCAAGTATTCAAGTTTATGCAGTGGAAGCAGACGAATCTGCTATTCTATCTGGTGAAAAACCTGGTCCTCACAAAATTCAAGGTATCTCAGCTGGATTTATTCCTGATACACTGGATACAAAGGCTTATGATGGTATCGTTCGTGTAACATCAGACAACGCTCTCGCACTCGGTCGTGAAATTGGCGGAAAAGAAGGCTTCCTTGTAGGGATTTCTTCAGCTGCAGCCATCTACGGAGCCATCGAGGTTGCCAAAAAATTAGGTACAGGTAAAAAAGTCCTTGCTCTAGCACCAGATAACGGTGAACGTTATTTGTCTACAGCACTCTATGAATTTGAAGTGTAGTCTCCTAAATACATTTAGCCCTTATTATAGGGCTTTTTATTTATACCTTAAAAGTAGGAACATCTCCCTATAAAGATCGATTGCATAGAAAAAGGAAGCAATTTGGCTTCCTTTTTATTATTAGTTATTCAAGGCTGCTGCCATTGTAGCTGCAACTTCAGCTTCAAAGTCATTTGCAGCTTTCTCAATACCTTCACCAACTTCAAAGCGAGCGAACTCAACTACTGAAGCGTTAACTGATTCAAGGTATGCTTCAACTGTCTTGCTGTCATCCATGATGTAAACTTGTGCAAGAAGTGTGTAAGCTTGGTCAACTTTAGTGTTATCAAGCATGAAGCGATCCATTTTACCTGGGATGATTTTGTCCCAGATTTTTTCTGGTTTACCTTCTGCAGCCAATTCAGCTTTGATGTCAGCTTCAGCTTGCGCAATTACTTCATCAGTCAATTGAGCTTTTGATCCATACTTCAAGTGTGGAAGAGCTGGTTTGTTAACCATTGCACGGCTTTCGTTGTCTTGGTCGATAACGTGGTTCAATTGTGCCAACTCATCTTTAACGAATTGCTCATCCAATTCTTTGTAAGAAAGAACTGTTGGTTTCATCGCTGCGATGTGCATTGACAATTGTTTAGCAAGAGCTTCGTCTCCACCTTCAACAACTGAAATAACACCGATACGTCCACCATTATGTTGGTATGCTCCAAAGTGTTGTGCATCTGTTTTTTCAATCAATGCAAAGCGACGGAATGAGATTTTTTCTCCGATAGTTGCTGTTGCAGATACGTATGCAGCTTCAAGAGTTTCACCTGAAGGCATTGTCAAAGCAAGTGCTTCTTCATTATTAGCAGGTTTTCCTTCAGCAATAACTTTAGCTGTAGTATTTACCAATTCAACGAATTGAGCATTTTTCGCAACGAAGTCAGTTTCAGCGTTTACTTCAATAACTGCTGCAACATTACCGTTAACGTAAACACCAGTCAAACCTTCTGCAGCAACACGGTCAGCCTTCTTAGCTGCCTTAGCCATACCTTTTTCACGAAGCAATTCAATCGCTTTTTCGATGTCACCGTCTGTTTCTACAAGCGCTTTTTTAGCGTCCATAACACCGGCACCAGATTTTTCACGCAACTCTTTTACAAGTTTAGCTGTAATTTCTGCCATTTTGATTCTCCTATATTTTTTAAAAATAGGAGAGCCGGGCTAAGCCCCGCCCTCCTAGGTAATTACTATTTATATGAATTAAGCGTTGTCGCCTTCTACGACTTCAACGATTTCTTCGATTGAATCTGCTTGAGCTTCTGAAGCTGCAAATTCTGCTTCAACTGCTGCTGCATCTTCACCTTGACGTCCTTCGATGATAGCGTCAGCCAATTTAGCTGTAATCAATTTAACAGCGCGGATAGCGTCATCGTTAGCTGGGATGATTACATCGATATCATCTGGATCAGTGTTTGTGTCAACCATCGCTACAACTGGGATTCCCAATTTTTTAGCTTCTTTAACAGCGATTTGCTCTTTATGTGGGTCAACTACATACATCACATCTGGAATACGAGGCATATCTTCGATACCACCCAAGAATTTTTCAAGACGTGCACGTTGTTTGTTAAGAAGTGCAACTTCTTTTTTAGGAAGAACTTCGAAAGTTCCATCTTCTTCCATACGTTTGATTTCTTTCAAACGAGCGATACGTTTTTGGATTGTTCCCCAGTTTGTAAGAGTTCCACCCAACCAACGGTGGTTGATAAAGTATTGACCTGAACGTACTGCTTCTTCAGCAACTGCATCAGCCGCTTGTTTCTTAGTACCAACGAACAATACAACTGCATCGTTAGCTGCTGCATCACGCATGAAGTCGTATGCTTGGTCAGCGTATTTTACAGTTTGTTGCAAGTCGATAACGTGGATTCCGTTACGCTCTGTAAAGATGTATTTAGCCATCTTAGGGTTCCAGCGACGAGTTTGGTGACCAAAGTGTACACCAGCCTCAAGAAGTTGTTTCATTGAAATTACTGCCATGAGTATTTCTCCTTTTTGTTTTTTTCCTCTTCTTGACTTCAACTCGCAAAACGACCCAAGGGCAACTGTCTCACAATTCATCAAGAATGAGTATTATCGTTCACACGACAAGTTTCATTTTACCATACTTTTTCAATATTTTCAAGTTTTTTAAGAATTTTTTTAGAGAGACTATCGCCACTAAAAAAGAGACTCTATTAAGTCTCCTTTTCTAATTAATCTGCATAAATATATGTTACAAAACCTGACGACGTAGTTGTCGGATTGAACCATCCACGATGATTTCCAAGCGTGCGATTACCAGCATAATTTGATTCTGACACTTGGATACGTGTTGTTGATTCTACAGCAGTGACTACCGCTACGTGTCCATATCCACCATCATTCCAACATGCAATCGCACCAACTTGAGGTGTTGAACCTGTACGGAATCCTGCAGCAGCTGCACTTGTAGCCCACTGTGCTCCATTACCCCAATAGTCTCCAGCCCAAGGTGCTAATGTTTTAACTCCCCATGTACATTCTCCAATTGGATAACTTGAAGCATTTGTACTGTATGTTGGGCGTTGTTTGACTGCCACAGGAGTGTATGTTGTTGATTCCGAAGAAGCTACAGCTTGAACCTGTGCTGCAAAAGTCGTATTTCCAGAAGCAACAACTGTTTGTTGTTGACTTACTTGTTTTGCCTTGTAAGCTGCTTCTGCCTCTGCTGCTGCTTTTGCTGCCGCTTCTGCTTCTGCTTTTTTCTCTAGCAAACTTGCTTTTTCATCTTCTGCTGTCGCTTTTTCAGCAGCAAGATTTAATTCTGCAGCCTTCAACTCAGCTTGTTTCGTTGTTAGAGCTTGTGCATCATCAGACAATTTCTGTTGATTTGCAATTACTGTATTAATTGCGTCATTGTTTGCCACTTGCTTCTCAGAAATTGCTTTTTTATCTGCTTTTTGTTGTTCCAACATTTTGTTGTTAGCAGATACAATTTCATTCATTGCTGCTACACGTGAAATAGCTTCTGTAATTGATTTTGAGTTTACAATCGTATTGATGTAGCTAGTTGCAGCTCCATTTGTTTGAGCACTACGAGCTTGTTTTTCCAAAGAATCATTGCGAGATACAATGTTTTTAGAAAGTTCTGTGATCTCACTCTCAAGTTTTTTGGATTCTGCTTGCAATCTATCATTTTCAGCTTGCAAGTTAGATTGCTCAGCTTGAATAGCTGATACTTGCTCCTGAATTTGGTCAACTTGTTTTTGGGCTTCTTGTTGTTGTGCTGTTAAGTTACTAATTTTATTATCTTGAGCAGCAATTTTGTCATCAGTCGTTTCTGCATGCGCAGTTGTTAAAACAGCTACTTGAGAAACCATTACTGTACTTAATAAAAGTGACGCTAAGATTTTTTTCTTCATATTACGTAGATACTCCTTCTTTTAAAGACAATACTAGTATACCAAAAAAAGGCCTAATGAATATTACGCCTTTGTTACATTTTTGTTTCTTTCTCATAGATAATATTTTTCAAAAATAAACTGAAAAATAAGCATCCACACAAGATTTAAAATCATGGATGGTACTAGACTATAAACGATAAAAATCGGCAGACTATCTACAGTTAAACCTACCGCTAATGCAAAGAGATAAGCTCCCATATCAAATAGAAAACTCATAACAATCATAGCCAAGATTCTTGTCCAACGATTCAATAAAATAACACTATTCAACTTATAAAGAAAGGCTCCCAATAAGATAAATAAGAGAGTTGCAATCCCTATTAGATGGAAAAAGTAAACATCATAAACCAAGCCTATCACAAAACAATAGACGAGGTAGAAATACTCTGATACTTCTATCGTCTCAAATAATAGAAATAAAAACAGAAAATGACTAGCCAAATGTACATGTGGGGAAAATGAGCCCATAAGCTGACTAATATGGGCGTCAATTAGAACAAAGAAAGGAAGCAATAAAAACACTCCAACCCGCTTCAGCTGTCTCATTATGAATTCCCCACTAATTCTATCACATCCACATTATGAGTATCTGCACTCAATTTAACAGTTACTTCCCGTGTCAAATAGTCTGTACTATGCGTTGTGGCAACCACTTCACCAACAGGAATATCCGCAACGTTAAAGTTTCCTAATCCACCCGTTATCACCTTATCTCCTGCACTAATATCGCTATTGCTATTTAATTGGCTAATTTTAAGAACTTCATTTTCCTTGTCAAAACCAACAATAATCCCATAAATTGTAGTAGAACCATGTTGAATTTTAACAGAAATCTTATCAGCATTTTCCGTATTTGTCAGAAGGTTGACTATAGTAGAGTTCTCCTCTACTTTTGAAACACTCCCAATCAAGCCACCATTTGCAATAGCTAACATGTTCTCAGAAGCCCCTTTTGATTTGCCTACATCTAAGGTCAATTCCTGCTTCCAAGATACCGGAGAACGCATAATAACATCTGCTGCTAAAGTCTTTGTGGCTTGCAACTTGGACTTCATATCAAGCAATTGGCGCAGTTGTTCATTTTCCGTCTTTAAACTTTCCGCCTCATTTGATTTAACTTCTAACTGGTAAATCTGTTTCTTCAAACTTTCATTTTCATTATATGTTCGTGTTAAGTGAACCAAATCTGATTTGACAGAATCAAACCACTGAAAAGGTTTTTGTACAACCCTATCAACCAATGAGATTCCATCTCCTAATTTTGTCACAATTGTACTTGAATAAGTCGTCGCCAAGAGAGCTGACACAAGCAGAACAATGACAAAAACAATAATGACATATTTTGATTTTTTAAAACGGTTCATATCCCTACCTTTATATCAAAAACTGTTACAGTAACTTTTAATCAATTCCTGAAATCTACTAAGATTTTAAGAAAAATAAACAACAACCAAGTACGAGAATAACAAGAATTACTAGCGTATCCTTTCGAGTCCATTTCAATTGTCTGTATTGACTTCTGCCTTTTCCACCCTGATAACCACGCGCTTCCATGGCGATAGCCAAGGAATCTGCACGTTTTAAACTTGTCGCAAAAAGAGGAATCAAAATAGGAATCATAGCCTTTACTTTTTGAACAATACTTCCTTCTCCAAAATCCACTCCACGCGCTTTCTGCGCATTCATAATCCGCGTCGTATCATCCATCAAGGTTGGGACAAAACGTAGACTCATGGACAGCATCAATCCAATTTCATGAACTGGAACTCTCACACGTTTTAAAGGCGCTAACAAAGCTTCGACAGCTGAGGCCAAACTTAAGGGCATGGTCGTTAAGGTTAACAAAGTTGAAAAGAAAATGATCAATACAAAGCGACAAAAAATAATTCCAGCTTGTTGCAAAGCATAATCCGTGATTCTCACAAATGAAAACTCAATTAAAACATTCCCATTAGAAATGAAAAACAGTTGAAAAATAGTTGTGAAGGCAATCAAGAAAAACATAGACTTCAAGCCCTGAATAAAAAATGAAAGAGATACTCCTGACAAGGCAATAAATATCCCTATCGCTATAAAAAGAATAAGATTCGTCAAGGGATTATTAGCCCAAAAAACGATCAAAATTAGTAGCATCATGGCCAGCAATTTGCTGCGTGGGTCCAACCGGTGAACAATCGAATCCCCTGGGATATAACGCCCCAAAATCATACTATCCATTTAGAGACTCCTTGAACTCCTCTATCTTAATCGGTAATCGTTTAAATGACACACCTCTATCAGCCAATCGTTTACAAAATGCTGTAATCTTAGGTACTCCCAACTGAACTTCTTCCATAAAAACAACATCTTGAAAGACATCACTTGGTTTGCCACCCTTCACTAAACGTCCCTTTTCCATTACATAGACTTGATTCGCATATTCAGCAACATCATCCATCAAATGCGTTACCAAGACGATAGTCATCCCTGACTGGTGGAGTTTTTTAAACAAATTCATCAACTCTTTTCTCCCCAGGGGATCTAGGCCTGCTGTAGGTTCATCTAAGACTAATATAGCTGGCTCCATGGCAAGTATGCCTGCAATGGCTACACGTCTCATTTGTCCACCTGACAACTCAAACGGACTGCGATTAAAAAGTGATTCGTCAATTCCAACCAGAGCCAGTTTCTCACGCGCAATCTTCTCCGCATCTTCTTCAGAAACTCCAAAATTTTGCGGTCCAAAAGCAACATCCTTCAAAACTGTTTCTTCAAAGATCTGATTTTCAGCAAACTGAAATACCAAGCCAACCTGTTTTCTAATTTGACGAATATCTTTATTTTTAGAAGTCGAGGTGATTAAGGTATCAAAAACTCGTACACTTCCTTGACTTGGCACCAATAACCCATTTAAGAGTTGTAAAATAGTTGATTTGCCACTACCTGTATGCCCAATTAAAGCCGTATAAGAACCATCCTCAATCGTCAAAGAAACATCCGACAAAGCTGTTGAAGCTAAAGGAGTACCTTCTTGATATGTAAAACTCACATTTTCTAGAGCAATTCCCATAGCTTATCCTCTAGCTCACTTTCTGTCAAATAATTTTCAGGCAAATCATAGCCATGCTGGTGCAAAGAATGTTTTAATTGATTGGCAAAAGGATCGTCTAATCCAATTTGATCTAAATCATTTCGAGAGAAAAGCTCCCTTGGACTACTAGTTGATTCAATTGCTCCTTTTTTCATGACCAATACGCGATCACTCATAGCAACTTCTTCCAAATCATGTGTAATGGAAATGATCGTCATATCATAGTCTTTTCGAATTCCTTGTACTGTCTCAATCAGTTCTCTACGCCCCTCAGGATCCAACATACTCGTTGCCTCATCTAGGATTAGAATCGCTGGTCTTAGGGCTACAACGCCTGCAATAGCCACACGTTGCTTTTGACCACCTGATAGACGCGCTGGCTCTCTCTTTTTGAAGTCCAACATGCCAACCAAATCCAGGGCTTCTTCCACTCTCTTTTTCATTTCTTGACGAGAAAGTCCCTGATTTTCCAAACCAAAGGCAACATCATCTTCAACAGTCGCTCCAACAAATTGATTGTCTGGATTTTGAAAAACCATACCGATTTGACGACGTATGCTCCAAACAGTCTCCTCAGTCAACTGTTGGCCATTGATTACAATCTCTCCAGATTCTGCTTCAAATAATCCATCAATTAACCGTACTGTCGTTGATTTACCACTACCATTATGCCCTACAATCGAAAGCCATTCTCCACGTTTCACGTGAAACGTAATATCCTTCACATCATAGTATTCCTGACTTTCTTTATAGCGAAAAGAAAGATTTTTTACATCAATTATTGATTTCATTTCGAACCAAATGTCCCTTTAAATACATAGGCACTACCCTTGAAATAGTCATAGCCAGAGTAGATAGTGAAAAATAAGGCTACATAAAGTAGAACTTGACCAATCAAAGTCCAATGTAATAGCAAGAAAATAATCGCAAACATCTGACTGAAAGTTTTAATTTTCCCAGGCATTGCTGCTGCTAAGACTGTCCCACCAGTTTCAACCAATAAAAGCCTTAAACCTGTCACAGCCAACTCTCGACAGATAATCACTGCAACAATCCAAGCCGGAGCCATCCCTAACTCAATCAACATAATAAAAGCCGACATAACTAGTAGCTTATCCGCCATAGGATCTGCAAATTTACCAAAATTACTGACCACATTCCATTTACGAGCTAAATATCCATCTAAATAATCTGTAATACTAGCAATAGCAAAGATAATAGCTGCTACTATATGACTCTCTATCGAATTTCCTACTGTTAAAATAAAGATAAAAATAGGTATAAAAAGAATTCGACCTATTGTTAAGAGATTTGGAATTTGTTCTTTTTTCATTCGTTTTTCCTTAATTCTTAGTGAAGGTTATCGTAATTGTCCCAGTATAAGCTGTTAATTTAGATAAATCCACAGTCTGATTATCTACTGTCAAAGCAACACCTTTGACAACACCTAATGTAATGATAACAGGATTTGTTGTTGAAACGGTTGTTTCCGAACTTTTATTATCCGGTGATAAAGTCACACCACCCTCAAGCTCGCTTTCTGAAACACTGACCCAACTTCTAGCATCTGAAACTGCCAATTGCAATTTAACTGTTTCCTTACTTGTCTTATAAGCTATTTCTACATGATTTCCTTCACCTGATACACTTATATCTGATTCTACACTAGAGGAACTGCTAGATGAACTACTACTTGAGGAGTGGGGAATAGAGCTAGTTGAACTTATTGAACTTGTTGATTGAACCACACTGTAATTAGAAAGAGAAGGCCCTTCTGGTTGAGTCTGGATATAATTCCAAACATAATAAGTCACAAAAATTACAATCGATAGTGCAAAGAGTACAAAATAAAATAAAGGTAAAAATGATGTTTTTTTCTTATTTTTCTTACTTGAACGTCTGCGCCCTGTCAACTCATCTTCATCAACATCCACTTCCTCATAAGTAATCATACTCCCAGAATCATAAGCATCCAAAACAATTTGGTCATCTAACTCAACAGCCCATGCATATTTTTTCAAGAAAGAACGCGTGTAAAAAGGACTTGGAAGTTGATCGAAATCGTCTGCTTCCATTGCTTCCAACATATCTAACTGGATTTCTGTCTTTTTCTGCAATTCATCTAAACTCAATCCCTGATTGATTCTAGCTAATCGTAAAACCTCACCAATTGTTTTTTTCCTCATACTTGTCATCCCTTCTTTCTAGTGTCTATTATGATAGGTTACTACGATGGGAATATTGTAAAATCAACTATATCCCCTTCATCTATTAAGTGATGCCCTGCTTCAAGGACATCCTCTAAAGTAATTTCCTGTAAAATCTTTGGTAAATCAAAAATTGTCTCACCATGTTCAAAAGCATCATATTGCGTTGCAATAAATTCAAGAGAGTTCATACTACTGAAAAATTCTCCAAACATCTCTCTTTTGATAATATCTAAATGATCCTCTGTAATATCCAAATCCTTTGTAAAATTACGAATGGTCTTCCTAAATTGATGAGATAAAGCAACTGGCTCTTTCGTATCCATTGTCAACATAACAAAATGAAAGCGACTTGTAACTTCAACTTCAAGAGATAAGGAAGCATCTATCTTACCTGATTCATATAATTTTTGAAAACGATCCGAAGTCCAACCAAACATCATTGCAAACAATAATTTTAATAAAATATGATGTCGATAGCAATACACCTCAGCAACTTCTCGATTACCTCTAACCCCAATCGCTAGTTTGGGAGAAGATACTTCCATTCTCATACTGTCCGTTTGCTTTACATCTTGTAAAAGCAACTTTTCTTTTGATACTTCCTGAACATTTAGATCTTCCAGTTCTTTTCTTTCAAAATAGTCCTGTACTTGCTCCACATCAAAATTACCGACTAAGAACAAAGACATATTTACAGGCTTGTAAAACCTTGTGAAATTTTCTTGCAAATTAGTTAGATTGATTTGGGAAATGGACTCCTCACTTCCAACTATATCAGTCGCTAAAGGTGTGCCAGGATATAAATTCGCTAAGGTTGAAAAGAATAAACACGAATCGGGATCATCTTGGTACATTTCTCGTTCTTGCTGGATAATATCCTGCTCTCTCAGAATGGAATCTTCGGTAAAATGTGCCGATGTTACCAATTCATCAAGTAAGTCTAAATTTTCTAAAAAATGAGCCGTTGCTGAAAAAAGATAACTTGTTTTTGTAAAGCTTGTAAAGGCATTACTATCTGCACCTAGACTCGTAAAAGCCGACATCAAGTCGCTAGAATCTTCTCTCTCAAATAATTTATGTTCAAGAAAATGAGCAATTCCTGCAGGATATTCTTTTACATCTCCGTCAACTTCTGTGACAAGCATATCTACCGAACCAAACTGTACAGTTACACTCCCGTAAACCTCTTTAAATTCCTTTTTAGGCAAAAGAGCAACTGTCAATCCATTTGACAAACGAGTTCGATAAACCATTTCTTTTACAGCTGGATAGTATTTTTCTTCAAAAACAACCTTTGTCATTCTATTCCTTCCATAAAGTAAATCGCCTGTAGTTTCACATTATTAGCTGCTCTACAAATAGCATCTTTGTCAACTTGCTCGAGTTTTGCAATCCAACCTTTAAAGTCTGATGAAGATTTTCCAAGTAAGGCATTTTGATAAGTACGTTCAATCAATGAACTTTGATTATCTTGAGAAAGTAACAAAGACCGACGAATCATTTCCTTGGTCTGCTCTAACTCAAGCTCTGTAAAATAACCTTTTTTTAAATCAAGCAGTTGATTATTCATCATTTTACGAGCCTGGTTCCGATTTTCTCGATCAATACCAGCATACATCCTCAAGAACCCACTAAATAAATCGAGCTGACTGGAAATGGTATAAGCTAATCCAGCATTTTCACGGACATTTGTAAAGAGTTTAGAATGAGCAAATCCACCAAGTAAACCATTCATTACAATCATGGGTAAATGTTGCTCATCACCATATTCAGCAGAGCAATGATAGCCCAACTCTAAAATGGACTGTCCCACATTTTTCCGAACCATACCTTCTTGTAGTATATTGGAATAAGGTTGACAATACTGAACCTTCACATCTCCTTTTCTACCTTTAAAACCAAATGATTCTAATACATTTAGAATTTCAACCTCATTAAAATCACCTAGGAAAAAGAAATCTATTCTGTCATTGGCCAAAAATTCTTGGAAACAAGAATAAGAACTTTGTGAAGTTTCAGCTAAAATACGATTTCGTAAATCACTATATTCCAATTGGAGACGTTCGTCATGAAAAAATAATTTATCTAATTCTTTATGTGCAAAATAAAAAGAATCATCCATATCAGCTGCTAAACTTGCTAGCAATTGTTTTTTCTCAATTTCAAATAAGGCCGAATCAAACCCATTATCAACTACAACAGGTGAAAAAAGAGTTTCTTTTACTAGTTCCAAAACCTGTGAAGTTAACACATTTTTCTTACTTAAAAACTCATCACGAACATATGTGAATGTCAATTCTACAATGTGGCTTTGTCCTCTTCTAAAACAATTGGTTGACATATCTGTACCATATAGACTAGCCAAGTGTCTTCTCAAATCTTGAGAAGTAGGGTACCTCAGATTAGCAGTCTCTAGCATACTCGCACTCAACATGCGACCTGCGATCGTATCAAGAGATAATGGAGCTGTAAAACGCACGGTGATTTTGTTCGTTTTAAACTTCTTTGATTGGATAAAATGTGTTGAAACTCCATGCACTAACTCCATGATTTACCTCCTTATATACAGACTTCTATTATATCACGAAAACCTGAAATTTTCTTGTTCTCTGTAACAGTTTTGAAATAAAAATCGCTTACATTTCTTCCTGTTTCTATCACTATTTTTAGGAAAATATGATATAATACCAAAGATTGAGGTGAATTATGGAATACAAATTATTTGAAGAATTTATTACCCTCCAAGCACTACTCAAAGAACTTGGAATTACACATAGCGGAGGAGCTATCAAATCATTTCTCTCTGAACATTCTGTTTACTTTAATGGGGAATTAGAGAGTCGTCGCGGTAAAAAACTTCGTATTGGCGATAAAGTTGACATCCCTGACATGGACATTGACATCTTGTTGACACAACCCACTTCTGAAGAACAAGATGAATACCAAGCTGATAAGGTTGAAAAAGAACGGATTGCTAAACTTGTCAAAGAGATGAATAAGGGAGTTAAAAAAGACAAATCGAAACCTACTTCATCACCTAAAAGCAAACAAGCTCCACGATTCCCTGGTAGATAATCATGTGGCTACAAAACCTATCTGTCAAAACTTTTCGTAATTACAAAGAGACGAAAATAGACTTTAATCCTAAATTGAATGTCTTTTTGGGACGTAATGCACAAGGAAAAACAAATATGCTAGAGGCTATCTATTTTTTAGCCTTAACGCGTAGTCATCGAACTCGAACAGATAAAAATCTCATTCATTTTGATGAAGAACAACTTCATCTTTCAGGTCTCGTTCAGAAAAAAACTGGATCCATTCCTCTAGAAATCGAACTAACACAAAAAGGTCGTGTGACAAAAGTTAATCATTTAAAACAGGCACGCCTTTCAGATTATGTGGGACACATGAATGTTGTCTTATTTGCTCCTGAAGATTTACAACTAATTAAAGGAGCACCTTCAGTTCGACGAAAATTTATTGATATGGAGCTTGGACAAATTAAGCCAATCTATCTATCTGACTTAACCAATTATAATCACATCCTAAAACAAAGAAATACTTATCTAAAATCAGCTCAAAAAATAGATGAAACCTTCCTTTCTGTGTTGGATGATCAGCTAATTGATTATGGATGTCGTGTAATGAATCACCGCTTAGATTTCATAAAAAAACTAGAATCATTTGGACGTCAGAAACATTTTGAACTCTCTAATCAGATTGAAGAGTTGTCAATTTCCTATCAATCTTCTGTCAACCCAACTGACCAAGAAGATTTATCTGAATCTTTCAAAATTGCTTTAGAAAAAAGTAAACCCCGAGATTTATTTAAAAAGAATACTGGTGTTGGTCCTCATCGAGATGACATTTCTTTTTATATAAATGGGATGGATGCTAGTTTTGGAAGTCAAGGCCAACATCGTAGTCTCGTCCTTTCTATAAAATTAGCAGAAATCGAGTTAATGGAAAGTATTACTACAGAATCTCCGATATTATTACTTGACGATGTTATGAGCGAGCTTGACAACACTAGACAGTTAAAATTATTAGAAACGATTTCTCAATCAATCCAAACCTTTATTACAACAACAAGCTTAGACCATCTTCAAAATCTACCAGAAAATCTAAGTATTTTCACTATTCAAGATGGTAAAGTTGTTGTAAATAAAACTTGACAACATTGTAAAAGAACTCCTATTTTTGCAGGAGTTCTTTTTATTTCTTTTACATAGAATAATTTGGTGCCTCATTAGTAATTTGTACATCATGAGGGTGGCTTTCTTTCAAACCAGCACCAGACATTTCAATAAATTGAGCGTTATCATGTAGTTCTTTAAGGTTAGCCGCACCACAGTAACCCATACCAGATCGGATACCACCAATCATTTGGAAGACGATATCAGCTGCCGCTCCTTTATAAGCAACACGACCTTCAATTCCTTCTGGAACAAGTTTATTTGCTTCATTGACAGAACCTTGGAAGTAACGATCGCTTGAGCCTTTTTTCATAGCAGCAATTGATCCCATACCACGGTAAGTCTTAAACTTACGTCCTTGGAAGATTTCAGTTTCGCCTGGAGCTTCGTCTGTTCCAGCAAACATTGATCCAAGCATAACTGCATTTCCACCTGCAGCAAGAGCTTTTACAATATCTCCAGAATACTTGATTCCACCGTCAGCAATGATCGTTTTACCATATTCACGCGCAACAGCTGCAGCATCATAGATAGCTGTTACTTGTGGAACACCAACACCAGCAATCACACGAGTAGTACAGATAGAACCTGGTCCAATACCAACCTTGACAACGTCTACACCTGCTTCGTAAAGTGCGCGCGCTCCCTCAGCAGTTGCAATATTTCCAGCAATCAAAGTACGATCTGGGAAGTGATCACGAATCTCAGCAATTTTACGCAAGACACCTGCAGAATGACCATGTGCAGTATCAATAACAATCGCATCCGCTCCTGCTTCAAAAAGAGCCTCTGCACGTTCAAATGTATCTGAAGTAACACCTACTGCACCTGCAACTAAGAGACGACCAAACTCATCTTTAGCAGCATTTGGAAACTCAATAACTTTTTCAATATCTTTGATAGTAATCAAACCAGAAAGACGACCTTCTTCATCTACCAAAGGAAGTTTTTCAATACGGTGTTCTTGAAGAATACTCTCAGCTGTTGCAAGGTCTGTACCCACAGGAGCAGTCACAAGATTTTCACTAGTCATATGGTTTGAAATTGGTTGGTTATAATCTGAAATAAAACGAAGATCTCGGTTTGTCAAAATACCAACTAATTTACGATTTTCAAGTGTTTCAACAACTGGAACACCACTGATGCGGTAACGTCCCATAAGCTCATCAGCTTCAGCAATTGTATGTTCAGGCGTCAAGAAGAACGGATCAATAATAACTCCATTTTCAGAACGTTTTACCTTGCGAACCTCGTCTGCTTGTTGAGCAATAGACATGTTTTTATGGATAACTCCGAGACCACCTGCACGAGCAATAGCAATAGCCATTTGACTCTCTGTTACTGTATCCATAGCAGCGGTAATAATTGGGATATTTAAAATCAAATTATTTGCCAATTTAGTTGTTAAATCTGCATCGTTAGGCAATACATGACTTTCAGCTGGAATAAGCAATACATCATCAAAGGTAAAACCTTTTTTCAAAAATTTAGTGTCCCAATTAGACATTCGATGTTTCCTCTTTTCTTTCTTTTGGAGCTTGACTCTTTTTATATTGTATCTATCATACCATTCTATAAAAATTTGTCAAATGTTACAGGAAGAAATAAAAAACTATCTTTTCTTTGAGATAGAAATGATAGTTTCTTGTAAAATAAACCTAGTTAAAGTAATGAAGTCCCATTGCTCCTTTAACCTCAGATAGGGTTTGACCTGCAACTTCACGCGCTCTTTCACTACCTTTTTGAAGCATATTATAAACTTCTCCCATATCCTTAGCAAATTCGATACGGCGCTCACGAATAGGACCCAGTTCACGTTCTAATATTTCAAGTAGATAACGCTTGGTCTTCACATCACCAAGACCACCTCGTTGATAATGTTCTTTCATGTCAGCAATTTCTTGAGCATCTTCTGGACGACCAAAAACATCTAGATAATGGAAAACCATATTTCCTTCAATTTTACCTGGATCCTCAACGCGGATATGATCTGGATCTGTATACATACTCATTACTTTTTTACGCAAAGTATCCGCATCATCAGCTAAATAAATACCGTTATTGAGTGATTTAGACATTTTAGCATTTCCATCTAAACCAGGTAAACGCCCTGCTCTCTCATTTTCTGGATAAATACCTTCCGGTTCTACCAAGACATCACAGTTATATGCATTGTTAAAAGAACGAACAATCTCGCGAGTTTGCTCAATCATTGGTTTCTGATCTGTCCCAACAGGAACATAATTAGCCTTGAAAGCCGTGATGTCAGCTGCTTGAGCGATTGGATAGACCAAGAATCCTGTCGGAATACTTTCCCCAAATCCTTTCTGAGCAATTTCTGTCTTGACAGTTGGATTACGCTCCAGACGTGCTAATGAAACCAGATTCATATAATACATAGACAACTCAGCCAACTCTGGAATTTGACTTTGAATAAAGATTGTCGATTTACTGGGATCCAATCCAACTGCAAGGTAATCCAAAGCCACATTTCCGATAGACTCTATAATGGTTTGAGGTTCTTTGGCATGATCTGTCAAGGCTTGTTGGTCAGCCAAGAATACAAACATGTCATACTTATCCTCTTCCTGTAATAATACTCGATTTTTGAGACTTCCAACATAATGTCCAATATGCAATTTGCCTGTTGGACGGTCTCCTGTTAAAATAATGGGTTTAGTCATTTTGTTCTCCTTCGATATAGTCCCTTCAATTATAGCATTTTTTTAATGAAATAACCGAAATTTATCAAAATAAATCAACTTTGCTATTTACTGCTTTTTGTAAAGAGAGTTGTAAACATAATTTACACAAAATTGACAGATAAAAATTTGAATATTTCCGTATTTTCTAGTAGAATAAATATATTACACATATAGGAGAAAAACATTGCTTACAGTATCTGATGTTTCACTACGTTTTAGTGATCGCAAACTTTTTGATGATGTCAATATCAAATTTACAGAAGGAAATACTTATGGATTAATCGGTGCTAATGGTGCCGGAAAATCAACCTTTTTAAAAATTTTAGCTGGAGATATCGAACCTACTACTGGTCACATCTCTCTTGGTCCAGATGAGCGTCTCTCTGTTCTTCGTCAAAATCACTTTGACTATGAAGATGAACGTGCAATTGACGTCGTTATCATGGGAAATGAAAAACTTTATAGCATCATGAAAGAGAAAGATGCTATCTACATGAAGGAAGATTTCTCAGATGAGGATGGAGTGCGTGCTGCCGAACTCGAAGGAGAGTTTGCCGAACTTGGAGGTTGGGAAGCAGAGAGTGAAGCCTCTCAACTCCTTCAAAATCTAAACATTCCAGAAGAATTGCACTACCAAAATATGAGCGAATTGGCCAATGGTGAGAAAGTAAAGGTTCTCCTCGCCAAAGCACTTTTTGGTAAACCAGATGTTCTTCTCTTGGACGAGCCTACCAACGGTTTAGACATCCAATCAATTACATGGTTAGAAGATTTCTTGATTGACTTTGATAACACAGTCATCGTAGTATCCCATGACCGTCACTTCTTGAATAAAGTATGTACCCACATGGCAGACCTTGACTTTGGAAAAATCAAACTCTATGTCGGAAACTATGACTTCTGGAAGGAATCTTCTGAGCTTGCTGCTAAATTGCTAGCAGACCGTAATGCCAAAGCAGAAGAAAAAATTAAGCAATTGCAAGAATTCGTTGCTCGTTTCTCTGCCAATGCTTCTAAATCAAGACAAGCAACATCGCGTAAGAAAATGCTTGATAAGATTGAGCTAGAAGAGATTGTACCATCTAGTCGTAAATATCCATTTATTAACTTTAAAGCAGAACGTGAGATCGGTAATGATCTCTTGACAGTAGAAAATCTAACTGTAAAGATTGATGGTGAAACTATTTTAGATAATATCAGCTTTATCTTGCGTCCAGGTGATAAGACAGCTCTTATTGGACAAAATGATATCCAAACGACTGCATTAATTCGTGCAATCATGGGAGATATTGACTATGAAGGAACTGTCAAGTGGGGAGTTACAACTAGTCAATCTTACCTGCCAAAAGATAACTCAGCTGATTTTGCAGGGGGAGAATCAATTCTTGACTGGTTGCGTCAATTCGCAAGTAAAGAAGAAGATGACAATACTTTCCTACGCGGTTTCCTTGGCCGTATGCTCTTCTCTGGGGATGAAGTTAACAAACCTGTCAACGTCTTGTCAGGAGGAGAAAAAGTTCGTGTTATGCTTTCAAAACTCATGCTCTTGAAATCAAATGTGCTTGTCCTCGATGATCCAACCAATCACTTGGACTTGGAATCTATCTCAAGTTTGAATGATGGATTGAAAAACTTTAAAGAATCAATCATCTTTGCCAGTCATGACCACGAGTTTATTCAAACTCTAGCCAACCATATCATTGTCTTGTCTAAAAATGGCGTCATTGACCGTATCGATGAAACCTATGATGAATTCCTAGAGAATGCAGAAGTACAAGCAAAAGTTAAAGAACTTTGGAAAGACTAAATAAAACTTCAAAACTCAGTTGGGTTAACCAGCTGAGTTTTCTAACATCTTATGAGGTAACATGAAATTATTTTTTAAAACATATTGGACCTATTTTATTTCTTTCATCATTCCTGTAGTCATTATGACAGGAGTATATCTATCTCAAGGTATCTACTGGAATAGTGACAACTCTCCTCTATTAGGAGATGGCTTTCATCAATACATTATTTTTGATATAGCTCTAAGGAATATCCTACATGGAAATGGTAGTTTGTTTTACACCTTTACAAGTGGCCTCGGATTGAATTTCTATGCCCTATCTAGTTATTACTTGGGTAGTTTCCTTTCACCTCTAGTTTACTTTTTTGATCTAACGAATATGCCAGATGCTGTTTATCTGACAACTCTCTTAAAATTTGGATTGATTGGTCTGTCAACCTTCTTTAGTCTAAATAGATTATTTAAAGATATTCCGAAATCTTTAAAACTAGCCTTATCCACTTCTTATGCTCTGATGAGCTTTACCGTTAGTCAACTAGAGATAAAAACATGGCTGGATGTTTTTATCTTGATTCCTTTCATTATCACTGGTTTACACCTACTTATAACTGAAAAGAAATTCCTATTATACTTTACAAGTCTGTCAATTTTGTTTATTCAAAATTATTATTTTGGCTATATGACAGCATTGTTTCTTATTTTCTGGTATCTCTATCAAATTTCGTGGGACTTTAAAACCCGAAAATCATCTGTACTTGATTTTGTTGTTACCTCCTTTTTAGCTGGTATGGCTAGTTTGATTATGACTCTTCCAACTCTGTTTGATTTACAGACACATGGGGAAAAATTGACTGAAGTTACAAAGTTTCAAACTGAAAGTAGCTGGTATCTTGATCTCTTTGCTAAGCAATTCATTGGTTCCTTTGACACAACAAAGTATGGGGCCATCCCAATGATTTTTGTTGGACTACTTCCCTTTATTTTGACCATTTTATTTTTTACGCTGAAATCTATTAAGTTTCACGTGAAACTTATCTATGCAATCTTCTTTACATTTCTAATTGCAAGCTTTTATATAGAAGTGCTTGATTTATTTTGGCAAGGCATGCATACTCCAAACATGTTTTTACATCGCTATTCTTGGATTTTCTCTACCTTGTTAATTTACACAGCAGCGGAAGTATTAAATCGTCTGAAAGAAATTAAAATCTGGAACTTTTTAGTTTCGCTTTTTCTTGTAGTAACAGGATTTTTAGCTACCATCTATCTAAAATCACATTATTCTTTTTTAACAGATTTGAATATTCTGCTTACTTTTGAATTTTTGATTGTCTATTCGCTTTTACTCCTTGCAGTTATCAAAAAGTTTATCTCTGTAAATCTATTTGCCATTCTAATCTCTTTATTTATAATGGTTGAAATGAGTTTAAATGCTTCATCTCAAATGGACGGAATTGCTAAGGAATGGGGATTTGCTTCTCGAAGTGCATATAGTAGAGATATCCCAGCTATGGAATCTTTCTCAACATATATTGGAAATCAATTTACTCGTACTGAGAAACTAGAGACTCAGACAGGAAATGACAGTATGAAATTCAACTACAATGGAATCTCTCAATTTTCATCTGTTCGAAATCGTTCAGCAAGCTCTACTTTAGATAAACTTGGTTTTAAATCATCTGGGACTAATCTCAATCTCCGTTATGCAAATAATAGTATTTTGGCTGATAGTTTATTTGGTATCCAGTATAATATCTCAGACAGTCCTATTGATAAGTATGGTTTTAAAGATATCTATCAAAAAAATAATCTTACCCTATATGAAAATCAATACTCACTTCCGATTGCATTTGCTAGTCAATCTGTTTACAACGATGTCAAGTTCACTGAACACACTCTAGATAATCAGGCCTCGTTTTTAAATCAACTTGCTGATGTCAATTTTGATTATTTTTCTCCAATACCCTATGAAAAAACAGAGAATACTGATGATTTGATTAGTGTTACAAGTTCTTCAAATGAAGATGCAGCAATCCAGTATCAAATTGAAGTGCCAGAAAACAGCCAAGTTTATCTTTCTTTCACAAACCTTCACTTTTCTAATGACAAACAAAAAAAGGTTGACATCCTTGTAAATGGGGAAAATAAAACTTTTACAACTGATAATGTCTTCTCCTTCTTTAATCTAGGATATACTAAAGAGAAAAAAACTTTCAATATTCATGTTAGTTTCCCTGGAAATTCACAGGTATCATTTGAATCTCCTACCTTCTATCGTTTAGATACCAAAACTTTTACCGAGGCAATTCAAAAAATTAAAGAACAACCTGTCACAGTATCAACTTCTAAAAACAAAGTCTTTACTACATATGATGTCAAACAAGATACATCCATTTTCTTCACCATTCCTTATGACAAAGGCTGGTCTGCCTACCAAGATGGGAAGAAAATAGAAATTAAACAAGCTCAAACTGGCTTTATGAAAGTTGACGTTCCTAAGGGAAAAGGAACTATTACACTTTCCTTTATTCCCAATGGTTTTGTTATTGGAGCAATCTGTTCCTTTACTTCTCTTTTACTATTTGCAATCTATAATCACAAACGAAAGTCATCTAAGACATAAAAAAATCGACCAGTTGGTCGATTTTTTTAATTTTCTTCCATTTTCTTAGGTCGATAGGCTAGCATACCTAAACCAGTAAATAGGGCTAATATCACAGCAAGGAAAATGACTTGATGATGAATATTTCCTGTCATAGAGATTGTTTGTCGTAATCCCGAAACTGAATAACTCATTGGTAACCAAGGATTAATGGCTCTAAAGAAATCATTTGTCAAAGCAAGTGGGTAAGTACCTGCACTTGATGCTAACTGTAATAAAAGCAAGATAAGAGAGAAGAAAGCTCCTATACGGCTATTCCATGTTGTTAAAGCGGTCACCATGGACATGAATACTAAACTTGTTAGGATAATGAGAATAAATGTTCTCATCTCATGATTTGCAGTTAAACCAATAAGATGAACTCCTCCATATACCAAAATTCCTGCTAAAACAGCTATAATACCATTTATTTCAGCTCGAGATTTCAACCAAGCCCAACGGCTCTCTGGATGACGTCCTGAAGGCAACTTCGCAAAGATCATATTCGTTGATATTGCTGCAACAAAGAGAGCAACTGATATCATATAAGGAGCCATTGCGATTCCATTTACAGAAACTTGGTCATTGTCTGTTTTGGAAAGATTGAGTGGATTTGACAAAATCTCTGCATTTTTAGATTCCGTTGATGCTGATTTAAGTTGATCACTAGCATTACCTAGTCCTTGTCCCAAAGAAGCAACTCCTGACTGTAAATCTTCCAATCCAGAAGTTAACTTTGTTCCACCCTCTGCAAGTTTCCCAGATCCATCTGCCAATTTATTAGCTCCACTTTCTAATTGAGAAGCACCTGAAATTAACTGACTGGATTTGTCAGCTAGTTGGCTAGATCCTGACTGCAATTTATCAACTCCTGCTATCAATTCTTGACTCTTTTGATTCAATTGACTGGAGCCAGTTGATAATTTTTCAATACCAGACACTAATTCTGGAGTTTTTTCAACTAATTGACCAACTCTTGCTGTCAAGTTAGAAGATTTTTGTGTCAAGGTAGTTAAGCCTGAAACTAGTTGATCCAAACTACCTGTCAAGGTGGAATTCTTTTCACTTAGTTGACTTGCGCCTTGAGAAACTTTATCAACACCTGCAGTATATGCATTTACCCCCGATGTAATCGACTGACTAGCAGGAACTAATTTACTCGTCACTGCTCCCTGTATTTCTGTTAATCCACTTGACAATCCTGTCAAAGAAGTAGAAGCAAGCGATAATACTTGATTAGCTTGATTTTTTAATGTCGAAAGATTTGAAGATTGATTTTGTAAGTTTTCCAAACTTCCCTGTAAACCTTGTACTAAAGCTATAATTGACTGACCCGATTGAATACTATCAGTCGAATTTTGAGATACAGAAGCGCTTATCTCAGCTTGTTGCTCACTTGTCAATGATTGATAAGCTGCTGTCGATTGAATATTGGCTAATGTAGTTGCTTTTTCAGACTGAGCACTTGCTAACATTTGATTAGAAAGAGATACTATACTTGATAAAACAGAGTCTAATTGTTTTGTATCTCCAACATCAATATTTTGAATAGCTTGATTTAACTGATTCAGACCAGAAGATAATTGATTAATTTGATCTTTTTTCTCAGACGAAGCATCTAACTTGCTAGAAAGTTGTTGAATCCCTTCACTTAATTGCTCCACCCCCATTCGAAGTGTAGCTGATTGATTAGATAACTGATTCGCACCTGTTGCAAGATTTCCCACTCCATTTGTATAGGCACTAACACCAGATGAAAATTGGTTAAGACCAGTATTGAGCTGAGAAACACCGCCAGTATAGGCCTCTACACCAGTATATAACTGAGTGATTCCCCCTACTAATTCAGGACTTTTAGAAGCTAATTGACCTAGCCCGCTATCTAATTGACTCACTGCACCAGTATATGTAACTAAGCCACTATTAAAATTCCCTAATCCAAGATGAAGTTGTTCAACACCAGAAACATAAGAGGATAATCCTTTAGTAAACTGCTCCGTTCCATTTGAAAATGTTAAACTTGAATCTGCTAAAGAGTGTAGGTTAGTAGTCAATGTTTGACTTCCTGTCACTAACTGATTCGCTCCATCAGTTAATTTTTCACTACCAGAAGCTGCTTGACTCATACCATCCTTTAATTCGACCATCTTATCAAATAAAGCTTTAGTATAGGTCTCAGTTACATTGGTAGAAACATTCTGCTTCAATTGTGTCATCGCAGAATCACTCATCTTGCTAGCAATAAAACTATGACCACTTGAAGTCTGATAATCGATTTGCATTTGCTCTGGATGATCCGTTAAAATAGAAGCTGCTTTTTCAGATAAATCACTTGGTAAAGTCACTACCATATAGTAATCGCCATCTTCCAATCCCTTCTTACCTTCCTCTTCATCTACGAAATGAAAATCTAAGCTTTTATTTTCTTTTAAATTTGACACCATGTCTTTTCCTATAGCCATGGTATTACCGTTATAGGAAGCTTCTTTATCATTATTGACAACTGCCACAGGTAAGTCAGACAATTGCCCATATGGATCCCACATTGATGACAAAAATATGATATTGTACAGAGCTGGAATAAGAGAAATCCCTATCATGACAATAATAAAGGTTGGTTTTTTAAAAATTGCTTTCCATTCTTTAAACATATCTTCTCCTTTTTTAAACATATTGTCTAAAATTTTGATATAATAGATTATACATTAAAAAATCTAAATTACAAGATAAAAAATTCATTTTTAGACAGATAGTCTAATTTGTTTACAAGGAGGAAATATGCAAGAAAGTAACAAACGCTTAAAAACAAAGCGAACTATTGAAAATGCTATGGTACAATTACTGATGGAACAGCCATTTGATCAAATTTCTACTGTCAAGTTAGCAGAAAAAGCCGGAATTAGTCGTTCCAGCTTCTATACTCACTATAAGGATAAGTATGATATGATTGAACACTATCAAAGCAAGCTATTCCATACATTTGAATATATTTTTCAAAAACATGCTCATCACAAAAGAGATGCTATTTTAGAAGTATTTGAATATCTAGAATCAGAACCACTTCTGGCTGCCCTTCTTTCTGAAAATGGGACTAAAGAAATCCAAAATTTCTTACGAAATAAACTTCATATCATGCTCAGTACGGATTTACAAAAACGCTTTATGCAACTAAATCTAAATACCACTGAATTAGAATATAGTAGCGTCTATCTAACTCACGCACTTTTTGGTGTCTGTCAAACTTGGATTGCACATGGAAAAAAAGAAAGTCCTCAAGAAATAACAGACTTCCTTATGAAGATGCTTGGTGATGCAAATTAATACAAAAAGAGGAACACAGTTGTGTTCCCTTTTATCTATACTCCGCCAGTAGGACTCGAACCTACGACATCATGATTAACAGTCATGCGCTACTACCAACTGAGCTATGGCGGATAAAATAGTCCGTACGGGATTCGAACCCGTGTTACCGCCGTGAAAAGGCGGTGTCTTAACCCCTTGACCAACGGACCTTCTATCTGTAGCAGATATAACCATTATATCAATTTCTTACTAATTGTCAATCACTTTTGAGATTTTTTCTCTAAAATATCTTTCAATTTTCTAATTTTTAACCTTGAAATAGGACAGCGATGGTCTTCATAGAAAACAACTTCTAGATTCTTTCGGTCAATTTCTCTGATATTGCCTATATTTACCAAAAATGACTTATGAGGAGAATAAAATCGCTGAGTATGTTTGTCTTTCTCTTGAATATCCGTCATTGTTCCATAGAACTCTTTTGCAAAATTCTTACCAATGATACGCAATTTATGAGAGACCCCTGTTGTTTCAATATACAAAATATCATGGTAAGGGATTTTTAAATCATTTCCCTTATAATTGTAGTCAAAATAATCTACAACATCTTCATTTTCAAGTAACATACTCTTCGTGTAGAAGATATTTTGCTCAATTCTCTTCTTAAACATCTCATCATTGATATCCTTATCAACAAAATCTAGGGCTGATACTTGATATTTATAGGTCAAAGTAGCAAACTCTGATCGACTGGTGATAAAGACGATAATAGCGTAAGGATTGTAATGACGAATGAGCTGAGCTACTTCAAATCCCTTTTTCTCAATACCATGAATATCGATATCTAGGAAATAAAGCTGATTTACTTCATCATTTTCAATGTATTCTTCAAATTCACGGACTTTTCCCGTTGTCTTGTATGATATTGGAATACTCGATTCTTTCGAAATTTCGTCTAATACTCTCTCTAATCTCACTTGATGTTCAATAACATCTTCTAAAATTAAAACTTTCATTCAAATTCCCTCTTAAATCTAATAATTTGTCTAAATGTACTGCCTTCCATCTCTGTTTCTAAAATAATATTGTTGTACTTATCTAGTAGTTCTTTCACATTATTTAATCCTACTCCACGATTTCTTCCCTTAGTAGAGAATCCTAATGAAAATAGATTTTCTGAAGGAGTCATCGTCATTTTACATGAATTCTGAATCACAATAACTGTTTCAGTTTCCATCTTAATAACTGCTACTTCCATCTGCTTTTTATAGCTATCAGCTGATCCTTCAACAGCATTGTTCAATAAAACGCTCATGATACGAACCAAATCCAATAGTTCAATTGGGAGCTTTGTAATCGTATCTTTTACTTCCAGTGTAAACTCTACACCATTATTTCGAGCATAGACAATTGACTGAGCAACCAAACTTCGTAAAGCTGAATCTTCTATGTTATTCAAATCAAAGTAAGTGTACTTATCTGAACGCAATTTATGATTTGCTTTGACTAAAACTTCATTGTAAACTCTGTCAATTTCTTGTAAATTGCCACTGTCAATTGCCATCTGCATGCTGACAAGCATTCCAGCATAGTCATGTCGAAAACCACGGATTTCATTATACAGACCGACAATTTCATCTGTGTAATTCTGTAAATGTTTCTGTTCAAATTTCTTCTGCTTCAAAGCAATCTCTTTCTCCATTTGATCTTTATGAGAATTCATTGCAAAGAAAGTCAAAAGGAGAGAAATAAAGACAATAGATGACAAAATACTTCCAAAACTATTCAAATGTTTAATCGTACTTACCATATCAGAAACGAAAGATACAATATGTAGCAATAGTAAAGCAAAAAATACTTTTTTCAAGAAAGGATAGAGGTAGTCTTTATCAAAATAGTTTAGATTCAAATGGAAATAATGAATGATTTTTAAGATAACGACATAAGTCAACACCGTTACAACGAAAAAGAATGGGTCATAATATTGTAAAACAAAATTGTCTCCTGTTAGAGAGGATAAAGTTACAGACAGAAAGTTATGAGTGCTCTCATATAAAAGAGATAGTAGTAAACTTAGGAATAGTCCTCTATCCCTCTCATACTGTTTCATCCATCGAAAATAGGAATATAAGCCCAAAGGAAATAAAAATGTTGAAATCCCTAACCCATCTAAATATAGAAGATAAAAGGGAAGGCCAAGTAATACTTCTACTAGTAATGTATAAGCACCAAAAAAGAATAATTCTTTTCTATTTATTTGACCTTTACAAATTAAACGGTAACTGTGACTAATAATAAAAAAATATAATATAAAATCTACTACTAAGAAAAAATTCATTCTTCTACTCCTTTATATTCTTCTTAAGAAATTAAAGAAAGTATTATTTGATTTCCTCATCTCCCCACCTTGAATCTTTTGTAAGTCTTTTTCCTTCAAGGCTACAAACTGTTCCAATTTAACTGTGTTTTTCATAATAAAATCTCCTCAATGTTTTTTTCTTGTAAGCTAACTTACAAAAACCATTATACAAAATGGAATTTCATTTTAGATAAAATTCTCTCAACTGTCATTTTTTTCTCCCCAAGTGTACTTTTTTAAGAAAAAAGCCGGGAAAATTCCCAGCTTTGCTACTATATTGATCCCAGCAGGATTCGAACCTGCGACCGTTCGCTTAGAAGGCGAATGCTCTATCCAGCTGAGCTATGAGACCTAACACAATCATTCTACCAAAAATTCAATTAAAAGTCAATTTTCTATTTATGGTAGGGTGATCCCTGCTGAATCGTAAAAGCGCGATAGATTTGTTCAGCAAGGACTAGTCTCATTAACTGATGGGGCAAAGTTAGACGGCCAAAACTAACAGAAAGATTAGCTCTCTTTTTTACATTCTGTGCTAATCCCAGACTCCCTCCAATAATAAATGTAAGAGTAGAAAATCCTTTTATAGAAGCTTCTTCTAACTGCTTACTAAATTCTTCTGAAGAGAAAGTTTTCCCTTCTATAGCCAACACAATAACGAAATCACGGTCACCAACTTTTGATAAAATTCTCTGACCTTCTATTTCTAAAATCTTTTGATTTTCTGACTCACTGGCCTTATCTGGTGTTTTTTCATCTGCTAGCTCAATCATTTCAAGTTTAGCAAATCGAGAAATTCGTTTTGAATACTCCGCGATACCATCTTTTAAATACTTTTCTTTCAGTTTCCCAACTGTTATAACTTTAATTTTCATGACTCTATTCTAACATATTCTCTATTTTTTCACATCTTATTCACAAAATAAAAGGTTAATTTTAACTGAGAAAACCACAGATTTTTGAAAGTTATCCACAATCTGTGAAAAACTTTTGTTTTTAAGTTATAATTAAGCTAGTCAGTTTATACTTTCAGTAATTTCAAACATATGGAGGCAAATATGAAACATTTAAAAACATTTTACAAAAAATGGTTTCAATTATTAGTCGTTATCGTCATTAGCTTTTTTAGTGGTGCCTTGGGTAGTTTTTCAATAACCCAACTAACTCAAAAAAGTGGTGTAAGTAACTCCAACAACAATAGCACTATCACACAGACTGCCTATAAAAACGAAAATTCAACAACGCAGGCTGTTAATAAAGTAAAAGATGCCGTTGTTTCTGTTATTACTTATTCAGCAAATAGACAAAATAGCGTATTTGGTAATGACGATACTAATACAGATTCTCAGCAAATTTCTAGTGAAGGATCTGGGGTTATTTATAAAAAGAATGACAAAGAAGCTTACATTGTCACTAACAATCACGTTATAAATGGCGCCAGCAAAGTAGATATTCGTTTGTCAGATGGAACTAAAGTTCCTGGAGAAATCGTCGGAGCAGATACTTTCTCTGATATTGCTGTCGTCAAAATCTCTTCAGAAAAAGTGACTACAGTAGCTGAATTTGGTGATTCTAGTAAGTTAACCGTAGGAGAAACTGCTATTGCTATTGGTAGCCCATTGGGTTCTGAATATGCAAATACTGTCACTCAAGGTATCGTATCTAGTCTCAATCGAAATGTATCTTTAAAATCTGAAGATGGACAAGCCATTTCTACAAAAGCCATCCAAACTGATACTGCTATTAACCCAGGTAACTCTGGTGGACCACTGATTAATATTCAAGGACAGGTTATCGGAATTACCTCAAGTAAAATTGCCACAAATGGAGGAACCTCTGTAGAAGGCCTTGGTTTCGCAATTCCTGCAAATGATGCTATCAATATTATTGAACAGTTAGAAAAGAACGGAAAAGTGACGCGTCCAGCTTTGGGCATCCAAATGGTCAATCTCTCAAATATTAATACAAGTGATATTAGAAGACTTAATATTCCAAGCAGTGTAACATCTGGTGTAGTTGTTCGTTCGGTACAAAGTAATATGCCTGCCAATGGTCACCTTGAAAAATACGATGTTATTACAAAAGTAGATGACAAAGACATTGCTTCATCAACAGACTTACAAAGTGCTCTTTACAATCATTCTATCGGAGACACAATTAAGATAACCTACTATCGTAACGGTAAAGAAGACACTACATCTATTAAACTTGACAAGAGTTCAGGTGATTTAGAATCTTAATTGACATCTATGTAAAGAAAACTTTACATAAGAGAAAAGATGTGTTAGTGTAGAACCATGGAAAAATTTGAAATGATTTCTATCACGGATATACAAAAAAATCCCTATCAACCTCGAAAAGAATTTGATAGAGAAAAATTACATGAACTAGCACAGTCTATCAAAGAAAATGGGGTTATTCAACCGATTATTGTTCGTCAATCTCCTGTGATTGGTTATGAAATCCTTGCAGGAGAGAGACGCTATCGGGCTTCACTTTTAGCTGGTCTACATTCTATCCCAGCTGTTGTTAAGCAACTTTCAGACCAGGAGATGATGGTCCAGGCCATCATTGAAAATTTACAGAGAGAAAATTTAAATCCAATAGAAGAAGCACGCGCCTATGAATCTCTCGTAGAAAAAGGATTTACCCATGCTGAAATTGCAGATAAAATGGGCAAGTCTCGTCCTTATATCAGTAACTCGATTCGTTTGCTTTCCTTACCAGAACAGATTATCTCAGAAGTAGAAAATGGCAAACTATCACAAGCCCATGCGCGTTCTCTAGTCGGGTTGAATAAGGAACAACAAGACTATTTCTTTCAACGAATTATAGAGGAAGACATTTCTGTAAGGAAGTTAGAAGCTCTTCTGACAGAGAAAAAACAAAAGAAACAGCAAAAAAATGATCATTTCATACAAAATGAAGAAGAACAGTTAAAAAAACTACTCGGATTAGATGTAAAAATCAAACTATCTAAAAAAGACAGTGGAAAAATCATTATTTCTTTTTCAAATCAAGAAGAATACAGTAGAATTATCAACAGCCTGAAATAAGGCTGTTCTTTTATTTTTTTATCTCACAAGGTTATCCACTATTTTTTTCGATAAAAAGCTTAATAAATCAATAGTTTTTAATTTTATCCCCAACCTGTGGATAAAGCTTGATAACATTGTGGATTATTTTTCACAGCTTGTGGAAAATTCTTACTATCTATGGTAAAATAAGTCTAGCATTAAACTTTTAAACAAATAGTAAAGGAGGAGAACGGA